>NZ_JBQQCI010000004.1:0-578497 GCF_052246715.1 Halobacillus sp. H74 | reverse complement strand
TCAAACTCTCCATAAAAGTTAGTTTGACTTGCTCATTTGCACACCGAATGTGCTTGTTTCAAATCTCTTCTTTATAAGAAGAAATATCTTGACGTACTGGTTGGTTCGTTCAGTTTTCAAAGATCAATGACTGCCCTATGCGACAGTAATCAAATTCTAGCACAATAAATTATATATCGTCAATAGTTTTGATAGATTTTGTTGAAATAAATATTTCGTCCTTGATTTGATTTGTTTTCAAATAAGCAACGTTGACTATATTACATGTCTCTATTGATCACGTCAATAGTTTGTTAGATTTTTTATAAAAGGACTCCACTTTGCCTCTTAAGGTATTAACAAATCAAAAACCCCTTTAATTAACCATTGAGGAAAGCAGAGTAGAATTTCAATTATGAGGATGTGGAAACGGAAGCTTCCCCTTTACCCAGGTGCGAATAGTTGTACCGGTGCAAAATATAAGTTTCAATCCTCTTATAGATATACATACATATCCACTTATCATTCCAGAATGATCATTCACTGATTACAAATAAAAGATCCCCTTCTTCGAAAGAAGGAGATCATCCATTGGATTGAATATAATAGACAGGTTTGTGTTGTTTTTTTCTAATTAATTTTGCAGCCATTTTCGCTCCGCGTTTATCATCGGACACTACCAAAATTTTCTTCGGACAATCAAAACGCTCGTTCAGAGTTCTTCTTAAATAGCTCAGAGGGATGTTCTCTGCACCTGGATAGGGGGAACGGTGTGCACTGATATAATCTCTTATATCGATGACACAGAATTCATCTTCTGTAGACCTCTGCCGTTGATATGGCTTCAAGAAAAATCTCTGGTTGATTTGATAGGCAACCATCATGATTAAAATGACGGCACAGCCGTATAAAATTTCCATGACCTTTTATCCTTTCACTCTAGAAGACGAGTTCTCCGTTCCAGCCCAACATCCCGCCTTCCATATTCTTAACATTAGAAAAACCATTTTCATTCATGAATTCTGCTGCATTCATGCTTCTCCTACCTGACCGGCAAATCATGACATATTCCTTATCCTTAGGTAGTTGATCAACCGATTGCGGGACATCACTTAGACGGATATGTTTAGCCGTAGGTACCATCCCTTGTGCTACTTCATCATCTTCCCTTACATCTATAACTGTAAAATCTTCTTTTCGTCCGATTCTCTTCTCTACTTCTTGCGGAGTGATTTCTTCTATACGGCTCACATAAGACCCTCCTAAAGATTAGTTTCAAATATATTTTAATTTATAACAACTCAAAGTCAAGGTATCTGTTTTGGAGTGTTCAGCTTGTAAAGAACCACCTCGCACGCTTTATCGAGGTGGTTACTATATCAGTTTGCTACGATATTCACTAGCTTTCCAGGAACGGCAATCACTTTTCTTACTGTTTTACCTTCTAACCATTCTTGAACATTTGTATTTTCTAATGCTTGTTTCTCAAGGTCTTCTTTAGAGGCTTCTTTGTTGACCATCATCTTCGCTCTCACTTTCCCCATGACTTGAATGACGATTTCAACTTCATCTTCAACTAGTTTAGACTCGTCAAAAGAAGGCCATGGTTCATAGCTGATGGTTTCTTTGTGACCGAGTATTTCCCAAAGTTCTTCTGAAATGTGTGGAGCAACCGGAGACAACAGCTTTACAAACCCTTCCACATATTCTTTAGGCAATACATCCGTTTTGTAGCCTTCATTAATGAATACCATCATCTGAGAAATTCCTGTATTGAAACGAAGTTCCTCGAAATTCTCTGATACCTTTTTAACGGTTTCGTGATACACCTTCTCAAGCGTACTGTCATCACTATCCTCTTGAATGGCCCCTGATGATTCTCCATCCGTAACGAACAGCCTCCAAACGCGATCTAGGAAACGGCGTGCCCCATCCAGACCATTCGTAGACCAGGCTACAGATGCATCCAATGGTCCCATGAACATCTCATAAAGTCTCAAGGTGTCGGCTCCGTGGGAATAAACGATATCATCAGGATTCACTACGTTCCCTTTTGATTTACTCATTTTCTCATTGTTTTCTCCCAAAATCATCCCTTGGTTAAACAACTTCTGGAAAGGCTCTTTGGTCGGTACCACTCCCGCATCATAAAGGACTTTATGCCAGAAGCGGGCGTATAGTAAGTGAAGGACCGCGTGCTCCGCCCCACCGATATATACATCAACTGGAAGCCACTTTTTCAATGCTTCATAATCTGCGAACATTTCATCATTATTTGCATCTATATAACGAAGGTAATACCAGCAACTCCCTGCCCATTGAGGCATGGTATTCGTTTCCCTCCGTCCTTTCATCCCTGTTTCTGGATCAACGACATTCACCCATTCTTCTATATTGGCAAGTGGTGATTCACCTGTGCCTGATGGCTTGATTTCCGTTGTTTTAGGAAGTTGTATAGGGAGATCTTTTTCTTCCACTGGTGTGATGGAACCATCTTCCCAATGGATGACTGGTATAGGTTCACCCCAATATCGTTGCCGGCTGAACAACCAATCACGAAGACGGTAAGTCGTTTGTTTCCGCCCATCACCATTGTCTTCCAGCCATTCTATTGATTTGGTGATCGCTTCTTCTTTTGCCAAGCCGTTCAAGAAATCAGAGTTGATATGAGGGCCGTCACCTGTGTATGCCTCTTCCTCCACATTTCCTCCTTCGACTACTGGAATGATAGGAAGGTTGAACTTTTGAGCGAATTCATAATCCCTATCATCGTGAGCGGGTACTGCCATGATGGCTCCACTTCCATAAGTCATCAATACATAATCAGCTACCCAAATCGGTAACTTTTCTCCATTGATCGGATTGACCGCATATGCTCCTGTGAATACACCTGACTTATCTTTAGCTAAATCGGTACGTTCTAAGTCACTCTTGTTCTGGGCTTTTTCAATGTAACCCTCTACTTCAGACTTTTGCTCTTCAGCAACAATCTCATTTACAAGTGGGTGCTCTGGAGCTAATACAGCATAAGTCGCTCCAAAGAGCGTATCCGGTCTTGTTGTAAAAACATTAAAAGACTGATTATACTCATCGATTTGGAATGTTACTTCAGCACCTTCTGATTTACCGATCCAATTCCGCTGCATATCCTTGATACTCTCCGGCCAATCCAGATCCTCTAAGTCATCAAGAAGACGATCTGCGTAGGCTGTAATTTTAAGCATCCATTGTTTCATTGGACGGCGTTCAACCGGATGATCGCCTCTTTCACTTTTGCCATCGATGACTTCTTCATTGGCAAGCACAGTACCCAATGCGGGGCACCAATTGACAGCTACTTCATCAATGTACGCAAGACCTTTTTCATAAAGCTTCAAGAAAATCCATTGCGTCCATTTATAATAATCAGGATCAGTCGTGTTCACTTCCCGATCCCAATCATAGGAAAAGCCTAATTCCTGAATTTGACGGCGGAATGTATCGATATTTTTTTTGGTGAATTCTTCCGGGTCATTTCCTGTATCTAATGCATATTGTTCTGCTGGTAAACCGAATGCATCCCAGCCTATCGGGTGAAGAACTTCGTAGCCTTGCATCCGCTTCATACGGGACAAAATATCTGTAGCTGTATAACCTTCAGGGTGACCAACGTGCAGGCCAGCCCCTGATGGGTAAGGGAACATATCCAGTGCGTAAAATTTCTTTTTGTCCGAATAGCTGTCTGTTTGGAATGTTTTTTCCTTCAGCCAATGCTTTTGCCATTTTTTCTCAATGGTCTTATGATCAAAAGCCATATTCTTTTCCTCCTCATTATCTGAATAAAAATATAAAAAGCCCCTCATCCCTAAATGGGACGAGAGGCTTGATTCCCGCGGTACCACCCAAATTAACACTATAAAAGCGTTCAACTCGACATCTATAACGGCGATCACACCGGCAGAAACTACTTATGTTCACATCTGCAACATCCAAGGCGAGTTCATGACATTCAAGGACAGCTTTCACCAGCCACTGTCTCTCTAAAGCTTGAATCAATCACTACTACTCCTCATCTAAGTTTTTACATTTATAATCGTATCTTAATGAAAGCAGAAGGCTTTGTCAAGCAGACGGAGCCGTATTACCTTACAATAGAAAAAGTCCGTGATAAAATCATAGTGAAAGATGAAGGAGGTTTCTTATGAAAAAACTAATAAGCAAGGCTGTAAACTACGCTAAAAGAAATCCTGAGCAAACAAAACAGTATGCGAAGAAAGCTTATGACTCTGTACAGAAACACAAAAAGAATTCCAAAAACAAATCAAACTCTAAATATTGACCTGCATCTTTATGGTGCAGGTTTTTTCTTCGGCCAGGAATTTTAAAATGTTTAATTGAGAAGAAAAACCGCTTCACACAGGAAAAGACGTCCCTAAGTTCATCGATAATGTCCAAGACTTATGAGCCCGTGTCTGATTCATTTCATAGCCCTGTTTCCCATGCTACAATAAGGAATAGTGATTATATGTAAGATACGGAGGTTAGGTTAATGATTCTGCACCGGATTGTAGATTACTCGCACATATTAATGAAGCAAGCTGTAAATAAGGGGGATATCGCCATTGACGGAACTTGCGGAAATGGTCATGATACCCTCCTTTTAGCTGAACTTGTCGGAGGGGGAGGGCACGTATATGCCTTTGATATCCAGAGTGAAGCAGTCCGAAAAACCAGAGATCGTTTATCAGCGGAAAAAGTACTCGACCAAACGACGGTTATTCATGACTCACACGGAAAGGTAGAAGATTACATACCAGAAAAACATAAGGGGAATGTTCAGGCAGCCATTTTCAATTTAGGATACCTTCCAGGCAGTGACAAAAGCGTTGTTACCACGCCTGATGAGACGATCGCATCTGTAACGAATGTCTTGTCTTCCTTGAAAAAGGGAGGATTGGTTGTGCTTGTAGTTTATCATGGGCATCCTGGTGGGAGTGAAGAAAAAGATGCTCTTTTAGAATATGTAACTTCGCTCAACCAAAAAGAATATCATGTCCTGAACTATGGGTTCATCAACCAGAAACGCACCCCTCCTTTTATCCTCGCAATTGAAAAACACTAATTAAAAACTGGAACACTTCAGGCGATTGTTCTAATGATTAAAAAAAGAAAAGACCTGGGCGTTTATAATTCTCGTCCAGGCTTTAATCTATGATATATCTTTGTATTGTAATAAAAAAATGTTGCTTTTTTCCCGCTCGACTTCAACATATCTTTTACAAAACTTTTAGCATTTTGTAGTTTACCGACTTTACGATCAGCCAAATACATACCGACCAAGCCTTCATGAATCATTTGATGAAAAGCTGGATCAGGGAGTTTCTTTATCTCATGGTGTGTCCTTTCAACAAAATACTTGAAACGTTTTTTCATTTGATCTTCATGTTCATAATAAGCACAGAAGTTCAAGTCACCTTCCAACTCATCTTCGTCTTGGTCAATATAGTAATCCAATAAAATATGCAGCCCTTGCATGAATGGAAAATAGCTGCGTTCCACTTGAGCAGCTAATGAATGATCGATCCTTCCGCCCAAAGTATAAGAAACAAGACAGAAGATGCCTAATGTTGACCCTGTGCAGGCAGAAAACTCATACCATTTCAATTCCGGCCATTCTTTTCGATGCATTTCAAACCATTGCTGAAGCCGTGGTATTCTCTCTTCTTCAATAACATGTTTATGTACCTGCAGATCACTGTATAGGGACCCTAGCTTCAAAGTATAGTCACCCACCATCTCATACCCTTCAGCTTTCCCCAGTACATCTTGACAAGTCTTTACTAGTTGATGTAAATACCCGCCATCATTCTTTTCCTCACGATAACGGTAGTAATCTTTTGTTTCATTAGTTGGAGTGAGAGCGTCTGTCATAGATTGATGCAACATTCTGAAATCCTCAGGATCCATTGAAGTACTGCGATCACAGAGATTATCCAAATAATCACTAATGGTTTGGTAAGCAACTATGAAGCGAATCGCCTCTCTTGCTTCATTCCCTGCTAACACGGAATAGATTGCTCCCCCTTCGCAATGGAACGTTTTTTCTTCAATGCTGGCAAGTGCTTGAGTTCTCAACTCTTCATCTGGTATAGCTTTTGCAAGTTCAATCCATCGCTCAAGTTCTTGATGAACGGCAGGGAAAATATTTTTGTAAACTTGATACATGAGGTGGACGGCATTTTTTGGAACAGAACCTATCAAGATGTTGCCTCCTTGCAGATTAATTAAAATGATTATCGATAAAAGACCGTGTATAGCGATAAACCTCTTCAAATTCCGGTTCATTAAAAATTTCGTGATAAAGCCCAGGCCACTGTTTATAGCTCTTTTCTTTCGAAACGACTTTATCAAACCACTCTGTAGTTTTTTGAGCGTCAACCATGTAATCCGCTTCTGCCTGCATGACCAGCAGAGGGACATCAGGGAATTTGTCAATATTCAAAAATGCTTGACGTGTCGCCTTTTGAAATTCACGATACCACCGAACAGAAACTTTATCAATAATCAATGGATCCTCATTGAATTCCGTAATCTTCTTAGGATTCCTTGTTATGATTTCTGGCTGCTGAGAAGCTTTGATCCTAAGTGAAGGGGTGATATGGTTCAGGAGATAAGAAACTGCCTCTAAAGGTTTGCTTGCTTTATTCAAGATACTAACCGCTGGTGAGGACAGAATCACTCCATCTACTTTTGTTTGTTTTTCTTCCATGAACCGAATCACAGCCAACCCTCCCATGCTATGGCCAATGATGAATATCTTTTTTTCAGGATTTGCCTGCTCCACCCAGGATTTGATTGTATTGGTGTAATCCTTAAAAGAATGGATATGTCCTTTCTTCCCTTCTGAAACACCTTGCCCGGGAAGGTCGCCATATATGACTGAAAAGTGATCCTGACGTAAACGTTCCACTAATTCCTTGTACCTGCCACCATGTTCAAAGGCCCCGTGTACGAGAACGATGGTAGCGATATCGTCAACAGACTCCAATTTCTTCACAGCGTTCCCCCCTTTTCTTCTGATATACTATTATCAACTATATTATAAGGGGGTTCAGTATGTATTGCGAATATAAAGGAAAGCATCCGGACATCCACCCGAGCGCTTTCGTAGCGGATGATGCGGTTATTACAGGTGACGTCACCATAGGTGAAATGGCAAGCATATGGTTTAAAACAGTAATACGAGGAGATGTGGCACCAGTACATATCGGTAAAAACACAAACATCCAGGATCTCAGCCTTCTGCATCAAAGCCCTGATCAACCCTTGATCATTGAGGATGGCGTGACGGTCGGCCATCAAGTTACACTCCACTCTGCTCATATAAGGGAAAATGCTTTAATCGGGATGGGTTCGCTTATTCTGGATGGTGCGGAAATCGGGGAACAGGCATTCATCGGTGCAGGGAGTCTAGTACCGCCCGGTAAAGTGATCCCTCCAAATACACTAGCTTTCGGTCGGCCGGCTAAAGTGATCAGAGAATTGAATAATGATGACATTAAAGAGTTGAATCGCATTCGCGCAAGCTATGTTGAAAAAGGACAATATTATAAAAAACAGCAGAAATAAATAACTGCCTCCACGGTAAAGTGGAGGCAGTTTTTTATTATTTAAACCGATCTTTCAATTGAGCTGCTTTATCTGTTTTTTCCCAAGGAAATTCTACATCTGTCCGGCCAAAGTGACCATATGCAGCTGTTTGGCGGTAAATCGGCCGACGAAGGTCGAGCATTTTAATGATCCCGGCCGGACGAAGGTCGAACAATTCGCGAACAGCTTCGACAAGTTTCTCCTCCGATACTCTCCCTGAACCATTCGTATTGATGGAGATCGATACAGGTTGGGCCACTCCAATCGCATATGCTAATTGGACTTCTACAGAATCAGCAAGATCCGCAGCGACTATATTTTTTGCTACATAACGGGCAGCATACGCAGCAGAACGGTCAACTTTGGTAGCATCTTTACCACTGAAAGCACCGCCTCCATGACGAGCGTAACCTCCATAGGTGTCGACAATGATTTTTCTCCCCGTCAACCCTGCATCTCCTTGAGGTCCACCGATAACGAAGCGGCCAGTAGGATTAATGAAATACTTTGTCTCATCATCAATCAAACCATTAGGTACGACAGGGTCTATGACGTGGGTTTTTAAATCTTTCTTGATTTGCTCAAGTGTGATCTCCTCTGCGTGCTGAGTAGAAATGACAATTGTATCAACCCTGACCGGTTGATCCTTATCATCATATTCTATCGTCACCTGAGTCTTTCCATCTGGACGCAAATAATCCAAGGTACCATCATTGCGGACATCTGCCAGGCGTTTAGAAAGTTTATGAGCCAAAGCGATCGGAAGCGGCATAAGTTCGTCTGTTTCGTTGTTAGCGAATCCGAACATCAGACCTTGATCTCCAGCACCAATGGCTTCAATTTCATCATCACTCATCTTACCTTCTCGAGATTCTAAAGCAACATCAACGCCTCCAGCAATATCAGGAGATTGCTCATCGATGGCTGTCAATACAGCGCAAGTATCGGCATCAAATCCATACTTCGCTCGTGTATATCCTATTTCTTTGATTGTCTGACGGACAATCGAAGGTATATCTACATAAGTATTAGTACTGATCTCTCCGGAGACAAGCACCAGTCCCGTTGTAACTGTTGTCTCACATGCAACCCTCGCGTTCGGGTCATTTTTTAAAATTTCGTCTAAAATGGCATCAGAAATCTGATCGCAAATTTTGTCAGGGTGTCCTTCTGTAACAGATTCTGATGTGAATAACCGGCGGTTGGCAGGCATTCTGAAAAACTCCTCCTTCTGTAAGTACAAAGTATTAGACGGAACTCTTTACCAGTATGTGCAGAAACTAATAAGCTGTTTCATATATTTTCTTGTTGAATCATTTCACAACCAATTGAGCTTTTACATAGGAATATCACCAGGTTTTCCACCTGCTACGGATATTTCTCATAAAAAAGAAAAAACCCTTCCTATATCGAGGAAAGGGGCTGCTTCCTTTCGCTCTTATCGTCCAAGGAGTGTTCTCATTCCTTGCTTCAGGTTAGCACCATGTCATTTGAAAAGACGGTTGCTGGGTTTCTAAGGGCCTGTCCCTCCACCAACTCTGGATAAGAGAGTTTCCGTTCTCAGTTATCGTATCGAAATCCATGTTTAATGTCAATTAGAATACTAAGCTTTTCTAAGGGAAAAGGACCATGTGGAAGTGGTCGATCCTTTCTTCAATCGTAAACGTTCATTAGTATATTACATAAGATGATAACAAGGTATTTCCCACATATATATAGAAATTAATATCATGAAAGCATTTTCAATAATAGTATGGACTATTGTGATTAATGTGTTATACTAATTCCAGATTAGCTTACATTTAAATTTTAATATAAAGGCGGGTCGACGCATATGAGTACCATCAATCAAATGTCAGAATTAAACCTCTTATTAGCGCAAGAGCATGTCCAACACCAATCATCTGTTCCACATTTAGTGGAAAGGATCTTATATCGTAATGAAGGAACTTTAACGGAAAAAGGGGCCGTTCAAGCAACGACAGGTACTTACACTGGTAGATCACCAAAAGATAAATTCATCGTAAAAGATGAGACGACTGCAAATAAAGTCGACTGGGGAACTGTCAATAAACCTATCGATGACTCCACGTTCGTAAATCTGTACCATAAAGTTCTGGATTATTTGAAGGGAAGAAATGAATTATTCGTTTTCAAAGGTTATGCAGGAGCTGATGAGAAACACCGCCTCCCCCTTCAAGTACTTACCGAATTCGCTTGGCACAATTTGTTCGCCCGACAAATGTTCATACGTCCTGAGACTTCAGAAGTTGAAGATCACGAAGCTGAATTCACAGTCATTTCAGCACCAACCTTCAAAGCGGACCCCAGTGTAGATGGTACGAACTCTGAAGCATTCATCATGATTTCCTTCAAACACCGTGTTGTACTTATAGGCGGCACAGAATATGCAGGAGAAATAAAAAAATCCATCTTTTCTGTGATGAATTACGTTCTTCCTGAAAAGAACGTCCTGCCTATGCACTGTTCGGCAAATGTCGGAAAAGAAGGAGATGTCGCTTTATTTTTCGGACTCTCCGGGACAGGGAAAACCACTTTGTCTGCTGATCCACAGCGCCGATTAATCGGGGATGATGAGCATGCTTGGTCCAGTTACGGAGTATTCAACATTGAAGGAGGATGCTACGCGAAATGTATCAACCTCTCCCAAGAAAAAGAACCGCAGATTTTTGATGCCATTCATTTTGGAGCTGTGTTAGAAAATGTGGTGTTAAACGAAGAAACCCATAGACCTGATTACAGTGATACGAGTCTAACTGAAAATACTCGTGCTGCTTATCCTCTCGAGCATATTGAAAATACAGTACAACCGAGTATCGCCGGTCATCCAAATGCCATCATCTTTTTGACAGCAGATGCTACCGGTGTTTTACCTCCCATCAGCAAACTGACTAAAGAACAGGCGATGTACCATTTTCTAAGTGGTTATACAAGTAAGCTTGCAGGAACGGAGAGAGGGATTACCGAGCCGCAAGCAACATTCTCTGCTTGTTTCGGATCACCTTTTCTTCCTTTAGCTCCAGCTACTTATGCTGAAATGCTTGGTGAAAAAATCGACCAGTTCAACACAGATGTTTATTTAGTCAACACTGGGTGGTCTGGCGGTTCCTACGGTGAAGGAGAACGAATCAAGTTAAGTTATACGAGGTCTATGATTCAAGCCGCATTAGAAGGAGAGCTGAGTTCAGCAGAGACTTATCAAGATCCTTACTTCGGGTTGAACATTCCCACGCATTGCCCTGGAGTACCTGATGAAGTCCTTTTCCCAAGAAAAACCTGGGCAAAAGCAGAGGAGTATGACAAGAGTGCCAAAGAACTAGCGGAACAATTCCACGAAAACTTTCAAAAGTTCACTCATGCGAGCCATGCTATAAAGCAAGCAGGCCCGACCTATAACAGGTCCCGATAATATTTTCTCATCTTTTCATAGAATAAAAAGGGATCCACCGATACGAAGCGGTGGATCCCTTTTTAGCTCTCTTTGCAAATGTAATCAATTTTCTTCATACATTCGGGTAGAACTTCATCCTTCATCATGAAGCTGAACCGATCATTTCTTTTTAAGTTACGAGGTAAATGCCTGAATAATACAGGACCAAACGTTTCAAAATAATGCTCCTGATCCGTCAAACCGGAAATGACCGCAAAGTAAACGTTCTTTATGACGGTCCCACCTTTTCCATCTACATGGTATTGACCGATATAAGATAATTCATCAATTTGAGCGCCTGTCTCCTCTTGAACTTCTCTTATCGCTGCTTGCTCTGCCGTTTCCCCTTCCTCTACTTTCCCGCCCGGGAATTCGAGACCTCGGTCTTTGTGCTTCGTAAGCAGCCATTGGTCTTTAAAACGGCAAATGACCCACACATGTTTAGGTGTCTTAGAAAAAGGGTGATCATCAAAAGATAATCGAACAGGATTGTGATAAAAATCGTAAAATGTTTTCATGTCTGCTTCAACTGCCTTTAATTCTTTATAAGCGTTCTGTTTGCTTGCCTGTTTAAATCGTACCATAAGCCACCCCAAATACAAACCACTCTGCAGATAAACTTACAATCATCAAATGGTAGTGTCTTTTGGTTGATATACCCTCATATTTTGAAAATATAACAAAAGAAACCCAACTGGACTTAAATTCCGAAACGGCGGGATAGCCCCATCCTGAGATGAATAAACCTTTTTCCAATTCATTCGTATATCATGATGGTCTTTTTCTTTTTCTGCCAACAGAAGATGGGTGGTAAAGGGACATGAGAATGTTTAGAGCAAATGAATGCTTTTACCGATCACAATCATACCCCCGCAACTCCAGGAGCTTCAAAGCAGAAGGTGGTTATGCTCAACAATCAATTGGAGAAAAAATGAAAGAAAACACTGTCATACACTGTGAATACAGCCATTTTTATGAGACCGTGGACATCGAAATTCCAGCGGGTAGATAAAGTAGAAGTATAGGAAATGGATATTCTCCACGGTTTTATTAACTGAAAGTATTGAAGGCCGCTTCCTTATATGAAGCGGCCTTCTCCTTAATCTTCCAATACACCCATTTCGACAATATGATTCTTGGTTGTCTCATCACCGAGGTCATAAATTTTCTGAAAGGCATGTTTCATTTCCATGTCTGTCTCGTCATTATCTTCATCCTGGTGATAAGGCTTGAACGGTACATGAGCTCTGTAAAATGAACGTACATCGGAATTGTAGATTTCATCAAAAATCTCTCTTAAAGTGATTACTTCTTCTTTTGTAGCGTAAATGAGAAAATCGTCATTGTTTCCATCGTGATTCAATGAAATTTCTCTTGTGCCGATATTGATGTAATACTTATCCCTGTCCATGAATCGCCCTCCTTGGTCCTATTGTGAGCCATTGTTGGAAAGCTTATTACATTCTAAACAGAGAAAGTGTATGCTTCACAGGTCACATGGTGAAGATATTCCTCATCAACATCTACACCGATGCCAGGACCTTGAGGAACTTCTATTTGCCCTTTATTTATTTGAATACCAGGGTTGATGATGTCTTTTTCGAAGTAGCGCAAAGAACCAGACAGATCACCCGGTATGGTGAAATTAGGGAGAGAAGCAAGCGCCAGATTATGTGCTTTGGAAATTCCGGACTCAACCATCCCCCCGCACCAGACAGGGAAGCCCTTTCTTTTACAATAATCATGTATTTGGATTGCAGCCTTCAAGCCGCCCACCCTGCTGATTTTCACATTAATGATTTGGCAGCTTTCCAGCTGGACACCTTGGACCGCATCATGGAACCCACTCACTGATTCATCTAAACATAAAGGTGTTTGAAGGTTTTTTTGTAATTCACGGTGAAGATAAAAGTCACCCGGAGCAAAAGGTTGCTCGAGCATCATAAGACCATATTGATCCAATGACTTCAAATGATCGATATCTTTTGCATCATACTGTCCATTTGCGTCAATCATGATTGGAAGATCGGGATCTATTGCTTGAACAGTTTCAATCGTTTCATGTTCGTATCCTTTTTTAACCTTCAGCTTATAACGGTGATATCCATCTTTTTTTAAATCATGTATATATGATTCCATATCATCCCTTAAACTTATCACTGCCCCCGCTGTGACAAACTTTCGAGTTCCACCTATGAGCTGACTCAAGCTTACCTCTTCCTGCTTACAGTATAAATCCCATAATGAACCTTCCAGCCCAGATTTGGCCATTGGATGACCTTGAAAGCCCTCCATAATAGGTCCTATATCTTTCGGATGGTGGACATTTTTAGATAAGATCGATGGAATCAACAGTTCCTGCAATACATACCATGCTGTATGTATTGTTTCAGAAGTGTAGAATGGCGTAGGGAAAGCTGTGACCTCCCCATACCCTACACGACCGTCACCATCTCTCGTTTCGACGATGATCAGCGGTCTTTCTTCAAGGCGGCCGTGATGAGTGACGAATGGGGATTTCAATGGAAGTATAATCTTACGTAAAGTAATCCGGTCAATATTCATCTCAGTCCTCCTGATCCAATAAAGAAAATAATTGTCTGCGCAGCACCTTGTTCGAAGCATTTCTAGGAAGTTCCTCTACCCAGTGCAATTCAGCTGGCAGTTTATATTTTCCTAACCTTTCTTTACAGAAATCCAAAATCTCTTCTGATTCCAAGGTCTCAGGTGACTCTGAAACAAGGAAAGCGACAGGGACCTCGCCCCAACGTTCATCTTTACGGCCTGTAACCCCTGCTTCACGTATACCTGGAATATCAGATAACACACTTTCGATTTCTGCTGGATACACATTTTCCCCACCAGAAATAATCACATCCTTCACTCGATCGACCACATACAGAAATCCATCTTCATCTTTATAACCAATGTCTCCTGTTCTTAGATAGGCGTCCCTCTGTTGCGGACGATTATAATATCCTTTTGAAACCATCGGTCCACGAACGATAATCTCTCCTGGTTTCTTTTCATCATCGTTATTGATCCAGAGCTCAGCTATGCTTAACGCCTTACCTGCTGAACCTATTTTAGTAAAAGCTGACTCAGGGCTTAAGGTAGCAATTTGGGAGGATGTTTCTGTCATGCCATATGTCTGGAAGACGGGAACATTTCGGCCCGCTGTCTGCTCGAGTAAATGGACAGGGACAGGTCCCCCTCCTAAAAGCATACATTTGAAATGATCCGGGTATCGCTTGCCGCCTAAGTCTTCCATAAGCTTTTGTAGCATTACCGTGACCACGGAAACGTGTGATACCCCCTCAGTGATTAAAGCTTTATTTACCAAAGAAGGTTCAAACTTTTTCATTAAATGGATAGTCATTCCGTATATTACACTTTTCATCAAGACAGAAAAACCTCCGACATGAAACAATGGTAAACACATCAGCCATTTGTCATCATGTCGTAATCCCAGATTTAATGATGAAGCGATAGCACTGAACCAATGGTTCCCATATGTATGCATGACAGCTTTCGGCTTTCCCGTAGTGCCTGATGTGTACATCATCGTATAAACTTCATCCAGAGCCAACTCGTGCTTTAAGTCATATTCATCTGCAAGTTCCTGGGGCAGCTCACTCACTTTCTGCACGGCAGTATTCAAATTCTGAGAAGCTATTTCCGCTTTCACCTCATAACTATTACCTATGAATAAACGCTTAACATGAGCATCTTTTAATTGATAGGATATTTCTGCACTAGTCAATCTCGTGTTCAGTAACACGACAACGGCACCAATGTAGCTTATGGCATGTATGAAAACAGGATAATTCAAATCATTATCCGAGAGAAAAGCGATATGATCCCCTTTTTGCACACCTGAATTCATTAAAGCCTGTGCCATTTGCCTGCTTTCATTCCTTAGCTCTCCAAAGGTTTTCTTTCCCCCATCAGGAGACTCCAGAGCAATGTGATGAGGATTTACCTCTGATTGTTTTTCTAACCAATGTGGAATACATTCGCTCATTTTACTCATCCCTTTTTAAGATCTGGAAAAAAAGGGCACCCCCACTATGGGATGCCCCTTTAACAACCTTTCATTCATCAAATCATGGAAAACGCGGGAACTGATCGAAATCAGGCTTCCTCTTTTCCTTGAAGGCGTCACGGCCTTCTTTTGCTTCTTCTGTCGTGTAATAAAGCAGTGTAGCGTCTCCACCCATCTGCTGAAGGCCTGCAAGACCATCCGTGTCAGCATTGAATGAGGCTTTCAAGAAACGGAGGGCAGTAGGAGATTTTTCAAGCATCTCTCTACACCATTGAACTGTTTCTGCTTCCAGTTCTTCAAGAGGTACGACTGAGTTGACCAGCCCCATGTCTTCCGCTTCTTTCGCACTGTACTGGCGGCACAAATACCAAATTTCGCGTGCTTTCTTATGTCCGACGATACGTGCCAGCAAACCAGCACCATACCCGGCATCAAAACTCCCTACTTTCGGACCTGTTTGACCGAAGATGGCATTATCAGCTGCAATGGTCAAATCACATACAATATGTAATACGTGGCCGCCTCCTATAGCATAACCAGAAACCATCGCTACTACGGGTTTTGGAATAACCCGGATCAATCGTTGAAGATCCAGAACATTCAAACGCGGAATATGATCATCACCTACATAACCACCATGACCTCGTACACTCTGGTCCCCACCTGAACAGAAAGCATCATCGCCAGCTCCAGCTAATACAACAACGCCGATTCTAGAATCATCACGAGCATATGCAAATGCATCAATCAACTCATGGACGGTTTGTGGACGGAAAGCATTTCTTACCTCAGGACGGTTAATCGTGATTTTAGCGATCCCTTCAAATCTTTGATAGACAATATCTTCATATTCGCGGTCTTGAACCCAATCAAAAGACATATTATTTCCTCCTTGTTTACTTCTATATCTAGATTCTTCATGACCAAAACGTCTTCATACACATTTTATTTTACCATGAAGCTATCTACAATTTTAGCAAAAATCTGTGGTTTCTCAAGATGGACGGTATGACCGGCCCCTTCCACTTCTATCCAGGACCCATAAGAAAGCAACTCTTCCATCCTTCGATTGATGGATTGAAACTTACTATCTTTCGCTCCTGTGATAAGCATCACTTCAATTTCCAGGGAAGAAAGATGATCCCACCAGGAGGTTTGAACCCCCGTCCCCATGCCTCTTAAAGATTCAGATAGCCCTACAGGGTCTTGATTTAACCGTTCTCGCTTCAGCGTTTCTTTCTCCTGTTCAGGGAGAAGGACTTGAGATTTAAATAACGGGATGTTCTCCCAGAAGGAAACAAATTTTTCAATTCCTTCTTTTTGAAGCTGCTCCACCAACTTTTGATCATTTGCCTGTCGTACCTGTCTCTCTTCTATTGTGGCTAAACCTGGTGAAGCACTTTCTAAAATAAGCCGATCAACAAGATGAGGATAAAGAATAGCAAAAGATAAAGCTGTACGCCCACCCAGAGAATACCCCATCAATGTTACTTTTTCCAAGTTCATTTGGTCCAGAATGGCTGCTAGATCACAACAAAACTGTTCCATCGTCACCACTCCTACCGACCCTGTCCTTGAATGACCGGGAAGCTCCACTTTGATGACTCGATAATCTTGATTCATGTTTTCCAAGAAGAGATTGAATGTAGCTGCACTTCCAGTAAATCCATGGAGCATAAGCAAGGCAGGTCCCTCACCGGTGTCTTCTACCCAGTAATTCCGCTGTTGCACACGCTTAATCATCCTTTTCACTCCAGCTCAGGACAGCTTTTTCAACACTTTGCCACTTAGCTTTATGAAAAGCAACATGGTCCTCCCGGTTTGTCTTCACTTCAATGACATATAAAGATTCATTTTGATAACTTTCTGAAAGGGCCGTGCGATAATCATCCCAATTATCCACCTGTTCATGAATACCCCCATACATTTCTACAGCAGGTCCTAGCTCGATTCCGAGTGGTGTACCGAACAGTTCTTCAAAGTGTTTCTCATGATTGGACTGAGGAAGATAAGAAAATATTCCTCCTCCATCATTGTTGATGACGACAATTGTCAAAGGTATTCTCTTATTTTTAGCCATCCATAACCCGTTCATATCATGAAAAAAGGACAAGTCGCCAAGCAGCAGCGTCGTTTTCCGCCCTGTTGCAGCTGTTCCTAAAGCGGTGCTCACTACTCCATCAATACCATTCGCACCACGATTCGCCATTAACTTTATACGCTTTGGCGTCGACATGAAAAAGCTATCCACGTCCCTGATAGGCATACTGTTCCCAATAAAGAAGTTAGACTCATCAGGCAGGCTTTGCGATAAATACACAACAGCATGTCCCTCATTGAGGGACTCTCCAGGTTCAAGTAACATCTGTGTTTTAGCTTTATTATTCATAATCTGCCATTGATTCAACCAGGAGGTCTCTATATTATCTTCCGGCATATGGTCAGTGAGCTGATCGCAAAAACTTACGGGATCTGCCCAAATATGATTCGGGTTAATACCGGCAGGCTCCCGATAACTTGCATGATCATCCACAATATAATGATCGACCTGACTTTCAAATCTCTGCACCCATTTCAAATAGGCTTTGGAAACAGGCATTGCGCCAAAACGTAAGATATAGTCAGGGGTAAGACTTTCTTGAAGAAGCTCAGATTTCAGTAAACCGTCGTAGTTTTCAATGATATTCCTTTTATCGTGCTCCCCTGCCCGCAGTTGAGATAAAGGATCAGCCAGTATAGGGAGACCCATCCTCGAGGCCAGGCGTGTAACAGAAGCAGCCAGGTCCGTGTTTACCTGAGGTCCGACTACAATCAATCCCTTTTCCTTATGACCAAAATGAGTGAAGAAACTTTTAAGCTTCTCAGCAGATAAAACAGAGCTTCCTGCTTCCGCGCGCCGGATCGGCTTCACCTCTCCACGCCAACAGCCCTCCAAAGTAAAGTCAGGGATGAGGGGTTCTCGTAATGGAAAATTCAAATGGACGGGCCCCTCATGCCCTGCCACCGCTTCTTCAACAGCTCGAGCTGCCTGTCTTCTTGCATACATATGATTATCCAGTTCAGGCATGGCAAGATCCTGATACCATTTAGCGTAGTTACCAAACATGTTGATTTGGTTTATGGCTTGTGGTGCTCCCACTTCTCTTAACTCATGAGGACGGTCAGCCGTCAAAATGATCAGTGGGATG
The DNA here is from genome assembly GCF_052246715.1 of Halobacillus sp. H74. Lineage (NCBI taxonomy): Bacteria > Bacillati > Bacillota > Bacilli > Caryophanales > Bacillaceae > Halobacillus > Halobacillus sp. H74. The sequence goes on along the minus strand of NZ_JBQQCI010000004.1, from coordinate 560,205 downwards.
CGACTATAATAAGCTTCGACAATTGCTGGGTAGTAATTGGCTGCAGCTGTACCTGAAGTGCAGATCAAAGCTACGGGACGCTGCTCTTGTTTAGCCAGCCCTAAGGCGAAAAAGGCAGCCGACCTTTCATCGAGATGGACCCAATGGTTAATTTCTGAATGCTCAGCAAATGTCATAGCAAGCGGTGTAGATCTTGAACCTGGTGAAATGACCACATGCTCTACACCGGAGAAAGCAAGTTGGTCAACAAAGTGAGTGACAAACATAGATAATGACTCTATATGATTCATCAGAAACCTCCTAAAACAGACCGCATCGGTTGCAGCTTAACGGCTGTTTCTTCATACTCAGCCTCTGGATCTGAATCTTCTACAACACCACACCCAGCGAATAAGGAGGCTTCATCTTGTTGAATGAGTGCCGATCGGATGGCTACAGCGAATTCTCCGTTATTACGGGTGTCGAACCAACCGACAGGACCTGCATACCAGCCTCTGTTCAATGTTTCATGTTCTCTGATGTAAGACACGGATTTCTTCTGTGGCATACCACCAAGAGCTGGTGTAGGGTGAAGCTTCTCGATCACATCCAACAATGTATAACCTTGATCCAGAATAGCTTTCACTGGCGTATATAAATGCTGCAGATTCTTTAAAGGATAAAGAATAGGCGCTTCTGGTATTTCTATCTGACTACCGCAAGCTTCTACAGCTTCCCGAATCATTTCCACCACGAACTGATGCTCCTGACGGTTTTTAGGATCTGCCAATAACTCCTGCCCTAATAGCATGTCTTCTTCTTCAGATCTCCCTCTAGGAGTGGTGCCTGCCAGGCAAGTTGAAACCAACTTCCTTTCATCCACTTTCGCTAACCGTTCTGGTGTCGCACCTATGAAGTGATCTCCATTACTTTCAAAAGCGAAAACATAGCTGTTCGATTGTGTTTCAGCTAAAGTTCTCAGAATTGAAGTGATATGGGTATCTTCATGGAAAGATAATCTCAATTCACGCGCCAGTACGACCTTTTCAATCATACCAGCCTTAATATCTTCCGTAGCCTTTCTCACAGAAACTTTCCAGTCTTCCGGTGAAATTTCTACTGTTTTTTTGATTTCAGGAAGTTGGACAGCTTTCATTTCCGCTTCGAAAAGAAGCTCCCTTTGACTCAAAATCTGGTTGGCGATTTGCTGTGGGTGATCTTCTGGAAAAATTACTGCGTTGATTGTTAAATACGATTCCTCGTCCACATTAGTCAGTAAATAAGCAGGGATGGTCAACTGACTGTCAGGAAATGACTCCCATGGCGTTGTTTCTGCTTCAAAAGGATCAAAACTGAATCCACCTAAAGCTACCATACCAGTCCCTTTTTTATTATAATCATCATGGATGATTGCATTTTCCTGAAGCTCATTCCATAACGACTGCACTTCCTGGAAACGCTGTTCACTTTTCGCGTATAATTGACTGCCTTTACCGACGCCGACCATTGTAAAGTCATTATCAGCACTCTGCCAAAATGAGCGATGTGTATCTACAGCTGATCCCGCTTCAAAAAACTGAAAAGGGTCCTGGGTATCTATACGTTCAACGATACTTATAAAAAGAGGTTCCCCAATATGATGTGCTTTCTGAAGGGCTTCCCCGATCAATTCTTCTATATGAGGGGCCTTCGTATGAAGCATATAAATTCCTCCCATTCTTTAAGGGACGTTCATAATATTCTCATCATACAGCAACTTCGAAAGAAATAGTTGTATGCATCACTATCTATTTTATTCTCTTTTTTCTCTTGACTCAAGAAATCTTACCTCGTTCTTGCATTTTCTTACATTGATTGACACTCCGCGCCTGTTTCCCTAAACTTAAATTGTTATCATAAAATAAGATTGGAAACAAGGGAGAGAACATCAATGAGCTTAGTTCAAAACAACCAAAATGTAAAAGCTTCCTTGAATGAACGTGAAGGATTCCAAGTATGGTGGAGACTGCTTCGCCCTCATACATTAACAGCTGCATTCGTTCCTGTATTTGTCGGGACAATGTTAGCGGCTATGGAACAATCAATCGATTTCTGGTTATTTGCCGCTATGTTGCTCGCCTCCATCCTCATTCAAGCTGCCACGAATATGTTCAATGAATACTACGATTACGTTCGTGGACTCGATAATGAAAATTCAGTCGGGATTGGTGGAACAATTGTCCGGGATGGAATTCGTCCTAAAACTGTATTATTCCTCGCCCTCTCTTTTTTCGTAATCGCAGGTTTATTAGGAATTTATATTTGCGCTTCCTCCAGCTGGTGGATCGCTGTGATCGGCTTAATATCCATGTTGTTCGGTTATCTTTACACAGGCGGCCCCTATCCCATTGCCTATACTCCTTTTGGGGAGGTTACAGCAGGGTTCTTTATGGGAACGATAATCATAGGAATCAGTTACTACATCCAACGACTGATAATCACCAGTGAAGTTTTGATTGTTTCCATCCCGGTCGCAATCTTTGTAGGAACTATATTGCTCGCGAATAATATTCGCGACCGGGTGGGTGATGAAGAGAACGGAAGGAAGACCCTAGCCATTTTATTCGGCCACAAAGGTTCTATCGTTTTTTTAACCGTTTTATTTATTATTGCTTATATCATTACCGGAGCACTTATTTTCACAGGGACCCTTCCACTCTGGTCAGTAATCACTTTCTTTAGTGTAATAAAAGCTAGAAAAGCCATTCAGGGATTTATAGGAAAACAAGCACCTCTTGAAATGATGCCTGCTATGAAGGCTACAGCACAAACGAATACGATATATGGATTACTTTTAGGTCTTTCTTTGCTCATTCACCTTTATCTCCCCTTTGGTTAAAGTGAAGCGCATGAAGCTAATAAAGGTTCTGGTATTCACAACAATGAAGGATGGCTTACATACCATCCTTCTTTCTATTTAGGTTTGACCATTTTCAGAATGGGAATATTAAAAAAAGGTTGGGATGAAGATGGAACAATCAATGATGAAAAATACCTTGATGGAAACATTGGGGATGGAGATTGTAGAAGCTACTGAAAAACTCGTAAAAATAAGAATGCCTGTTGACTCCAGAACACTCCAGCCGATGGGTTTCTTACATGGTGGAGCGAATGTCGCATTAGCAGAAAGTGCCGCAAGTATTGGTGCTTATTTGAACATCGATCCTCAAGTGCAACAAGTATTCGGTGTAGAAATCAATGCTAACCATATAAAAAGCGCTCGTAATGGTCATGTCATAGGTACAGCCCTTCCAGCTCATATCGGAAAAAATACGATGGTCTGGGAAATTACCATTAAGAACGAGTCAGAAGAGATCATTTGTCTCTCCCGTTGTACTATCGGGATCGTTCCTCTGAAAAAATGAGATCACCTCAACAATAGAAAGGAGTACGATCATCCATGTTGACAGAACAGCAAAAAAAAGATTTCAAAAATCGCCTATTGAAAATGAAAGAAGAGGCTGAATCTGAAATGAAAGAATATCACCAGGACCAAGCCAAAGCAGACTACCCCAATGATCGGACAGGGGAAATCTCGAGTGTGGCCGATCATCCCGGCGACCAGGGCACAGATCAATTTGAGCGAGCGAAAGAGCAAACCCTTTATGAACAGGCTCGTGAAAAATTGATGGAAGTGAACGATGCTCTGAAAAGAATGGAAGAAGACCGCTATGGTTACAGTGAAAAGTCTGGAGATCCAATCCCCGAAGAACGTCTGGAAGCAATGCCGACCGCTCGTTATAAAGTCGACGAAGTAGAAAAAATGAAAGAACAATAACCAAACAAAAAAGGGCGCTGATCAGCGCCTTTTTTTGTTTGGTAGTATTAAATCAGAATCGTTAAGCAGAAGGACTCCCGAACTTTTCAGTCGCATCAATGAACAACCGTAAAGTGGAAGAAACGGTAGATACATCAACAAGACCATCATCGCTATCTTTCACTTTATCAAGCTGTAAAAGAATGTAATCATCATACCCTTGCACTTGCAGTTGACCAGCACAAATCTTACCTTTCAAAGTCATTATTTGTTGATGAAGAATTTCTCGATCCACACAGACCACTCCTTCGATTACTGAAGATTATATCTGCTATTCTTGCCAAATATGCCCTTTAATAAACGAAAAACGCCTGGGACATTCCCAGGCGCTCTATCTTTAATCTTCTAATGGATTTAAATTTTCATTCCCCGTCATGTTTGCAATCATTTCTACTAACAAATCCACTTCTTCGTCAATATCCTGAATGCTGGCTGTTTCCACGGGAGAATGCATATACCTAAGTGGTAATGAAACCAGGCTTACAGGTACCCCTTTCCCCGTTAAACGCATCTTATCCGCATCAGTACCTGTTAAACGAGGGGTCAATTCATATTGTATATCCATCTCCATTTTTTTGGCCGTTTGCTCTAACCACTGGTTGATTTTCCGATTGATTGGTGCCCCTTTAGCAAGAACAGGTCCTCCTTCTAACCGGATATCCCCATATTTGTTTTTATTCACACCAGGATAATCCGTGGCAAACGTTACATCGCATGCAATAGCCATTGACGGCTCAACTCCAGCTGCAGCAAAATAAGCTCCGCCCATGTTCGTCTCTTCATTGACAGTACTTACCGCATAAACACCTACATGAAGATTTTTCTCTGATAACTTCCTTAAAACTTCACCAACAATAAATTGCCCCGTTCGATTATCAAGACCGCGGCCAGCTATGTATCGGTCCATCAAGACTTCAGGATCTCGTTTATACACGGCAAGGTCTCCGATTTGGACTGATTTTTCTATTTCATCTTTGGATTTCGCACCACAATCGATGAATAAATCGGCCACACCGAAGTCACCTTTCAAACCACCATGATGCTGAGCATTGACGCCAATAACCCCGGTGACTTCTTTTTCATGACCGAGCACGGTCACTTTCATTCCGACCGCAGCTTTCGGATTAATTCCGCCCATCTTATCAAAATGAAGATAGCCTTGCTCATCGATTCGATTGATCACAAGGGCAATTTCATCACAGTGACCAGCAAGCATGACCTTGAAGTCAGCTTCGGGATTCAGAATGGCAATCGCGTTTCCGGCATGGTCTGTTCTTATTTCATCTGCTATCCCACGCATTTCTTCCATCCATCTTCTTTGAATCTGCATCTCCATACTAGAGGGAGATGGTGTTTTGAGTAATTCTAATAAAAGGTCCAGTCTTTCTTTTTTCATCATGTACGCCTCCTTCAATACCAATCATATCAAAAATATCTTATTAAATTTCAATTTCATGCATATTCAATCACAAAGGAGGGAACACCCACATGTATGTAGTCTTACATGTATGCTAGTTTCAGAGGAGGTTTTGTATGAGTCTAGAAGAATGGTTTCACAAAGGGATGACTGCACAAGAATATGTCGACCAAATGGAAAAACACCAAAAAAATTTCATTTATATATATGAAAATTTTTCAATCCCCACCCAGGACCAGCCATTATTCGAACAACTTCAAACAAAAAGACTTCGTGCTATTGTATTGACTGAAGATTGGTGTGGAGATGCAATGCTCAATATCCCTATTTATTTAAGGCTGGCTGAAGCTAGCCACATCCCTACCCACTTTCTATTAAGGGATGAAAACCTGGAGCTGATGGATCAATATTTGACGAATGGACAATCCCGTTCTATACCCAAAATCATCTTCATTGATTCTGAAGGAAAAGAAGTGGGAACATGGGGGCCGAGAGCACCTGAAGTACAGGAATTCATCAATGATTCTATGGCAAACCTTCCTGAGCGCAAGGCTGATGACCATCAGGAAAAGCAAAAAGAAATGCTAACCTTCATTACTAAGGCCTACCGGGATCACCATGATTTTTGGGATTATGTTTATGAAGATTTGAAGAATACACTTAAATAGTGAATCAATACTTGTCCTAGCATTCAGGACAAGTTTTTTTATGTTTGAATTTATGGATAATCTCCCATACTAATGATAAAAAGGGGCGAAAATGATGCAGCATTGGATTCGCCAGTATTTCCAAATTCCTTTGTTCCTACGTTTATTAAGTACGGTATTCCTCATGATGTTCCTTTTTGGGGCAACGATTCATATTATAGAGCCAGATAATTTCCCTACGGTGTTCGACGGGATCTGGTGGGCCTTTGTGACAGGTGCTACAGTCGGTTACGGCGATTACGTCCCATTAAGTTTGTCGGGAAAAGTGATAGCTATATTACTGATTCTTTCTGGAGGAGGATTAGTCACCTTTTATATGGCGACTTTATCCGCTTCAACCATCAAACATGAAACAAACCTCTCCGAAGGTAAAATTGATTTCAAAGGAAATGAACACTTAGTTGTTGTCGGTTGGAATGAACGGACCAGGCATTTGATTGATATGCTTGAAGAGCAAAATTTACATGAAAGAATCGTCTTAATCGATCGCACAATGAACCGTTTTTATCAGCGTCTATCCTCTGTCCATTTCGTCAAAGGTAGCGCAACGCACGAGGAAACGTTGGAACAAGCCAATCTAAAAGAAGCCCGTATCGCAATCATCACCGCTGATCCATCTATGGAAGAACAACAGTCAGATCAATCCGTCATCCATCAAATTGTTGCCTTGAAAGGGCACCACCCGGGTTTATTCATCATAGCGGAGATCTTGACAGAACGCCAACGAATCAATGCGCAACGTGCTGGTGCGAACACTGTCATCCGTTCAAACGATTTTATGAGCAGCCTTTTTTATCAGGAATTGTATAGGAATGACCCAGTTAAGCCGTTCGAGCTGTTGCTCAGCCTATTGACAGAGCGTCAGTTCCACGAAGAAAGAATCACAGATGAGCTTGTCGGACAGCCAATAATCAAAGCATATGAACATTTCTTAGAGAACTGTTTTCAAATTATCGGAATCCGGAAAAATGGGGAGGTCTCATTCAATATCCACACTGGAATCACGTTAGAAAAAGGAGATATCTTGATTGTCTTTTCACCTCTTCGTTAATAAAGCCTGTTCCACCTGGTGTAACAAATCCTCTCCTGCACTGATGTGTTCTTTGGGAAATGAAGCATCTTTATCGACAGGTTCTTGGAATTGATCGAAAATCGCCCGGACATTCCCTTCTTTAACGTTATCATCTAAACCTGGATTATATTTATGAGATAACAAGAAAGGTTCTTCCATTTGTATTAGTGCATGGTCACTCGGAGCGTCCAGTGAACCGGATGTAACTACAAATGGCAGACGAATAAACTGGTAACCGACATGATCATCAATTTTGTTATCAAAATACCCATGTTCATAATCCCAGTTATCTGCAAGGGTGAACCCTAGAGCTTTCAACTCTTTTTCAACATCATCGAAAGTAAATACACTGCCCGTGAGCGGGGAAGATAGTGGTATCAAAATCATCACTCCTTTATAGCTTACTATGCCCAAATAAAACCACCTCAGGTCATCCATTTTCTGGATGACCTGAGGTGGTAAAATATAGTTTATATTTACAGGCGCTTTTCCAATTTTTCTTTTTCTTCTTCGAATCCAGGTTTGCCAAGTAATGCAAACATATTCTTCTTGTATGCCTCGACTCCTGGCTGGTCGAATGGATTCACCCCTAACAGGTAACCACTGATAGCACATGCTTTTTCAAAGAAATATGCAAGATACCCAAATGTGTATGCATCTCTTTTCGGCATATGGAGGATTAAGTTTGGCACGTCTCCATCTGTGTGTGCAAGCATTGTTCCTAAATAAGCTTTTTCATTTACTTCATCCACAGTTCCTCCAGCGAGGTAATTAAGGCCATCCAGGTTCTGTTCATCTTCTTCAATGGTAATGTCTGAAGCTGGTGACTCTACATGGAGAACCGTTTCAAACAAATCTTTGCGGCCATCCTGTACGTATTGACCTAAGGAATGCAAATCTGTGGAGAAGTTCGCTGATGCTGGGAAAATTCCTTTTTGATCTTTTCCTTCACTCTCTCCGAAAAGCTGCTTCCACCACTCCGAGAAATATTGAAGAGAAGGCTCATAGTTGACCAACATTTCGATGGTTTTCCCTTTATTGTAAAGGACGTTTCTCACAGCAGCATATTGGTAAGCCGGATTTTCTGACAATTGATCAGTACTCAGCTCTTGTCTTGCCGCCTGGGCACCATTCATCATTTCTTCTATATCTATTCCACTTGCTGCGATTGGAAGTAAGCCAACAGCTGTAAGAACGGAATAACGTCCGCCTACATCATCTGGTACTACAAACGTCTCATATCCTTGTTCACCAGCTAGAGTTTTCAGAGCACCTTTATTTTTATCTGTTGTCGCGTAAATACGCTTCTGTGCTTCTTCCAGTCCATACTTTTCTTCCAAAAACTTGCGGAAAATACGAAAGGCGATAGCCGGTTCAGTAGTCGTCCCGCTTTTGGAGATGACATTGATGGATACATCTTTATCCTTAAGTACATCAAACAATTCATTCATGTATGGTGCACTGATGCTGTTCCCTACAAAGAAGACCTGAGGTGTATCGCGGTCTTCGGATGCTAATTCATTGTAAAAGCTATGATTCAGCATTTCCAATGCAGCACGTGCTCCTAAGTAAGATCCACCGATACCAATAACCAGTAGAACGTCTGAATCTGATTTGATTTTCTCAGCAGACTTCTTAATCCGTGCGAATTCGTCTTTATCATAATCTTCCGGGAGGTCTAACCACCCTAAAAAGTCATTGCCTGCGCCCGTTTTTTCGTGTAATGCTTTATGAGCCTGAGTAACAGCTCCTTGCATATATTCAAGTTCATGTTCACCAAAGAATGGCAAAGCCTTTTCATAATCAAACCGAATATGTGTCATTTATTAACCTCCAAATCTCAATTTTATTACCTGGAACAATTTCACTTTATCGAAACCTTTTATTCAAATCAAGCGAACCTTTTATTGTAAACGGATACATGTTCAATTTAATATTACTAATTTTGATAAAATTAAAAAAAGAACAAAAGCATATGCCCTTGGTCACACAGCTTTGGAGTGGTCTTTCAGGCGATTAATGACAAAAGAGGTACGGAAAACCGTACCTCTTTTGTCATTTAGACATTTCCAGAATTTTCTCTACATCTTCTTTATGAAGCTGGCTGAAGTTACCGAATGGTCCGCGCTTCATGGCACGATCAATGATCACATCAAATTTCTCATCATCGATGTCATAATATCTGAGTGTTTCTGGAGCCCCGATGGAAGACCAGAATTTGCGTAATTCTTCAATACCTTCTTCTGCCACTTCCCGTTCACTTTTCCCTTCTTTTGTAACCCCGAATACTTTAACAGCTAATTGAACGAACCGTTGCTCATTCACATCTAAATTGTGCTTCATCCAATTAGGGAATAGAATCGCTAGTCCGCCTGCGTGTGGTATATCATGAACAGCTGAGACCGCATGTTCAATATTATGACTTGCCCAGTCCCCGCGATACCCCATTTGCAACATTCCGTTAAGTGCGATGGTCCCTGCATAAAGGACCGTTTCCCGATGTTCCACTGATTCTAAATCCTTAAGCAGTTCAGGCGCAGTTTCGATGACTGTCCTCAATACCCCTTCAATCATTTCGTCCTGTACAGGTGATTGAGTGGGGTTATGGAAGTACTGTTCTAACATGTGTGTCATCATATCAACAACACCATATATGGTTTGATCTCTCGGGACACTTACTGTATAAGCAGGATCCAATATTGAAAAAGCAGGATTAGTTAAAGGTGCCGCTCCCCATCCATATTTTTCATTCGTTTCCCAATTGGTGATGACTGCACCTGCATTCATTTCAGATCCAGTCGCTGCTAAAGTCAGCACAGTACCGAAAGGAAGAGCGGCTTCTGGCTTCGCTTTTCGTGTAACAAGGTCCCAGGGAGCTCCATCAAATTCAGCCCCTGCTGCAATCGTCTTCGTACAGTCAATGACACTTCCTCCCCCAACAGCAAGTAGGAAGTCAATCTTTTCATTTTTACAAATTTCTACTCCTCTTTCAACAGTCGTCAGCTTCGGGTTCGGTTCTACACCTGAAAGTTCGAAAACTTCTACATCAGCTTGGCTCAACTGCTTCATTACCTCGTCATAAACCCCGTTCCTTTTGATACTGCCTCCACCATATACAAGCAAGACTTTCTTTGTACCTCCAGGAAGCTGGGTTGGCAATTGGGTGATTTGATCTTTACCAAAAATCAATTTTGTCGGATTATGAAACGTAAAAGCATCCATAAGAATTCCCCTTTCTGAACTGAACTACTTTTCATATTATCCCCGAATTCAATTAATATCTCAAAGGAAATGCAACGTGCATAATTTTCATCATAACGCTTATGCTATGTGGGAATTCCAAATTAAATTGATAAGGAGGTTATCCATATGAGTTGGATTCAACGCGTAGCCTTAATATTAGTTATCATAGGAGCCATCAACTGGGGACTGATCGGTTTATTCCAATACGATTTAGTGGCGGGATTATTCGGTGGCGGTGAGCAGAGTGGGGCTTTCGCTCGTGTCATTTACACACTTGTAGGCATCAGTGGACTTATTGCCATTTCCCTTTACTTTTCACCAGCATCTGAATACAGCGATACAACTGCACCAGAAACAAATGAATAAAACAAAGAAACAGACTGGTCTCGCATATTAAGACCCAACAGGAAAGAATAATTTTCCCTGTGAAAATTATCCTCGACTAGTACACAAGAGTTGAATATAAACCCAGTAGTACTTAGTCGATGCAAAAAGAGCCGGGTCAGCTGACCCGGCTCTTTTCTCATTCATTTATTTACGGAACTTTTCACGATCGTCAGACTGTTTGATCCAGTCTTCCAATTTGTCTTTCAACGAATTAAATCCTGCTGTAGACTCTTCATGTTGTTTCGGTGCCGCTTGCTTGCGTGGGCGGCGTGCAGCTTTTGGTGCTTCTTGAGTTGCACGAATGGAAAGTGAGTATTTGTTGCTCTTTTCATCAATGTTCAAGATTTTAACCTGTACATCGTCACCTTCAGAAAGGTGCTCATTAATGTCTTTAACATAACCGTGTGTAACTTCTGAAATGTGAACAAGACCTTGTACTTTTTCATCCAATGCAACGAAAGCACCGTATGGTTGAATTCCTGTAACTTTACCTTCTAATACCTGTCCTTCTTGGAACTTATCTGACATGCTATACAACTCCTGATTAATTATTATTCGCTTCTTTTCACGCAATAAATGATTTTACCATAAAACTATACATTTAGCAAAGCGCCGTTTCAATTTCACCTCTAAATGTTCATAATTTCACCTTCTCTATCATGGTATAATATAGAAAAGAGTGAGGAGGTATATTTATGTCAGTTGGTAATAACATTCGTAAGTACCGTGAACTGAAGAAGGTCACAATGGAAGAACTCGCCATAAAAGCGAGGATGGGAATACAAACATTAGAAAGTTATGAATCTAATGAACGCATTCCGGAACTTGATACGATCCTCAAAATATCCACCGTCCTTGACATCCCCGCCTCTGAACTTATGGAATTTCATGAAGATGACACTAAAATTGATAAAGAGCTCGAAAATCTCATTAGTGAAATCGGTACAAAAAGTTCCAAGCTCATCTTGAAAAAGGCCCGTGACTTCTCTGAACAGGATGTCCTGCGTGCTATGAATCTTCTTTATGATTTAAATCAGCAAAAAAAGTAAATAAATAGGTTTATAATCTATGAAATGTGGTTATATTAAGTAACGTAAGACTTTCTCGTATTCCCCCTGTGTAAGCAGAGCGATCGTTCGCTTTGCTTTTTTTTTGCTTTTTTTTTGCTTTTTTCCCCTTGCGTCTTCCACCATTTTTCCATTAAACAAAAAATCAACAAAAAAACATTTTTTAATAAAGATATTTAAGAAGTCCTCATTAAACATAAAGCAGTATGTTTTCATTAGACTCCCTGATTCGGTTATGATAATAAGATAATCTGAAATATAGTGGAGGGAAATCTGTTGGAACATTTCAATCAATTCATTTCTAGAAAAGGCACAAGGTCTGTGAAGTGGGATATGGCAGAAGAGCTTTATCAAGATAAGGATGTTCTACCGATGTGGGTAGCAGATATGGACTTTAAAACACCAGAAGCTGTAACCAATGCATTAATGGAACGAGTTGAACACGGGATTTTCGGCTATACTCTTCCTGATCGACTCGTAAAAAAACAAATCACTGAATGGTTATCAAAAAGACACGGTTGGGAGATCGACCCGGAATGGATTACATACAGCCCTGGGGTCATCCCTTCTCTTCATATGATCATTCAATCCTTAACAGATATTGGTGATCACGTTATTATCCAAACCCCTGTCTATCCTCCATTTTACAGTGTCATCAAAGACCACGGACGTCACGTCGTCAAAAATCCTTTGGTGTTAAAAGATAATCGATACGAGATTGATTTCGATGACTTCGAGAGGAAAATAAAAGAAAACGGTGTTACTCTCTTCATTCTTTGCAACCCCCACAACCCAGTGGGGCGTGTATGGACGAAAGAAGAATTAAAAAGAATGAGTGATATATGTGAAAAACACAGTGTGAAAATCGTAGCAGATGAAATCCACGCGGATTTAATTTTCAGCGGGCATAAGCATACGCCAATCGCGTCGCTTTCTGAACAGATAAATCACCTGACCATCACATGCTTATCTCCAACAAAAACATTTAACTTGGCTGGATTACAAACCTCCTATGTGGTCACTGCTGATGCAAGCATTAAAAAGAAATTAGATAAACAATTTCATAATCAAGGAATGATGATGCTTAACACGCTTGGAATCACTGCGATGGAGGCTGCTTATGAACATGGAGAAGAGTGGTTGGAAGAATTAAATGAAGTCTTAGAAAGTCATCGGGATTATGTGATGGAACGCATCCACTCTGAAACTTCTTTACTAAAGGTCTTCCCTGCTGAAGGAACCTATTTGCTTTGGATAGACTGCCGAGGACTGCAAATGAATCAAAAAGAATTGAAATCATTCATGCAGAAAAAAGCGAAAGTTGGTTTGAATGACGGAGTATCCTTCGGGGATGAAGGAAAAGGCTTCATGCGTTTAAATATTGCAGCTCCAATGTCTACATTAGAAGAAGGGGTTTCTAGAATCATAAAAGCTGTGAATGCTCAGTAAAGTCATGTATGGACATAAAAAAGTCTCCCTGAGGAGACTTTTTTTAATTGCTTTCTTGCTTCTTGTCTGGTTCCGTTGGATCACTAGCTTCGTCTTTATCAGCATTTAGAGTTATTATCCCGCAAGCTACTCGGTCCCCAGAGTCACCGGAAGGCTGCGACATTCCATCATCAGGACCGCTATGAATGACTATGGAGGTCCCCTCTTTTCGCAATAACGACATTTGATCTTCTTTCAACTTCGCTTCGGGAAGCATCAGCTCCGTATCGATCATACCGCTAGCATCTGCTTCCACATTCGGCATATCTCCCGCATGAGCCCCCTTGCTGTTCATGAGGCCATGCTCCTTAGCCAAAGGATTGAAATGATTCCCTGCGCTTTTGAAATCAGGAGCTTCACATTTTGGAAACTCATGGATATGTACTCCATGCATACCTGGTTCAAGACCCTCAATTTTCAACTTGACTTGAACTCCCTCTGGCTGTTCGGTGAAGACCGCTGTCCCGATTTTATCATTTTCTGAATTGTAAACTGAAGTTTCTAAAGGGGAACGCTCTCCCCCTGAACACCCGACTATCAGTAATAGAAGGATACTCAAAGACACTGACCATTTTTTCATTGCGTACCTCCGTTCCCTAGCGCTTTTCTATGGTTAGTATCTCCTGATGGCGAGAAAATATAACAAAGCCACGCTAGACATAGTGCCTAACGTGGCTTTTGATTTTGAGTAGGTTGTTCTTCCGACCCGAACTTTTCGTCAATTTTTTTTTCTTCTTTTTGAGAAGCTTTTATAATCAAAATCATCGTTGCCGCTGCAGCAACTATAAAGACAATCAACATGAGAACGGCGGGAATGTACTCCGATTTATCTTGTGGAAAGTATAAGAATTCCATCATAATGAACCACATCCTTCCCAGCAAGTATATCAGATAGTAAGGTGCAAATTGAAGAACTTTACGTATTCTTCACATTTTCGTATATTTGTTACAATAGAAATGAGCAAGCAAAATAAAGGGAGGGGAAGTCTTGACAACATTTGAAAATGGAACAATCGTCAAAGCCCACTACAAAACAGGTATTTACATAGGCGAGGTCATAGAAGACAGGAATCGTTTTTACCTCATAAAGGTTCTGGCAGTAGAAAAGCACCCGATGCAAGGAGATTTACACAACCCCGGAAAGACAGAAGATGTCTTCTTTCATCAACGGAAAGCTTTAAGCTATAATGAAAAAGCGAACGTCCAAAAAGAAGCGGTTCATGCATATGAGGAAAATGAAATTCCCGACTACCAGGAGTCGTTAAAACAAGCGGTCCAAACCTTGAGGAGTAAATTGATACGGAGAGAAACTGAATTCAATCAAAATGCGAAAATTCAATTGGATGACCTGGAAAAACAATATTTTGAATAAGAAAGATGTGGCAGTCATCTGCCACATCTTCTCTTCTTCTTGCAGATAAACAACTTCGAGTCCCATACATTTCATATGAGCCAGCTATCCTCCAGTTAATGGAAGACTTTTCCTTAACCATACATGCCCACCTTGTGCGTATATTCTTGCCTAACCGGTCATTTTGCTCGACACTCTCTATCGATGCATACCGCATAGTACGATCCCAAAATCATTTCTGTAACCTTATTCTTTCAGCCCTTACAATAAAAACAACACCATTTGTTTTCTGACATGGGGTATGGTAATTTTAAATAGTCGAAAGTTTTGGAGGAGGTTATACCTATGACAACACATATCGGGGCAAAACCTGGAGATATCGCAGATAAGATTCTTCTTCCTGGGGACCCGCTAAGAGCAAAATATATTGCTGAAAATTTTCTGGAAGATGCTACATGCTACAATGAAGTTCGTGGTATGTATGGCTACACAGGTACTTATAAAGGAGAGCGTATCTCCGTTCAAGGGACGGGTATGGGCGTCCCATCCATCTCCATTTACATCAATGAATTGATGGAAAGCTATGGTGTGCAGAAATTGATCCGTGTCGGCTCCTGCGGGGCTCTTCAAAGTGATGTGAAAGTTCGCGATGTAATCCTTGCTTCTACATCTACTACAGACTCACAAATGAACCGCATGGTATTCAACGGCATCGACTTCGCTCCTACAGCAGATTTCCATTTGTTGAAGAATGCATATGATGCAGGTGTTGAAAAAGGCTTGAAACTCCGTGTCGGTAACGTATTTACAAGTGATAGCTTCTATCGTGACCAAGCAATGGACCTTTTCAACCTCTTAGCAAAATATAATGTCTTAGCTGTCGAAATGGAAACTACAGCACTTTATACTTTAGCTGCTAAGTTCAACCGCCAAGCTTTGTCTGTATTAACCGTCAGCGACCACATCCTGACTGGAGAAGAAACGACTTCTGAAGAACGTCAGACAACTTTCAATGAAATGATTGAAGTAGCTCTTGAAGCAGCCATTCAAGACTAATGACGATAATACAGAAAGCACCCAATTAAATTGGGTGCTTTTATTTTGTGAGAACATTAGTAATATCTTTTATATCAATAGAGAACACCCGATCACCTATGTTCATTAATATATAATCCTTGCCCACCATATCCACTTTCCCATATAAAGTATGATCGATGGTCTGGATGATAAGAATGGTACCAATACTTTCAGTTAACACCTCTGAAAAGGGAAATCTCTTAACAGAATTAAAAACCGAAAACAGCCGAATCCTTTGCTTCAACCGTGATAAAAGAGACAAAGTACAGCCTCCCTAAAATGATCTTATTGTATTTTATACAAGATGAGGAGCAATGGTTCCAGCCTGAGGAGAGTGGTAAAGAATAAATATGCCAGCGCATTGGATGTCCTGCGATTCCGAAAACTCCCGGATAAAAAAACCTCCTAAGCAGCACCGCTTAGAAGGACTCATAAGATTATTGGATAATATATCCGGCCAACGTTTTGGCCATGATCCCCGTAGGACCTTTAGGCCCTAATTCATGGGATGCCTCGGCGATGGAAGTGCCGGCAATGTCCAGGTGGACCCATGGTACCTTTTCCACAAAAGCTCCTACAAATGCCCCTCCCATAATGGCATGTGCTTTCCTGGTCGGTGAATTATTCAAGTCCGCTATTGAACTTTTTCTCACTTGCGCTTGGTAATCTGCATTATATGGCAACAACCATATCGGTTCTCCAAATGCTACACCAGTATGTTCAACTTCTTGATAGAAGTCTCGATTATTAGTCATTGCGCCAGTCATCCATGAACCTAGCGCAGTTACTACTCCACCTGTAAGGGTGGCCACATCAATAACTCGGTCAGCCCCTTCACTTTGGGCATATGTCACGCCATCAGCTAAGGCAAGTCGGCCCTCCGCATCCGTGTTCAATACCTCAATGGTTTTCCCGCTCATAGAAGTTATGACATCATCCGGTTTAAAAGCATCCCCTGAAATCATATTGTCAGTAGAAGGAATAACAGCGATGACATTCTTGGCCGGCTTCATCTGACCGATTGTTTCCATTGCACCGAGGACAGCGGCAGCTCCGCCCATGTCCCCTTTCATTCCAGGCATTCCTGCTTTAGTTTTTATGGAATAGCCACCTGTATCATAAGTGATTCCTTTCCCTACAAATGCGGTGACATCTTTCCATTCATCCAAACCCTGGTACTTGAGCACAATCATCTTCGGTGGCTCCACGGACCCCTGGTTGACAGCCAACAACGCTCCCATGCCCAATTCTTCCATATCTTCTTTTTCAAGGATATCTAATGAAAAATCATAATCCTCCGCCATTGTGGTAGCAAACTCCGCCATTTCTGTAGATGTCAGAATATTCGCTGGTAAATGAACAAGGTAGCGCGCTGTATTTACACCATCTGCGAAAGCACGTCCCTTTTCCAGCGCAGGGAGAATCACTGCTTCATCATAATCTGTTAGAACGGTTAATTTCTCTATTGTCACTGCTTCATCTTCATTCGTTTTGAATGTAGGCAGCAGGTATGTAGAGGTAATCATTGTTTCTGCGATCAGAGCTGCACTGTCATCCAATCCCCCTTCTCTAGGAATAAAGCTTTCTAACCAAAGAGAAGGGTTTTTTGTTCCATCCTTTTGCATCACTTGAAAGGCATGTCCAACTGATTTTCTGAAGTGGTCTCTTTTCATATCCTCACTTGTTCCTAATCCAAGCACATACACACGTTTAATCCCTTTTTCGTAAGGGATCGTTATCTTTTCTACATGTTTATAACTGGGAGATACATCACTTTCTCGTATGTAATATTCCAAATCAATATTAAACTGCTCTTTGATGCTTGTTATTTGGTCCTCGTCATAATCACTAAACAAACCGATCAAAATCGTTTCTTCTGTTTTCCAATTATTTTTAATCGTAAACATATTTAACACCTCCTACTCTAGTATACAAAAAAAGACACACTTTGCTATCCCTATAAAGACGTTCACAAATCAATTATGATATAATAGCATTGCTCGTAAAAAAATGTTATCTATACATAAATCATATTTATACATATCCTCGAATGATCAGAAAGGATGTCAGAATGTTGTTAGATTTGTTTCAAAACTTCCCCTTATGGGCGTCGATCGCGGCTATTTTCTTCGCCCAAATCGTCAAGATACCCATTCAATTCATTGCTTCAAAACAGTTCAACGCTAGCCTTGCTTTTAGTACAGGCGGGATGCCCAGCAGTCACTCCGCTGCAGTAACAGCTCTAGCTACAGGGGTCGGAATTGAACAAGGCTTCGGATCATCTATTTTCGCCGTTGCATGTGTGTTTACAATCATCGTAATGTTCGATAGTACAGGTGTTAGACGACAAACTGGTGAACAAGCCATCATGCTGAATATACTTCTTAATGATTTCAATCGGTTTGTAAGTGAAGCTAGGAGTTGGCAGAATAAAGAAGGGTATCAAAAGAAAGAAGAGTTGAAAGAACTCCTCGGTCATCAACCCATCGAAGTGTTTTTCGGGGGACTTACAGGCATCCTGCTGACATTTTTACTACATTCCCTCATTTATTGAAGACAATTTTCTTAAATTCTAAGGATGAGTTCTATAAAGGAGATCGTAAAAAAACTCTCTTTTCTGATGAAAGAGAGTTTTTTATTGTTTCATTTGCGAGCGGAACACTTGCAGTGCTTCATTTTGATTTAGTTTTTCCAGGTCTTCCTCTGTCAATTCTCCACTGCCTTTTTCAATCACGTACACATCAATAGTCTGTTTCCCCCATTGGTCATACACTTCCTCCACTGTAGGAAAATACAAATCAAGTTTGTTCCCTTTAATTGCTCCTCCAATATCTGCTACTACTCCATAACCATAACCAGGGATGAACAGCACAGTCCCAATAGGGAAAAGATCCAAATCCGCAGCGATCGTAGAATATAAATCTCTTTTTACATTCACACCAGAAAATGTAATCCCATAACCCGGATGCTCCGGTGTTTTCCCTGTCGACTCAATTCCAGCTGTATAACCTGTAGCTGTCACCTCATGGCTTGAGTACTGGGTGAGGTCAATGCTATCTTCTAATGTTTGAACAGCTTCTATCACCGAGCTGGAAACATACCTTTGTTTTGCTTTTTTCACATTTAAACTTTTTTCATTCAACTCCTGGTTCTTGTCCTCCAAAGCACTTCCATCAAGGGAAGCACTATTGAATTTTGCTGCCAACCATTCATCAAAGTCTGTTACCGATAGATTCGTCACATTTGAAAACGTACTGTAAAAGGCCAACAAGAATAACAAGGTAAAAAAGACATGCTTGCTGTACTTTTTCATGAAATCACCTCTAGGTGTAATCATGTCCAAGCTCGTCTTTTTTATTCACTATTATTTAATAGCGCTGCTACGAAGTGTGTTGACCATTATTTGATAATTATTCAACATACGTGCAGTTTTCTTGAAGACTAAATTTCGAGGCTTTTATTGAGATTATAGGGCTACGTGGAACAACTCGTTTTCCGCGGGAGCGCGATGAGCCTCCTCGAGCTAAACGCTCTGTGGGGTCTCATCCTGCACTCTTGTCCCGCAGGAGTCTCCTTGTTCCCCTCCGCCCTTACCTTATAATTTTCTCGAAATCGCATTTAGGCATCTTTCTAAGTGTGGAGAACTCTGTGCAAATACTATTTCATAGCCTTTTTCAACTAAGAAATCCCTTCTACAAAAAGTCGGTTTCGAGAATTTCTTATGGCAATGGTCGCTTGGGAAGGATGAGACTCCCGTGGGAACAGGGAGTAGGCGAGATCCCACAGGGCTTTTAAGCCCGAGGAAGCTCGCCAGTTCCCCCACAGGAAAGTGTTCAAAGGTGGAATTGCCCTGGGAGACACGACTAGCATAAGCAGAACATTAACGGAATGTGCTTTTTCATTCCTTTGATGTTCTGCTTATGTCGCGAGTGTCTGGGCAATGTAACTGGAGGAATCCTTCCCAAGCGACCCTTTATTCCACACAAACATCTCGAAATCATCCTTTAATAGCAACATGTACAAAAAAAGCTGCTGAAGGCGAATTTCGCCTTCAGCAGCTTTTTGGGTGTTAAAACATTTGATATCCATTTTTCCTAAGTAAACGAATGATAATTCCTGCCACAATTGTTCCAGCAAAACCGCTTGCAAGAATAATGATGTCCACAACTTGCAAGTTCATCAATTGTTCAAAGACCGTTGAAAAAGAGCTCGACGGTTCAGTGAAATACTTCGTCCATGAAAAGCTATCTACGATGAACAGTACAATAACCGGGTATACGAATGACATAATCCATGAAGATCTTAAAAGCATATTTAATAGAAACGAAATTCCGAAAAATAGAACAAAAAACAATAACATAGATACAACGAATTGCACGATATTCAATGTTGCTTCCCCCTAAAACTGTTCAACAGTTCACTTACCCAAACCTCATTCTATAATGGTTGGAACAAAAGCGCAAGAGCCCATTCCTCTGACAAGGTTAGGTAAACGAGACAAATGATGTAAAGCAACAAAAAAAGCGGAGGCAGTCGGGACTGCCTCCGCTAACTCAGGATTAATGGAAGAAATTAAGCTTCCCTTTTTTCAGAAGTAAACCAATTCCACCCAGTTTCAATAAATAACGGTTATCGATGACTTTCTTCATCGCTGTGGCTGACCATCCGAACAATTTCTTATCGTCAAACACTACACCGATGGCATCGTCATGTCCAAGAGAAGCAACTGTTCCTTTCAAGTCTGGCTTGAATGCTTCCAAGTGATTATCACCTTTAACAAGACGGACAAGGTTTGCTGCTGTATGCTCTGCTTGTTGAATAGCAATCTGAGCTGTAGGCGGGTAAGGGCGTTCTGTTTCTTCGTTCATGATCAATGCACAGTCACCCACGATGAACACATCGTCATGACCTTCAGGACGGAGGTCGCCTCTTACTGGAATACGACCACGGTTGGCTTCGAACCCAGCTTCTTCTACTAAGGAGTTCCCACGTACACCAGCTGCCCATACAACTGTATTCGTTTCGATTTCTTCACGCTGCTCGTCTTTTTCGAAAACGAGTTTATTTTCAGTGACTTCTTTGATCATCGCACCAATTTTGAATTCAACTCCACGCGCTTCAAGAGAGTTCATTGCATACTCTACTAGTTCTGGATCGAAACCAGGAAGTGCTGTTGGCGCAGCTTCTACGTTGATGATACGAACGCGGTCACGTGGCACATCATATTCTTTGCAAAGCTCTGGTATACGGTTCGCCAATTCTCCAACGAATTCGATACCAGTAAATCCGGCTCCACCGACAACAATGTTCAAGCGTTCTTGTTTTTTGTCTGATTCATTGTTGTATTTAGCGAAGTTGTACTCGATATGCTGACGAATCAAACGAGCACTGTTAATGCTGTTAATTGTATAAGCATTTTCTTTCAACCCAGAAATTCCGAACGTAGCTGCCTCAAAGCCCAGCCCGATAACCAAATAATCATAAGAAAGCTCGCCATTTTCCAGAATTACTTTCTTATCTTCTTGCTTAATATCTGTTACTGTATCTTGGACAAAATTGACTTTGCTGGTATTCACAACGTCTTTGATTTGAATACGGGTACGATCATGGTGTAGAGTACCTGCTGCATTTTCATGTAACCATGTCGTTTGATAGTGATAACTATGTTTGTTCACTAATGTAATGTTCGCCTCATTGACCCCTAAGCTTTTTTGCAACTTGACGGCTGTCATGATGCCACCATAGCCGGCACCAAGAATGACAATGTTAGGATTCTTCATGAATGATCACTTCCATCTCGTAATTTTTTGCAATCCGTTAATTTCTTTGTGACTCGTTTCACACAAAAAAACATTAAAAAAAGCCTGTCGACTTTGATTGAAAGGTGTCACAAATTCGTAATATGTTTTCTTATTTCATCTTAGACCTTTTCCCATTCATTTTCAACCCAAAATCAATTTATCAAAATTATAGAACAATTACCGTTCTTGTAACTGCTTACATAGGTTCAGTGTTCCCACTACAATTTCTTTTATGATAGAATGTGCTTTAGTGACATTTTTCATCAGGAGGGTAATTATGAGTGATAAAATATATGATATAACTGTCATCGGTGGCGGCCCTGTCGGCTTATTCACTGCTTTTTATGGTGGTATGCGCCAAGCGAGTGTCAAAATCATCGAAAGTCTCCCGCATCTTGGGGGTCAACTGACGGCTCTATATCCGGAAAAATATATCTTTGATGTAGCCGGTTTCCCTAAAGTCCGTGCTCAGGAGCTTGTCGACAGTCTTGAAGAACAGGCAATGGCCTTCGATCCAACCATTGCCTTAGAACAAGAAGTCGTATCTTTGGAACGACTGGAAGACGATACAATCAAAATGACAACAGATAAAGAAGTACACTATACAAAGACAATCGTAATTACAGCAGGAAACGGAGCCTTTCAACCGAGAAAGCTGAAGATAGCTGATAGTGAGCGCTTTGAAGGAACCAACTTACATTACCATGTGAACAATATGGATAAGTTCCGCGATAAAAAAGTCATGATTGCCGGCGGGGGCGACTCCGCTGTGGACTGGGCTTTGATGCTTGAACCGATTGCAAAACAGGTTTCTCTCGTCCATAGAAGAGATAAATTCAGAGCTCACGAACACAGTGTTGCTCAACTGAATGAATCAAATGTAAGAATAATGACTCCGTTCACACCAGAAAAAATGATCGGAGAGGAAAAAATCGAGCAAGTGGAACTGCAAGAAGTGAAAGGTGACAGGTTAGAAACCATCGATGTTGATGATGTCATCGTCAATTATGGTTTCATTTCCTCTTTAGGTCCAATTAAAGATTGGGAACTTGAAATAGAGAAAAATAGTATCGTCGTTAATTCAAAAATGGAAACGAACATTAAAGGAATCTATGCTGCCGGAGATATTTGCACATATCCAGGTAAAGTCAAATTGATTGCTTCCGGGTTCGGCGAAGGCCCTACAGCTGTCAATAATGCGAAAGCCTATATCGATCCAGATGCCCGAGTACAGCCAAAACATTCAACAAGCATGTTTTCCTAAAACAACCCAAAGTTATTTGTAAAGGAAGGAGTCTGAAAATGACCTCCTTCCTTTTTTTATGAAGCACAGGATACATGAGGTTCTTATGCGGTCGTATAAAAATTTCAGCAAATAAAAAACCTTCCTGCATGACAGGAAGGGTAGTCTATATTATTAACAGTTCGGGTCAGGTGTACCAGCGTTCGTAGCTGTCTTGAAAGAGGATCCACAACCACAGGAAACAATGGCATTCGGATTATCAATCGTGAAGCCTCCGCCCATCATATTCTGTTTGAAGTCAATGGTTGTACCTTCAATGATTGCTGCATCTTGTCTATTGACAACGACCGGGACACCACTTGACTCTTCAGTCAGATCAAGTTCTTCATTGATTTCTTCTTCGAAGCCCATGCTATAAGACAATCCACTACAGCCTCCACCTTTGACTCCAAAACGAAGACGAACATCCCCATCTTCCTCTTTCAGCATCTCTTTAATTTGGTGACTAGCGGCTTCCGTAATGTTCAGAATCATCCAAAGCCTCTCCTTTCTCTTCTTAATAAATAGTATACTAAAGTGACAAACGTTTAATCAAACACCATGACCCTATTTCATTAATGGCCAAGGTATCCTGAAAAATGGATTTCAACGATGAATGCATTTACTTATAGGGTTTCATCCAGTTGTTCATATATTTTATCTACCAGTTCTTCTGGTGTATCAGCCATTACCCGGTCTCCTTCGACTAGAGCATACAGGGTTTGGGAACAAAGACCACAGTTACGTAAACAACCATATTCGACAACATCAAGATCAGGATCTTTCTCCAGCTCCGCCTTCGCAGCTTGTGATCCGCTGACCAAGTTATTTATACAGAATTCAATCAATGGATTCATCCGCTTCACCTCATTCTAATGGATGAAACCCTACCTTCATTCAATTTTATCACACCTCCCTTACTCAGGGCTATGGATTGCTTACTTGTTGAATGCCGTAACCTTCCAGAGCTTTGTAAACACTTTTCAATCGTGGATTACCTTCTCCAACAATTTCCCCTTCTACTAATACGAGGGGATAGAACAGCTCTTCATCCAAAAGCTGGTGGATAATTTCGTCCTCTGCTCCTAATTGGCCCTTTGTATGAATATCATAATATTGAAAATGAAGCCGCTCTTCTCCGTACTTCCTGGTAATAGCTGCTTGCAGCCATTCATAGGTTTCCTTAGAACCTGGGGCGTTCACACAACTTGCGCACTTAATTTCCGCTCCATACACTACGACATGAACAGTCTCTCTCTCCTCTTTCATTTTGAGGCTTCCCCCTAAGTAGTTGATTTCCTTTCATTTTACAAAAGAACTGAAAAAAGATAAAATGATAATAGTTCTCAATTCTAAAGATTTTGGAGCAGACAACCATAGATTTTTTATTGATTTCGTTTTATAATGATACTTAAGAAAGGGGAAGATTGAACATGAATGAACAAGTTCAAGAAGTACTGAATAAACTTCGCCCATTTTTACTTCGTGACGGGGGAGACGTTGAACTCGTCGATGTCGAAGACGGAATCGTCCGCTTGCGTCTCATGGGAGCTTGCGGCAACTGCCCGAGTTCAACCATCACTTTGAAAGCAGGTATTGAACGTGCGCTCGCTCAGGAAGTACCAGGAATTTATGAAGTGGAGCAAGTATTCTAATACAGTTCGAAAAAATTCCGCACACATTTATGTGTGCGGAATTTTTTAGTTTACAGGAGTTATCACTGGCTTGTCCTTAAAGAATTCGACTAAATTATCCAGACATAGCCGCATCATTTTGTAACGAGTTTCTACACTTGCTGAACCTATATGAGGCAGGCAGGTCACTTGTGGGAGTTGCAGCAATGGATGATTAGAACTGATAGGCTCTTCTTCAAAAACATCTAAGCCGGCAGCAGTGATTTCTTTATTCTCCAATGCTTTCTTTAAAGCTGTTTCATCTACAGTAGCCCCCCTGGAAGAATTAATGAAAATTGCCGTGTTTTTCATTTTCCGAAAGGCTTCATAGTTGAACATATGATGGGTCTCTTCTGTCAAAGGTGTGAGACAGACGACATAATCTGCTTTTTCTAACAAATCCTCAAACTCAACAAACACTGCCCCCACCTTTTCTTCAGCTTCAGGCTTACGCGAACGATTATGGTAAATAACATTCATATCGAATCCTAGCGCTCTTTTAGCTACCGCTTCTCCTATCCGTCCCATACCCACAATCCCGATTGTTTTATGGTGAATGTCACTTCCAGCAAGCAACAAAGGGGACCAGTGTTCCCAAGCGCCTGTTTTTATATAATCATTTGCTTCAAGTAAACGACGAGCTGTCGCCATCAGTAGACTGAAGGTCAGGTCTGCGGTGGTATCTGTTAAGACGTCCGGTGTGTTAGTAATTTTCACCTGATTATCTGAAGCAGCATCTACCTCCACATTGTCGTAACCCACCGCCATATTCGCTACAATCTTTAGATTTTCAGCATGTTCAAATAAAGTTTGATTCACATCGTCTGACAACATTGTCACAAGGCCATCAGCATTTTCCGCTTTCTCCAATAGGACTTGGCGATCAACGGGTTCCTCTTCTTTTGCCCACATTTCTATATCCAAACGGTTACGATAGGGTTCAATTACTTCATCTGGTAATGTACGAGTGATATAAATTTTAGGTTTTTCCATCAATGGCACCTCCGCATCTTTTTAAATAGTGTATCATATTCTCTGACACATAAATCTTTATTCACAAAGTCCTTTTGCACCATATGTCAGAAAATTTGATATAATGAACATAACCCCCTTTGTTTGTGCAATAATAAACTCGGGTATGAATGTTGTGCAAGTTATGAGGAACAGGAGGGAATTCACTATGGCAAACGATAAAAAAGTGTCCGGCCTTGAAAAAACAGCAAGGGAATGGCTGTTAGCACGGGGCGTAACCATCGATGACATGGCAGATCTCGTTTACTACTTACAATCTAAATACCATGAAGAATTATCAATGGACGATTGTCGTTATAATGTCAACAAAGTGTTGACAAAACGTGAAGTCCAAAACGCAATTATCACCGGTATCCAGCTTGACCAGTTAGCGGAGAAAAAATTACTGGAAGAACCGCTTCAATCCACAATTGAAGTGGATGAAAGCCTTTATGGTATCGATGAAATCATTGCATTTTCAATCGTTAATGTCTATGGCTCCATCGGTTTTACGAACTATGGTTATATCGATAAACAAAAGCCTGGGATTCTGCAGAAATTAAATGATAAATCATCTGGGGAGTGTCACACATTTTTAGATGATATTGTAGGAGCAATAGCTGCTGCCGCCTCAAGCCGCTTAGCCCACAGTATTGCAGGAGACGAAGAAGATTAATACAAAAAACCGGCATTTTCGGGGGTTACTGAAAAACCGTAACTTTTTTGTATTATTCATTAAATAAAGAAGCCGAGTTGGACGATTTTATCGTCCAACTCGGCTTCTTTATTTCTTACTTCTCCATGAGCTAGTATTCGTGGATATTGACGGAGAACGTAGCCACCGCCACCTTGTACAAGCAGAGTGATTTTCTTTTATTATTCAAAGAAATCACTCTTTTTAGATACGCCTCTGTTGATTCCACGATGGACGTTCAGTGGTAACGCCTGCGGAAATAGCACGACCCGAAGATCCACCTGGTAAAGTGAATCTCTTGACCAAGTTAGCTGAGAACAGCGGCAAGCATCCACCGACAAGCGATTCGTGAGGAGCAGCACCAAACTTTAACAACTCCTATGGATTGAAAATTTTTTTCAATAGCCTCCCGTATTCCACCGGTTTTTTTAAATTTTCTGAAACCTTCCCATCACTTATTCCGTATTCCATAAAAGACTGTTACAGAGATATGAAAGGGGAAAATGTGAAGATGAAAAAACTTAAGGGGAAATTGATATGGCTTCTCCCATCCATCATTGTGCTTTTTGGAATCACTCTTTTATTCATGGAGAATTATAATGAAGTGACGGAACCTGCCAATGAGGAGTGGAGTCGTGAGTTGGAGGTAGGATTGACTTCTGTGTTAAGAACTCCAACTACCCAACTGCTGGACGAAAAAAGAAGCATTACATACATAACAGAAGACGGGTCCAAAGGAACACATATGATAATCAGTATAATCTTTTAAACAAAGAAGTATATAACATACCTGTGGATAAATTCACTGAATTCTACTTTGACAACAACCGGTTAATTTTTGCTGATTATCACAATATCTATGATGAAAAATCAGGTGAAAAAATTACTGAAATCGATCAATTTTTCCCACTAAAAGACCAAATCTTATATACGAAAGATCAAGAACTTTATATTTTGGATACCGATCAATTTGAAAGCACTCCCCTTTTGGGTCTGGATGATAAGACCTCACTCCAGGTCCAGCAATCCGGGGACGGAACTTACCTATTGACACATAAGGTGGATGAAAACGGTAACCAAATGAAATATTATGAATTCACAGAGGGGGAAGTTAACAAATTAGGGGAGTCGGAATTTTCAATTCTAGGCACTGAAGAAGTACGTGATATTCAGTTTACCTTTCAAAATGACTCCTACCATTTACTCTTAACAACTGTACAAAAGCAAAGCATGTCCGGAAAAGCGTCTAATTATTATTACTACGCAGAAACCCCTTTTGGAGAAGATCCTGATTTAAAGAAGATGAGCTTTCAAGACCCAGTAGGGAATGCAGAGCTGAGAGAAGTTTCAGATTTAACCATGAAATCGGATGAAAATTCAACTACCATGCTTTTTAAAGCAATCGGATCAACAGAGACCAGGTTCAACGAGCCCGATCAATTTAATATTTATAAATCTTTGATTGATCAAGAAGGCACACAGCAAATAACAAGAATGAGTAATACACCAGATATTTCACACCATCCTACATGGATCGATGGAGAGACGATAGCTTGGGTGGATAACGGTGGAGACGCCAATAAAATTCTTATATCCTCAATGGATCCAAGCATTATAGAAAAAGCAGACCAAGTGAAACAAAGCAGCCTTATACACGCGCTCGGAAAAACAATGGGCATGCTATCCTTCAGCTTCTTGGCTCTGATCATTGCAATGTTTTGGTTCATTTGGCCTTTCCTATTCCTGGTCGTGCTGATGTTCTCCAGTAATCGAGCAATGGAGGAAGACCATTCTTGGGTACTTTATACAGGAATCACTATTTACATGCTTGCAGCTCTAATCGTTCGTGATCCTATCTTTTCAGATCGCTTACTAGCTGCAGCACCACAATACCTTAGCTTTCCAGGTAGTCCTTTCCTATTCATAATCGGGTTTGCTTTATTAGCTTTTGTTATTTTAAAGTCAGGAGCACGCATCAGGGATTGGTCCATATCCATTCAGTTGACCTATTTCATCGGCATCCACGTGCTTTTAGTTACAATTTTCTTTGGTCCTTATATTATGTAAGGCGCCATGCATTTAAGTGTTACTAATAGCTAAAGAGGCGGTGACAAACGAATTTTTTCTCTAGAAAACCCGAACGAATTCGTACGGGTTTTCTAGATGAATCATTTAATACATATGCCGCTCCAGCAACATCTGATCCATTCTACACTATTGTTTGTCTTTTCCAGTGGCATTTAATATGTTGTCCCATCACCTTTTTTCATCCAATCGAATAAATCAATGCATTTGTAAGTCGGGTGTACATCATCATCTGTAAGATCATTGAATGAGCTGAGACCTGTCTCAACCATCAAGGTATCCATTCCAGCCCGGATCCCAGCCTTGATATCTGTGTTGTAATTGTCACCAACCATCAGCACATCTTCTCTCCCATATCCTAACCTTTTCAGAGCACGGTCCATAATCAATGATTCAGGCTTTCCAACAAAAATAGGCTCTGTTCCTGTGCTGACTGATATCACGGCGGTCAGTGCTCCATTACCTGGGACCATCCCCCGCTCGGTAGGAATCGCAATATCACCGTTTGTGCTCAGCAAAACCGCTCCTTGTCTTACTTCTAAACAAGCTTGTGTAAGTTTCTCATAATTAATTTCCCGGTCGATGCCGATAACGACGTAATCCGCATCTTTTTCCACGAGCAACAACCCTTCATTTTCAAGCGCACCATAAAGCCCATGTTCACCAATGACGAATACGCGCGCCGATGAATTCTCACTCTTGATATACTCAGCCGTGGCGATACTGCTCGTATAGACTTGTTCCGCGGTTGCTTCCACACCTAACTTAATCAGCTTGTCAGCGATCTGGCCAGTTGTCTTTGAGGAATTATTGGTCAAAAATATGTAAGGAAGCTTCTTGCTTTTTAAATACCGGACAAACTCGGAAGATCCATCTATCTTTTTATCTCCCTTATACATCGTTCCATCTAAATCAATCAGGTAAGCCTTATAGTCCTTCAATCAATTCCACAACCTTTTCATCAAGCTTCTTAAAACATCAGTTTTTCGAAAATGCTGAAACTGGTCCCAACTCGTTATCTAAATATTGCCTCACCCGCAAAGGAAAATTTTCAATAGAAGTCCATTGATCATTCCATACTTTTTCCACATCAGTATGAGGAATATCCGTATAATGTTGGACAACCACTTTCCTCAATTGGATGAACCGTTTGTATCCCTCTTGCTCATCTACTGGCAATACTTTCTCATCAGTAAGAATATCAATGATATCTTCATAGCTGCCAGGGTCTCTCATAATAAATCCATCAATCATCATGTTACCCACATCAATGATTGCCTCAACACTCAAATGTGTCAAACGTTCGAGCAGCAGACGCTCGGCAAAATCGTTAAAAGAATGTTGCTTGTATTCTGATTGGATTTTTTCCATATAATTTAAAATTTCTTCGATTTTTGCCCTGTTCACAAAGTACATGCTTATACCTCCAAAAACTTTTTCACACAGATTCAATAAATATGATAACATAATTCATGGTTTTAATTAAAAAAGTATGTCTATTTAAAATTCATGTTAGCCTAAGCAGGTCTAGAAGAATCGGAGGAGAAATGATATGGAGAGAGAATTAGCCTTAGAACTTGTACGAGTAACAGAAGCTGCTGCCCTTGCTTCCGCACAATGGATGGGGCGTGGAGACAAAATAAGCGCAGATGATGCCGCCACTACGGCAATGCGAACGATGTTCGATTCCGTTTCTATGGATGGTGTCGTTGTAATTGGTGAAGGTGAAATGGATGAAGCACCAATGCTTTATATAGGTGAAAAACTGGGAAATAAAGCCGGACCAGCTGTTGATATAGCTGTCGATCCATTAGAAGGGACTAGCATTGTATCAAAAGGACATAATAATGGGGTAGCTGTAATTGCTGCTGCGGAACGTGGTGCCCTTTTACATGCTCCTGACATGTATATGGACAAGGTTGCAGTAGGAAAAAATGCCAAAGGCCTTATTAGTATCGACGATCCCATTGAACGGACGATTGATATTGTCGCTCGCGCCAACAACAAGCGCGTAAGAGATTTAACCGTCATCATTCAGGAACGCGATCGCCACCAGGAAATCATCGATCGTGTCATTGAAAAAGGCGCCCGCATCAAATTGTTCGGTGATGGAGACATCGCTGCTGCAATTGCTACATGCCTTTCACAAACAGGCGTAGACCTTTTCATCGGCACCGGTGGAGCACCTGAAGGAGTCATAACCGCTGCAGCTGTGAAGAGTCTAGGCGGAGATATGCAAGCTCGCCTGGCTCCACAAAATGAGGAAGAAATCACCCGCTGTCATGATATGGGTATCGAAAACCCATCTGAACTCCTCACTCTTAACGACCTTGTAAAAAGCGATGATGCCATCTTCGCTTGTACAGGAGTAACAGAGGGTGAATTGTTGAATGGTGTGAAATTCCTGGGCGGGGACCTTGCAGAAACAGACTCAATCGTAATGCGGGCAAAAACTATGACAGTCCGATATGTAAAGGCCCATCATCATTTGAACCTCAAGCCCCACTTAAAGACCAACGAAGAATAGGAGATGATGAGTTTATGGCTGAACGACCTCTTCTTGAGGATATCACTCAAGATACAAGCACTCGCTTCGTATCCTTTACCACTGGAAGCCATCGGTTTGAGCTCGCTTTAATGAGAGCCGAGTATTTCAATAACCAGACAATGGTCATCAACTTGCCGAAAAACCGTCAAGCTTTATTGGATTTGGAAAACATTAACCAAGACGGGCACCTCGAGCATATGTTCCAGTTAAGTGCGATGGAGGCAGAGGAACTTCGCAATTACCTTCCCTACTTGTTATGAGAGAATAAAGAAACTTCCCCTGGCTAAACTAAAGCTTGAAGGAGGTTTTTTTATGGGAAAAGGTAAAGATCAATATTCGGATTTCGCCAATGTTGAAGCCCAACGAAACTTTTTAACTCCTGAGCAATTACCCGAGGGCCCCTATGGTGCACCTCGAAACAAGTACGAACCCGTAAACAACGAAAAAAGTGCTCCATGGACAGAGAAGCAAAGATACTATAGTGCTTTCAACTATGAAAATAAAGCACTGCACCAGGATCTGCCCCGTCAAGAAGATGGAGCCCATCCACTTCATGATGAAACAGATCAGGACCTCAAGCCTTCAGAAGAAAAACATTGAAAAAAGCCGACGTGCTTTTACGAAGCGCGTCGGCTTTTAATTTCTTATCCGTTTTAATACAAAATATGAACATCCAAAATTACAGTATTCATATAAATAATCTTCCAACGTACTGATCTTCGTATCAAATGTAGCTTTAGAATTTTGATCATCATAAAAACCTTTAAGACGGAGCTGGCCATACCCCCAATCTCCTACAATGAAATCATATTTATTCAAAATATCACTGAAGCGTCCTTCCACTTCCTCTTGTTGAAAAGCTTCTTGATGATCTTCTAAAACCTCATATGTTTTACCGAATAGTTCGACCACTTCTCTCACCTCTATCCTACCAATAGTGTATCACATTTGATATTAATGACGGAATCGCAAGTTCGGGAAAAAGGTATGTTTCTTTTGAAAATGACCAATCTAAGAACTATCACGATATTATTTTCAAGGAGGAACTACATTGAATAAATTAATGAAAATCACGATCTTTTTTACTCTATTCGCCTTGATTGCAGCAGGATGTCAAGAAACGAAAGAGGAAGAAGCGAAGAATATGATGGATGATGATACTTTGAATGGAAACGCAATGGATGGGTACAACGACAAACAGAAGGATGGCCAAGTCGGATATGTAAGATTCAATAAACAACAGCTCAATCAAGACGCAGAAAAAAATAGAGAAATTAAAGTCAATCGCGAACAAATGGCAGATATGATTTCAAGAATGATCCTTCGTTATGACAAATTCGAAGATGTAGCTACTGTAGTAACAGACAATGAAGTTCTGGTAGCCTATAAAAAAGCAGACGACACTGATCGAGAATCAGCTGCAGATATGGTACAGAAAACCGCATATTCCCTAGTGCCAAGCTTTTATCATGTATATGTCTCTGACAACCCCGCGTCTTTTGGTGATATCCAAAGCTTGAGCAATTCGACAGTTTATGACCAAGGATATAATGACACGATTGACAGTATTATAAAAAAAATGAAGAACTCACCACAAGGAAAAGTCCAGGAAGAAAACTCTAATCAGCCGAACGTCGGACCGAATATGGATACGAAAGATAAGACAGGGATGGAAAATTAAACGGCAACCCAATTTTTCCAAACATAAGAATCAGCTTACTGTTTAATGCTAAAGGTATCAAAATAATGTAGGTGAACTATATGAAATATTTCGGTCTAATGATTTTATGCCTTTTAATGAGCTGCTTCTTCCACGCTGAAACTATTCATGCAGATGAAGAAAGTAAAGATCGACTGGCTCTTTATAAAAAAACTTCCGTAATTACTGATATCCCCTGGGAGTACTTGGCAGCTATCGATCAATACGAACGACAAGTACATGATGACCCGGAAGATGGCAGGATAACAGCGATACAAGTCGACCCTATGTTTTGGAATGGGACTGCTGGGGAGATACCTGCCCACCTATTCCCTGCAGGTTGGGGTTCTGATGGGAATGGTGATGGAAAAATACAAATTGAAAATGATGAAGATCTCTTATGGTCCCTTGGGAACTACATCAAGTCATACGGAACCACAGAAGAAGATATCAAAATTGCACTATGGAATTATTATAAACGAGACCTGACTGTACAGACCATAATGAATACAGCAGAAGTCTTTAAAAAATTCCAAACTGTCCAGTTGACAAATCGTGACTTCCCATTACCTAAACAAGCGAATTACAGCTTCAGAAGTACGTGGGGAGATGCGCGTGGCTTCGGTGGCAGAAGAGTTCACGAAGGAACAGATATCTTTGCGAATTATGGCGTACCGGTCAAGTCCACGACTTACGGAGTCATCGAAATGAAAGGATGGAACAAGTTCGGAGGGTGGCGCATCGGAATACGGGATATTTACAATATATACCATTATTATGCCCACCTTCAAAACTTTGCTGAAGATGTGAAAGTTGGGGACATCGTGCAGCCTGGAGATGTAATTGGAGCTGTAGGAGCATCTGGTTATGGACCACCAGGGACATCCGGTAAATTCCCTCCTCATTTGCATTACGGAATGTATCAAGACAATGGAAAAAATGAATGGTCCTTCGATCCCTATCCTTTTCTGAGAAAATGGGAACGGATGGCCAAATAAAAAAATAAGCGCCGCACTTTTTCAAGTGTGGCGCCCTTATTTTTTATTTGGATTTTTTCACTGCATTCATAATACTTGCAGCAAGTCCTCCCCAAATTACGACCATACCAATAACCATCATTGTAATAGCACCTGCTGTCATATTAGCCTACCTCCTTATTTTCATCCCCAAGAGCTTTGGAATCCCAACGTTTAAGAGTCATTAGGAAACCTATAACGATTGCGAATGCAGCAACAAACCAACCACCGAATAAAATGAAGCCATCTGTGTAGCCTTCATAGTTACCGGTCTCGGTATCAAATTGTCTAAGAAGGTTTGTTTTGAAGAGATCGAACATCATAAATCCGAGTACAAGTGGGGTGATGACTCCAAGACAAATCTTCCACCATCCACCCAGACGGATATCTGAAATGCCATTCGCATGGTTTTGGAAATCGCCAAGACTACGTAAGAACCAGGCAATGACAACAACTTCAACTAATCCGACGAATGCTACACCGAATTGATTGATGAAATAGTCTGCCGCATCAAGGAAGAACAAACCACCTTGTGTTGCAAATAATAGCGAGATAATAGCTGCTAGACCGCCACCAAATCCTACTGCTGCATTTCTTGATAATCCAAACTTCTCGCTTAAAGCGGCTACATAAGTTTCCGATATCGAAATTAAAGAAGACAAACCTGCCAATACTAGAGATAAGAAGAACAAGAATCCGAAAAGACCATTTAAGGCAGGAAACTCGTTAATGATTTGTGGGAAGACCACAAAGGCTAATCCCACACCTCCACTAACAACCTCATCTACAGGAACGTTGTTTTGAGATGCCATGAAACCTAGGGCTCCAAAAACTCCAATACCAGCTAATAATTCAAAACCAGAGTTACTGAAGCCAGCAATGAAAGCGTTATTTGTAATATCCGATTTTTTCGGAAGGTAACTGGAATAAGTGATCATAATAGCAAAAGCAATCGATAAACTGAAGAAAATTTGACCATAAGCGGCTACCCACACCGAGCTGTTTGTAATCGCATCAAAGTTTGGTGCGAAGAACGTTTGCAATCCTTCAGCGGCACCAGGTAAGGTGATCGCTCTGATTACGATGATTAAAAATAGAACGACAAGCGTCGGAATGAAAATTTTGTTAGCTGCTTCAATTCCCTTTTTAACTCCTTTGAAGAGAACCCCCAACGTAATGACCCAAACAATAAGAAGTGGAATCAGAACACCAGGTACAAGGCTTCCTGTTTGACCGGGATCTACAGATAATTGCAAATATTCATTGAACAAAAAGCCTTCTGTATCGGCTCCCCAAGAAAGATTGAAAGCGAAGATACTATACGAAATAGCCCAGCCGATTATGACGGCATAGTAAGTTGAGATGACGAAAGATACTAATACAGCCCACCATCCCAGCCATTCTGCTTTCTTATTCATTCTAAAGAAAGAAAGCGGTGCAGAACCACGGTACTTATGACCGATTGTAAATTCCATGACTAACAGCGGAATACCCGCTGTCAAAAGAGCAAATAAATAAGGTATAAAAAATGCCCCTCCACCGTTTTCATAAGCTACTGCCGGAAAACGCCAGATATTTCCTAAACCGATTGCAGAACCAACGGCCGCTAGTATAAAACCAGCTCGTGTTCCCCATTGTGCACGATTTTCCATGCGAAAGACCTCCCTGAGTTATCGAAACCCTCAAAAAAACATATGATTCAAAAGACCTGAGGATGTTTCGAAATTTTTATTTTTTTCTGATTATTTCTGCTTAAATTATAACCATCAAAAATGTGCTTGTCAAAATAAATTTAAAATTTTCAGAAAATGTAAAATGTAGTTTTCAGAAATTCATCTCAATAAAATGCTTTTTAGGAAGGGAACTTTATTCATAATAAGGATACAGAGAGTATACCTCTTATAGTTAAAAGTGGGGTGATGTTTTCAGGAAAGGGCTTGAAGAGACAGGTCTTTTAGTTGAAAAGTTGCTTATGAAGCACCGGCTGAAATTTTTAAAACCCGCTCGATTAAAAAAAGATAGAGGATTTTTTATCCTCTATCTTTTTTGTCTATTTACTTGTTGAAGTAGTGGCAGGATTTATTTTGTGAATGATCAATGCTACAACCGCCACAATCACCAATGTAATCATTAATGGTATCCATACCTGTCCTGAAAGACCTAAAATGATATATCCCACTGAAGCTGCAACCGCACAAATTACCGCATACGGAAGCTGTGTAAGAACGTGGTCGATATGATTCGCTCCCGCTCCAGTAGAGGAAAGAATCGTCGTATCTGATATAGGTGAACAATGATCACCAAATACCGAACCCGCGAGGACGGCGGACAGTGCAGGCAGAATGAGCGTCGGATCAGTAACTGCTGCGATTTCTCCCGCAATTGGCAGCATGATTCCGAATGTACCCCAAGACGTCCCTGTCGACAGAGCCATAAATCCAGATAACAGGAATATGATAAATGGCAGGTAAGCTATATTAATATCTGCTTGACTGAATTGTTGAGCCAAATACTCACCTGTTTGCAATTGGCTGATGATGTCACCAATCATCCACGCGAAAATCAAAATATAAATGGCAGGCAGCATCGCTTTAAGACCCTCAGCCAAGACACGGATGACATTTGACTTCGGCTGAGGTTGTCCTATATAAAGGACCAAAGCGAGGAAGACTGCTATTAAACCACCAGTAAACAAGGAAATATTTACATTGGTATTGGCGAAAATGGAGAGAATATCCGCGGTACCTTCCGAATTGCGGATTCCTGTTATAACCATTGTAGCTACAGTTCCGACAATCAAAGACACGATTGGCCAAATCAAATGTGTGATTTTTCCATTTTCATGCTCTTTGAATTCATCATTCAAATCACCTGGCACATCTCCTTTTTCAGGGTCATTCAATTCCCCTGTTGCAAGTGCACGTTTCTCATGAGTTTTCATCGGACCGATATCCAGCCTGAAATAAATCGTCATGAATACAAGTAATAAAGCCGCAAAGACATATAAGTTAGCTGGTATCATTAGGACAAATGCTTCGAAGGCTTGGTAGTTCGTAATTTCGTTGGCTGCCAATATACTGCCTATGGTCCCGATGATATATGCTCCCCAGCTTGATATGGGTGAAATGACTGTAATAGGTGCTGAGGTCGAATCAATATAATAAGCAAGTTTGGCTCTGGATACTTTATAGCGATCGGTTACTGGTCTCGCAACCTGTCCGACAGCTAAAGCATTGAAATAGTCGTCGATGAAGATGACTATCCCCAATAAAGACGGTACGAGTTGGGCTCCTCGTCGTGTACGGATGCGTTCTACTGCCCATTTACCAAAAGCCAGACTGCCTCCCGAAGCAGTCATAAAAGCAGTCATTATACCTAATAAGAATAAAAAAGCCAAAAGGTAGATACTTCCCATATTCAACGTGCCATCACTTACAAAAATGCTGGCAAAAATAGACCAGATCAGACCAATACCTGATCCGATATCCATTTGTGTGAGCATGAATGCTCCTACGATTATCCCTATCCCCAGGGATAGGATCACCTTCCTTGTGACTAAAACAAGGACCAGCATCAATATTGCTGGAATTAAAGAAAAGATGGTTCCTTCCATGTTGTTCCCCTCCGTATATCTTATGATGTAACGGGAGTTGGAAGGCTACTGTGGATTAAAATTGAGGAATAAAAAAAGACAATGATAGAAAATAACCTACCACTGCCTTTTTGCGGCAATTTGATTATCCTCCATTTCGATCAGTAGCGCCCCATGCACCCAAAAGCATGCATGACAGTGTATCTCCTGTTTAGATGTACACCAGCGTCTAACAGCTTGACTCACTGCTCTACACTTCGGCAAACAATCCCTTTCCTCAATGATCTTCGCTTGTCAAACTCCCATTGATTACTGATGATGTCTGCACCTCTACCTCACCGATCTGATAAGGTCACGCATATTCAATTCTTAGCCATTTTACCAAGGGATTCATATTATTGCAAGGGTTCCATTGGATAGGAAAATGAGGGAGTCCCCTCTCCGGACATACCGCCATAGAAATTAGGCACTTTTCCGAGAACGGTGGCTTGATCAATAGGGATATTGTTTGTCACGACTGTTGTTTCTGTAGAAAATGGAATGACGATACGTACATTCACCTCAAAATG
This sequence comes from Halobacillus sp. H74, assembly GCF_052246715.1. Taxonomy (NCBI): domain Bacteria; kingdom Bacillati; phylum Bacillota; class Bacilli; order Caryophanales; family Bacillaceae; genus Halobacillus; species Halobacillus sp. H74. Next base: position 522,591 of record NZ_JBQQCI010000004.1, on the reverse strand, counting down.
AATCGTTAATTCAAATAAAGCTGCATTGATCCCATACTCTGTCATTTTAATATCCACTTCTGATTGAACATCCCCAATGACTCTTAATTGCACTGGAACTGTAGGCCCCAAGTTAGCAAGTAAGCTATTGTTCGTCGCAACGCCGATTGGCAGTTCAATAAGAGTGGCTGGCTGTTCTCCCAACTCTTCCTGAGTCATATCAGGATCTATGTTCGGCTCAAGAGTAGTGTCTTCCATAGGAAGCTCCCCAAGCTCCATACGTTTAAGGAAATTTTGGACACGAATCGTTGTATCTCTCAACGCTCTGTTTACAACGACTGAATTCCACCCCATATATACAATATTGCCCTCTTCATCTTTTTCCATTTTCACAAGATCATTGAACTGTAAATCTTCCGCAATGGTTTTGCTTACTGCTTCATTAATCGCATCCCTCGCAAGTTGCTGTGCTTTTGTTTCAGCAATCTCCACCAGTGCAGGCGTCACTCCTCTGTTGATGAACCAGAGACTTAAGGCGGTGAAAAGGGCAAAAAATATTATACTGATAACGATCCGCCTTCCGATCGAGGACCCTGTTGTCACATTCTTTTTTGGCATAAAACAACCCTCCTCACCTATCTATATGATGGAAAGAAGGGGATTAAGCATCAACTTAAAGAAGTTGTATCACAATTCGTAATGACAATATTTAATTCTTTAGACAAATCCATATCATAAGCAGGCTCATCCTTCTCCCAGACTCTGATTATGGGCCGGTCACATAAATGTGGATGCTGGCTTACAACAACGCCTTTACGGCCATCATCTAAACCAACCGTCAATCCATTTGGGTAAACAGCAATACACCTTCGGAAAGCTTCTACTTTTTTCCGATCGTACAAAGTGCCTGCGCCAGAATAAAGCACTTCCAATCCTTCATGTGGCAACATGGCTTCTCGATATACACGGTTGCTTGTTACCGCATCAAACACATCTGCAACCGCAAGAATCTTCCCGAACAAATGGATTTCATTCTCTTCAATCCCTCTCGGGTAACCGGATCCATTCAACCTCTCGTGATGTTGATAAGCACAGTGAGCCGCAACCAAGGAGATATTCGGAGATTTTCTCAGTAATTCGAAACCTGCTTCAGAGTGCTTCTTGATCATCTCAAATTCTTTTTCAGTCAATTTTCCCGGCTTCAAAAGGACCTCTCTCGGGACGCTGATTTTTCCTATATCATGCAAAATCGCCCCTAAACCTAACTCTTCCATCTTTTGAGCTGGTAATTGTAACTCTTTCCCTAAGGCAAGAGCATACATCGTCACATTTAATGAATGTGTAAATATGTAATCATCATAAGTGAATACATCAGATAGAAGAGAAATGACTTCATCATGATTGCGTAATTCATTCATCAAGGACCGTACGATTCCCCGCATTTCCCGCCCGGACTTTTCAAAAACAAAGTGATTCGATTGTTCGTCTACAGATGAAAAAGAATCCTTAATGGATTTAATTGCTTTCATTCTCAACTTTTCTGAAATTGGATACTGCGTTTCAATATCCTCCGTATGACCATCTTCGATATAAACATATGTAATATCATATTTATCCAGTCGTTCTATCATCCGGGAATTAAAAGCAACTCCCCGATGAAGTAAAACTTGACCATTCTCATTAAAAATAGTTTTCCCTAAAATTGTACCGGGCTCAAGGGATTTGGTAGCAATCACTCTCATGTTAAGCTCCTAACTAAACAAGGTATATTGACACATACAATAAAGCTACCTGATGGTAGCTTTATGATGGAATTCACCTTCTATGTTCTTAATACTTCAGATAATAAGTCTCTTAATAATTCAGGCATAAAATATTTTTTGTTTGATGCATATGCAATTTCAGGAAAAAACCTTCCAAAAGTGAATGTATCCGCTGTGGCAAAGCTATACACCTTGTTATGGTCTATCGGAAAACCATTGTGAGAAACGTTTACCACATGTTCTTCCCCATCACTCCCCTTTTTCACCTCAATATCTACTCCTGCAAAAACCATCTTCCCGATAACTTCTCCTCTGAATCCAAAGCCTTTTAAACGGATCTCAGTAAGTTCTTTTGTATGAGCAGCCCGAATAACTTCCATTATTTCATCGCCCCGCAATTCAACCTTACACGGATTCATGGGATGGGGACAGATACGATGAACATCCTCATAGGTAATATCACCCGCTGGTAAATGATCGAGAAGAATACCTGCATTCAACATCGCAATATCTGCTGATGTCCAATTCTTCAATTTTTCGGTCAATTGTGACATAAGAGGCGTATCCTGGAACCATGCTATATGCATCGCTTCTTCCAAGTTCGTTATTGGCACTTCTAAACTCCTGACTGCCTGAGACCTTATCTCTTGTAATTGAACATTAGCTTCATCATCTTTTTTGAATTGTTCTGTAGGTATAGCATAAGCTTCTTTTTTAGTCACCTTCTTGGTTTCCAGATTCCACTCCACCATGATTTCACCTAAGTGAGTGCCATGTTTACCTGCCGCCGTCAGGAGTGCTCCCTCCACATTTTCACCATTTTTAAATATGTGATGGGTATGACCCCCTATAATTATATCAATGGACGGATAACGTCTCGCAATTTCTTCATCATCATTAATCCCTAGATGAGATAATAGGACGATCATGTCAGCTTCTTTCTCGACTTCTGGCAAGAGAAGATCCAGTACATCAAAAGGAAAAGAGACATCCCATCCTAATTCCTGATAAAAAGCGCGGAAGGGGGCGGTCAGGCCGATAACGGCTATTTTCGTTCCTTTTTTTGATTCAACAATATGATACCGTTTTAACCATTTAGGAGGAGCCGTAATATTGCATGTTAAATTAGCACAAACAACCTTGAAATCAGCGTGGTCATATAAAGAATGGAGATCTTCACTCGCAAGTGTGATACCTTCGTTATTCCCTATAGTAGCAACATGATAGCCAGCATGGTTAAGAAGTTCCACATTGCCTTTTCCCATCAATCCTTCTGCAATAGGATGGAAGCGATCGACATGGTCTCCATTATCGAACAACCAGTATTCTTCACCTTTATAGTCATGTTTCTTCTTCTGTTCATTAAAGTAGCCGACGATTTGGGGCCAATTCTCAAAATGACTATGTAAGTCACTTGTATAATAAAAATATAATTTTTCCTTCATCATCAGTCTCCTCACCATATGCCTTGCCAAATTAAGCGAATACCAATTACTATTAGCAATACTCTTAAGAACCATTCCACAGCCTGTCCATTTAAATGACGATTAGCTGCTGCTCCTAGAGTACCACCTAAATAAGCCCCAGGTATGAACCACAGGGTATAGGCCCATTCCACATGCCCGAGAGCGATATGTGTAGCTGAACTGGATATACTAGCAAAAAATATCATAAACATAGAAGTTGCTGTTGCGATATGTGGTGGAATATTTAAAAGTAATATCATGGCAGGTACCATGAGTGAGCCTCCACCAATACCTAGTAATCCCGACAGCATTCCTACTACAAACGAAAGAAGCAGGCCGATTAGGAATGGCATTCGGTAGGTGTAAGTCCTACCGTCGACCACTTTCTCTCTTTGGATTCCTGTTTTAAATAAAGGGCTTCCTTTTTGCCTTCTTGGAATGAAAAACAGTAACGATACTAAAATCATAATGATTCCGAAAAACAAAGAAAAGGCATCTGCTTCAAAGAATTGATTCAACCAAGACCCAAAAATACCTCCCGGGATACTTCCATATAAAAAAATCACACCTATTTTCTTATCTACACGCTTATGTTTCATATAAGAAATAGCTGATGACATCCCTGTGAAAATCATGACCACTAATGAAATTCCTACAATCGCTTGAGGGTTCACCCATTCAAACGATTGAAAATGATCCCCTAAGAAAAGGAGAACAGGAACTAATATAACACCGCCGCCGAGGCCAGCAATGCTTCCTACCAAAGCTGTTATTAATCCAATAACAAACATAACAAAAAACATACGTACCTTCCTCAACTCTTAATAGATAATATTATAGTATCACGTTTTGTATTCCTAAAACATCTTGTGCTTCCAAGAGTTCCTTAACATGAAAGGATAACAAAAATAACATGGAAAGAACATTCAGTAAATAGATAGTTATCCTATATCAGCTTTTAAGCTGCTCCTCCTCGGGTTAGAAAAATTCGCAGGAGAAACAACGTCATTTCAACTAGAGTATTTTGTGCCTCTCCGAGCTGCCCCTTGTAAGTTGCACCCAACACCATGCCCTCAGAAGAGTAACCGCGTCTATCTGCTTCGGATCACATGATTTTCAAACCCTGCTACAAATAAAAAAACCTTCTTTCATAGTGAATATAAGGACAAAAATAAACCGTACAGATAATAAAATCTGTACGGTTATATAAATCAAAATTAACCGATAGAACCTTCCATTTCAAACTTGATGAGGCGGTTCATTTCTACGGCATATTCCATTGGTAATTCTTTCGTAAATGGTTCAATGAATCCCATCACGATCATTTCAGTCGCTTCTTCCTCAGAAATTCCACGACTCATAAGATAGAACAATTGCTCTTCAGAGACTTTAGAGACCTTCGCTTCGTGTTCAAGAGAAATGTTCTCATTCATGATTTCGTTATATGGGATTGTATCAGAAGTCGATTCATTGTCCATGATCAACGTGTCACACTCAACATTTGAGCGGGCACCTTCGGCTTTTCGGCCAAATTGGACAATACCACGGTACGTTACCTTACCACCATGTTTAGAAATCGATTTTGATACGATTGTTGAAGAAGTGTTTGGAGCCAAGTGGTGCATTTTAGCACCAGCATCCTGGTGTTGACCTTTACCAGCTAGTGCAATGGATAAGGTCATTCCGCGCGCCCCTTCTCCTTTCAACAATACAGCTGGATACTTCATTGTCAATTTAGAACCCAAGTTCCCATCGACCCATTCCATGGTTGCATTAGATTCTGCCACGGCACGTTTTGTAACAAGGTTATAAACGTTGTTCGCCCAGTTCTGAATCGTGGTATAACGGCAATAAGCGTTATCCTTCACAAAGATTTCTACTACAGCACTGTGAAGGGAACTGGAAGAATACGTTGGAGCAGTACAACCCTCTACATAGTGTACAGATGATCCCTCATCAGCAATGATCAACGTACGCTCAAACTGTCCCATATTTTCAGAGTTAATACGGAAATAAGCTTGAAGGGGTGTTTCCACTTTCGTATCTTTCGGCACATAGATGAATGATCCACCAGACCATACAGCAGAGTTTAATGCTGAGAATTTGTTATCAGATGGAGGGATTACTTTACCGAAATACTGTTTAAAGATATCTTCATTCTCTTTCAGAGCAGAATCTGTATCTTTAAAAATAACGCCTAAATCTTCAAGGTCTTTCTCCATGTTATGGTAAACAACCTCAGATTCATACTGCGCAGAAACACCTGATAGATATTTCTGTTCAGCCTCTGGAATTCCAAGACGGTCGAAGGTATTTTTAATCTCTTCCGGAACTTCATCCCAGGAACGTTCTGAACGTTCAGATGGTTTCACATAGTAAGTGATATCATCGAAGTTCAGTTCAGACAAGTCGCCGCCCCATTGTGGCATCGGCATTTTATAGAATTGCTCAAGAGACTTCAAACGGAAGTCAAGCATCCATTTCGGTTCTTCTTTATAGTTGGAGATTTGTTCAACGACTTCTTTCGTCAAACCCTTTTGCGTACGGAAAATAGAAACATCTTTTTCGTGGAATCCGTATTGGTATTCTCCTACTTCTGGCGCTTTTTTGGCCATGATAATATACCTCCTTTTGGTATTGACAAAAGCTTAATCCTCTTTCGTCTCTTCATCGACACCTTTTTCCATCGCTTTCCAAGCGAGGGTTGCACACTTGATCCGCGCAGGAAATTTTGAAACCCCTTGTAAGGCTTCGATATCTCCAAGATCAAGGTTATCTTCGTCAACATCTTTCCCTTGCATGATATCTGAAAAAAGATCGGACATTTTCAAAGCTTCATCAATTGGCTTTCCTTTGATGGCCTGTGTCATCATGGAAGCTGATGAAAGGCTGATGGAACAGCCTTCACCATCAAACTTGGCTTCTTTTACGATGCCATCATCTATTAACAATTGAAGTTGTATACGATCTCCACATGTAGGGTTGTTCATATCTACAGTCATGGGATCTCCTTCAATTGAACCACGGTTTCGCGGGTTTTTATAATGATCCATAATGACTTGACGATATAGTGTATCTAAGTTATTAAAAGACATCGCCAAAATACTCCTTTGTTGTTTGTAATCCTTCAACAAGTCGGTCGATTTCGTCTTCGGTATTATACAAATAGAAGCTTGCTCTTGCAGTTGCAGATACTTCCAACCAACGCATCAATGGTTGAGCGCAGTGGTGACCTGCCCGCACAGCAATTCCCTCTGCATCTAAAACCGTAGCTAAATCATGTGGATGGACATCTGCAAGATTAAAGGTAACAAGACCAGCTCGATGTTCTGGACCATAAATAGTCATTCCATCGATTTTGCTCATTTGCTGTTGCGCGTAAGCTACTAGTTTTTCTTCATGATCTTTAATGTTGTCCATCCCTATATCAGTTAAAAAGTCTATCGCTGCCCCTAAACCGACAGCACCTGCGATTATCGGAGTCCCACCTTCAAATTTCCACGGCAGCTCTTTCCACGTAGAATCATACCAATTCACAAAATCAATCATCTCGCCACCGAATTCTACGGGTTCCATATTATTCAATAGAGCTTTTTTTCCGTATAGGACCCCGATACCAGTAGGGCCACACATTTTATGACCGGAAAATGCATAAAAATCAACATCTAACTGTTGAACATCAATTTCCATGTGCGGAGCACCTTGAGCACCGTCAGCAAGTATGACTGCATTTTGTTCATGTGCCATTCTTGCAATGTCTTTAACTGGATTTATCGTTCCTAAAACGTTGGAAACGTGAGAGATGGCAACAATTTTTGTGTTTGGAGTGATTGTTTCTTTTGCATCTTCAAGCAGGATTGTGCCATCTGGCTGCAGTGGAATATATTTCAAGGTAGCTCCTGTTTCTTTGACGATTTGCTGCCAAGGAATGATGTTACTGTGGTGTTCCATCGGTGTTATGACAACTTCATCGCCTTCCTTCAAGTGAGCACGGCCATAACTAGCTGCCACTGTATTGATGGCGGTAGTTGTACCACGGGTGAAAATGACTTCTTGCGTACTTGAAGCATTGATGAAACGTCTTACCTTTTCACGTGCACCTTCGTATTCATCTGTAGCTATAGTCCCCAGTGTATGAACACCTCTGTGCACATTGGAATTGTACCCCCTGTAGTATTCACCCAACTTCTCAATCACCCGAACAGGCTTTTGAGAAGTTGCTGATGAATCCAAATACACGAGCGGATGTCCATTAACTTCCTGGTGCAGGATTGGAAACTCGTCGCGTACTGCTTTTACATCCATTAATATACTTTCCTTTCAATCACTTGTGTCAACTGGCGTTTAACAGCATCAACTGGTAATTGATTTACAACAGGGGCTAAGAAACCATGAATGATTAAACGTTCAGCTTCAAACTTGGAAATACCGCGGCTCATCAGATAGTATAATTGGACAGGGTCAACACGTCCTACAGAAGCTGCGTGGCCAGCAGTTACGTCATCTTCATCGATAAGCAGGATAGGGTTGGCATCTCCGCGCGCATCTTTGCTGAGCATAAGGACACGGGATTCCTGCTCCGCATTCGACTTGCTGGCACCATGTTCTATTTTACCAATTCCGTTGAAAATGGCAGATGATTTATCCTTCATAACACCGTGCTGAAGAATATAACCGTCAGATCCTTTACCGAAGTGAGTAATGTTTGCTGTGAAGTTCTGCTTTTGACTTCCACGACCAATCGCTACGGTCTTAGCATTTGAATGTGAATTATCCCCGATAAGGTGGGTGATATTCTCAGAAACGGTATCTCCTTCGTTCATTTGTCCAAGTGCCCATTCAATGACTGCATCACGATAGGCAACACCACGGCGGTTTGTGTAGACCGTCGTGCCAGCTTCAAAATTGTCAACAGCGCCAAACGATACCTTTGCGCCATTTTTTGCAATGACTTCTGTAACGATATTTGCTGATGTTTTTTCTTCTTTATTATGAGATATATAATTTTCTACATACGTTACGGAGCTATTTTCTTCAGCTACAACCAGAATGTGGTTGATCAGAGAAGCTTTAGGATCTTCCTGCCAAAAAATCGCTTGAATAGGGTCTTCAATTTGTACGCCCTTAGGAACATACAAGAAAATACCGCCATTCATCAGTGCAGCATGAAGAGCTGTTAAACGGTGCTCATCTACATGCACAGCATCATTCATATAATATTTTTCAACCAAGTCACTGTGCTCTTGGAGTGCAGTAGAGATGTCAGTGAAAATAACACCTTGATCCTTGAGTTTTTGATCAATTGTTCCATATGCAACTGTATGATTCCGTTGAATAACAAGGTTTTGTTGTTCTTTTTCTTCATCTAAGAAGTTTTTAATCTCTACAGGAAGATCATCCAGAGAATCTATCGGATCACTGGAAACGTGATGATCGAATTCAGTGAAGTTCCATTTCGAGATATTCGTTTTATCTGGTTTTGGTAATGGAAGAGATTCAGATTTCTCCAAGGCGCTAAGACGAAGGTTTTTCATCCATTCCGGCTCTTGTAAGCCCTGGGAGAATTGTGTGACATACTCTTTATCGTATGGTAGTGAGACTTCTACTGTCATGATTACCCTCCTATCTTGATTACGCTTTTTGGCCGATTGTTTCATCTTCGATGCCAAGTTCTTGTTTAATCCACTCGTACCCTTCTTCTTCCAGGCGGCGAGAAAGTTCTGGACCACCGGATTTCACTACGCGACCTTGCATCATAACGTGAACTTTATCTGGAGTGATATAGTTCAGCAAACGCTGATAGTGGGTAATGATCAAGCAACCAAAATTTTCGTTGCGCATTTCGTTGATACCTTGTGCTACAACTTTCAAAGCGTCGATGTCAAGACCAGAATCGATCTCATCAAGAATTGCGATCGCTGGTTGAATCATCATTAATTGAAGGATTTCATTTCGTTTTTTCTCACCGCCGGAGAAACCTTCGTTCAAGTAACGCTGGGCCATGTTTTTATCCATATCAAGTGTATCCATTTTTGCGTCCATTTCTTTAATGAACTTCATCAATGAAATCTCATCGCCTTCTTCCCGATGCGCGTTGATAGATGAACGTAAGAAGTCAGAATTTGTCACTCCACTGATTTCACTTGGATACTGCATTGCAAGAAATAGACCAGCCTGCGCACGTTCGTCTACTTCCATTTCAAGAACGTTCTCGCCATCAAGCAATACTTCACCTTTTGTCACTTCATATTTAGGATGTCCCATAATTGCAGAAGCCAAGGTGGATTTCCCTGTTCCGTTGGGTCCCATAACAGCGTGGAATTCACCACCGTTGATTGTTAAATTAACACCTTTAAGGATTTCTTGACCTTCAATTTCTACATGAAGATCTTTAATTTCTAAAGTTGATCCTGACATAATGTATACCTCCAGTATCTATTATTATCGAATGTCCTGGTTGATAGGGATCAAAGAACCATTCTCAATTTATTCTCATTACAATCTTATATCATTTAGTATTTGTTATCAACTTTTTCCTACTAATATGAATAGAAGAAACCAGTTTCACAAATCACCAATATTTTCATTACTCATCCTTATTATAACATGAAAAAATCAGGTGGCTAAAGACACCTGATTCAATCAAAATAAATTATCTATGCAATTGACGGTCGACCTGGGCAATCATTTTCTGACTCTCTTCGAATTCACGTTGGCGCTTTTCTTCTACTTCTAATCGCGTATCCAACTTTCTGCTGTACTCCGCATAACTCATGTTATGCGCTTGGTGCATGGCTTTCTCCATATCAGCAGTGTAATTCAATTGCAGATCGTCACTAATAACGAATCAATCCTTTCAGATTATTTACATAATTTAGAATATCACAGCATTATACGTTAGACAAAACACCGTGAAAGTCCAAATAAGACCCTCAACTGTCGTTTGGTGCGATGTAAGCGTTTAATTCTTTTCTGTTTAAAGAATACATCTTTTTTTCTTTAATATTCAAATTATTCAATCAATTGATACTAGTTGTTAAATCCATATATGCATCCTGGACGAGGGTAACGGCTTGACTGAGAGCTGCTCCTCCACCAAAAGCAGCAGCTACGCCACAAGCTTCAAGGATTTCTTTTTCTGACGCCCCTTGATCTACACAACCTTTGGTATGATAAATCATACAATATTCATCTTGAGCAACGATACTGATCCCAAGTGCCATCAACTGCTTATGCTTTTGGGAGACATCCCCCTCTTTAAAGCACTCTTCTGTGAATTGGCTGAATTTATGAGCCACTTCCGGCATATGGTCTGAGAATACCCCTATACCTTCTTTATAATCATGTAAATATGTCTGAGTCCATGTCATATTTTTCTCTTGCATCTTTTTACCTCCTAAAAAAATAAAGTGACTGCCGTTAGTATCAACAGCAGTCACTCATTTTATCCGTTATTCTGCATCACCAGAAACAGGTACAACGGCTCCATTATACTCTTCTTTAATGAAGGTTTGGATTTCTTCAGAGCGAAGGACTTGTACCAATTGATTGAGTGCTTCATTATCTTTATCTTTGCTTTGAGCTGCTACCACATTAACATAAGGCGAATTCGTACCCTCTAGAATTATCGCATCTTCTTTTGGTGACAGGTCTGCTTCTATAGCATAGTTCGTATTAATGGCAACTAGTACATTTTCTTCACGCTTATAAACTTCTGGAAGTCCTGCAGCATCAACACCCGTATCAAATTCGATATTTTTAGGATTTTCAACGATATCATCTACCGTAGCATCCACTTTTTCAACATTCTCATCCAATTTGATCAGTCCTTCTTTTTCTAATAAGGAAAGAACTCGGCCATGAGTAGAAACAGAACGGCTCATAACAAGTGTTGTACCTTCTTCTACATCCTCCAGGTTATCATATTTTTGAGAATAAACTCCGATTGGTTCAATATGAATCCCACCAAGGTTCACGAAATCAAATCCATCATTCTCTTCTTCTTGTAATTCTAAATAAGGAATGGTTTGGAAATAGTTAGCATCAATACGTCCTTCAGCCAAATCTTTATTAGGTAAAATGTAGTCTTGATACTCCTCAATCGTTAATGTAATGCCTTTTTCTTCAAGAAGTGGTTTCGCCTCTTCCAAAACCTCCGCATGAGGAACACTCGTTGCCCCGACTTTAATTTCAGAGCTTCCTTCACTTCCTCCTTCTTCAGAACCTGAAGTATTATCTTCAGAAGAACCACAAGCAGTAAGTACAAGTACAAATAATAAGGCAAGTGCGCCTGTCCAAATATTTTTCATTTTATAAACTCTCCCTTTAATATATATTTTTTATCTTTTATCCAATTTACGGGTTGCTAAGTCCCCGATGAATTGGAAAATAAAAACAATGATAATGATGATGACAGTACACATAAACACTACATCCCAGTTACTACGCTGGAATCCATAGAAATAAGCAAAGTCACCTAAACCACCAGCTCCGATCGCGCCTGCTACAGCGGTATAACCAATCAATGCAATGGCCGTGACAGTAATCCCGGAGATTAGTGCTGGCTTTGATTCCGGCAGCAGTACTTTGAAAACGATTGTTGAGTATTTAGCCCCCATTGATTTGGCTGCTTCTACAACACCTTTATCCACTTCTTTCAATGCAATTTCTACCAGACGTGCATAAAATGGCGCTCCTCCTATGATTAAAGCTGGCAAAGCGGCTTTAGGTCCTCGAATCGTACCCATTAAGAAATCCGTAAACGGGAATAATAGCAAAATCAGAATAATAAATGGAATGGCACGAAATATGTTAACAAGCGATGCTGTGACCCAGTTCAGCATTTTATTCTGCCAGAGCCCCCCTGGACCAGATAAATAAAGTAATAAACCTAGTAATAATCCAATAACGAACGTTCCAGCAACAGAAATCAGTGTCATATAAATGGTTTCATTTGTAGCTGTTATCATGTCTTCCATTCTTACGTTCGGAAATAACTGATTAAACATGAGGATTCACCTCCACTTCTACAGAGGTCGATTCAATATACTCTATTGCTCTCTCAATTTCACTCTGTTCCCCGTCAAACTGGACGAACATTGTTCCGTACGCCCCTTTTTGGGTTTGAGTGATTTTCCCATGAAGGATATTTACATCTAACTCGAATTTTCTTGATATATCACTGATTAAAGCTTGGTTAGTACTCTCACCAACAAAGTGAAGCTTAATGATTTCACCAGTTCGATAATTATCTTTGATCAACTGCATGGAAGTTTCTTTTTCCGGATCCCCCATTACTTGGTCCACGAATCTTTTAGTGACTTTTTTTTCTGGATGTAAAAATACATCTAGTACATCACCTTGCTCAACGATTTTCCCCTGTTCCATGACAGCTACTTGGTGACAAATTTTGCGGATGACATGCATTTCATGAGTAATGAGAACAATCGTCAAGCTTAATTTTTCATTGATATCGACAAGTAAGTCTAAAATTGAATCTGTAGTCTCGGGATCCAAGGCAGAAGTAGCTTCGTCACAAAGCAGCACTTTTGGATTATTAGCCAAAGCTCTGGCGATTCCAACCCTTTGCTTTTGTCCTCCACTCAATTGTGAAGGGTATGAATTGCCGCGCCCACTCAGCCCTACAAGTTCAATCAATTCATTAACCCTTTTTTGGCGGTCTCCTTTGGATACCCCTGCAATTTCTAAAGGGAAGGATATATTATCATAGACCGTTCGTGACCATAAAAGGTTGAAATGCTGAAAAATCATCCCTATTTCTTGCCTGGCGACTCTAAGCTTCCCTTTACTTAAAGCTGTCAAATTTTGATCATCCATAGTAATACTTCCTTCAGTGGGGTCCTCCAAACGGTTCAAAAGTCGAATGAAGGTACTTTTACCAGCACCACTGTAACCTATTACTCCATAAATTTCTCCTTTGCCTATATTTAGACTTAAATCATCCACCGCTCTAACTTCTTGGTCTTTCGTATGGAAGATTTTCGATAAGCCTTCGATTGAAATCATGGTGTCTCCCTCCATTTCAAAAAAACGCCTTACTGTTATGAGAACAGAAAGGCGTTTTTGTGTCGTCTTAATATCTGTTCTCTCATCTGCCAAAGGAATTTCAACTTTGCAGGAATTGGCACCTTACCAAGTTTTCACTTGCCGGTTGCCGGGCATCACAGGGCCAGTCCCTCCGCCACTCTAGATAAGAGATTTTAGCATATTAACTTATTATTACTTTAACTCACTTTAGCATCACAAGATGGATTCTAGCACTGTGGGAATTTTGTGTCAACTATAACCCGTGGTATTTCGACAAATTTCAAAATTATTTGGATGAATGAGTGTCAAAGTATCCTTTAACAAACGACCGCAATGATATCCTCTATCAACTGAAACTAAAAAAACCCCTTCAAAATAGAAGAGATTCCCTGTCTGTCTCTTCTCATCTGTCAAAGTCTGATGACTTTGCTGGAATTAGCACCGTGCATTATTTTGCCGGTTGCTGGGCATCGTCGGGCCAGTCCCTCCGCCACTCTGGATAAGTGAAGATGTCGTTATGAAATTATAATATATGTTAGCATGGGGTTGAGAATAACGTCAAACGTTAATTTCATCTTATACAAGGAGAATGATTATGAAAGAACAAGCCCCTCATTTTGAACTCCCTTATATTACTGGAGAATCAACTTATAACCTGGAGGATGACATAGAGAAAGTTATCGTCCTGACCTTTTGGACCTCTTGGTGTCCTGATTGTGGAAAAGACCTTCCCAAGAAAGAACAGCTTTACAGTACTGTGGATCACGAAAAAGTGAAGATGGTAACTATAAATGTTTCAGGAAGGGAACGGGATGTAAAAGAAGGCGTTGAATTCGCTGAAAAGTTTTTAAATCAACCGACTCTCGTTGATGAGGGACGTATGACATATGACTTGTATGCTTGCCAGGGCGTTCCGACGACGATCATCATCGATCAACAAGGAAACATTCATGACCGCTTTGGCGATCAAGCATCCTTTTTGGATGTTGTAGAATCTCTCGGTGCCCTAATTTAGATAACATCAGCAACACCCCCTAACACATTACTATGGATTACTTTTCATATAAGGTCGTGGCAAGGGAGAGTTCAATGCATTGTCATCCGACTCCTTTTCTTTTACTCCCTTGTCAGGACTTCCCTTTATGGGGGCAGTGCAGGAAAATCATACATAACACCACTGGAAATAACTCGAGTACTTTGACTTGAATCAAAATATCAAACCAGCACTTCGACTTACAATGTCTTCTTCTTTAAAAGTCACCAACATAAAACTCCTCCCAATTCGTAATTTCGCAAGAGGAGGAGCCCTTCGTCATTTCCCGGGTAATTATTAACTTATTCTACATAGTTAGATATTTTGTCCCTCATAAATGGAACAGAATGAAATGCATAAATTTTTTCAATCACTTTTCCTTCTCTGGTCACCAAAAGGCAGGGAACACTTTTAATCTTAAAGTGCTCCATCAGTGATGGGTGAAGAGAAGCGTTCATTTCTTGGAAAATATCTTTTTCATACAAAGCTTCCAATGTGGAAAGCATTTTTTTCGCCAAGTGACAGGTACCGCAAAAAGGGCTTTGTACAAAAGTGAGTGTTATTCTATCAGCACGAATCATTTCTACGGTTTCATTAGGTACAAGTTCTTGCACAGGAGTCCTCCTAAATTAGATAAATCGGTTTTACATTGAAATGCCTGCTCAGCAAAGCTCTAGCTATCTCGGGCTCAGGGGTCGCCGCCACTTCACGAAAAGCTTTGTCAATATAAATATGTTCTGCGTGGGGGAGCTCTTCAGTTAATTGCTTACGCAACTTATAGCCTGAATCGTCTTCATCAACTAAAATATAGACAGAGCGTTCATCCAAATTAAAATCGAGAATCATTTCTTCCATGCGCTCTATTCCTAAGGTCCCATGAGTACAAATGATTTCAACTTCTTCATCCAGCACCTTTTTCAGCTTCTTCTTGTCTGTGATACCTTCTACAATGACAATACGTTCTCCATCCATCTTCATCACCTTCTATATAGAAACAGACCATGCCAAAGGGGCATGGTCTGAACATGATAAGATCAAACGCGATCATGTCAGACAAGGAAGCATATGTAGCCCTGTCTGTACAATTGCTTGTAAATTTAATAAGAATTAATCTTCATTTATCATTTCTTTATATTCTTCTGGAGACATCAATTCTTCTTTCTCAGATGAATTGCTTGGTTCAACAACCACCATCCAAGCTTTATCATACGGAGACTCGTTGACAAACTCCGGACTATCTTCTAATTCTTCGTTAATTTCTACAACTTTCCCGCTGAGAGGTGCGTACAATTCAGACACAGTTTTCACTGATTCTACACTTCCGAATGGTTCGTCTGCTTCTAATTCTTCGCCGACTTCCGGCAGCTCTACAAATACGATGTCTCCGAGTTCAGACTGAGCGAACTCAGTAATTCCAATACGGACTTTTTCTCCTTCTTCTTTCACCCATTCATGTTCTTCAGAGTAAAGCAAGTCTTTTGGTAAGCTCATTAAGAAAACCTCCACAATAATAATTATAGTTTAACAGCAATTATAAACATAAAAGCAAAAAGCTTTTATTTCCAACGTTCTGCTCACTTCGCCCAATTTTTTTCGAATTCTTCCTGGTTGAATCCAACAGTCACATATTCACCATCTGTTACAATTGGACGTTTGATCAGCATTCCATCAGAAGCGAGCCATTTGATCATATCTTCTTCACTCGCTTGTTTTATCTTTTCCTTCATATTCAGTTCTCTATACTTCTTGCCACTCGTATTAAAGAATTTCTTCACTGGTTTGCCACTCATATTTACGTAATCTTTCAACTGTTCTTCAGAAGGTGGATCATTAACGATATGTACTGATTCGTAGTCAATCTCTGCTTCATCAAACCACTTCTTCGCCTTTTTACAAGTACCACAACTCGGATACCAATAGAAGGTTACAGACATTCAACCATCCTCCTTCCAACTTGTTGTTTTATATTTTATCATACTGAAGCCGGGAATTTCATGAAAATGTATGAATCTAATATAAGAACAAATGTGTAATTTCCCTAAAGGGACAGGTAAATGCGGACAGGATGCATGAAACAAAGGAAATCAATAAGCTTAAAATCCCAGACAAAGCCCCCTAACTTCATTTACAAAGTGAAGAAGGGGGCTCTGAATGCTCAGGGTTTAAACCGTATACTTTTCTGCATTGATCAATGTTTTAGCAATCGCACGTTTTTTAGTAATCACGTTGATCGGTGTATGCCGTGTCAACTTGCGTAATGCACCCAGCATCATCCGAAGAGAATCACCAGATTCAGCAGCGATTAGTGTCTCTTTCGCATGACCTTCTATGCGATTGAACGCTTCTTGGACATATACCTGTGTATAGAGAAGTTTTTGATTATTTTTTTCTTCGCCATTTTTGTTGATGGCTTTTTCGGTACGGAGAATCGCTGATTCCATATTGTAAATTTCCCCTACGATATCAGCGATATTAACGAGCAATTCTTGTTCATTCTCAAGTTTTTCACCATATTTCTGTGCAGCCAGACCTGCGGCAAGCAATCCGATCTTCTTCGCGTTCTTCAACAAGTATTTCTCTTGTTCTAATGCTTCAATTCCTGGTTCTTCAGGCATCATGGTCATAATTTCTTCCTGTAGTGCTTGTGCTTTCTGAAGGAGAGGCAGTTCTCCTTTCATAGCTTTCTTCAATAATGTACCTGGTACAATCATACGGTTGATTTCATTCGTTCCTTCGAAGATTCTGTTGATCCGTGAATCCCGATACATTCTCTCTACTTCGTACTCAGCCATAAATCCATAGCCTCCATGGATTTGCACCGCTTCATCCACTGCAAAATCAAGTAACTCAGTACCGAACACTTTATTCAGAGAACACTCAATAGCATATTCAGCAATAACTTTCGCTACAGCAGCGCCATCCTTGAGCTCTTCATCTGAGAGTTTACCCATGCTCTGCTCAAATAACCCGACTGTCCGATACACAGAACTTTCATTTGCATAGGTATTGGCGGCTACAGACCCGATCTTCTCCTGAATAAGTGGGAAACTAGCGATTGGGGTTTTGAATTGCTTGCGTTCTTTCGCATATTTCACTGAAAGTTCTAAAGCACGTTTGGATCCGCCGACTCCTCCAATTGCAAGTTTGTATCGTCCTACATTCAGGATATTGAACGCAATCACATGGCCGCGACCGATTTCTCCCAACACATTCTCTACAGGTACTTCAGCATCTTCTAAGATCAATGTTCGAGTAGATGAGCTCTTGATTCCCATCTTCTTCTCTTCTGGACCTGTAGAAACTCCAGGGTAATCGCGTTCAATAATGAAGGCTGTGAATTTATCCCCATCTATTTTAGCGTATACGACGAACACATCAGCAAAGGCGGAGTTCGTAATCCATTGCTTTTCTCCGTTGAGAATATAATGAGTACCAGCATCATTAAGTTTAGCAGTGGTCTTGGCCCCTAGTGCATCTGATCCAGATCCCGGCTCGGTTAGAGCATAGGCCGCTATTTTTTCTCCAGTGGCTAATACAGGGAGGTATTTATTCTTTTGAGCATCATTACCGAAGAATACAATTGGCAAAGACCCGATACCTACATGAGCGCCATGAGTGACCGAGAATCCCCCTGCACGAGAAAACTTTTCTGTAATCAAAGATGAACTGATTTTATCTAATTGCAAACCACCATATTCTTCAGGTACATCCGCTCCAAGCAGTCCAAGATCACCAGCCTTTTTCAATAATGCAACGGAATGTTCAAATTCATGTCTTTCTAAGTTATCAATCTTTGGTACAACTTCTCCTAAAACAAAGTCTTCCGCTGTTTTAGCAATCATCAAATGTTCGTCTGTGAAATCTTCCGGTGTTATGACATCTTCTGCAGCTAAATCCTCAACGATGAACCCTCCACCTTTGATCATTTCTTTTGTATCACTCATAATGTTTTCCTCCCCATTCATATTAGTTCAAATACTCCAGCAGCTCCCATACCGCCACCAATACACATTGTCACAACACCAAATTGCTCATTCCTTCTCTTCATTTCATGAATCAAGCTTAATGTCAATTTAGTCCCTGTGCATCCAAGAGGATGACCCAGAGCAATTGCTCCACCATTTACATTGACTTTTTCAGGATTTAAACCAAGCTCTCTGATCACCCGTAAGGATTGGGATGCGAAAGCTTCGTTCAATTCAAACAATCCAATGTCTGATAAAGACAAACCAGCTAGTCGGAGAGCTTTCGGAACTGCTTCAATCGGACCGACTCCCATGATCTCGGGTTCAACTCCTGCCACTGCAAAAGAACGGAATTTCACAAGTGGTGTCAGTCCTTCTTCTTCCGCTTTTTCACGCTCCATGACTAAAACGGAAGCCGCCCCATCACTCATTTGAGAGGAATTACCCGCTGTGACCGTTCCTGTCGTTGAGAAAGCAGGCTTTAATTTACCTAGCACATCTCTCGTGGTACTAGGTCGTACACCTTCGTCCATAGAAAATGTGGAAGTTTTTTCATTCACTTTGAGGTCAGCATCTAAATGTCGATTCATGACCTCTACAGGGACGATTTCATCTTTGAATTTCCCTTCCTTAATCGCTTTGGCTGCTCTTACATGACTTTGGACAGCAAAAGCATCTTGATCTTCTCTTGATATGTCGAATCGTTTGGCTACTTCCTCTGCTGTGTGCCCCATTGACATGTAATACTCTGGTGCCTGTTCTACTAACTGCACATTGGGTTTGATCACATGGCCACCCATCGGAATTAGACTCATGGACTCGGCCCCGCCCGCGATAGCTGTATCACTATGACCTAACATGATTTTCTCAGCAGCATATGCGATACTTTGTAACCCTGAGGAACAGTACCTGTTTATGGTAATCGCAGGCACTTTGTGATGAAGCCCTGCAAGACCGGCGATATTTCTGGCCATGTTCATTCCTTGTTCGGCTTCTGGCATGGCGCAACCAATAATCACATCATCTATGTTTCCTTCATATTGATTGGCACGTTTTAATGTTTCTTTTATAGTAAGTGCAGCTAAATCATCTGGACGCGTGTGGGCAAGCGAACCTTTCTTCGCTCTACCCACAGGGGTCCGTGCACCTGATACAATGACTGCTTCTTTCACGTTGCTTCCCCCTCTTCAAAAATTTAGTTGCGTAGCGGTTTTCCTTTCATGAGCATATGTTGCATACGCGCTTGTGACTTTGGCTCACCTATGAGGCTCAAGAATGCTTCGCGTTCCAGATCCAGCAAATATTGCTCATCCACAAAAGAACCTTGTGCCAATCGTCCTCCTGCTAAAACAAATGCCAGCTTTTCTGCAATCTTCAAGTCATGCTCACTCGCATATCCACTGAGAGCAAGTGATTTTGCCCCAAGCATCATAGTGGCATACCCCTGTTCTCCGACGACTGGGATCTTCACCCGTTTTGGTGGAGTGTAACCGGACCGTGCCAGGCCAAGCACTTTTTGTTTAGCGTCATGAAGGAGGTGGTCCCCGTTAGCACTGATTGCATCCATTTGATCAAGGTAGCCATTCTCTTTCGCTTCTTCCCCTGAAGTCGAAACTTTCGCCATGGCTATTTTCTCAAACACACTATTGGCTATTTTTTGTAAGTCGAAATCGACACCTTGAGGTATATTTCTCAAGTGTTTGATATAGAGTTCTTTGTTCCCTCCACCCCCAGGAATCAGCCCTACACCTGGTTCTACAAGCCCCATATAGGTTTCCGGAGATGCTTGAATTGAGTCAGCCGGCAAACAAACTTCTGCTCCCCCGCCAAGCGTCATTCCGAATGGTGCAACAACTACAGGTTTATCAGAATACTTAAGCTTCATCATACTATCTTGGAAATTTTTTACGACCATTTCAATTTCAAAGAAGTTGTAATCCTGAGCTTCCATTAAAATCATTCCAAGATTAGCACCGACACAAAAGTTTTTCGCCTGATTTCCAATGACAAGACCTTCATAATGTGCTTCAACGTGGTCAATCGAGAAATTGATCATTTGAATGATATCCAGGCCGATCGCATTACTTTGGGAGTGAAATTCTAAACAAGCCACTCCATCGCCGATGTCGATTAAACTAGCACCTGCATTCTTTTTGATGACCTCTCTCGTTTCCTTCAACCGCTTCAAATTGATATTTTTTTCGTTAAATGATTGTTGTCTATATTCACCAGCATGGTAATAGTAAACGTTTCCATTTTCTTTCTTATAAAAGGACTCGTTCACCTTTTCAAGCATGTTTTCAATCCAATCGGGAACGGTTTCTCCTTCTTTCTTCATTCGTTCTACAGAAGTTCGAACTCCAATGCTGTCCCATATTTCAAATGGGCCTAATTCCCATCCGAATCCCCAGCGCATAGCTTCATCAATAGAAGGAACATCATCAGCAATCTGACCATACAGTTCAGCAGAGTATATCAATACAGGCTTGATGACAGACCATACAAGATCCCCCGCACGATCCCCTTCAGCTGAAATGAGTGCTTTCAGTTTGCGTTTCGCTCCTTTTTCCTGTTTAGCCATTTCAGTAGCTTTTGTTTTCAGTTTCCCTCTTGCTTCGTATTCAAGGGTTTCAGGGTTCAATTGCAGGATTTCGCTGCCTTGTTCACCTTTCTTTTTAAGGAAGAATCCTTGACCGCTTTTCGATCCTAACCAACCTTTTTCGAGCATAGATTTCATGAACGAAGGAACTTCAAATGACTTTTTCTCTTCACCCTCCACCTGGTCATAGACGTTGTTCGCAACGTGGATGAATGTATCCAGTCCGACTACATCCAATGTTCGGAATGTGGCACTCTTAGGTCGACCGATCATCGGACCGGTAACAGAATCAACCTCCCCGACTGAATAACCTTTTTCAAGCATTTGCTGGACAGTTACTAATAAACCATAAGTACCGATTCTATTAGCAATGAAGTTTGGTGTATCTTTTGCTTCGACTACACCTTTTCCTAAGACATCTTCTCCAAACCTTTTCATAAATTCCACGACTTCAGATGATGTCTGTTTGGTGGGAATAACTTCTAAAAGCTTTAAATAGCGCGGCGGGTTAAAGAAGTGCGTGCCGAGGAAGTGGCTGCGCAAGTCTTCACTGCAATCCTCAGACATAGCTTCGATTGATATACCGGAAGTGTTGGAACTGACAATCGATCCTGTTTTTCTATGACGGTCCACATCTGCCAAGACTTTCTTTTTAATATCCAAATTCTCTACGACAACCTCTATCACCCAGTCGACTTCCGACAAGTGTTCCATATCATCGCTGAAGTTGCCGACCTCAATTAAATCCAAATTCTGTTTACTGCTTAGTGGTGAAGGTTTTTGTTTTAATAATGCTTTTTTATTTTCGATGACGATTCGATTGCGAACAGCACGATCTTCAAGCTTCAAACCTTTCTTTTTTTCTTCATCTGTTAATTCGCTCGGAGCGATATCCAGCATCAAAACCGGGATTCCCACATTAGCTAAGTGGGCAGCAATGCCTGCTCCCATAACACCTGAGCCAAGAACAGCTGCTCGTTTAATTTTCTGTTGCATTACATTTCCCCCTATCTCTTTGAATGAATACTCATTCATTTTAAAGCCAAAAAAATAAGTTACGGCTAATTCGTATCTATGTATAATATAAAATATTTTCTGATATTTCGCAATCCTTTTCTCCATAATTATGTAAATTCTTACACGCAGTTAAGGGAGGGATCCATCACATTTGATTGTCGATTCATTCTATGCTTATTGAATCGAATCGTGCACTCCCTTTTATGAACAAGGCACCCCGGTAAAAGAGGCGCCTGTTCCTTCACTTTCCAAATACACCCTTTAGAACAAAAGCTACATTAGCTGGTCGCTCTGCTAAACGGCGCATAAAGTAACCATACCAGTCATTCCCATAAGGAACATAAACGCGCATCTTATATCCTTCTTTCACTAACTCTTCTTGACGCTCCACACGAATCCCATACAACATTTGGAACTCAAACAAGTCCTTGGATATATTATTCTCTTCAACCAATTGTTTTGTGTATTCAATCATTGAGTCATCGTGACTTGCCACTGCCGTATAGTTGCCATTCAACAGGTGAAGTCGGATGATTTTCTTAAGGTTTTCGTCTACGTCTTTTTTATCAGGAAAAGCGACTTTAGGTGATTCTTTGTAAGCACCTTTTACTAATCGAAGGTTCGGATTGTATTGATCCAATTCCTTTATATCCTCAACCGTACGGTAAAGGTAAGATTGTAAAACAGTACCTATGTGTTCGAATTCTGACCTTAGCTTTTTGAAGATTTCCAAGGTCTTTTCACAACGATCAAAATCCTCCATATCGATGGTGACGAATACACCTTCTTGTTCAGCAACTCCCAGAATTCGCCGCATATTTTCCAACACGACCTCGTCTGATATGTCCAAGCCCATAGAAGTTAGCTTCAGGGAGAGCTGAGAATCCAGCTTATGTTCGCCAATAGCTTTGATGGCGTCGATACAGCCATCCGCTGCTTCTCTAGCCTCTTCTATGCTATCAATAAATTCACCCAGATGATCAATGGTAACAGCCATACCCTTATCATTAAGCTGCCGGATGGTTTTCACAGCATCGGGAACTGTTTCACCTGCTACAAATTTCCCTGCACCGAAACGCAATCCATACTTTTTAGCTAACTTAGTAAAAAAACGATTTTTTGATAAGAATAGGAAAAAATTCCTGAGTAAACGTTCCATGCCTCTACCCCCTACCTCTGGTACAATCCTATATATCCTAATATCTCTTTTGTAACCGTTAACATAATACTATTTTATCATTTCTGAGGATTAATGGGGAAATATTATCCCTTCTTCGACACGTAGCTCCACGATATTTTTCAATTTCTGTTTTTTTATAGAAATCTGTCTTAAGGTCATACTAAACATGACTATAGAAGGAGGGATTCTTTATGGAACAGCACAATCAATCATCTATGCAAGAGTCACAACCGATGCCTCAAGTTCCTGACATTGTAAGTACAAAAGATCAACTTTATATAACAGATATGTTGTCATGGAATTTGAACGCATGTAAAAAAGCACATTTCTTTGCTCAAAACTGTCAGACACCTGAAATTCAAGCTGCTTTAGAAGAAGCTGGTCAAATGCACCAACGTCATTATGATAAAATCCTCAAGCATCTTGATACCCAATCCAAAACGATGAATTAAGGAGAATGGTAATGAATCAATCACAAAAAATTCAAAACCCTGAAACCAGTGTTCCTAAAACACCGCAAATGAACGAGAGAGATTTCATCAATGATCAATTGACCACTGAGAAATATATGACAGCTTCTTATAATATCGCATTGAATGAAGCCAGTAATCAGACGTTCTACCAGGATCTAGCTACAATCTTCAAGGAAACACAAGACTGCCAAAGAAATTTATATAACCTGATGTTTAAAAATGGCTGGTATAGCATTGAGCAAGAACAACCTCAAAAAATCCAACAGGCCTATCAGCAATTTAATGGTTACAAGACTCAGCTCCCTTATACGGTTCAATAAAAAATAAAAGCCCGGCTAAACGCCGGGCTTACTTTATCCTACTGGTTCATATCCTTGAGCTTCAATCGCTTCTTTCATCAATGATTTTGTTACATATGCTTCATCATACGTAACATTCACTTTTCCACTATCGAGATAAACTTCTACTCCATGAACACCTTCCAGCTTTTCTAATGATCCTTTTACTGCTTTTTCACATTGTCCACAAGTCATACCGTTCACTTCTAAAGTCAATTCCATGTCATTCACAACCTTTCTATTTATTCTTCTTCACATTTTAAATGTGACAGTTGTTCTCATGCTATATTTTGTATATTCCACAATTCACTTGGATTATAACGTAAACCGGTGGATGAATTAGAATATTAGGGAGCCCTCGTGAGAAGGAGAGGGCCAAAAGGTAAGTAGAGATATGTAGCGAATTATTCCATAACTCTTTCCAAGTAATGAAAATAAAAAGAGCAGTTCCGTTTAAAGGTCCACCCTAGAGGCAGTACTCTCCTAAACAAAACTACTTTTCACTTTCCACAGTATTTCCGAACTGCTTGCTGCAAAGAGTTCATAAAATTGATTTTTGAGTGGAATTGCATTGCTTGGAAATTTTTCACGTGGTCCGGCCGCACTCCGGTTATGACAACCTCAGCCCCCATATAATAAAGTGAAGTCATGATATTTTTCAACACATAGGTTCCTTCATGTATTAATTCCCCGACACCTGTAAAATCAAAAAGGATACGTTCGGTTTCTCCAATTTGTGAAGAATGCAGTAAATGATCTTCTACTGTAAACATCTTATCTTCTGTAATATCACCAAATAATGGTACAAGTGCTGTATCAGTCGTCAACTGGATGAAAGGTGCTGATAACCGGTTGCTTTGTTGAATAGCCTCTTCTAACTTTTCTTTCTCTTCAAATAGTTCAAAGTTGGTGTCATTCAACCGCGATCGCAATTGATCCATAGTTTTCGTGACTTTTGTCAATTGATCATCTTTTGTTATAACCAATACTTCAGCATATAAATCATTTTTCCAATTTACGTGCACATCACAAGTGATGGGACTGATCGCTTCTCCCAGAGGTTTCAAATGGCTTTCTAATGATAACTTTTTGATATCAGGTGTGACCCATTTCCTGATTTTATCCATACTATCTTCATCAAAAACATCGAGTAAGTTTTCCCTCACTCCAAACATCGTTTCCGCCTCTTGAGAGTATGATTGTATGATGAACTTTTTATTGATAATAAAGAATGGAAGAGGAAAGGATCGATCAACTCGTTTCATTGAATACTTCATTCCTTCCTTCATCAAACCATTTATTCAGACAGCTCAAATCCCTCATGATCATTACTTGTTCTGATTCGAAGTTCTCCAATTCGTATTTAGTCGCCATGCGCCCCCCGATCATGATGAGAGGCTTCCACTCCAATCGGGAAAAGCGTTCTATTAATACTTTTATCATTGGCAAACGATAAGAGAGGGCGGCTGAGATACCGATAACATCAGGGCGGAATTTATTTATTTGAACCAGAGAATGATCCAAAGGCAGGTTCGGGCCTAGATATCTCACACGCCAACCCCGATCTTTGAAGGTCTCTGCCACCATTTTCAATCCTATATAATGTTGCTCTTCTTCAACACCGAACAAAATGGCTTTATTATTTTTTTGTGTCTTCCTATCTTGTGTCACGTTTTCTCCCTCAAGCCTTGATAACACAAAATCGCAAATCGCTGTGGCCAGATGTTCATCAGCGACAGAAATTTCATTACGCTCCCAAAGTTCTCCGATATAATACATGGCAGGGGTCAATATGTCACCAAAAAGGAAAGCCCTGGGATGCTCTTCTAAAAGAGCCTTCGTATATTCTAATGCGCTTTTATCATCTCCACTCAAGAAATATCGGGCAAGTTTTTCATGCTGCGTATTCAAATGCCTCACCTCTTTGCAAGAGTATGCAAATGTTCCAATGCTTGTTCCAAATAAGCGGTATATACTCTTTTTTCATTTTCATCTTCTAAATTTGTTTCATCCAATAAACGAACTAACCTTTTATAATTATCGATGATTATTTGGGTGGATACACCTCTTGACGTCAAAACAGTATTCAGCCAATTCGTATAATCAATAAAAAACGCTGCACTATCCATTTCATATGCAGCATACAAATGGTCTAAATGGTGAAAATTATCTTCCTCTGTTCGCTCTCTCCCATTTTGACCGAACTTTTCCCATAAAAATGGATAGGCGCCGTAAATCTCATCTACTACTTGTTGAACTAGACGACTCTGTTCTGATTTATTCACGTAGCGACCACCTCATATTTAGAAACCTTTGGTACGATGCCTTTCAATTCTTGGTCAGGGTAACGTTTTTCAAGTTCATGTATTTTCTTGAACTGCTCGCTACGTGCCCAACTTAAGTAGGCATCTTTTGACTCCCATTCCAGATGGACGGTCAACTCTCCTGGTTTTCGATCATTTTGAAGTAATTGAAAAGAATGAAAGCCTTCCGCTTCATCTACGAGACGAGAACGCTTTTTGTATATATTAATCAAGTCTTCAGCTTTATGCTCAGGGATGATGACCGTTGAGTCTACGACGAACATATGAATGTCTCCAATCTACGTAATTTCATTGAATATTATTTTATCATACTAATTTTCTCTATGTATATGTTAACATTCTCCATGCCTTAACATTAAAAAGAGGTACTGGTAATATTACCAGTACCTCTTAGTTTTATTTATTGGACGACTTCATCTAGAACATGCATTTCTTCATGATCTAACAGGTTCTTATTAATCATATCGTTTGCTTCTTTGTTCATATTGTCTTGTAAATCCTTCAGCTCTTCCTTATCACCGACAAGGTAGAAGCGTTCCCATCCATATTCCTTCGCAAGTTTATCAAGTTTAGGCGCAACGCTCTTGTACCAACGATAACGGTTGGCTTCAAATCTTTCCTTGAATTCATCCTGTTTGGAAGATTTTGCACCACCAGATCCCATGGAAGGTTGAGCACGGTGCGGGCCTTGGTGTTGACGCCAATCCTCTGTATTCAAATCTAATTCAAAGAGTTGCGTATCTTTCAAAGTACCAAGTTCTGCATCAATCAGTTTAATATGATTCTTTTGGGTTAGAATGACACCCGTTTTCGGAAAATCGTTCTGCATTTGTTTTAATTGATCAAGCACGGGTGTCTCTTCCCAGAAGAATTCCGTTTTCACTGGCATTTGGAAACGCTCAGCGAACCATACGGTTTCATCACCTGTAGCGAAGAGCACGATACTTTTCGCAAAATGTTGTTCATTTTCTTCAACATACTGCTGTACTTTTTCTTTTACAGCCCAATAATTTCTTTTTTCATCTGAATCTCCATCTTCCTGAAGATAGGATTCAAAGTTATTAAGACCATTTTTTAGATGAATTTTCCATTCTCCCCCTTGTTGCTCAGGGTCAGAAGGATCGGTATTTAAATACATTGTGAATACTTTTTGTGGTTTTTCTAAGTGTATTTGTTCCAATTTCTTTATTTCTTTGTTCAAGTCCATAAAACAGCGACTCCTTTCAAATGGTAAGAATGTCTTCTACAACATATGTTTCCTGAATAAGGAGCGCTTAAACTCGTTCTAAGACATTTTTCTTAACTAAATTATTTATTTATTTCTTTAATCTGTCGCTTAAGCTCATTTATTCTTTTGAAAAAACACTGTTTCTCTTCTTCATTCAAGTCTTTAGCACCGTATCGCACTTGTTGATATAAATATGTGGAATTTACATCAAGATCCACCCGGTTAAACCAATCCTCAATAGGTTCATTAGGGGCTCTTCCTACCCCATATTTAGCTGCGAACTTTTCAAAAACAAGGGAATGTTCTCTGATTTGACCTTTGGTTGACAAGATATCAATAGGCTGATTTTATAATTTTTCCTGATAAAAAAACAACCTGCTCGAATTAAGCAGGTTGTCCGAAAGATTTATTCTTTTGTCCACTCATCGATTAAATCTTGGTTTTCATCGATCCATTTTTGTGCGCCTTCTTCTTCAGTTTCAGCTTTGTTAATAGATGCCATTAAGCTTGCAAGCTGGTCATCAGTCAACATGAAATTATCAAACCATTTCACTACTTCTGGCTGGTCTTCCTTTAATCCTTTACGAGCAGCATATGAAATATTTTCTGAATCACCATACACATTCTTTGGATCCTCTAAGAATTTAAGATCCATTTCAGCAAAAACCCAGTGTGGCTTCCAAAGCGTAGCTACAATCGGTTCTTCACTTTCCAAAGAGCTTTTCAATTCAGTGATCATTGTTGGCTCTGATGAAGCTGCCAGAGAATAATCGAGCTCATACTCACTGATTACATCCTCTGTTAAAGACATGATACTAGCGCCGGCATCAATACCTACGATTTGCTTATCTTCAAAAGCATCAGAACCTTTTAAGTCTTCGATCGTATTGATGTCTTCCATATAACTTGGAACTGCTAGACCTAATTTCGTTCCTTCATACCATGTTTCACGCCAGTCAATGTCCTCTTTATACTTCTCATAGAACGATTTATCTGTATTCGGTAACCAGATTTCCATACCAATATCTAAATCACCACTGGAAAGTGCTTCATACAAAAAGCCCTTTTCTACTTGGTTCAGTTCAACCGTGTAACCCTTTTCCTCTAGAACAAGTTTCCACATGTTTGAAACGGCAACGTTTTCTGCCCAGTTATTCATACCAATCGTAATTGTACCTTTGTCCTCTGAAGTTTCCGCATCCGAACCTTCATTTTCATTTCCTTCAGTTGCTTCATCTTCTGAGCCGCCACAAGCTGCCAGGGTCAACAAGATCCCCAAGAAAACAGCTGGGAGCCATTTACGTAATTTTGTCATTTCTTCTGCCTCCTCTAAGTATGTGGGTTGGATATTAGATATATTTGAACACAGTAGAAAATTATATCATAAAATGACTAAAGTTAAAACAATTTAAACTGTACAAAAAATTCACTGCTGATAATTCACATATAATTCCACCTCAAGTCATCCAAATATTGGATGACTTGAGGTGGGTATTTCTCGTCATTTACATTTACTGTCTTTTGTGAGCGCGGCGGTCGGCCGCTTTGCTTCTCTCTTTCGCGATTTTATCATCACGATCGGCTATCTCTTCAGAGAACTCTACATCGATATTTTTATTTTTTTCATTTTTCGGTGTTTGTGGCAATTTATATTTCTTTTTGCCTTTACCATTATTGTGTTCATCTCTACCCATGAAATTCCCCTCCTTCGTGGTTGAACACAGATAGTATGCAACGCTTTCGTTTCAATTATTCTCTCCAGCTGTAGGCAACTTAACTAAACTTCCCCCGTATTATTTCATTGAGAAATAATTACAGAAATGGCTTTTTAGGGGGCGGATAAAAAATCCCTACCTTGATTAAGGTAAGGATTTTCGTAGGATTATGACTGATGCACAGTCTTTTGGTCGTATGATTCTTTTCCTCGTGTAATTGAGAAACAAGCTGTAGCAAGGGAGAACAATATAAACACACCGCCCACTGTAGCATTATGAACCACAGAAGCTTGTTCGATGACTATCCCGCCAATGGATGAACCAAAGGCAATTCCGAAATGCAATGCTGAATTGTTCAGACTTTGTTGAATGTCAGATGTTTCAGGAGCTGAGTTGATTAAATAGTTTTGTTGCGCCGGAGTGATCGCCCAACTTAACGCACTCCAAATGACCATCGCAATCAAAAATAAAGGTAAAGAGAAGGTTACATAAGGAATCGAGAAAATAGCAATCGCAAACATAATAATAATCCCGATTATACTCTTTTCAGATCCGAATTTGTCAGATAGAAATCCTCCCACTCCACCACCGAGCACAGCGGCTACTCCGAAGATGAAGTAGACGATGCTTACCCAAGTCCCGTCCAAGCCCATTTCAGTCTTTAGGAAGGGGGTTAGATAGGCATATAAAGCAAGATGTCCTGTTAAGAACAGAAATGAAGTGAACTGTGCTGTGAAAATCTTTTTATCCTTAAGCGTACGAAGTTGTTCTTTTACAGATACTACAGGTTTTGGTGCAATATGTCCTAATGTCAAAGCGACTGCTGAAATAGAAAGCAAAGTCAGTATACTGATGAATAAGAACGGTGCCCTCCATCCGAAGGCATTACCAATAGTTAAACCGATCGGCACCCCAAGTACGAGAGATCCACTGATCCCCATAAAAATAGTACCAATCGCCCTGCCTCGATATTCGGGTGCTACGATTGCAGAGGCTATTGTAACAGCAAGGACTACAAGTAAGGATCCACTGGCTGCTGTAATGATTCTAGCTGCCATGATGATGGAGTAATTTGGACTCCAAAAAGCCATAAGGTTTCCTAAGGAGAATACGGTTAGTGTTACTACCATTAGCTTTTTCCGATCGAATTTAGCTGTAGCCGTCAATAAAATTGGTGACGCAATTGCAAAAACCAAGGAAAAAATAGTGATGAGCAACCCTGCTTCTCCAAGGGATACACCAAGATCTTCTGCTACTAAGTCCAAAATCCCACCAATAATCAATTCCACAGTCCCAACTACAAAAGCAACAAGCGCTAACAGATAGACTTTTTTATTCATTGTTTATTATCCTCTCTTTTGGGTTACCACTATAATGGTAACCACTACTTACGAAGAAAACAAGAGGAAAAGTTTACGGTTTTGATCAATCATTGTATATTTGAAAGTAGAATAGTGTGAAGAGAGGTTCTCCATGTTACAAAAATTCGGATTCACTCAATATGAAAGCCAGGTCTTTGAAGTACTTACAGCAGGCAACTCGCCAATGGACGCAACCACAATCGTCAAATATTCGCAAGTACCCAAATCCAAGGTATATGAAGTTTTGCAGCGCCTTGTAGAAAAAGGCATGATTCTCACCTCTTTCAATGACCGGAAAAAACTTTACACTGCCTTACCAATGGAAACAACAATTGAAAAACTGACTTCAGAATTCCAGTCCAATGTCGAAGAATTGAAGAGTAAAGAATTCAGTCTTCCCGATTCGGATGACCGAGTATGGACCTTACAAAATGATACTTCTATTTCCGTGTTGATCAAGGAGTGCATTCAAAAAGCTGACAAACACATTTTAATTACAGGATGGAGTGATGAATTGACCCCGCTCCTTCCTCATTTACAAAAAAAACATAAGGAAGGTGTAAATATCGAGCTTTTATCAGTAGGGGACCTTGACACTGGAAGCATTCCTTCTCATTTACTATTACCGGATGAGCAGCATGAAGCTTTGGAGCGGCATAAACTAGTGATTGTAGATGAGCAGGAAATTCTTTTTGCAGGGGTGGAAAAAGGGTACTTTCAGGGCATACATACCCTTTCCAGACCACTCGTCAAATTCTTTACTGAGTTTTTCTATCATGATGTCGCCCTTACCGAGATCACAAAGAAATATGAATCTGTATTGATAGAGGACGAGGAAATCAGAGAGATTTTGATGAAACTCCGGTATTAATCGATGACTTTTTGCCCGCAAGTCA
Organism: Halobacillus sp. H74; assembly: GCF_052246715.1. Lineage (NCBI taxonomy): Bacteria > Bacillati > Bacillota > Bacilli > Caryophanales > Bacillaceae > Halobacillus > Halobacillus sp. H74. Next base: position 491,207 of record NZ_JBQQCI010000004.1, on the reverse strand, counting down.
AAAATAATGACGCCAGCGTACCAAGTTTCTTACGACCAAAAAAGAGCCAGTCACTGGATTTCCCAGGCATACAAAAAGCGGGCCATTTATATTGAATAATGGCCCGCTCATTTTATAATTTATATTTTTTCAACAACATATGCTTTCTTTTCACGGTAATACTTTTCCCCATCCTCCGAAGAATGTTCAAAGAATCCAGCAAATGCATTTACCACCTTATATTCCCGATCAGGATCTGTAAACAATTGCTCTTCGTTATTGGATAGGACGACTACATCCGTTGTAGACACAAAACTATCCAATTCCTTTGCTTTATAATTCTTTCCTACCTCTACTTCACTCAAACGGTGTTGTGTCAATTTCAACTCCACCTTTCTTTTTCACTGTTAAACGTTCATGATGATTTTTTTAAATTAAAGTTTCCCGTTACTAAAGGGCAGGTTGAAGGTCGGGAAAGTATCACTCCCCCCGTTAACCCTGATTTCTACAAACGCCTCGAAATCAAGTTTTCATGTAACCTAACCCTCTATATTAAATGCGGTTCCCAGAATAGAGGAAGATAAAACTTCTCTCTGAGTGAACCTGCTGCAAAACCTTTGTCTGAATTTCAATCAATTAAATAAATTTCAAATAGGTAAGAGTCGTCTCCGATAAAGCCGGATAATAAATTCGATAAAGAACTTAGGGAATTTTTTTGGTACATACCGCCTTAGATAAAACGTTTCATATGCTTTTTTCAAGTCACGCCAATGAGGACAATCAAATTCCTGGGTAAAGCGAACAACATCAATGACCTTTACTTGACCAGAAGAAGTCAATAAAATGTTTTTCAAATGGATGTCTGACGGATTCAATCCAAGGCTGCAAGCAAATTCTAGTGCCTCATCCACCTTCACGACCATCTTTTCGGTAATAGGTATTCCACTAACGAGACAATCGTAAAATGTAATTCCTTCTACATATTCCATCAACAGAAATCCGTCGCCAACTTCATAAAAAGCTGGAAAGTAATCATGATTATTTAATTTCTGGTAAACATGCGCTTCTATTTCTGCCAGGCCTTTGAATTCTGGATAAAAAATCTTTACAGCTTTTTGTGTGTCAAGGACACGGAATACAGCTGCGCTTCTCCCCTTGCCGATGAATTGTAATCCATCAGGGATATAGATTATACAATCCTTGTCAAATTGGACTTCTTCAATCAAGCCTTTCACCTTGAACATAAGGATTCTCCTCTGTGAAAAAGCATTTTATTTCTATAATTATACTAGATTTCTCAAAGAAAGAAGTAATTTTTTGCTCAAACTATTTGACATTGATAATCATTATCAATTAATATGATGATAACTTATCGAAAGGAGATTAGTTAATGGAAAGTATTTTATTCGTTCTCACCCCATTTCAGTATGAAAAAGGAAACAGGGAATGTTCTTGTTATCAAACCATCCGCTTTCTATATGGAGATTTATTACACGTGATGGGAGATCCTTTTTATGTGGAAAACTTAGGGTGGTATATCGGGGTTTATAGAAATGATGATTCTCCTTTTTACATGTCCGCCCATTTCATTGATGATTTATATGAAAAAGGTGTGCTATATACAAAAATGGACCTTACCCTGGCTATCAATTTTCACCAATATAAACTGGATCAGTCCTTAGATGATAAAAACAAGCACCATTTCATTTCACATAAAAGAAAGCTCGATCAATTCACAGCTTTGCACCCTGAATACACGATTGTAGAAAAAAGGTGATCCTATAGCTAACATTCTTATTGGTTTTGCCAGTATGTCAGGAAATACTGAGGATATCGCGGACTTACTTCATACACATCTCCAGGATTCCCATGAGGTCGTAATGGAGGAAGTCGAAGATATTGAGGTTTCTAATTTAAAGGAATTCGACTGTATTCTTATTGGGTCTTACACATGGAATGACGGCGACCTTCCATATGAAGTCGAGGATTTCTATGATGAACTTTCGGAGGTCGATTTATCTGGAGTTCCTGCTGCTGTGTTTGGTTCTGGTGATCCCACATACCCTAAATTTTGTGAAGCGGTCCACTTGCTCCAACACCAATTGCAAATTTCTGGAGCAAACCTTATCCAAGAAGAGTTGGAGATTGAAATGAACCCTGATGAAGAAAGTGATTTACTGAGATGCAAACAGTTCGCTGAGGGCATTTCTAATTATTTATCTGAAGTGAAAATATAACAAGATCACAAAGATCATTTTTGTAATGCCTAAGCGGACTTTTTTTGTATTACCATAGATAACTATTAAAAAAAGAGGCGTGGTCAGCGCCTCTTTTGGTTATCCTCTATTTGCTGCTCTGCTCTCCTAATCAGTTCCTTGACCATACGTCCTCCGATTTGTCCGCCAATTTGACCGGCTTCCCGTGTGGTTAAGTCACCATTATTTCCACGTTTCAGAGGGATGCCCTGTTCCCTGGCCACTTCATACTTAGTGTCCTCTTGATTTGTAGTCGCCATCAGTTCCGCTTTAAGTTTGTCCATTCCTTCTCTCGCTTCAGGGACCAGCAGTTTATTTCGCCTTCCCATTACTTTCTCTTCCTTTTAATTTCTTTCCCTTTGTGGGTGACAAGGTTTCCGTTTTTGTCCACTTCATCTATTTTCCCATCAAATGTTCCTTCTGTGAGTGTGTCAGAAACTTGCTCGTGGGTCGTCGCTAACCCCTTGGAAACAAAGTCTTCCTTCTCATAATCCGATGGCTGATAATTGCGGACATCTTGGTCTTTTTTCTTCTTCACATGTATTCCTCCTCAAACTTTTTCTTAGTTTCTGCATTTTCAGATTAAAAATTCTTTGAAACCTTTTCCTAATTTGCTGCTTTGAGAATAAAGGATAAATATATACGATTTCCTGCACACTATCTATAGGAGGTGTTCATAATGAGTAAGAAAAGCAACTCAGAAAAAAGAAATGTCGCTCCGACTGTCAATCCCCAGGGGTTGTCTGAGGATATCGCGGATCAACAGCCACGATCGCAACTGGAACAAAAAGCAAAAAAAAGCAATGCCAAACGTTAAAAAGCTGACTATAATTTAGTCAGCTTTTTTTATGAATAACACATAATTATTCCTTCAACGACAAGAAGTCTTCAACCATCTTCTTAGACTTGGTTTCATCAAAATTTTGGTAGATCGTTTGAGAAAGCCGCACCGGATCCCCGAAAAAGAATCGTTCATAGAGGGTCTGTCTAGAACCAAACCCACTCATTGTCAAATCCCATGCAAGCCGGAAAAGGGCAACACGATCTTTTCCTTTCACTTCAACTCCTTGCAAGATATGGTCAAGTTGCTCTCCAATTTCTGTATCGAAATCAGTCTCTTTTGGAATCGTCATCAGTCCACTTGCCCCTAACAGCTGAATGATCTCTGTAAATCTTGGATAAAGTTCCTGAAATTGATTGACAGCTACATATAAGGGTTGTTTGGAAGGGACCATAACACCGTAACCATCTATTTTCGCATCATGTTCTGACATTAATAACAACGCTCTTAATGTCTCTAATCCTTTGATTATTTCAACCACTTTACTTTGCACATGTTGATAGTCGCTAATATTGATTGTATCCACAATACTTTGGGCAATTCCAAGTAAGAATTCCGTTTTCACGATCTGCCTTGACACGATTTGATGCAAAGTAAACGGTACAAACTTTCCTTTCAAGTACATTTTAGTAGCAGCACGGATATTGTCATGAAAAAAAACACGATTCCATGGTACAAGCACCCCGTCAAAAATGACAATCGTATCCATTTCAGCAAAACGGGATGATAATGGATAATCATAATCCGAGGCTTTATTAGCAAATGATTCACGACAAACGAATTTCAAACCATCTGTATCTGTTGGAAGGGAAAAACCATATGCATGACAACTTTCTTGAGCACCTGGCGCAGAGAAAACGAGAATCTCATCGGTGATTCCGCCTTGGGTGGCCAATAGCTTTGCACCTTTTATTATTAATCCTTCTTCATTTCGGTTAATAATTCTGGCGTTCGTGACATCTTCTTCTAAAAACGCAAGCTTTGACCGATTGCTTTGCGGATTCACAAATGTATGAGTAAAGGATAAATCTTTTTCCCGTGCGTATTCATAAAAATGAAGTAACCGATCCGGATAACAATTATCTTCTCCATCTAGAAGATCGACCGAAGAAGCAAATGAGGCAAGAACGGTGTTCATATAATCCGGGCTTCTTCCCATCAGGCCACCAGAAACACGCGCCCAGTGCTGGATCATAATCCTCCGTTTCTCCAAATCCGCTCTTGTTCTCGGTATTAAGTAAGATACCCCGATATCATTCCCCGTTGTTTCGGAGTCAAAAGTCATTTCATTTTTTATTTTGCTTTCATTCTGCATATCATAAAGCTGCGATTGAGTCCCCACTACACCTTTGAATGCCGGATGATCAGATATTTTCCCTGTCACCTTTGCTCCATCAAACCAAACCTCTGACTCCAATGCATCAATCCGCTTCTTGTAATCATCTCCTGTAATCACCGGCATGATATCACTCCCGAGTTTTTACAAACACATAAAATAGGTGATATCATACCATATTAAATTGCTTATAAAGTGTGCCTGAACTATTGATAGCAGAAATAAGGAAGAACGAAGGATTAAGTGTCTCCTACAGCTTCGACTGAAAAAGCCCACCGAAAAGGCGGGCTTACATGAATTAGGATTGTTTAATTACTTCTGAATTGAATTGCTCGTATTCAGTCGAACCTTTCAAAGCAGTGGTAGAAGAAGTCCCACCAGATATGACTTGGGAAACTTCGTCAAAGTAGCCAGTGCCCACTTCCCTTTGATGCCTTGTTGCTGAGTAGCCATGAATTTCACTCGCGAATTCTGCTTGCTGTAATTCTGAATAAGCTTCCATACCTCGATCTTTATACTGCCGAGCAAGTTCGAACATTCCATGGTTCAATGCATGGAATCCTGCCAAAGTAACAAATTGGAATTTGTATCCCATCTCCCCTAATTCATGCTGGAAGTCGGCAATGCTTTGATCGTCCAGTTTCTTCTTCCAATTAAAAGATGGCGAGCAATTGTAAGCAAGTAATTTCCCTGGGAATTTTTCATGGATCGCCTCTGCAAACCTACGCGCTTCCTCTAAATTCGGTTCAGAAGTTTCACACCACACGAGATCGGCATAAGGTGCATATGCCAATCCGCGTGCAATTGCCTGATCGAGTCCTGCCGTCGTTTTGTAAAATCCTTCAGCCGTCCGCTCCCCTGTAAGGAATTTCTCATCAACCGGGTCCACATCACTTGTGATCAGATTCGCTGCATTGGCATCTGTCCGAGCGATGATTATAGAAGGCACCCCCATGACATCGGCTGCAAATCGGGCAGAAATCAAGTTGCGGACAGCTGTTTGTGTTGGTAAGAGAACCTTCCCTCCGAGATGACCACATTTTTTCTCAGAGGAAAGTTGATCTTCAAAGTGTACAGCTGACGCACCTGCCTCTATCATCCCTTTCATGAGCTCAAACACATTTAACTGACCACCGAACCCTGCTTCTGCATCTGCTACAATCGGTGCGAACCAATCAATTTTCTCGTCCTCCTCCATGTAGTGGACTTGATCGGCACGCTGTAAAGCTTGATTGATGCGTTTCACTACTTGAGGAACGCTATTCGCCGGATATAAGCTTTGATCCGGGTACATATGTCCGGACAGATTAGCATCTGCCGCTACTTGCCATCCACTTAAGTAGATGGCTTTTAATCCAGCCTTTACCTGCTGCATCGCCTGATTTCCTGTGAGGGCCCCAAGCGCATGAACATAACCTTCTTCATTCATCAGCTTCCACAGTTTTTCTGAGCCTTTTTCAGCTAACGTATATTGAATATCCATAGATCCTCTCAATCGGATGACATCCTCAGGTTCATAAGGGCGTATCACTCCATACCAACGACTTTCATCCTGCCATTCATTATACAACTTCTCTATTCGCTCATTTCTCATTAATTAATTCCCCCTTTAAGGTAAATAACGATAAGCTTTCAACGTTAAAAAATCTTCAAATACTTCATTCCTGACCAAATCGTCGAAAAGTTGTGCAGCCTTTTGATAGGAACCATTTTCAAAATCATCCGCTCCCACTTCCAACTGAATCGCTACCATTTCTTCTTCCATAAGAGCATTATATAAATCAAAAGTGATCATCCGCCCGTCACTCAGTGCACCATGTGGATGACGGATCCATTGCCATACTTGCGCCCTTGAGATTTCTGCCGTTGCTGCATCTTCCATTAAATGGTGAATAGGTATAGCCCCCCGACCATCCAGCCATGATGCAATATACTGAATCCCTACATTTATGTTCGTCCTTAAGCCCTGTTCGGTGATTGACCCGTTTGGGGCTTCCATCAATTGTTCCGCGCTAATATAGTTCATCTTACGCTTTTGGTGTATCTGATTGGACTCCGGCATCCATTTGTTAAATATATCCATAGCAGTCGCTACCATGGCCGGGTGGGCGACCCACGTCCCATCGTGGCCATCTTTCACTTCCCGCTCCTTATCTACCCGTACTTTTTCAAAAGCTGCGGCATTTTTATCTGGATCTTTTTTTACCGGGATCTGAGCTGCCATACCGCCAATGGCATGCGCACCACGTTTATGACATGTTTGGATGGTCAGTAAAGAGTAAGCCCTCATGAATGGCACAGTCATCGTAACGTGCTCTCGATCAGGCAGAAGGATGTCTTCATCATGGCGAAACTTTTTCAAATAGCTGAAAATATAATCCCAGCGGCCGCAATTCAAACCGGCGGAGTGGACTTTCAGCTCATATAAAATTTCTTCCATCTCGAACACTGCTAAAATCGTTTCTAATAACACTGTTGCTTTGATTGTTCCTTGTGAGATATTCAAATATTGCTGGGCAAAAACGAAAACTTCATTCCAAAGTTTCGCTTCTTGATGGTTCTCCAGTTTCGGCAAATAAAAGTATGGACCAGAGCCATTCGCAATCAGCTGCTTCGCATTGTGGAAAAAATAAAGCCCAAAATCCACCAGGCTGCCTGACAATGCTTCACCTTCATAAGTAATATGCTTTTCATCTAAATGCCAACCGCGTGGGCGAACTTTCAGGACTGCCGGTTGTTCATTCAACTGATAGATTTTCCCGTACTCATTTTCAAATTGGATGGTCTTTCTGATCGCATCTCCTAAATTGATTTGACCATTGATCGTATTTGACCAGGTCGGTGAATTGGCATCCTCAAAATCTGCCATAAAAACTTTAGCTCCTGAGTTCATTCCATTGATCACCATTTTCCTGTCTACCGGGCCGGTTATTTCAACGCGCCGATCTTGCAAATCGTCGGGAATCGGAGCAATGGTCCACTCCGCATCCCTGATTTCTTTAGTTTCTATTAAAAAATCCGGTCGTTCCCCCTGATTGATTTTTTCCTGTATATCTTTTCTGTGTTCCAGAAGCTTTTTACGCTCATCATTGAATTTTTCATGAAGCTTGATTAAAAATACCATTGCTTCATCCGTGAGTATCTGATCAAAACCCTTATGAATTTCTCCATGGATTTGCAACCCCGAAAGTTTAGTTTCCATGATCAGCCCCCTTTTGTTATACATTAATAACTATACTTTGATTCTGATATATAACAGATAAAACAAAATTATTCATCTTTCTTAGAGAGACAGTGATCACATTCCATCATATAGGTATAAGCGTGACCCTCTACTTCACAGCCACATTGTGGACAGGGAATGCTGACATTTTTCGAGTGTTTTTTCATTTTCATTCCTCCTTTAATATAACAGATTATTAATTACTTATCTGTTATGGTACAGTTTACTGTGGTTCATTTGGAATTGCAACCACTTTTTTGAATATTTTTATAATTAGGCTTGGAAAGGAAATAAAAGCGGTCCTCTCAGAGAGGACCGCTTTTATTAATGGTTAAAATCGAACAAACGTTCTTGTTGTGTCAGTTAAGTAAGTGTATAATGATATTGACTATAAATATTGAAGGAGTGTTTCTGTGAAATATCAAGCTACGCCCTATTTTACTTTTAATGGTGATGCAAGAGAAGCTCTTGAATATTACAAAGATGTTTTCGGTGGCGAAATCACAGGTGTACAAACCTTTGGAGAAGCTGATTTCGAAACACCACCCGAAATGGACGATCGTATCATGCATGCCCAATTCAAAAAAGAAGAATTGTTTATTATGGTTTCAGATTCTTTCCTGGATCAAACTGTCCAACAAGGAAGCAACATTTCATTAGCCTTAGAATTAGAAAACACGGAGGAAATCCAAACTTATTATGATCGTCTAAAAAAAGACGGGACTGTCCTTATGGAACTGCAAGATACATTTTGGGGAGCAACATTCGCTAAAGTGAAAGACAATTTTGGGGTTATATGGGATTTGAATTATACAAAGGAGCAATAATAAATAGGGGCTGGGAAAAACTAACTGCCAGAGGAAAAGACGAACAATAGGGTGGAATGGATCAAATGGAGCGTAGGCAACATACGTAGACTCCTGCGGGAACAGCACGAGCAGAAGACTTCGAAAGAAAGCGGTCTTTGCTTCCTGAGGAGGCTGAGGCCGTGCCCGCGGAAAGCGAAGTATGTTGCCGGAGCGGCTTATGCATTTATTGCTTCATAAAGAAAACCCGAACCATTTTCGTTCGGGTTTTCTAGCGGAAAAATTCTTTTGTCCCATCCTCCACATTTATTCCTCTAAATGCACAACACAATTGAATAATTCACATTTCCATTTTCCCTCACGAAGGACCACTTCAGACAGCGATGTGTTCTTCATATGTGCTTCATTGATACTTTCCGCATCCAGCTCTCTTAATGTATGGCTTATAAAAGCCCCGTGACTGACTACGATGATATTCATTTTCTCATGCTTTTGAATGATCTCCTCTATGAAGTCTCTGCTTCGCTCCAGTATACTGGATGGCTCTTCTATCCCAAGGTCCAGTGTCCTCCAGCCTTCTCCCCATTTTTCAATTCTTTCTCTCTCTGTAGTCCCTTCTATTTGACCGCCATCGACCTCAAGCAATCGTGGGTCAACTTGTATCTCCAAACCCAGTTGTTCCGCTATGTATTCAGCTGTTTCTTTGGCTCTTTTTAACGGGCTGCTGTACAAAATATCCCAAGAATCACTTTGTAGTCGCTCTGCTAGTTTCCTGGCATCTGCTTTTCCCTCATCGTCCAAAGGAATATCCGATTTTCCCTGCGCTCTTTTTTCTTTGTTCCATGACGTGCTCCCATGCCTGATCCAACCTATTTTAGTCATGTTCATCCCCCCTCTTTCATCATTCTATTATAATATCCGATTTGCTGCACCATCACCTTTAGCCCTGACCCTGTTTATATTTTCTGTTGAACATTAAGATAATTTCTAACACCAATAAAAAAGAGACCGCTAATACCAGCGATCTCCCATTTATTAATCTAAATCCAAATCGGTGACAGCCCCTTTTGCGGATGACGAGACAAGCCGTGCATACTTCGCCAGTACACCCGTCTTATGCTTCGGTTCTGGTCGCTTCCACTCCTTCTTCCGGCGTTCATACTCTTCTTCAGACACCTCAAAATTTATTTGTTGTGAATCGCTGTCGATGGTGATTGTATCACCTTCCTGCAACAATCCAATCGGGCCTCCGACAAAAGCTTCTGGTGATACGTGACCGATAACAAAACCGTGAGATCCTCCGGAAAAACGTCCATCTGTCAAGAGGGCTACTTTACCACCCAGTCCTTTACCGACGATCATCGCTGTAATGGATAACATTTCCGGCATTCCTGGTCCCCCTTTAGGACCGACATTTCGAATGACAAGAACATCTCCTTCTTTGATTTCGTTACTCACGATGGCTTCTGTTGCTTCATCCTCACTATCATAAACTCGTGCCGGACCTGCAAAACGGCTGATTTTTTGACCAGACATTTTTGCAACAGCCCCTTCTGGAGCCAGGTTCCCTTTCAAAACCACTAATGGACCTTTTGGTTTGATTGGTTCATCAAAAGGAACAATCACTTTTTGTCCCTCTTTCAAGGACGGGACTTCAGCCAAGTTTTCTGCAATGGTCTTACCTGTTACTGTCAAACAGTCCCCATGCAGCAAGCCTTGTTCATGAAGCAGTTTCATAACTGCTGGCACGCCTCCGCTCTCGTAAAGATCCTGCATGACATACTTACCACTTGGCTTCATGTCTGCAATATGCGGCACTTCTTGCCTGACTCGTTCAAAATCATCCAACTCCAACTCCACTCCTGCAGAGTGAGCAATAGCTAATAAGTGGAGGAATGCGTTTGTAGATCCGCCTAAGGCCATAACAACAGTAATTGCATTTTCAAACGCTTCTTTCGTCATGATATCTCGAGGGTAAATTTCTTTTTCCAGGAGCTCGATCACAAGTTCTCCTGCTTGTTTACATTCAGACTCTTTATAATCATTTACAGCAGGGGTCGAAGAAGACCCGGGAATACTCATTCCAAGAGCCTCTACTGCAGAAGCCATCGTGTTAGCTGTGTACATTCCACCACAAGCTCCAGCTCCCGGACAGGCGTGACATTCGACTTTATGAAGTTCTTCATCATTAATTTGCCCTTCATGGTATTGACCGACAGCTTCGAATGAAGAAACGATGTCGATATCTTCACCATTCAGTTTACCAGGTTGAATCGTACCACCATATACATAAACAGATGGGATATTCATTCGACCGATAGAAATCAGACACCCTGGAGTTGTCTTGTCGCATCCTCCAATGGCTACCACTCCATCCAGACGCTCAGCGTTCGTTACAGTCTCAATAGAATCAGCGATCACTTCACGACTTGGCAAGGAGTAAAACATCCCTTCATGTCCCATAGCTATTCCGTCTGCTACTGTAATCGTATTGAATATCATCGGTGCACCACCATTTTCACTTGCACCGCTCTTCGCTTCACGAGCTAACCGATCGATATGTACGTTACAAGGGGTTACCTCACTCCAAGTGCTGGCTATCCCAATCATCGGTTTTTTGAAGTCTTCGTCTGTAAATCCGACAGCTCTCAACATCGAGCGGTTCGGGACTCGATTAACGCCTTCACTGATGACTTTACTTTTTATTCTCAAATCCTTCTTTGTTTCCTTCATCCCTTACACCCCTTAATCATTTAATGATTGGTCTTTATTGATTTTTTATTCATGAAAACAACTTACCATGATGATACTAACAAGGAGAGGGCTTGGCAATGACTTTTCTGAAAATAACGAACTTTCCATACATTTTAAGCGCTTTCATTTACTGAAAAAAAAGAAAAAAAGGCTTACTCAATGAGCAAAGCCTTTTTATATAGGGAACCAAACTACATATCTGTCGGTTTGAATGTTTTACAATCCGTTTCTTCACTATGACTCGCTTGTTTCCCTTTATGACTGACTACAAAGATTTCATCAGCACCACAAGAGCGGCCTTCATGATTATACACACAGTTACGTACTTCACAACGGACATCAAGTGCCATTCTCAAACACCTCCCTATATGGCTATAGCTTCTGTCGCAGAGATAGGGAATATTCTTAGCATTTTTCCCCTTTCCAGAGCCACACCAAATTCCTACGCATTGACTAGGAGAATTTATGATAAAATGTATAGCGTGATTACGGAATCCTCGGTGAACTTTTTGTCTAAGCCATCATAAAATGTTTTTAGATAAAGTATGGTCTACAATTACTTAACGTGGCAAATAAGGGTCAGAGGAAAACAACTTAAAATAGGACTGGTGTTTATGGATAAGAAACAAAAGATTTATAATAAATTATTAGACCTTGTCAAAAAGGAAAATGTGAAAGTCGACGAAGTGTTAAAGGATCATTTGTATACGAAGCTCGGTGGGAAGGCAGATTTCTTCATCACCCCTACTTCATATAAAGAGATACAAAATGTGGTCAAACTTTCAAATGAAGATGACATTCCTTTTACTTTACTGGGAAATGGATCGAATTTAATTATCAAGGATGGAGGAATTCGTGGAATCGTCATTAACTTGAAACACTTAGATGATATTTCTTCAGATGGAAATACAATAGTAGCTCAAAGTGGCGCTCGGATCATTGATACTTCTCGCTATGCTTTAAAAAAACATTTATCTGGATTGGAATTTGCTTGCGGTATACCAGGTACTGTCGGTGGTGCTTTGTACATGAATGCAGGAGCTTATGGTGGGGAAATCAAGGATGTACTCGATTATGCTTATGTTGTAGATAAGCAAGGGGATTTAGTGAAACGTCTCGCTTCAGATTTTGAACTGGATTACCGAACTAGCAATATTCCTGATAATGGGGATATCGTTCTGGAAGCGACTTTCAACCTCAAACCGACCTCCTATAATGAAATCAAAGCTGTCATGGATGATTTAACCTTCAAGCGTGAGTCAAAGCAGCCTCTGGAATATCCATCTTGCGGGAGTGTTTTCAAAAGACCGCCGGGGTACTTTGCTGGCAAACTCATTCAAGATAGTGAACTCCAAGGAACCAATATCGGTGGAGCAGAAGTTTCCAAGAAACATGCCGGATTCATTGTAAATAAAGATAATGCTTCGACGACAGATTACATTTCTTTGATCGAACATGTTCAAAAGACCGTTAAAGAGAAGTTCGGGGTCGATTTAGAACGCGAAGTACGTATCATTGGAGAAGATAAGGAATAAAACTAAAAGCCTGCGCTTTCTTCATAGCGCAGGCTCTTCATTGTGGATTTAAAAAGATTAAACAAACGTGCAGGATATTGGAAGGCGATTTCGATCCTTTCATTTAGATTATAGAGCTACGGGGAACAACTCATCCTGTTCTATTCCCGAGATACACGGGTCACAAGCAGAACATCAAACGGATGAAAGCAGAGCCCGTTGATGTTCTCCTTTTTAAAAAGGACGGTTCCGTCAGCGGAACCGTCCTTCATGATTTTTTTACGACATCCATTTCGGTGGAGTATTCTTTTCCCAATAGATGTCACCAATATTATGGTGCTTAACAAATCCATCTGTCTTCAAATGGTAATGAAAATTGAACCAATAACCTTCTCCAGGCCGCTTATCACGTCTTACATGAAACCTTGCTATTTCTTCATTGGTATGATGGTTGTACAAATTGAAGATTTTCTCACCATATCCAGGTGTAGCTTCTTCTGTGATTTCATAGTATGGAACCTCTTCTTCACCAGCTGAGGACAGGATTTCTGTAACGACTTCCTCGATTTTAGGTAAAATTTCGGCAGTCATATCCTCATCGACTTTTTCAATGATACGCGGTCCCATTTTAGTAACCGTTTGGCTTTTCGCCTGTTCTGTTATATTTTCAATGAACGCTTCGGAAGAAAAAACTTCTTCAAGAGACGGTGAAACAATATCGATATTCTCTTCAGTAAACTGATCTTTTGATGATTCATTCACATGATTGTTATCTGTCAGTTCTTTCTTTTCTGCTGCATCTGCATCTAATAATGTTGGTGGTACATACATGCCTAAGGTGATGGCTGATATAAGTACAACACATATCTTCCTTAACAACGGATTCATATAGAGTATCTCCCTTATATGTATTCATTTATGATTGTATCATGTTCTCTATGTTTGTCTATAAGGAAAAAGAAACCGTTTCCAGGTATTGCCCAACAATATTACACAATTGTGCGGCCACTAACCATTAATCTGGATATAATGATAAGCAAGACCTCTCTTTTACCCGCTGCACATGAAAAAAGGAAATAAAAAAAAGACCTCAGGTCATCCAGAAAATGGATGACCTGAGGTCCCTTTTATTGGTAAATCCCTAAAAAAACATATAAAAAAACCACCAATGTATGTATTGGTGGAGACGGTGGGAGTCGAACCCACGTCCGGAGATATCGGCACTCGGGCTTCTACGAGCGTAGTCGATATATTATATTTCGCTACCTCTTCGACCTATCGACAGGCTTCCAAGGCGCTAGCCTGATTAGTCTCTTCGTTTTTCCTCAGGCGGTGGAAAAACGCGTAGCCCACTTTAGTTTGAGACCCTTCATCTAGCACATGGGCGATACCAGGAAGGATCAGCTATAGTCTACTTACGCAGCTACAGCTAGGTTTTCGTTAGATTCGCCAGTTATTATAGGCAAATGACGTTTTACGAGACGTCGCTCGACTCGCGACCCGAGCTCGACCTATCCCCGTCGAATCCGTAACGTCCCCGTTAGGATTAAAGGGATAACAGTCAAGCTGTTTATCCATATCGTTTTTTAACGACAACTACTATTATAGCACAAATATATCTTTTTTCAAGACCTTACTACCTTAAACTGTCTTTGATGGCACGATCAATTTCACGTTTTTGCTGCTTTTGCTTAAGATCCTCACGTTTATCATATTTCTTCTTCCCTTTACCAAGTCCAATTAAAACTTTGGCCACCCCATTTTTTATATATACTTTCAAGGGGACGAGGGAGTAACCCTTTTGCTGTGTCTGACCGATCAATTGGTTGATTTGTTTGCGATGCAGCAGCAGTTTTCTTGCTCGTGTCGGTTCATGGTTAAAGATATTCCCTTGTTCATAAGGTGAAATGTGCATGTTATGCAAATACACTTCTCCTTTATTGATTCGCGCAAAGCTGTCCTTCAGATTAATACGACCGTTCCGGATCGATTTGATTTCTGTCCCTTGCAGAACAATACCTGCTTCGAATGTTTCTTCAATGGTAAAATCATGTCTTGCTTTTTTATTTTGAGCTATCGCTTTTCCATTTCCTCTTGGCATAACGGTTTCCTCCTCTGGTGCGTACCCTTTATTTTATCAAAAGTCCCCATTGTTTCCAATTCAAAAAGGGTCTGCCACTCTAATTTGTCTGAATAGACTTTATCCATTGCGTTGTGAGAATATTATTTTGCAGATGATAAGTAAAGGAGCCATATTTTATGGAGCGAATATTGAATGTAAAACCATTGACAGTGGATGACCTGCCTGCGCTTGAAGCAATGGATACAGGGATAGATGAAGATTATGTAGTCCGTATTTTTGATCGGCTAATAGAATCAGACAACCATGAACTTTTCGGACTTTTTCAAGATGAACAAATGTTAGCCGTCGGTGGCTACAGTTTATTCGGCCAAAAAAAATTGGCCATGCTGGGAAGGTTGAGAAGTGACCTTCGTTTTCAATTGAAAGGAAACGCTACAGAATTATTAAGATCTGTAGTGGACCAATTAAAAAGTGATCCTCGAGTAAGCTGGATTGGGGCAAATACACATTTGGGAAATCTTCCTGCAAGACGTGTTCTTGATAAACTGGGAATTCAACAAGGTCCTGTCCTTCACTATTTGACATTGGTCCGTCCAGATTTGTTGACAGGCCACACCCCAGGGCCTGTATGGGACATTGTCCAAGATGTGGACAAGAAAAGAGACCTGTTATCGGAATTGGAGGACAACGCTCTACAAGTGTTCCCATATGAATGTTACTACCCTCTCCCATATGAGGAAGCTCTTTTAACAGATGAGTATCTAAACAATGCTACTTTTTATCAAAACCCCACAGGAACTCGATTTGTCATAATAAAAAATGACACAAAAAAATATGATTACTCTCATGTGAAATATTTTTGGAACGACCACTATAAGCAGGCAGGGTTTTTCGAGACTCTGATAGACCATTGGAATAACAACCCTGATAACATTGGATGCTGGATCGACTTCTCTGATGAAGGATTAAAAAACATTCAAGACCTTACTCCTTATAATGTCCAGAAACCATGGATCCTTTATGGCATGTGGAAAAATACCAACAGCCAATAAATGTTCCCCTATGAAGTTGCTTTGCCTGATAGCTGGAAGGAGAGGGGCCAATCGTTTCATTACTTCCCCTGACGATAAATGAATGGTTAGGAAAAGGAAACCTGTGTCTGCCTAATCCGGCCATTAAAATGAGAAGCGATTTGTGACCAATAATCTGTATGAGCTATGTAACAAGTAACTTAAATGTAAAATAAATTCAGTTTTATACAACAAGTTTTGCCTCTTATTCAAAGTCCAGTGATCTCATCAATGTATAAACCTAACTGGTTTGAGCCAATGGGAAACGCGCGAGGATGCTCGCGCGTTTTTCATCACTATTTCTTCTTTTTACTACCCTTTTTGGAAACACCTTTATTTCTGTAAAAAGGCTTATTGCCTTTTTGCTTTTTCTTCTTATCTTTCTTCCGTTCCGGTGCTTTTGAATTAATTTGTTTTGGACGTTCAGGGCGTTTTCTTTCTTTTCTAGGCTTCATCCCATCAATTTCGAAATCGACCACGCGTTCATCCAAATTGACATTGGTCACACGAATGGTGACTTCATCACCAATTCGGAAAATGTTGCCGGTACGTTCACCAATCATTGCGAACTCTTTTTCCCGGAAAGAATAATAATCATCGGTAAGGGTGCTTACATGCACCAGTCCCTCAACAGTGTTCGGGAGCTCAACAAACATTCCGAAACTTGTAACTGAACTGATTACTCCTTCGAATTCTTCCCCGATTTTGTCTTGCATGAATTCCGCTTTCTTCAAGTCATCGGTTTCCCGCTCTGCATCAACTGCAGCTCTTTCCATCTCTGAAGAGTGCCGAGCGATTTCAGGCATTTGATCCTTCCAATGCTTCCGTGTTTTATAATCAAGTTTCTCTTCAACCAGATACGTACGGATTAAGCGATGGACGGTAAGATCCGGGTAACGTCTGATCGGGGACGTAAAGTGAGTATAAAAATCGGTCGCTAAACCGAAGTGACCAAGCCCCTGAGGATCGTATTTCGCTTGTTGCATAGACCGAAGCATCAGTTTAGAGATGATCATTTCCTCTTGGGAACCTTTTACTTCTTCCAATACTTTTTGTAATGCTTGCGGGTGGATATTATCGGCAGTTCCTTTGACCGCATAGCCCATATTCGCTACGAATTCAAAGAAGTTTTGTAATTTTTCTTCATCCGGGTCCTGGTGAATACGGTGGATAAACGGTACATCCATCCAATGGAAATGTTCAGCGACCGTTTCGTTTGCAGCGAGCATGAATTCTTCAATAAGGCGCTCTGCCACTGAACGTTCACGAAGTTTAACATCTACGGCCTTGCCTTCTTCATCCACAATGACACCCGCTTCTTTGAAGTCAAAATCGATAGCGCCGCGTCCCATACGCTTTCCACGCAATGTACTGGCAAGACCCTCCATCTCACGGAACATCGGGACAAGATCTTCGTATTTCTTAATTAAACCCGGGTCCCCATCTTCTAAAATACTGTTCACATCTTTATATGTCATCCGTTCATTCGTCTTGATAACACTTTGGAAGATCTCATGTCCTACGACCTCACCACTACTGTCAATTTCCATTTCACAAGAAAGGGTAAGTCGATCCACCTGTGGATTCAAAGAACAAATACCGTTAGATAAACGGTGTGGAATCATCGGGATAACTCTGTCGACCAAGTAAACACTAGTGGCGCGTTCACGTGCTTCTTTATCAATCGACGATCCTTCATCGACATAATAAGTAACATCCGCAATATGGACACCAAGCTTATAATTTCCATTATCAAGCTTTTTGACCATGACGGCATCATCTAAGTCTTTGG
Source organism: Halobacillus sp. H74 (assembly GCF_052246715.1). Classification (NCBI taxonomy): domain Bacteria; kingdom Bacillati; phylum Bacillota; class Bacilli; order Caryophanales; family Bacillaceae; genus Halobacillus; species Halobacillus sp. H74. Next base: position 473,554 of record NZ_JBQQCI010000004.1, on the reverse strand, counting down.
CATCCGCACCATCGATAGTGACAATAGTTTCGTCACGAAGGTCGCGTCGGTTCTTAATTTCATCTTCACTAATTTCATCAGGCGTATTCCCAGCCTGCTCCAAAACTTCTTCCGGAAAATCAACTTGGATTCCATGCTTATAGATGATAGAGATGATATCAATACCCGGGTCGTTCTTATGTCCAAGGATTTCTACAATTTCCCCTTCTGCACTCATACGGTCTTCAGGGAATTTTGTAATATTGACAATCACTTTATGACCGTCAGCTGCTCCATTGGTCTGCCCTTTAGGAATGAATATGTCATTTGGGATCCTTTTATCATCTGCAATGACAAAGCCGAAATTACGACTTGATTCATAAGTACCCACGACTCTGGTAGTCGCCCTTTCAAGAATACGGATAACTGTACCTTCCGGGCGCGTGCCATCCTCTTTACGTTTCTCAATACGGACAAGTACCTTGTCATTATTCATAGATGAATTCAAATCAGAATGATGAATGTAAACATCATCTTTATCTTCTTCATCAGGAATAAGAAAGGCGAACCCTTTCGCATGCATTTGGATACGGCCACGGATCAAATTCATTTTTTCAGGAAGACCGAAGCGATTCTTACGTGTTCTTACAAGTTCCCCTTCCTCTTCCAACTCATTAAGTGCCTTCATAAGATTCTTGAAGTCATCAGTATCATTAAATTCCAATGCTTCTTCAAGTTCTTGAACGGATAGTGGTTTTGATGCATTTTCCTTAAAAAACTTCAGTGTTTGCTGTTTTAATTCTGTACTCAATTGTCTTACCTCCTTTTAAATCAAGGACAAGACTCTGAAATTATGACCAATCGAGGGATTCAAGGAATTCAAGTATGTCTTCATGCAATTGTTCTTTTTCCTTATCCATTGTGATCACGTGTCCAGAGTTTTTGTACCATTTAATATCTTTTTGATTTGTTTCTACTTGCTCATAAATATAGTTTGCACTTTCAGTGTTTATCATTTCATCTTGTTCAGCTTGAACGACGAATGTCGGTGTATAGATTTGATCTATATCATCGTGGACTTCATTAATCAATCCACCCAGCTGTTTGAACATTTCTTCTGATTCGCCGAGCAGCTCTTTCACTTCTTGATCAATGTTTTCTTTGGATTTGCCTTCTAATTGCTTATACTGGCGAGCTTTAAATTCAAAACCTTTGGTCAGCTGTTCTTCATTATCAAAGAACACCGGGGCGCACATCGTCACCAGCCCTTTAACTGGTTCAGAGTAAGCCAATTTCAAACCAAGCACTCCTCCGAGAGATAAGCCAGCTATAGCGATTTTCTTATAGCCTAATTCACGCAGATGATTCAAGGCTTGTTTAACATCTGCCCACCAATCTTCAGGTCTCGCTTCAATCAAAGCTTCAAGTTCTTTCCCATGACCTGCATAAATGGGAGCATGAGAGGTGTACCCATGCTTCTGTAAGAAACGTCCGAGCATACGGACATCAGCGGAATGTCCTGTGAATCCATGTAATAATAATACCGCACGTTCGCCTTCCTCAAACGTAAAAGGCTGAGGTTGTTTAATCTTCATCTCATTCTCTCCTTACTTCATCTATTTCCTTATCTTTATATTTTCATTCTTATCCACAATGTTTTCTATTTTACCAAATTAAAGATGTGTTTACACATTTTGTGTCCGACTCCCTTATATTTCCCTTTATTGAAATAGAAAAACCGCGCTCTTTTCGAGCGCGGTCGTTTCATAAAGTAGTCATCAACCTAAAATATAAGCCGTCAAAAAGGCTAAAACGAAGAACAAGACGCCTGTTACAATCGTTGCTTTATGCAAAACAGCGTCAATCCCACGTGCTTTTTGTTTTCCGAACAATTGCTCCGCTCCACCAGAAATCGCTCCTGAAAGACCGGCACTTTTACCAGATTGTAATAAAACAAGTACAATCATAGCAATTGTATCAATGGTCAATAAAGTAATTGCAAGTGTTTCCATGATGTGCCAACACCTCCTAAAGACGTACAAATAACTAGTTTAAATGTAGCATAAAACCAATGGGTCAGCAAGCTTATTTCTGTAGCTTCCGCCCTCTCACAAACGACCAATCGGCAGAGGTAATATTCTTCTGTGATAATCCATGAAAGTTTTTGATTACTTTTGATTATTTATGGTTGATTTTTGTAAGGGCTTTCCTTTACTATAGAGGTAATGAAACGAGCAAGGAGATGTTTAGTATTGCTGACACCTGACCGCCATCAACTGATATTAGAAACAGTCAAAAACGATCATACAGCAAAGATCAAGCGTTTGGTAGAAGTTACTGGTGCATCAGAATCAACGATCCGCCGCGATTTGGATCAACTGGAGAAACAAGGGTTGTTACTTCGTGTACATGGTGGAGCCTCATTAAGAAGGTCAGCAAGTGCTGAACCGACGATGGGAGAAAAAATCACTAAATTCCATCGCGAAAAGCAACTCATAGCGAAATTCGCTGCATCGCTTGTCCAAGATGGTGATTGTATTTTCATTGATGCTGGTTCCACAACATTTGAAATGATTCCTTATTTGAAACAAAAAGATATTGTAGTAGTTACAAATGGTTTGAGCCATTTGGATGCGCTTAGTGAACATAATATAAAAACGTATGTGATCGGTGGCCAAGTAAAACATCGTACTGGAGCCGTTGTTGGCGCAGGTGCTTTACAAAGCTTACAACAATACCGATTCGACCAATGCTTCATGGGAGCAAACGGGGTTACATTGGCGGATGGTTTCACTACACCTGACCCAGAGGAAGCATCCATCAAACAAACTACAGTCCACTTATCCCGAAAACGATATATCCTCATCGATCATTCCAAATTCAATGAAGTCGCCTTCACAAAATTTTTGGATTTACCGGAAGCTGAAATAGTTACGGATTATAAGGGAAACTTACTAGAGGATTATACTAATAAAACGAATATAAAGGTTGTGACAACATGATTTACACATGCACCTTGAATCCTTCCATCGACTACATCATGAACGTGGAAGAATTTGAAGCAGGTGGTCTGAATAGATCTAATCAAACGTTTTACTACCCTGGCGGCAAAGGAATCAATGTCTCTCGCGTGATGGCCCGTTTAGAGATAACAACGGAAGCGCTAGGTTATATCGGTGGTTTCACAGGAGCATTCATTAAAGAATTCTTGGAGAAAGAATCTGTATCTCATGGGTTTATAGACACTTCACAGAATACAAGGGTGAACGTCAAGTTAAAGAGTGATGAGGAGACAGAGATCAATGGGCCTGGGCCTGAAATTTCTGCAAAACTTCAGGAAGAGCTTCTCATGAAGATCAGAACGTTTACAGAGAAAGATACACTCGTGTTAGCTGGGAGCGTCCCCTCCTCTCTACCAGATGATTTTTATGTGACTATGACTGAAATTTGTGCCAAAAATAAAATAAAAGTAGTCGCGGACACTTCTGGGAAAGCTCTGGAACAACTGATCGGTCATCCCCTTTACTTACTGAAACCCAATCATCACGAGCTTGGGGAATTATTCGGAGTTACAGTCGACTCTAAAGAAAAAGCAGCGGAATATGGTCAAAAACTCATCGATAAAAATGTTGAGCATGTCATAGTCTCAATGGGAGGCGAAGGCGCTGTATATATAAACAAAGATCAGAAATTATTTGCCAACGTTCCACAAGGTAAAGTGAAGAATTCTGTCGGCGCCGGCGATTCGGTTGTAGCTGGTTTTCTATCAGCAATGGCGAAAGAAGAGACTATGGAGAATGCATTCCGTTATGGAGTAGCCTCAGGGAGTGCTACAGCTTTCCAAGATGATTTATGCCAACAGAAAGATGTACAGGCACTGCTCGAGCAAATCAGCATATCTGAAATAAAATAAATGGGAGTGAACCAATATGAAAATCACTGATTTATTGACAAAAGATACGATTTTGTTAAATATGACAGCCGCTTCAAAACCTGAAGCAATTGATGAATTGGTCGGAAAATTAGATGCAGCCGGTAAACTTAATGACCGCGATGCTTTTAAGAAGGCCATTGAAGACCGCGAGCAACAGAGCACTACAGGAATTGGTGACGAGATTGCCATCCCCCATGCGAAGACATCAGCGGTTAAAGACCCTGCCATCGTTTTCGGACGTTCGACAGACGGGTTGGATTATGAGTCATTAGATGGTCAACCGACAAAACTGTTCTTTATGATCGCTGCGTCAGAGGGAGCTAACAATACTCATTTGGAGACGTTATCCCGATTATCTTCCTTTTTGATGGATAACAATTTCCGCGCTCAGTTGGAAGCTGCTAAAACTGAAGCAGACGTGATTGAAGCCATTAATGCCAAAGAAGCAGAGGAAGATAACGAAGAAGACTCTTCCGAACAAACTGCAGGGAAAATACTTGCAGTCACCGCCTGCCCGACAGGAATCGCCCACACGTATATGGCGGCTGATAAATTAAAAGCGACAGCAAAAGAAATGGGCGTTAATATCAAAGTTCAAACGAATGGCTCTAGCGGAGTAAAAAACCGTCTTACCCAAGATGACATTGCTGAAGCCGATGCCATTATCGTTGCCGCTGATACGAAAGTCGATATGGAAGGATTCAATGGCAAGCCTGTCATTGAAGTTCCAGTAGCAAAAGCCATTCACGAACCTGAAGAACTAATCAATAAAGCAGTAAACAAAGACGCTCCGATTTATCAAGGTGGAGGAAGCAACCAGGATTCATCTGAGGAAAAAGGTCAACGTACTGGCTTTTATAAACACTTGATGAATGGTGTATCAAACATGCTCCCATTTGTCGTCGGTGGCGGAATTTTAATTGCCATTTCCTTCTTCTGGGGAATCAATTCTGCAGATCCATCAAATGAAGAGTACAACCGCTTCGCCGAAATGCTGAATATCATTGGCGGCGGCAATGCTTTCTTCCTGCTTGTTCCTGTACTGGCTGGTTTCATCGCATCTAGCATTGCAGACCGGCCCGGTTTTGCACCAGGTATGGTCGGTGGTTTGATCGCCATTACCCAAACCGTTGAAGGTGCCGGGAATGGCTCTGGTTTCTTAGGCGGTTTGATTGCAGGTTTCTTAGCTGGTTATTTGACATTATTGGTCAAAAAGTTACTGGAAGGCCTTCCAGCTGTAATGGATGGTTTGAAAACCGTATTGCTCTATCCTGTCCTTGCGATTTTCGGAACAGGTATGATTATGTTACTCATCAACCCTGCTTTGACAAGCGTCTACACATGGCTGTTCGATCTTCTTGATCGTATGAGTGGTTCAAACTTGGCCCTGCTCGGATTAATTGTAGGTGGAATGATGGCGGTAGATATGGGTGGTCCTGTAAATAAAGCAGCCTACACATTCGGTATCGCAGCTTTAGATGCCGGAAACTATACGTTCATAGCTGCTGCAATGGCAGGCGGTATGGTCCCGCCACTTGCTATGGGACTTGCAACGACATTCTTCAAAAACAAATTCACTAATCAAGAACGCGAAACAGGAAAGGCAGCCTATCCACTCGGTGCATTCTTCATAACCGAAGGTGCGATTCCATTTGCCGCTGCAGACCCTGCACGAGTAATCCCATCCATGGTCGCAGGAAGCGCATTGACCGGAATGTTGACGATGTTGTTCGGAATAGGTTTACGCGCCCCACATGGCGGTATCATCGTCGCCCCGCTTGTTGAAGGTGGTTTAATGCAAATCGCACTTTACCTTGTGGCAATAATTGCCGGTTCGATTCTTTCTGCAATTATTGTAGGATTCTTGAAAAAAGACCTCCGAAAGGCTTAAAATAGTAAAGTTAGGGTAACTCATATACAATACGAATTTTTAGGAGGAATTATAATGGTTGAAAAAACATTTACAATTACATCCTCAGACGGTGTACACGCTCGTCCTGCCACAGTTCTTGTTCAGAACGCTGGTAAATACGAGTCTGATATTAACTTGCACTACAAAGAAAAGTCTGTAAACTTGAAATCCATCATGGGAATCATGAGCCTAGGCATCCCAGCAAACTCTGAAGTGAAAATCACTGCAGAAGGTAGTGACGAACAAGAAGCAATCGATCATTTGGAAACAACAATGAAGAATGAAGGTTTGGGGGAATAAAGGCATGACACAGCTTCAAGGTATTGCAGCTTCCAGCGGTATCGCTATTGCTAAAGTCTATCGTCTGGAAGCTCCAGACCTCTCTTTCAGTAAATCAGATATCGAACAACCGGAACAAGAGGTTAAACGCCTCCACGAAGCTTTGGATATTTCTAAGTCAGAGCTTGAAAAGATTAAAGAACACACAAAAAAATCACTAGGCGATGAGCATGCAGAGATCTTCTCCGCTCATCTATTGGTCCTCAGCGACCCTGAACTAATCAAACCGATCGAGGATAAAATCAAAAGCGAAAATGTAAATGCAGAGGCTGCTCTTTCGGAAACGGCCAATATGTTCATTGACATGTTCAAAAACATGGATAACGAATACATGCGTGAACGCGCTGCAGACATTCATGATGTGACCAAACGTGTGATGGCTCACTTACTGGGAGTGACTTTTCCTGATCCCGCATTGATTAATGAGGAAGTCGTCATCGTTGCTGATGATTTAACACCTTCCGATACAGCTCAGTTGAATAAACAGTTTGTCAAAGGGTTCACAACTGATATCGGTGGTCGTACCTCGCATTCTGCAATCATGGCCCGCTCGCTTGAGATACCAGCTGTAGTAGGGACTAAGAATATTACTTCTCAGGCTCCCAAAGATACAATGGTCATCGTAGATGGCATTAATGGTGATGTGATCATTGATCCAACTGATGCTCAAATCGAAGAGTACAAGCAAAAACAAGATGATTTCGAGAAACAAAAGCAAGAGTGGGCAAAGCTAAAGGATGAAACAACTGTCACATCTGAAGGGGAGCATGTTGAGCTTGTAGCTAATATTGGTACTCCCGAAGATGTTCAAGGTGTGCTCAACAACGGTGGTGAAGGTGTAGGTCTTTATCGTACAGAATTCCTCTACATGGGGAAAAGCCAGCTTCCGACAGAAGAAGAGCAGTTTGACGCCTACTCTTCCGTTCTTAAGCAAATGGGGGACAAGCCTGTCGTCGTCCGTACCCTTGATATCGGCGGAGATAAAGAACTGGACTACCTCGACCTGCCTGAAGAAATGAATCCATTCCTGGGTTATCGTGCGATTCGTCTTTGCCTGGAACGCGATGACATCTTCCGTGTCCAACTTCGGGCATTGCTGCGTGCAAGTGTCCATGGAAATTTAAAAATCATGTTCCCGATGATAGCGACACTTGAAGAGTTCCGTCAGGCAAAAGCGATTCTTGAAGAAGAAAAAGAAAACTTGAAGAGCGAAGGGAAAGAAATTTCTGATGAGATCGAAGTCGGTATGATGGTTGAAATACCAGCAACGGCTGTCATCGCACGTCAATTCGCTAAAGAAGTGGACTTCTTCAGTATCGGTACAAATGACTTGATTCAGTACACGATGGCTGCAGACCGTATGAATGAGCGGGTTTCTTACCTGTACCAACCATACAATCCTGCGATCTTGAACCTTGTGAATAACGTCATCGAAGCTGCTCATGCTGAAGGTAAATGGGCAGGTATGTGCGGAGAAATGGCTGGTGATGAAATCGCAATTCCGATCCTATTGGGGCTTGGGTTAGACGAATTCAGTATGAGTGCCACTTCCATCTTACCTGCACGTACACAAATCAGAGAGCTTTCCAAGAAAGAATTATCTTCATATAAAGACGAAATCCTTTCAATGGGCACAGCTGAAGAAGTTGTCGCTTTCGTGAAAGAAAAAACACAAACAAAGTAGTATTCTTATTCATTATGTGGGAAAATAGGTGTGTCCAGAGAAGAACTTCACCTCTGTTATGATCTAAAGAAAGAGATGTGTTTCCATGACATTTACGGTTATCATGCTCGTATGTATTGCTATTGTTTTGGGGATTGCCGCTATGTTCGGCATGGCTGTTTCAAAAGGTTATGATTACAAACACACCGTTGATCCTTTACCAGATGAGGATCACTTAAATGAAAAGAACAAGAAAGCTGACGCCAATTAAGCGTCAGCTTTTTTTGTTTCTCCACTGTCTATAATTTGCATCTTATTTTCAATGGGCGTTCTTTTTTTCGGATTAGGAATGCGAAGAGGATAACCCATCTGCAAAACCGAAACAAGCTTATAATCGGACGAATCAAGTCCGATATCCCGAACAAATTCATTATCATGTAAATATGGGCTTGTGGTCCATAAAACGCCTATACCTGCCTCCCACGCAAGTAGCTGAACGTTTTGGATATAAGCACACACAGCAGCATAGTCCTCTTCATACTTTCTTTGGTCAGGGTCACGCTCCATATAGACTAAAGCATGATGAGGGATATTGAGAAGAAACTGTCGGATTCCCTCTTTCATCTTATTGCTTTTTTGATGATCGTAATTGTTGAAAAAACCTTCTCTATCATAACTATCGATCACCTTTTTGGCATAGTCCATTTTCCCATCGCCTTGATAGAGCTTGATGCTCCATGGTTCTTTCATTCGATGGTTAGGGGCCCAGCAAGCCTTGGAAAAGATCTGCTTCAATACTTTTCGGTCTATTTGTTCATTTTTGTACTCATGAATAGAGCGCCGGTTTATAATCGCTTCTAACAGATCCATATGCTCACCTCATACAATCAGCAGTTTCGTGACTTGCTGGACCATTAGATAGGCCCATTCCCTTAAGAAGAAAGGCAACTTAGTTTCTAATGATTCATAAGCCGAATATTGGGTCGGGACCCCTTTTACATCCATCCCTTGGTTTTCTGCCATAATCACAGCTCTCTTCAAATGAAATTGATCACTGATCAATAGGAATGTATCGATGCTCTTCTCACCTGACACCTTTTTGGCATTTTTCAGGTTGTCCTCTGTCATTAAAGATCGATCTTCATATAAAATATCTTCCTTTGCAACTCCATGTGCGATGGCGTAATCTTTCCCTACTTCCGCTTCTGAGGAAGCAGCATTTTCACTCGTTCCACCTGTCAGCACTAAATATTCAACCTTACCTTCTTCATACAATTCAATCCCTTGTTTCAAGCGTCCTTCAAATACGGGACTAGGCTTCCCATCCCACTGAGCAGCACCAAGGACAATAGCTGCATCAGCCTCAGGTATCTCCTCTTCTTCTCCAAAGGTCCATACAGTGTAACCAGTATAAAGCCCATAGAAAAGGCAAATAAGAAAAACAATTTTAACCAGTCGTTTCATGAATGATTTTCTCCTACTCCTGTTTGTCTAACATTATCATATCATAGAAAAAAGCCTCCCTGAATCATCAGAGAGGCTCATTTGCGAATTTATTTATTCAAGTTATAGAACGCTTTTCCGCCCGCATAGGTAGCTGTTCCCAGTAACTGGTCTTCGATACGAAGAAGTTGGTTGTACTTCGCTACCCGGTCTGTTCGGGATGGAGCACCAGTCTTGATTTGACCAGCATTTGTTGCAACAGCGATGTCAGCGATTGTTGCATCTTCTGTTTCACCAGAACGGTGAGAGATGACAGCAGTGTAACCCGCACGTTTCGCCATTTCAATTGCTTCAAATGTCTCAGTAAGAGTACCGATTTGGTTCACTTTAATCAAGATGGAGTTCCCAATACCCTCTTCAATTGCGCGGCCAAGTTTCTCTGTGTTTGTAACGAACAAGTCGTCACCAACAAGCTGGATACGGTCACCAATGCGCTCTGTAAGAAGTTTTGTACCTTCCCAATCGTTCTCATCAAGACCATCTTCAATGGAGACAATTGGATACTTGTTGACAAGCTCTTCATACCAGTCAACCATTTCTTCAGAGGTGCGCACGACACCTTCACCTTTAAGGTTGTATTTACCGTCTTCATAGATTTCAGAGGCAGCAACGTCCATTGCAAGCTTCACTTCAGCATCCGGCTTGTAACCAGCTGCTTCGATCGCTTCGATGATTGTAGATAGAGCTTCTTCGTTAGATCCTAAATCAGGAGCAAAGCCACCTTCATCACCTACACCAGTGTTATATCCTTTGTTACTAAGGACTTTTTTAAGAGAGTGGAAAATTTCTGCACCCATACGTAGAGCTTCTTTGAATGTTGGCGCACCGACTGGCATAACCATGAATTCTTGAATGTCTACGTTGTTATCAGCATGCTCGCCACCGTTAAGGATATTCATCATTGGTGTTGGAAGCGTAGCTGCCGTGAATCCACCAAGGTACTTATAAAGTGGAAGACCTACTACATCAGCAGCAGCATGGGCAACAGCCATGGAAACACCAAGGATTGCGTTTGCACCTAAGTTTCCTTTGTTTTCTGTACCATCAAGTTCTCTCATCATTTGGTCAATGATTACTTGCTGAGTGACATCCATACCTAGAAGGTTTGGAGCAATTTTTTCATTTACGTTATCCACAGCGTTTTGGACACCTTTTCCAAGGTAACGTTCCTTGTCACCATCACGAAGTTCTACAGCTTCATATTCACCTGTAGAAGCACCACTTGGTACGAGGGCCGTACCGAAAGCTCCGGATTCTGTATAAATTTCAACTTCAACTGTTGGGTTGCCGCGAGAGTCCAGGACTTCGCGTGCATATACGTCAGTAATGTAAGGCATTAATATCTCTCCCTTATTTTTTAATTAATGATTTTCCTGTCATTTCTTCAGGTTGTTCAACATTTAACAGTTCAAGAAGGGTTGGCGATAAATCACCTAAAACACCGCCACTACGGAGTTCTGCACCTTCTTTTGTCACAATTACCGGTACAGGATTAGTTGTGTGGGCCGTCATGGCATCTCCTTCTAAGGTCGTCACCTCATCAGAGTTTCCATGGTCAGCCGTAATGATGGCATGGCCACCCTTTTCCTGTATTTTGTCTACAACTTTACCAAGACATTCGTCCACCGTCTCGATCGCTTTAATGGTCGGTTCAAGCATCCCTGAGTGACCAACCATGTCCGGATTAGCGAAGTTAAGAATGATTGCGTTATGCTTGTCTGCATCCAGTTCGCTCAGCAAAGCATCTGTTACTTCATAAGCGCTCATTTCCGGTTTTAAATCATAAGTCGCGACTTTAGGTGAATCGATGAGGATGCGCTCTTCCCCTTCGAATTCTTGCTCACGGCCGCCACTCATAAAGAATGTCACATGCGGGTACTTTTCAGTTTCTGCAATGCGGAGTTGTTTCATATCATTATCTGCTAAGACTTCTCCTACCGTATTTTTCAAATCATTCGGAGGAAAAGCTATCTTACTTTCAACTTTATCACTGTACTGTGTCATACCAACGAAATGGAGTTGTTTGGGTGCTTTATCTCCACGCTCGTAATCTGTAAAGTCATCGTTAGCAAAGGCACTTGAGAGTTGGATAGCACGATCCGGACGGAAGTTAAAGAAAATGACACTATCTTCATCTTCTACCGTTCCAACTGGCTTGCCGTCTTCATCAGTCAAAACGACAGGCTCCACGAATTCATCATAAATATCTTTTTCATAAGAATCATCAATCGCTTTGATTGGATCCTTGTATGTCGGGCCTTCACCGTAGGCAATCGCGTCATAAGCTTTCTTGACACGCTCCCAACGATTGTCACGGTCCATCGCGTAATAACGACCTGATATTGTTGCGAGCTGACCGACACCGACTTCATCAACCGCTTCTAATGTCTGTTTAAGATACGTTTTAGCTGATTGTTGACCAACGTCACGTCCATCTAAAAAGGCATGGATGAATACTTTTTCCAACCCTTCACTTTTAGCAAGCTTCAACGTCGCAATCATATGATCGATATGACTGTGAATTCCACCATCAGAAAGCAAACCGAAGACATGAAGCGCCTTGCTTTTCGCTTTCGCTTCACGTACCGCGTTAAGGAGAATCTCATTGTCAAAAAAGTCGCCTTCACGGATAGAAAGGTTGATACGAGTCAAACTTTGATAAACGACGCGACCTGCGCCGATGTTCAAATGCCCGACTTCTGAATTACCCATTTGTCCTTTAGGAAGTCCGACAGCTTCCCCACACGCCGTTAACTCGGAGTGTGGGAACTTGTTCCAATAACGATCAAAATTAGGTGTGTTCGCTTGTTTGACGGCATTTCCTTTCTCTTCATCCCGAAGAGCATATCCATCAAGGATAATCAATGCAGCCAGGTTTTGCTTACTCATGCTTACCTGCCTCCACAAGTTTTAGGAAAGAATCAGCTTCCAAGCTTGCTCCACCTACGAGAGCACCATCGATGTCGGACTGAGATAGAAGCTCATCTACATTCGCAGGCTTCACACTGCCGCCGTATTGAATACGCACAGCTTCTGCAGCTTCTGCATTCACAAATTCACTGACCACTTTACGGATGTGTGTACATACTTCATTTGCTTGCTCGGAAGTTGCTGTACGTCCTGTGCCTATCGCCCATATCGGTTCATATGCGATGATCGTTTCTGCACATTGTTCGTTCGTCAGACCATCCAATGCTTTTTTCACTTGTGTTTCCACTACGTCCATCGTTTGATCTGCTTCACGTTGATCAAGGGACTCACCTACACAAACTATTGGAGTTAAACCATGTTTGAAAGCAGCATGGACTTTTTTGTTAACAAGCTCATCTGTTTCTTTGAAAATTTCACGGCGTTCAGAGTGGCCAAGTACAACATATGTGACCCCAAGCTCTTTCAGCATAACTGGACTGACTTCACCAGTGAATGCTCCGCTTTCTTCAAAATGCATGTTCTGAGCACCGACTTTCAGGCTTGTGCCTTCTGTCGCTTCTACGAGTTTTTGTAGAAATGGGAATGGAGCACAAACAACAGATTCCACTTGATCAAAAGAAGGAACCTCGTTTTTAGTTGTTTGAATGAAATCTTCCGCTTCGCGATGAGTTTTATTCATTTTCCAATTTCCTGCAATCACTTGTTTACGCATATCTGCTTCACCTCTCCTTATTTATTTATCGTTCAGTAGTGCCACACCAGGAAGTTCTTTACCTTCCATGAATTCAAGGGATGCGCCACCACCTGTGGATACGTGATCCATATCATTTGCGTAACCGAACTTCTCTACAGCCGCTGCCGAATCTCCTCCACCGATAACTGTATAGCCATCTGTTTCAGAAAGAGCATTTGCCACCGCTTTAGTTCCGTTAGCAAAAGATTCAAGTTCAAATACACCCATTGGTCCATTCCAAATGACCAACTTGGATTCTTTGATGATCTCCGCATATTTCTCTCTTGTTTTCGGACCAATGTCCAAGGCTTCCCAATCAGCAGGAATACTGTCAATCGCTACCTCATGTTTATTGGCAGAATCAGAAAAGTCATCTGCTACAATAACATCCTCAGGCATATGGAAATGGACACCTTTGGCTTCTGCTTTCTTCATATACTCTTTTGCCAAGTCAATTTTATCTTCTTCTAATAGAGATTTACCGATTTCGTGACCTTGTGCTTTCACAAACGTGTAAGCAAGTCCTCCACCAATGATCAAGTGATCGACTTTATCAATCAGGTTGTCGATGACCCCGATTTTATCTTTAACTTTCGCACCACCGATAATTGCTGTGAATGGGCGCTCAGGGTTGGAAAGTGCTTTTCCTAATACATTGATTTCTTTTTCCATTAGGAAACCAGCTACAGCAGGGATATGTTCAGCTACACCAGCTGTAGAAGCATGGGCACGGTGAGCAGCACCAAACGCGTCATTCACGTAGAGGTCTGCCATATCTGCGAATGCTTTCGCAAGGTCTGCATCATTCTTTTCTTCACCTGGATTGAAGCGGACATTTTCGATAAGGAGTACATCGCCATTTCCCATTTCAGAAATAGCCTGGTTCACTTCATCTCCGTATACTTCATCCGTTTTTGTTACTGTTTGACCTAAAAGGTCGCTCAGGCGGTTCGCCACTGAATCAAGACGAAGTTCTTCAACGACTTCCCCTTTCGGACGTCCAAGGTGACTTGCAAGAATGACTTTGGCTCCGTTCCCTGTCAAGTGCTTGATTGTCGGGAGAGCAGCTTTGATTCTGGTGTCGTCTGTAACTTCTCCACCGCTCATCGGTACGTTGAAGTCGACACGGCAGAATACCGTTTGTCCATTCACTTCAACATCACGGATTGTTTTCTTATTCATAGAATGACAACCTCCTTGGTTTGTGGTCAGGTTCATCGCCTGCCCCATATGTACGTTTCCACGTATATCAACTATGAAAACGCCGATAAGCAGGAACCGAAAAAACATGGATAAAGGAGGAGGACATGAGACCCCCTCCTTTCCATCATTTTCATAGTATTTTCAAATATGGCTCAGATATTACAAGCCTTGGTTTTTAAGGTAAACGGCTAGGTCTACACAACGGCTGGAGTAACCGAATTCATTGTCATACCAAGAAACAACTTTAACCATGTTGTTTTCTAGAGTAAGTGTAGAAAGGCCATCGATTACAGAAGAGTGCGTGTTGCCATTGTAGTCAGTTGAAACAAGTGGCTCATCGCTATAACCTAGAATTCCTTTAAGTTTGCCTTCTGCTTCTGCTTTAAGTGCTTCATTCACTTCCTCAGAAGTAACGTTTTTATCTAATTCAGCAACGAAGTCTACGATAGAAACGTTTGCTGTCGGAACACGCATAGCCATACCGCTAAGTTTACCATCAAGTTGTGGAAGAACTTTTGCAACAGCTTGCGCAGCACCAGTAGTTGTCGGGATGATGTTTTGAGCAGCTGCACGAGCACGACGGTAATCCTTATGTGGAAGATCAAGAATTTGCTGGTCGTTCGTGTAAGAGTGAACTGTAGTCATCATACCGCGTTTAAGACCGAATTTCTCATCAAGAATCTTCGCATACGGCGCCAAGCAGTTCGTCGTACAAGAAGCGTTAGAGATAACGTGGTGAGAATCTTTGTCGTACTGGTCTTCGTTAACGCCCATTACGATTGTAAGATCTTCTTGTTTAGCTGGAGCAGAGATGATAACTTTCTTAGCACCTGCATCCAAGTGTTTCTTAGCATCTTCACGTTGAGTGAAGCGGCCTGTAGATTCGATTACGATATCTACACCAAGATCTCCCCAGCCAAGTTGAGCTGGATCTTTTTCAGAAAGCACTTTGATTTCATTTCCACCTACGATCAGGTTGTCACCGTTAGTCGTAACCTCTTCAGAAAGAGTACCGTGAACAGTATCATATTGCAGCAAGTGTGCAAGCATGTTCGCATCAGTCAAGTCGTTAACCGCTACTACCTCTACATCGTCATTTTTCAATGAAGCACGGAAAACGTTACGTCCGATACGTCCAAAACCATTAATACCAATTCTTACTGTCATGCAAAATTCCTCCTTGGATGATAAAAATCATTTTATTTAAAGGGATAACTCCCTTATTAACTCTTGTGCAGCACCTTCATCGGTGATCAGGACATTACTTTGTCCTGGTTGGAAATAAGATGCGATGGCTTGTGCTTTAGAGCGACCACCAGCAACAGCAATGACATGTTTCGCATGCTGCAAGTCTTCCAGTTGAAGACCAACGGTGCGAACCTTGTGAACGATTTCACCTCTATTGTTGAAATAATAACCGAAAGCCTCGCCAACAGCTTCATGCTTTCTGATTAATTCCAGTTGTTCTGAAGAGGTTTTTCTACGCTCTGCCATCGTCAATGCGTCCCCTACGCCATGGATGACGATTTCTGCATGACGGATGATATCAAGCACTTCCTTAATAGAAGGCTCTTCTTTGATGGTTTGATATGATTCCTCACTTAAAGGATCAGGTACATAAAGAAGACGATAATCACCTTTTGCTTTCTTTGCCATTTCTGCACAAATCGTATTAGCCTGGTTTTCTACTCTCTCACCCAAGCCTCCACGTGCAGGTACAAATAAACATTGATCAGCTCCATTGAGCGGAGTCATCATTTGTGCTACCGAAGCCATGGTCGTACCACCAGTAATGGCGATCGCCTCATTCGGACTCATATGCGTTTTCAAATATTGGACACAAGCTTTTCCCATCTCTTGTTTTACCCAATCGAGTTCATCACTATTACCTGGAACAACAACGACATAGTCTAGGTTTAATTTATCCTTTAATTGCTGTTCTAAAACCTTAATCCCAGTAGATTCCTTGATAAACTCGGCTAACTGTTCGAGAATGTTCTGCCCTTCATAACTTAAATGCATACCTCTGGACGTAATCTCGACAGCCCCTTGCTTATTCAAAAAATCAACCTCGCTACGGACGGTGCGCTCCGCTAATTCAACGTTCTCTGCCAGAGCTCTACGCCCTACAGGCTGCATAATCTGAATGTAATACAGCAGCAGATAACGCCGTTGAATAACGTCCAAGACATCGGGGAATAATTTTTTTTGTAAGTCGATGAACGCTCTCATGGAAAAGCTCCTTTTTGAAATGGTTCCACCTGGGATGTATTACGTCCCAGCTAGTCATATTATGTCCCGCTCGGAGCAAAAAAATATCTCATTTCAATTTTTATATTAACAGTGGGGGTCTCTACACGCAAGCGGAAACCATTACGTTTTTTATTGTAAACGCTTTTCCAGCTCAAAGTAGTCGATAGACCTATAATCCAATTCATAATTGCCAATCTTTAAGACAGGTACCTCAAACATGTAATTCTCCAGGAGAACGGGATCTGTTTCAATGTCGATTTCGATAACATCCACATTGAATAAGGAAATAAGGTTCCTTACCTCTTCGCACAGAGGGCATTTATTTCTGGTATACAAGATAACTTCTGACACAACAATCACTCCATTAAGCTGTTCTTATTAATCTGTTAAACCCGCTGTTGAACGTCACGTACGTATTCGGGAAATCGGTTCCGATATTTCTGGAGAGTTCATGAGAAGAAAAAGTCCGGTGTTAAATCTCGAGAAATGGTCTTTTCCATCACTGTGTTAAATTCAAGTTAATAATCATTACAATTAGACACGTAATCATCAACCATTCTGGTAATCCTTTAGTAGAGCTTCTTTTGCCGAAGAGAGGACTTTGTTATACGGTACCTTCCCCCGAACCACCATAAATAATCAATCCGCGATGAGGGGGCTCGTGTAACTGATGCTACGCTATACTAATCCAGTCCTATTATAAATGATTGAACAAAAAAAGGACACGCTCTAGGAGGCATGTCCTTTATCATCATAAAAACCATTATCAATTTTCAGTTTTCTTTTTTGTAAGAAATCCGCTAACTCTCCGCATGCATAGTTCTCAGGTGTTCTCTTCAACGATTCATAATTAAATGACAATTTTTGTTGTTGCTGCATGTCGAACACGTGGATCCGTCTGTCTTCAGAAATTTCCTCAGTTGACAACAGTTTGTAACGGATTAGGTTTGTCATAAATACCCCTTTTCTGTTCAAAGCGAAAAGTCTTTTATTACATAAAATAATAATAACATAAGTAAAGGGTATTAGAAACTACATCGAGATAACAAAAGAAAAAGACATCTTAGTGTAATTTATGTGTGATACTTGCGTAATGTATTTCTAGATAACATTTATGCAACTGCTTTTTCCACTTATATTATACTGAAAAAATATAATGTGAATTTCGACATAAAAAAAGGTCTTCCTATAAAAGAAGACCTTTTTCGACAATGTTCAGCGCGCCCGAGAGGATTCGAACCTCCGACTGACGTAGAACCGGAATCTACCGCTCTATCCAACTGAGCTACGGGCGCAAAAGTGACATGCATTTAATATTATAATTAGATTCATTGAAAAACGCAACCCTTTTATTAAGTTCGTTTTTATATGAATTCAAGGGGGCTCTTCTATATTAATGAAAGCATATATATTGAGCGGTCTTGAAAATTCCTGTTCACTTCATATAGCTATAAAACACGTTACACGTTTATCTGAAAAATATTAGGGTATGATGTTAGAAGGAATCTTAACAAAAGAAAAATCACTGGAACATCACTAGAGTTTACATATCGAGATAGACCCAAGATTTGCTCTTTTTTAATTCCTAATTAAGTAGAAAAAAAGGTCGAATGTTTTTGTTTGACCTTCATTGACCTTAATTGTATGATAAATGTATTCCATCATATTAATTTGATGATAAGGAGGAACTTAAAATGAATTTAGTCCCTACAGTTATTGAACAAACGAATCGCGGAGAGCGCGCTTACGACATTTATTCCCGCTTACTTAAAGATCGGATTATTATGCTCGGAAGCCCAATCGATGATAACATCTCCAACTCTGTTGTCGCTCAATTGCTTTTCCTGGCAGCTGACGACCCAGATAAAGATATCTCATTATATATCAACTCACCAGGTGGATCCATAACTGCTGGTATGGCCATCTATGATACAATGCAATTCATAAAACCCAACGTATCTACTATCTGTACAGGTATGGCAGCTTCCATGGGTGCATTCTTGCTTAACGCCGGAGAACCCGGAAAACGTTATGCTCTTCCAAACAGTGAAGTAATGATTCACCAACCACTGGGCGGTACTCAAGGTCAGGCTTCAGATATTGAAATTCATGCTAAAAGAATTATCAAAATGCGCGAGAAACTGAACAAGATTCTTGCTGAGCGTACTGGTCAACCGATGGAAGTCATTGAGCGCGATACTGATCGTGACAACTTCATGTCAGCTCACGAAGCAGTAGACTATGGCTTGATCGATAAAGTTATGGAGAAAACATCTGATAAATAAGATGTAATTCCTACATCTCTTTAGCAATACTACAGAAAACCGCTGTGATTATTCACAGCGGTTTTTCTCTCTTATGAGAACGTTCCCTTAATCGAGAACGTTCATTAGTTCACATACATAACGTTAAGTTTCCTGCACGAAAGCAGACAAAACACGAATGGCTTCTTCCTCATCTGAACCGTCTGCAATCAGTTTGATATCCTCATCTGTACCAACAGCCAGGCTCATCAGCCCCATAATACTTTTAGCATTCACTCGCTTTTCTTCTTTTTCAATGAATATGTCTGCCGCGAATTTATTCGCCTCTTGCACAAACTGCGCAGCAGGTCTTGCTTGTAGCCCTGTTTCCAACTCAATTTTTACAGTACTTTCAATCACCAGTCATTCTCCTCTCTAGCTATATCTATCGTTTTTTGAAAGCGGATTCAATCTTACAAGGAAAAGAACGCTTTCTAACAATGAAAGCGTTTATAATTGTAGTTAATTATAGCATGAATCAGTGAAAGAAACATTAATTTCTTGTGTTTTCTATCACTTCGCCTCTTCTCACTTTATCAGCAAACTCATCAATCTTCCTTAAGCGATGGTTGATGCCGGATTTACTGATCGTGCCTCCAGAAACAAACTCACCAAGTTCTTTCAAAGAAACTTCCTGATGCTGTAACCTTAGCGCGGCTATTTCTTGAAGTTTATCAGGTAAAGCCTCCAGACCGACAGTTCGCTTTATGAATTTGATGTTCTCCACTTGCCGGAAAGCAGCCCCGATTGTCTTATTTAAATTAGCAGTTTCACAATTCACCAAACGATTAACAGAATTGCGCATATCCCTTACAATGCGGACGTCCTCAAATTTGAACAGTGCCTGATGCGCACCGATATTGCTGATTAATTCTGTAATCTTGTCTGCTTCTTTCAAGTAAGTTATATAACCTTTCTTTCTGTCCAATGTCCGAGCGTGCAGATCGAAGCGGTTCATAAGCTCGCACAACGCCTCGTTGTGTTCCTCATCAGAAGAATAAATCTCCAGATGGTAAGACGAAGTTTCTGGATTGTTGACCGATCCACCTGCCAAAAACGCTCCTCTTAGATAAGCACGTTTACAACATGTATCATTGAGGTATTTACCTGGAATGTCGTGGTTTATCGAAAGTGGTCCCTTAAGAATCCCCAGATCTTCCAACACCACTTTCGCCTTTTCGGTCATCCTGACGATATAGACATTGTTTTTCTTTAAACGCATTTTTTTCCTGACTAGCAATTCTACTGGATATGGATACAATTTTTTTGTTAACGTATAAATCCTTCTGGCAATCGCAGCATTTTCTGTCTGGACATCTAGAATATACTCACGATTTGATAAGGAAAAGGTTCCGTTCATCCTAACGAGTGCAGCTAGTTCAGATTCCATACAGCAAGTATCTGCTTCGACATTGGTCAATTCTTTTTTGATTTCAGATGCAAATGACATGGATGTCCACCCCCTTTTACCACCGAATACCCACTCACAACATAGAATACAATAGTCGGGCGAGTTTATCGGTGTCATGACGTAACATAGACTTACTACGGTCTATGATATCTTCTTCTATTACTTTCAATCCCATCGACCTGATCCGGTCGATATCATAAATGACAGGCTCTGCGTTTTCTTCTGCGTATGCCTTTCTAACTCCCTGGTCAATCGGTTGGTTATGCACGATTACTGATTGGAGGACACCTTCACCGATATGGTCATACAGAGCTTGAATATGGTCGGCAGCCGTATATCCTGAAGTTTCCCCTTCCTGTGTCATAACATTACATATATAAGTGACTTTCGCTTTTGTTTCCATAAGGGCTTGACCGATTTCAGGTATGATGATGTTCGGCAGAATACTTGTATACAGACTCCCGGGGGAAATCACGATCAAGTCAGCCGCTTTAATGGCTTCAACCGCTTCTGGCAAGGGTTGGATGGGGGTCGGACTTACAAATACTTTTTTGATTTTTTTATTCTGCTTAGGAATACTGGATTCCCCTGTCACGATCGTCCCATCTTCCATTTCTGCATGGAGACTCATGGAATGGTTAGCAATCGGATAGATATGACCACGCACATTCAAAACGCGGGAAATCTCTTTGATTCCCTTATAAAAATCCCCCGTCATCGAGGCCATAGCAGCAAGCAATAAGTTTCCCATCGAATGTCCGGACAAACCATTACCATTGGCAAAACGATGTTGAAACAGTTCCAACAGCATCGGTTCTGCATCTGACAATGCGGCCACGACATTACGTATGTCACCTGGAGCAGGAATCTCCATTTCGTTCCGCAAACGGCCTGAGCTTCCACCGTCGTCAGCTACCGTAACAATTGCTGATAGATCGATCGGTAAATTCTTGAGGCCACGCAGAAGTACAGGCATACCGGTACCACCACCTACGACAACGACATTTGGCTTGGTCCCATTATCCATCCGTTACAAACCCTTTCTTTTGTCTATATCTCTATGAGTCACGTGTGTGACATAGTCTGTTGAAAAATATTCTGATAAGTGTTCTGCTAAAGCGACAGATCGGTGCTGCCCGCCCGTGCACCCGATAGCTACGACGAGTTGGCTCTTTCCTTCTCGTTTATATTGAGGAAGCATAAATTGAAGGAGATCCTTCAGCTTTTCAAGAAACTTTTGGGTATCTGACCATTTGAATACGTACGAAGAAACTTCCGTATTCAATCCTGTCAACGGGCGCATATGTTCCACATAATGAGGATTAGGCAGGAAACGGACATCGAACATGAGATCCGCATCGATCGGCACTCCATACTTGAAACCGAAAGAAACCATTTGTACAGAAAATACTTGTTGTTCTTTTTGACGGTAATTTTCGATGATACGCTCTCGGAGTTCTTTAGGTTTTAGTGTAGTTGTGTCAATAATCGTTTGCGAGCGTCCCTTTAGTTCATCAAGCATTTTGCGCTCCCTGCGGATCCCATCAAGAGGAAGCCCTTCCTTAGCTAATGGGTGAGACCGTCTTGTTTCTTTGTAGCGCGAAACCAATGATTGATCTTCTGCATCCAAAAAGAGAATATGTTCTTGTATCCAATCTTCTTTTCCTAGTCGATCCAAAGAGTCGAACAAGGCATCAAAAAACTCTCTTCCTCTTAAATCCATCACTAAAGCGACATTTTGAATATTATTGGTGGAATCTTTCATCAGCTCCAGGAATTTCGGAAGCAAGGCAGGTGGGAGGTTATCGACACAAAAAAAACCGAGATCTTCAAAACTCTGAACAGCCACGGTTTTCCCTGCTCCTGACATCCCAGTAATAATTACTAATTGAGTTTCGTTGGCATCAACTTGCATCTTCAATCGCTCCTCACTACTCAGGTCGTGTCGGATCCAAATCTTGATCGATCAATCGGAAGTCCGTCGTATATACAAATGTCCCATATACTTGCTCGTCACTACTCAGGATGTGCTTGAAAATTTCCCGATCACCCTCCGCCATCGGTTTTTTGAGAACTTCATCTACAGGGACCCACTCTAATTCCCCTTCGTCACTCACTTCCAGCAATTCTCCAGAATAGGCTGTACTGTAAAACGTGAACATCATCCATTCTTGCGCTGTCTGCTCTTCCTCCCGCATGATGAATGTGAAGGAACCCTTTAATTCAGGATTCTGGATGGAAAGACCAGTTTCCTCTTTGAATTCGCGGCTGACTGAGTCTTTTATGTTTTCTCCTGGTTCCATTTTTCCACCAGGAGCTACGTACCAGCCTCGTCGTGGTTTTTTCAACATTAATACGTGTTCATTCACTCGTAATATACAATTTGCTACACGTTGCATCTATTCTGTCACCTCAATTTCTTTCTAGAGGACATCTCCCCTCATTATACAATGAATACACAGAACGCCACAATGATATGATGACTTCTATATATAGAGGCCATCAAAAAAGCGTAATTACCGTTGGAATAAGTCTAACTTAAAGTATTAGGGATGTTAGTGTGGGAATTTCCGGATCAGACTTTGTCGTCCTGATCACAACTATTAAAAGTTCCTCCACGAACAAAAGAGCAAGCCCCTTGTCGCCTCCTTCTGAAGCCGAACGATGCCGCCATCATGTAGTGGAAGGGACTTTTAGCTGGAGGTGGTATGTAGAATAACAAGATACCACGGCTGTTTTTCATATTCTGACCAAAAAAAGGCACAGGTGACAAGCACCTGTGCCTCATAGAGATTTATATCTATTAAAAGGGGGTCAATTATAATTCCATCTTAACAGGTGAATATTTCACAGGCATTACACCTGGATTAAGAAGCTGTATCTTTTAATTGACGACTTTCAATTCCTCTAAAAGATTCTCAATATAGTGCTGTGAGGATTGCGCTGCGATACTTCCATCACCAGTAGCGGTAACGATTTGGCGCAGTTCTTTTTCACGGATATCTCCAGCGGCGAACACGCCAGGTACTTTCGTTTCCATGTTTTCATCTGTTTCGATATAGCCTTGCTCATTCGTGATACCAAGACTTTCAAATGGTTCGCTTAACGGATTCATGCCGATATAAATGAAAGTTCCATTTGTTTGGAAATCATATTCTTCATCCGTTTTTTTGTTGTGAAGTGTCACACTTCCAACCTTTCCATCTTTCTCGTTGATGGTTTTGACGACAGTATCCCAAATGAAATCGATTTTTTCATTATCAAAAGCACGATCCTGCAGGATTTTCTGAGCACGCAGTTCGTCACGACGATGGACGATTGTCACTTTGCTGGCAAAACGTGTCAGGTAAACTCCTTCTTCAACTGCAGAGTCGCCACCACCAACGACAACTAATTCTTTATTACGGAAGAAAGCCCCATCACAAACTGCACAATAAGAGACTCCACGGCCACCAAGTTCTTTCTCGCCCTGAACGCCCAGTTCCTTATATTGAGCACCAGTAGTAATAATGACTGCTCTAGCTTTATATTCTTTATTTCCAGCTCTGACTGTCTTATATTCTTTTCCGTCAATGATCTCTTTTATATCTCCATACGCATATTCAGCACCGAATTTTTTCGCATGCTCGAACATTTTATTAGAAAGGTCCGGTCCTAGAATACTTTCAAAACCAGGATAGTTCTCAACATCTTCTGTGTTTGCCATCTGGCCACCAGGCACCCCACGTTCAATCATGAGTGTATCCAAGTTAGCACGAGAAGTGTAAACAGCAGCAGTCATCCCAGCAGGACCAGCACCTGCAATGATCACATCATAAATACGTTCTTCACTCATCCGTTATCAACTCCTTGATATTCCAATAATCTCAGTTGCTTTTTCCTGTACATATCATAGTAAATCATACGAAAACCGTCCATTAATGTGCTTGAAAGAAAAGTGGAAGTGCCTCGTTCAGCCTCGACAAGCATAAGACAAGCGTTATAGTGAAGTGTTGTTCCTTCACGGAAACGATTGACTTATGACCTCGAGAGGCTAGGCACTGCAACTAGACATAAAGCGAAATGTGGAGAGGGGCCGGGAGCCCTGACACGCATAAGCAAACCATTGCAGTGGAGGGGTTTCTCCACGGAAATGTTTTGCTTATGTCGCGAAGGGCTGCCCCTCGGAACTGGACACCGAAAAAAGAAAAGTGGAAGTGTCTCGTTCAGCCTCGACAAGCATAAGACAAGCGTTGGTCCTTCACGGAAACGATTGTCTTATGACCTCACTAAATGTGAGGAATAGCTTGATAAATGGCTCTTTCCAGCTCTTATTCCTCTTTCCAAGGTCCACCTTCTTGGCCCATCTTCGGATACTGCCTGCATCCTTTTTCCCAAAGTTGTAAAGCTTTTGAAGGGTTTCCGGTATGATAAACAGCGATACTGTACCATTTGTAGTAGACACGGCGGCGAGTGACTTGTTTATTCCGAAGCGAGCGGAATCGATCCACTGCTTCCTTATAAAAGCCACCTCTTGCCAAAGTCTCTGCTACCGCTAGTTTCTGCTGATCATGCATTGGAAATACATTACGGAGTCGTTCAATGTGAACAAGGGCTTGATCCGACATCCCCTTTTCCAATAAAAAAGTGGCTAAATTCACATGACTGTGGATGTTCCAGGGCTCTTCTTCCAGTTGATCCATCTCTAATTGAATAGCTTCTTCTTGGTCACCGTTCATGAATAAAGCAGAAGCATATTTATGTTTGGCCATTTTAAAATCCGGAAAAAGCTCCATCATTTCACGAAGAACATCGAGCGCTTCATCCCATTCTTCTTGTTCCAGATGGTAAAATGCTGTCTCTTGATAGATAAGGAGTTCGTCTTCATCGTCAAAGGCCCACTCATCTTCATCATCGTCTTCCTCAAGAGAATCAAGCATTTCCATCAACTGTTTTGCAGCTTCTTCAAACTCACCATCACCAGGTTGCTCCAAATATGTTTCTACATATTTTTTTGCATCACTAAGCAAGCCCAGGTGAGCGTAATTGTTCGCCATCAAATAATAGCAATCTACATATTCCTTACCAAAGTTCGCTAATACCTCGGTAAGTACCTGATTTGCGGCATGATAAGAACCAACTTCCGTGTACACTACAGAAAGTTGGCATTGGTATAATGGCTCATCGGGAGAGGCTTCGATCGCTTTCTTCAACCACTTGACAGCAGCACTGAAACGACGCTTTTGAAAAGCCTGAATCCCATGTGTAAAGTAAAAAGTTCCTGAAGGCAAAAATGGGATGATGTTCGTATCCTCTTGTGCTGCCGTTCCATTTAGTGATGTTGTCATGAGTGCCCCCCTATTTCCGTTTCAAATCTCACTAATTATGCAGTATAACATAGATGAGCTTCGAGAAATAGGAGGAAAATGTAATTCACTAAGAATGTCTCTTCTCTAAAACACGGAGTGCCTCATCGAAAGGAACTCCACGATCCGTCAAAATCATAAGCAGATGGAACAATAAATCAGCGGACTCCATGGCCAATTCTTCAGGGTCATCATTTTTAGCAGCAATGATCACTTCCCCCGCTTCTTCGCCGATTTTTTTGGCAATGCGGTCCACACCTTCCTGAAAAAGTTTCGAAGTGTAGGAGTCTTTTGGTAAAGTCGATTTTCTCTCTGCCAAAACATCCTGAAGCTGGTCAAGGATCTCATACCGATTTTCCTTTTGTTTATTTTCCGTAACGGTAAGCGACTCTGTAAAACAACTGTAGTCTCCTTTATGACATGCGGGGCCTGAGGGAACCACTTGAACAAGCAACGCATCCTGGTCACAGTCATAATGAATACCCGTCACCTTCTGGGTGTTCCCGGATGTTTCTCCTTTATGCCATAACTCCTGACGGGAACGGCTGTAAAAAACCGTTTCTTCCAGTTGCAATGTCTTTCTTAGGGATTCTTCACTCATGTATGCCAAAGTCAGGACAGATTTAGAGCGGGCGTCTTGAACAATTGCCGGCACTAAGCCCTGCTCATCAAATTTAATTCCATCTATATTCATCTTACAGGCACTCCTTTTTCCTTCAGATATGCTTTCACGTTATCCACTGAGGTTTCCTTATAGTGAAAAATCGAAGCTGCAAGGGCAGCATCTGCATCCACTTCGGTAAAAACTTCGTAAAAATGCTCACTTGAGCCAGCACCACCAGATGCGATGACAGGAACATTGATGACTTCCTGCACGGCTTGTAACAGTGGTAAATCGAAACCTGTTTTCTCCCCGTCTTGATTCATTGAAGTTAGAAGAATTTCTCCTGCCCCTAAGCGAACCGCTTCTTTCGCCCAATCTGTCACTGACCATTTGGTTGGAGTGCGTCCTCCATGGGTGTAGACACGCCAATTTTGTATTTCTTCATCATATCTGGCATCAATGGCCACTACGATACATTGACTGCCGAAATAATCTGCTCCTTCAGTAATGAGCGCGGGCGTTTGCACAGCTGAAGAATTGAGGGAGACCTTGTCCGCTCCATGCCGCAGTGTTTCTTTGATATCTTCAAGTGTGCGAATACCTCCACCTACAGTAAAAGGGATGGCCAGCTCAGAAGCTACAGATCGGACGACATCGATCATCGTTTTCTTTCCTTCATGACTCGCAGAAATATCAAGAAAAACAAGTTCATCCGCACCCTGCTGATCATAGACTTTGGCAAGCTCGACAGGATCACCGGCATCGCGGATATCCACAAACTGAATTCCTTTGACGACTCGTCCTTCTTTTACATCCAAGCAGGGAATGATTCTTTTGGATAGCATCAGTCCACCTCCACATCGAGTGCTTCTTTTAATGTGAACTGATTTGTATAAAGAGCTTTTCCGACTATGGAGCCAATGACATGACGATTGCTGAATTGCTTCAACTCTACTAAGTCACTCAGTCCCTTAATGCCTCCGGAAGCGATGACATCGACGCCTGTCCTTTCAGCTAAGCGGACGATTTCTTTTGTATTAGGTCCTGACAACATTCCATCTTTGGCAATATCCGTATAAATGAAAGTTTCCGCTCCGGCGTCTGCCAATTCTGATCCAAGCTCTGCAGCTTTGATATGGGATTGTTCAATCCATCCAGCAGTAGACACATATCCGTCTCGTGCATCTAACCCTATAACGATTCGATCACCATATTCAGCCAGCAGTTTTTTCGTCGTTTCAATATCACTTACAGCAAGCGAACCGATAATCACACGATCCACACCACGTTCTAAGTAGTAAAGGACATCCGCTTCTGAACGAATGCCTCCACCAATTTGTACGCGGCAGTCAAGCTCTTCAGCAACTCTCAACACATGTTCAGCATTTTGTCTGGATCCTTGCTTCGCCCCATCAAGGTCGACCATATGGATCCACTTCGCCCCAGTCTCCGCAAATTTTTCTGCCACTTCAAAAGGATTGTCTCCATACACTGTTTCCTTATTGAAATCGCCTTGTTCCAGTCGTACACATTTCCCATTTCGCATATCTATGGCTGGATAGATCGTAAAGGTCATCACTGAATACTCCTCACTGTTTACACAATACTTTACAAAAATTTTCTAATAATTGCATGCCAGCTCTTCCACTCTTTTCTGGGTGAAATTGACTGGCGACCAAATTTCCTTTCCCGATAATCGCAGGAACTTCTACATGATAATCCGACGTTGCATATAATATGGAAGGATCTTTCGTTTGAACGACAAAAGAATGGACAAAGTAGACATGATCCTCTTTGACTTCTTTAAGTAGAGGCTGTCCAGGCTGGTGTATGTTCAGCTGATTCCATCCCATATGAGGAACCTTATAGGAACTCCCCTCTTCATCCATCCCAGAAAAACGTGTGATTTCGCCTTTAAAAAGACCAAGCCCTTCTGTTTCTCCACCTTCATGACTCAAATCGAATAAAAGCTGCATTCCCAAACAGATGCCATACAAAGGTACACCATTTTCCACCTTTTCTTTGATGAAAGGAATGAATCCATGTGCCTCCAGAGCTTTCATGGCATCAGGAAAAGCGCCGACGCCGGGAAGAATGTAACCATCACAGTTTGCGAGATCGGCTGGACGGTTCCCGAGTACATAATCAACTTCCAACCTTTCCAATGCTTTAGAAACACTGAACAAATTCCCCATTCCGTAATCTATGATTCCTATCATTATAAACTTCCTTTCGTACTCGGCACTCCTTTTACACGCGGGTCGATGGTGGTCGCTTCATCCAGAGCACGTGCCAGTGCTTTGAACATCGCCTCAATGATATGGTGAGTGTTTTGGCCATGATGAAGTACGATATGTAAGTTCATACGGGCTTCAACAGCCAGTTTCCAGAAAAATTCATGAACATTTTCCGTATCGAAAGTGCCGACGTGGTCTTTCGGTAATTCTGCTCTCCATTCAAGGTGTGGGCGGTCACTCAAATCAACAGCAACCGTCACAAGGGTTTCGTCCATAGGCAATGTCATGGAGCCGTACCGCTTCATCCCATGTTTATCTCCGGCTGCTTCTCGCAAAGCCTGCCCAAGACAAATTCCTATATCTTCTGTCAGGTGATGATCGTCGACTTCCACATCCCCTTGACCTGAAACAGTAAGGTTGAACAGGCCATGTTTTGTAAAAAGCTCAAGCATATGAGCAAGGAAAGGAACCTGTACATCCAAGTCGGCTTTCCCTTCTCCGTCAATGGAAAAATCCAGATGAATGTTCGTTTCTCTTGTCTTTCGTTCAATAATCGCTGATCTTGTTTCTGTCATTTCCAGCGCTCCTTTCTCGATTCTACTGCTCGTGCGTGTGCTTCCAAGCCTTCCAGGCGGGCGAACCGTGCTATTTTATCTGCATTCGTTTGCAATGCTTCACGACTGTAAGAGATGACGCTCGATTTTTTCACAAAATCATCAACAGTCAAAGGGCTGGAAAAACGCGCCGTTCCGTTTGTCGGAAGAACATGATTCGGTCCAGCAAAATAATCGCCGACAGGCTCACTGCTGTATGGTCCTAAGAAGATGGCCCCTGCATGCTTGATTTTCCCTAAGTGTTGGAAAGGATCAGACGTTATGATTTCTAAATGTTCTGGCGCAATGTCGTTGACCGTCTCTATTGCTTCGTCCCATGTGTCACAAACGATAATCATCCCATAGTCTTCCACACTTTGTCTGGCAATATCTGCCCTCGGAAGGTCCTCTAGCTGGTGATGAACTTCTGTTTGTACTCTCTCAGCCAAAACCTGGCTGGCTGTAACGAGGACACTGGATGAACGGGCATCGTGCTCTGCTTGAGACAGTAAATCTGCAGCAATTTCCGGCGCTTTGCCCGTCTCATCTGCCAAAATAGTGATCTCACTCGGACCAGCAATCATGTCTATATCCACATCCCCGAAAACTTCGCGTTTTGCAAGAGCGACAAAAACATTTCCTGGTCCTGTGATCTTATCGACAGAAGAAATCGTTTCCGTACCATAGGCAAGTGCAGCAATTGCTTGGGCTCCTCCAACTTTATACACATTTTCCACCCCTAAAATATGAGCAGCAAGCAGGACACCGTCTGGTATTTTTCCGTCTTCTCCCGGAGGCGTGACCATTACGATTTTCTCCACTCCAGCCACTTGAGCAGGAATTACATTCATAAACACAGAGGATGGATAAGTGGCCGTCCCCCCTGGCACATAAACACCAACGGCATCCAGTGGTGTGATTTTTTGGCCTAAAATCGTACCGTCAGGGGAAGTATCAAACCATGAATGCGAGATTTGTTTTTCGTGGAAAGTACGGATATTATCTGCAGCTTCCTGCAAAATTTCAACAAACTCTCCGTCCATAGCTTCATAAGCTTTCTCAAATTCTTCTCTCGTTACCTGGAGGGAATCGAGTGCCGTTTTATCAAAACGCTCTGTATATTCTTTCACAGCACGATCGCCGTGCAGTTTGACCTGCTCAATGATACTCTGCACAGATTTCCGTTGTGCTTCCGTTCCTTGATCTACACTACGCTTCAAAGACACAAGGTCCGATTTAGAAATGATTTTCATCGGCGATTCCCCTCCATAACAGCGCTCAAGTTTGTTACCATCTGTTCGATCTCTTTGCTTTTCATGCGGTAACTGACTGGATTGACGATTAAACGGGAAGTGATTTCTGTAATTTTTTCATATTCGACTAATCCATTTTCCTTCAGTGTACGTCCCGTTGAAACGATATCGACAATACGATCAGCCAATCCGATCAATGGCGCCAGCTCAATCGAACCGTTAAGTGGGATGATTTCGATTTGCTCCCCTTGTTCCCTGAAATAGTCTGAAGCTACTCTGGGATATTTGGTAGCGATTTTGGGAGCAATCCGGCTTAGTGGCTGTCCCGGTAAACCTGCGACTGCGACATAACACGGACTGATTTTCAAATCGAGCACTTCATAAACGTCACGGTCCTGTTCAAGCAGGACATCTTTTCCAGCAATTCCAAGATCAGCGGCACCATACTCGACATAAGTGACGACATCCATAGGCTTTGCCATCATGACCCGGATGTTCTGTTCAGGGAACTCTAAAATCAACTTTCTTGATTCTTCTAAATCAGCTCCTAAGTCATAGCCCGCCTGCTTCATGAGTTCAGCAGCCTCTTCGTAAATGCGTCCCTTCGGCATGGCAATCGTCAAAGGTTTACTCATTGCTTGCACCCCCACTTTTCGTGAAATCGATGGTTTCCGCCAACGCTTGCTGAAAAGCTTGGACATCAGGAATTTGGTCTACATGCTGAAGCAGAACAGCGTAGCCTTTTTGACGTTTGCTTTTGGATTCTGCAATCCCTTTGGTATAACTATCATCATCCACAATGATTCCGATTCGTCTTTCTTCATCTTCTTGTTCATGCAACGCTTCGACAAGACGCTCCAAATGAATCGCAAACCCAGTCGCTGAAGTATTCAATTGGAAGGATGGGAGCAATGTATCGTAACGACCTCCATTGCAAAGAAGCGCGCCAATATGAGGAGCATCCCCTTCAAAAAGAACCCCTGTATAATAATCCATGTGGCTGATCAAATTCAAATCAAAATAAACATATTTCTCCACGTCGTATTGTTGTAACAAACGGAAAAGCTGCTTCAATTCATTCACAGCCTGCATGCACGATTGGTTACGAGCAAGAGATCGACTGGAATCAAAGACCTCCGTGCCCCCTTTAAGGGTGAGTAATTGCAGCAAAGTTTCTTGTTTATCCTCACTGACAGCAAGGCTTTTGACAGTTTCGCGGTAACCGACGTAGTTCTTGCGATATAAGTGATTCAACAATGTATCGATCGTACCTTGATCATCCCCGAGCCATTCATTAAAAAAGGCTTTCACGTATCCGATATGCCCGACAGTAATGACAAAGTCGTCTAACCCTGTCTGTTTCAATGATTCAACAAGGAGAGCAATGACTTCAGCATCTCCATACGAAGAATGGTCTCCGATCAACTCAGTACCTACTTGTTCAAACTGAGCCGGTTTCCCACCTTCCGTCTGCTGAGCCCGGAATACAGGACCGTCATAGGCAAGACGCAAAGGAAATTCAGAGTTCTTCAGTTGAGAAGCTGCGACTCTTGCAATCGGTGCCGTCATATCTGGTCTCAAGACAAGTGTGTGGCCTTGCTGGTCCAACAACTTGAATAATTGCTGATCCATCGTCGCACTCACTTTCCCTACCGTTTCGTGATACTCCATAATAGGCGTATCCATAAATGAGTACCCGTAAGATAGAATGGCATCAGATAATTTTCTCCGTGCTTTTGATTTTTGTTTATAAAAAAAAGGAAGCGTGTCTCGCATTCCCAATGGTTTTTCGAACATCAACCGTTTAACCAATGATACCCATCCTTTCACAACAAAATCCTTTAGTATGCTAATATGCTAACAAAATAAAGATATAGCGTCAATCATCGCATCTCCATCTTTTATTCCCCTCTTTATCATAGCAGAAACCGCGAGCGGGCATTCTAATTCTTTGGTATATGCGAAACGGGGCATAAGGAAGCGGCTTGATTTTCCATTAAAAAATATAAAGAGGCTGGGACAAAACGATAACTGCCACTGGAAAAGACGAACAATAGGGTAGAATGGATTAATTGGAGTGTAGGCAACTGCGGGAACAGCACGAGGCGAAGACCCCGGAATAAAGCGGTCTTTGCTTTCTGAGGAGGCTGAGGCCGTGCCCGCGGAAAGCGAAGTATGTTGCCGGAGCGGCGTATGCATTTATTGCTTCATAAAGAAAACCCGAACGAATTCGTTCGGGTTTTCTAGCGAAAAAATTCTTTTTTCCCAGCCTCTTTCACATTATTACGTTGTCACCTTGCTTTCATTTAAGATATCGTCCGCATAAGAAAGGACGAGCGGCTTTTCTGAAGGAGCTTCTTCTGTAAACAATTGTCTCACAAACAGTTCTGCCACTTTCTGGTTCCTGCCACCTGATCCTCCCATTTCTAAAGCAACTGTCGCTTCATAAATCTTTGCCATTTTTTCCGCCAGAGTTTTACTATAATAAGTTTGGGCATCTTGAGGCATGGTCAGGACGTCCTGCACGTATGACGTGAATTCATGGACAGCCTTCTGAACCCGTGATACTTCTTCACTCAAGTTATTTACACACTCGAGTCTTTCAATCATGCTATTAGTAAAAAGATCATGAGCTTGGAATTTATTCAAAAGGCGCAGCACTTCTAAACCGAGGATATTTGCTGTTCCTTCCCATACTGTCAGAACTTGAGCATCCCTGAGTAACCTTGGTGTAACGAAGTCTTCGATATAACCATTTCCTCCGTGCAATTCAATGGCTTCATGGGTGAAATTCACCGCTTGTTCGGCCGTTTCTTTCTTCATAATTGCAATGCGCAGCCGGTTCAAGACTTGCTCCGATGAAGTCACTTGTTCTGGAGTGTGAGACACCTGCTCAAAATGATCGATTACATCAAAGACCACCCGTGTTTCCACTTCCTGTTTGACCGTCATTTTCACCAGCGTATCTTTCACCATCGGATATTGAATCAGCGCTTTTCCAAAAGCATTCCTTTTTGCTGCATAATCGACCGCTTCATTTAACGATCGCCTCATGATACCAATCGATGCAACTGCATTACAGACCCTGGATAAATTCAATGCTTCCATCATGTAATAAAATCCGCGATCTGCTTCTCCAACGAGGTATGCTTTCGCACCGTGAAACTCAACTTCTGCTGAAGGAACGGCCCGGACGCCCAGTTTGTCTTTCAAGCGGCGGATCTGGATACCGTTCAAACTTTCATCTTTATTCCTCCATGGCACTAGAAAAAGACTGAGCCCCTTGGTCCCTTCAGGAGCACCTTCTTTTCTTGCCAGTACCATAGCGACACCGCAAGCCCCCGCATTACTGGCGAAATACTTCTCTCCATACAAACGATGGTGACCGTTTTCGTACACAGCTTTCACTTCATTAGCTCCTACATCAGAACCACCTTGTCGTTCTGTTAAAAAAGTAGCCCCTTCAAAGAGCTCGACCTCTCCCGTTGATAGAACGTGAGGAAGGAACGCTTCTTTTAGTTCTTCGCTCGCATAATGGTCAATCAAGTATGCTGTCGCCATCGTCAGCGTCACCGGGCAATAGAAACCAGGCTCTGCTTGGGACAACAGATAACCTTGAGCAAAAGAATACGTATAATCCCCTTTTCGGCCTAATTCTGGAATTTCTTTATGAAGATAGCCGACAATTCCGGTGCCATAGGTCTCTTTTATCGTTTGCTTATATCCCTCATTCAGCCAGACTTCGGAAATGTCATCACCCATTTTGCCATATTTGATCAATCTAGGCTGACCTTCACGATCTGTGTGTGCAGCCCGTTCATCAATGTCACTCGCACACTTCGCTCCGAATTGAGAGAGTTTTGAATCTGCCCATTCAGCGAATGGTGCATTCCATTTATCTTTAAGGAGCTCTTGAAGGTTCTGATCTCTTACGTAAAAGTTCATACTTCTCCTCCTATACTTGACGGGCTTGCTTCCGCAAATGATGTTTCAAAAGCTTCCCTGTCACATTTCGAGGGAGTTCCTCCAGTTCCTCGTAAAGCTTGGGAATCTTATAATCTGCCAATTGTGTCTCTAAATAGGAGCGACATTCTTTTTCAATATCTGAAATTTGTCCATTTTGAATGACAAAGGCTTTTACCGTTTCGCCCCAATCCGGATGAGGAACGCCAATTACAGCAGCGTCTTCAATATGAGGGTGTTGTAACAGCGCTGTTTCGATTTCGCGCGGGTAAACGTTGACACCACCTGATATGACCGTGTCTTTTTTCCTGTCGATCACCCATAGATAACCGTCCTCATCCACCATCCCCATATCACCAGTCAAAAGCCAGTCACCCATGAACGTGTCCTCCGTCTTTTTCTCATCCTTATAATAGCTTTTCATGATCCCTTCCCCTTTAAGGGCGATTTCACCTGTGCGACCTGCCACCACCTCATTGCCTTGCTCATCAATAACGCGGAATTCACAATGGAGGGCGGCACGTTTCCCCACACTTCCTGCCTTCTCATCATGTTCCTTAGGAAGCAGCAAGGTGCCACTTGGCCCTGCTTCCGTCAGGCCATATAAACAGCAAAGACTATCTGTATTAAATTGTTCCCTTACAAACTCTACTTCTGTTTTCGATAGGGGAGCCCCACCGTATGTCCAATATTTCACCCAGCTTAAGTCCGTATCTGTCACTTTAGGATGTTTAGCTGCCATCAAGTAAGCGACAGGTGCACCGAAAAAGTGTGACACCCTTTCTTTAGCTACGAGGTCGAGCATTAAATCAGGAGTGAATGTAGAAGCAAGGATGTGGGTAGCTCCGACAAATGTTCCTCCTGCTAAAAACAAGTGCAGCGGTGCGGAATGACTCAGCGGCATGATATGAAGCATCCGGCTAGAAGGTTTCATTTCCAGTTCTACTGCCATCATAGAAGAAACAGTCAAAATGTTTTTGTGCGTGAAAACGACCCCTTTAGGATCACCGGTCGTTCCAGATGTGTACAAAATTGAGGCTTCTTCGTCTTCATGGGCATCATTGACCAGCTCTGTTGCTACTTCTTTTTCCATAATCTCTGAGAAAGAGTGCCATGGCTGCTTCGGAGCTCCTGTTTTAACGAACGTTCCGTATTTTTCATCAGCCAGCTGGCTCACTTGGTCAAACAAAAGCTCATGAGTCAAAAATACCGTCGCATCACTATGGTCATATATATAAGATACTTCGTTAGCTACTAGTCTTGCATTAACTGGAACCGCAATCGCACCTAAACGATGGACAGCGAAATAACTGATCACAAATTCTTTTGTATTCGGCATATGGATGATCACCTTTTCACCATCCTGGACACCTAAGCGACTCAACGCTCTTGCAAACTGATTGACCTTGTCATTCCATTCTCGATAAGTCAATCGTTCTTCAAGGGTGACGATTCCCTCTTTTTCCGGATACTTTCGGGATTGATAAGCTAACAGCTCAGAAAGATTCATCGCGCATCTCCTCTCCGTTCTTCTAATTCTTCTTCGAATTTCATCAACCATTGTTTCATTTCAGCCTTCAAATGCTCCAACTCCTGGATACGTACATCTACCTCCCTCATTTTGTCTTTTCCATAGCTCAATGTGCGCTCAAGCTGTCTGACCCCTGAAGGATCCTGATCGAATAGGTGAATCATCTCTTTAATTTCATCCAGTTGAAACCCATATTTTTTACCGCGGAAAACCAGACCTAGCCGAGTCAGGTCTTTTGACGAGAATGAACGTCGACCAGCAGAAGTACGCTCAGGATGAATCAAACCAAGCTCCTCATAATACCGGATGGTTCGCAGTGTCACCTGAAATTGATCTGCCACTTGTTGGATTGTAAAAGAATGTGTCATCCGATCCCCTCGCATTGAACGAATATTCTAACAATTAAACTATACCATTTACGTTAACGTAAAGTTCAACTATAAAATATTGGAAAATTCCATTCATTCATAATGGTCCATGATCTCGACTATTTCATTAAATAAAAAAAGCCTTTCAGAGAGGTATTCTCTGAAAGGACGATTACTGATCCCGTGATTGCAGTAAAAATATGAAGGCAAGCAGTGAAGCCGGAATATGTTCACGGATTTCCCATTCCACTAAATATCCCGGCATCTGCTCGAAGCGCTCAGCAACTTCTCTTGGAATTGCCCCACGTTTGATCATAGCCCATACCCTGCCGTCTTGATCTTTGATGGAGAAGTGACCAATGTATCCGTCACCTTCACAACTCCAGCGACACTGGTCTGCTTCAATATAGCGGGTAATACGTTGGCCTGTAGTCTTATTTTTTGTATCTTTCGTATAAGCTACATAAAAGCCTTCCCGGTTTTGGACATAACCTCTCCAGGAAAACCCGCCTTTTTTTTCGATTTGATATAATGCATGGTTGTTCCTATCTTTCAAAATAAAATCAGCAGAACGAACGTTTTCGAAAAAATTGACAAACTGAATGCCTCACAGGAGCTTATTTTTAACACCGGCTATTTCTTGAATTCCTCCATAAAGATCACCATCCATATCAAATAGTCCTGCCTGATAGGACTTCTTCGGCTTATTCCCGACATACATACGCGCAGGGACCTTTTCAAGGATCAGTGATACCTCATCTTCCATAAAATCTGTATCCGTCTGCCGCGATTTTTTCAAGTCAAGGTAACCCGTACGCAAAAGACTTAGTCCAGATGTCGTAAAAATAGCGGAATAAAAAAGGGAAATGAGGAGGCTGCTTATTGTTACCGTAATCACCCCGATGATAAAAACTAGGGCGATCATTGATAGAACACTGCCTGCAATCATCTGCCTTCTTGCATCTTGATAGATTAATGTTTGCACATGGGTCATTTCGCCCCCCCTAACAAGGTGAAAATACTGGTAAATCTTTCATATCCGTTATTAATTTTATCATAAGGCGATAAAAAACGAATAGATTACTTGCTTTTTTTGTATCAAATCTCTCTATAGGCTGGAATTTGGTCCACGAAAAAAACTCTCCCTCAAAAAGAGGAAGAGTTTCTCACTATTATCATACATATTCGATTGGTTTGACAGCTTCTTCTAATAAGCGTTCAAGTTGATTGATATAATCTTGTTTTTGTTGTTCCGTGTAACTCAATTCCTTAGCCATATAATCGATGACCGGAGCTTTATGCTTTCTAACCCAATTAATATTGAAGAAAAGCGCTGCCGTTCGACGGACGAAGAAATCAACCGGTTTGACTGTCATCTCATGTTCCATCGCATAAACGAGCTGAGCAAAAACGGCTGGATCGATTTGCGCTTGATTTGCTTCTTGCTGGCGCTTTTGATAATTGTGGAAGACCACATCGACATTCGATCCATACAGGCGGATCAGCTTTTCAGCCTCCTCTTTACTGAGACCGATGGATTCACCCATTCGGGTACGCTCTTCTTTGAATTTCTTGAATCCTTGCGATCCTCCCACATTACCACCGGAAATCGGCATGCGTTTTGTTTCTGAATCAGAGTAGCGAATTCCGTATTCCTCCATCAGTTGGTCACGGACAAGATCAACAGCTGTTTGAGCCATCTTACGGTAACCTGTCAACTTACCACCAGCCATGGAAATCAAACCAGAATCCGAAATGAACATTTCATCTTTACGAGAGATCTCAGAAGGATCTTTGCCTTCTTCATGAACTAATGGACGTAAACCTGCCCAGCTGGATTCGACGTCGTTTTCTGAAACCTCTACGGTAGGGAACATCGTCTTCATCGCATTTAAAATATACTCCCGATCTTCTTCCCTCATCGTCGGATGAGCGATATCCTCTTTTTCCTCATAAGTCGTATCTGTCGTTCCTATATACGTTTTACCATCTCTAGGAATCGCAAAAATCATCCGACCATCCGGGCTGTCGAAGTAGATAGCTTGTTTGAGCGGAAACTTCGATTGGTCGAAAACAAGGTGAACCCCTTTGGTAAGCTGCAATGTTTTCCCTTTTTTCGAACCATCGATTTCACGTAGTTCATCGACCCATGGACCACCGGCATTAATAACTTTCTTCGCCTTCACATGGTATTGCTCGCCCGTTACGGTATCTTCGATTTTTGCACCTACGATCGATCCATTTTCATCATAGATGAAGTCGACGACTTTAGCATAGTTGGAAGAGCAGGCACCATAATCAACCGCCTTCTTCATGACTTCAAGCGTAAGGCGTGCATCATCTGTTTTATACTCGACATAGTATCCTGCACCTTTAAGACCCTCTTTCTTTATGAGAGGTTCGCGCTCTAGTGCTTCTTCAGCACTCATCATTGAACGGCGTTCGGATTTTTTCACACCAGCAAGATAATCATATACGCGCAACCCTATGTTCGTTGAAAATGGGCCGAAGTTTCCTCCCTCATGGAAAGGAAGCATCATCCACTCTGGTGTCGTCACATGTGGGCCATTTTCATAAACGATTTCACGTTCCTTGCCGACTTCAGCCACCATTTTAACTTCGAACTGTTTCAAATATCTTAATCCACCGTGCACAAGTTTCGTGGATCGGCTGGAAGTCCCGGCTGCGTAGTCCTGCATCTCAACGACAGCTGTTTTCAGGCCGCGGCTGGCAGCGTCCAGAGCGATACCAGATCCAGTAATCCCCCCACCGATGACTAGGACGTCCCAATCTTCTTGAGCCATTCGGTCAAATTGTTCTTGTCTTTCGTAACTAGAAAATGATTGCATACGATCTCTCCTTCTTCCGTTGTCTTCTTTTTAATGGTCTGATACGGTTATTCCCTAAATGGAGGGTATTTATGTGTAAAATTGCTTATTCAAGCGAAACAATTCTAAAAAAAGAGACCACGAATCTCTTTATACCGCAGCATAAAGGTTCGTGGTCTCTCCGTATCTCCGACCGTTGCCATTAACTTATGCCCCAATTATATCAAATTGAGGGGGCGTGTCAAAGCATTAATCTTCCTGTTTGAATACTCTTGTAGCTTCCACCGCTTTCTGCCAACCTTTATAAAGCTTCTTACTTTTCTCTTCTTTCATAGATGGATCGAATTCCCGTTCCATTTTCCATTGATTTTCAATTGCCTTACGATCTTCCCAGAACCCGACGGCTAATCCTGCAAGATACGCAGCACCAAGTGCAGTCGTTTCATTCACTTCTGGACGCTCGACTGTAACATCAAGGAGATCACTTTGGAACTGCATCAGCAAATTATTTTTTACTGCTCCGCCATCAACACGAAGTTTTTTCAATTCAATATCAGAATCCTCGACCATCGCATCGACAACATCCTTGGTTTGGTAAGCCAGAGATTCAAGGGTTGCCCGGACGAAGTGCGCCCGCTTCGTACCGCGAGTCAATCCGAAGACAGCTCCGCGAGCTTCGCTGTCCCAATACGGTGTGCCCAGTCCTACAAACGCAGGGACGACATACACACCTTCCGTCGAAGATACTTCTCCAGCCACCTCTTCACTTTGAGGCGAGGTCTCGATCATATTAAGTCCGTCACGGAGCCACTGTATGGCAGAACCTGATACGAAGATACTGCCTTCGAGGGCGTACTCGACTTTACCATCAAGCCCCCATGCGAGGGTCGTCAATAAGCCGTTCTCTGATTTTACGGCTTCTTCACCCGTGTTCATAAGCATGAAACCACCAGTTCCATACGTATTTTTGGCCATTCCCTTTTCAAAACAAGCTTGTCCGAAGAGAGCGGCTTGCTGATCCCCTGCTATTCCTGCAATCGGCACTTTCTTACCGAAAAAGTGATAATCGACAGTATGGGCATAAACTTCAGAGGACTGCTTCACTTCAGGAAGCATGCTCTTCGGTACATCAAGGATTTCAAGAAGCTCATCGTCCCATTTAAGGTCGAAAATATTATACATCAGCGTGCGGGATGCATTAGAATAATCGGTCACATGGGCTTGCTTTCCTGAAAGCTTGTAGATCAACCATGTATCGATCGTTCCGAACATCAAATCGCCTTTTTCAGCTTTTTCGCGCGCCCCATCAACATTGTCCAAAATCCATTTCACCTTTGTGCCTGCGAAATATGGATCCAGCAATAAACCTGTCTTATCACGGAATGTATCCTCGTATCCCTGTTCCTTCAGTTCATTACAAATGCTTTGCGTTTGACGTGATTGCCAAACAACGGCTTTATATATAGGCTTACCTGTGTTCTTATCCCAAACGACAGTCGTTTCACGCTGATTGGTAATTCCGATACCTGCCACTTGATCCGCTTCGATGTCAGCTCTTCTAAGTACATCCGCAATACATGCAAGCACAGAGGTCCAAATTTCGTTGGCATCATGTTCCACCCAGCCTGGTTTTTGAAAATATTGTTCAAATTCCTTCTGACCTGTTTCTACGATTTCCCCATCGTGGTTGAACAAAATCGCTCTTGAACTTGTCGTACCCTGGTCAATAGATAAAATGTATTTTCCCATTATTCCACTCCTTCTTCAGTTTGATAAACTTTCTTAAGTTCCACTCTCATCGAAGAAAGCATAATTGCTAAAATGATTAAAGTTCCAATCCAGAACCATACATTGGCATTACCCTTGAAAATCGCCTGATAAAACAAGCCGCCATAAACTCCACCGATAGCTGGACCAACCACAGGAATCCATGCGTAACCCCAGTCAGATCCTCCTTTACCTGGAATCGGCAGAACAGCGTGAGCTATCCTCGGTCCAAGGTCACGGGCAGGGTTAATCGCATAGCCCGTTGTAGAACCAAGCGACATCCCGATTGCAACAATTAATAAGCCGACAATCAAGGGATTGAGACCATCTGTAAAATCATTCGCCCCTATGAAAAGGATTCCCATAACCAATACGAATGTTCCAATGATTTCACTCACTAAGTTAGAAATCGGGCTACGTATAGCTGGGTCTGTACAAAAGATGGACTTCATAGCCATCTGGTCTTCTGTATCTTTCCAGTGCGGAAGGTAATGAAAGAATACAATCGTCGCACCTATAAATGCTCCGATTGTCTGTGCAAAGATATACATCGGCACTTTCTCCCAGGCAAAGTCACCGACAGTCGCTAATCCGAGGGTCACTGCCGGGTTAATATGAGCACCTGTCACTTGACCGACAGCATAAACCCCCATAGCAACGGCAAGGCCCCAGGCAATAGTGATGAGTACCCAGCTTCCTTCTGCTTTAGTCGCTTTCAGATTGGCTCCGGCGATTACTCCGGCCCCGAAAATGATGAGAATCATCGTTCCAATCAGTTCACCCATAAATTCAGTCATGATGCGATCTCCTCTCTGCATTCCACAATTGACGAACAAAAACCACACAATGATCAGCAGTCTCTAATCATTGTGTGGATCCGTCAGCCTCATTCACGAAAGGTGATTATGTATTCTCGTTGTTAAAGCGCCACAAATCAGATCGTGAAGTAGAGACTGCGGCAGCTCCTGAAGCAAGGGCTTGATCAACCTCTGCATCTGTCCGGATCAATCCTCCGGCAATGACAGGAACTCCTACACGGTCCTTTATCTCTTCTATCATACCCGGTAATATGCCAGGTAAAACTTCAACGAAATCCGGCTTTGTCTTTTGGATGATCTTCACGTTATGTTCAATGGCCTGACTGTCTATTAAAAACAACCGCTGCACTGAAAGGAGATTGTATTTCTTCGCCTGGTGAATCACATGGGCTCTCGTCGAAATGACTCCATCAGGTTTCACCACCTGCCCAAGGTATTCCATCCCGTATTCATCTGCCTTCAGGCCCTGGATCAAATCGACATGAATGAAGATTTTCTTTCCGGCTTTTTGGCCAACTTTTACAAGTTTTCTCAAGAGTCCTAAGCGGCTTTCCAAAAGGATGATATAATCTGTCTCACTATCCAACAATGCCTCAAACTCTTTTATCTTCTTCACGGCGGGCAAAATTGACTGGCTCAACGTCACAAGCTTCCACCCTTTCCCTGATGCATTCTCCGCTCTTCCATCTGTTCTTTCGTATAAATCACCTGCATTGGATTGCCACCTACAAAAGCCCCCGGCGGGACATTCTTATGCACGAGTGTCCCCGCCGATACTACAGCTTTTTCTCCGATAGTCACTCCAGGTAAAATCGTCGAATTGGCACCGATCAATACCTCATCCCCAATGATGACATCGCCAAGGCGGAATTCCTCAATCAAATATTCATGAGCGAGAATCGTTGTATTATATCCGATCACGGCATTGCGTCCGACTTTGATTTTCTCCGGAAACATGATGTCGACCATGACCATGAGCGCAAAGGCGGTCTGATCCCCGACTTTCATGTGGAGAAAGGTACGGTATAACCAGTTTTTCATGGCTAGGAATGGTGTATAGCGAGCCAGTTGGATGATGACGAAGTTTTTGACCACTTTGAAAAACGGCACCGTCTTATAAATGTGCCATAAGGAATTAGCTCCCTTTACTGGATAGCGCTCCGTTTTTCTCATAAGGTCATCCCCCTGTAATTTCTACTAGCTCACTCATATGTGTCAGCATATAATCAGGTTTAAGATTATCCAACACTTCTCTGCCTTTGATCGTCCAAGCGACACCGGCAGTTTTCGTTCCTGCATTTTGACCTGCTTCAATATCGTGAGTATTGTCTCCGACCATCAATGCTTCCGATGCTTGGGAATCAAGATGACTCAACGCCTTGACGATAGGTTCCGGATGTGGCTTTGCATTCTTTACATCATCAAGTGTAATCACTGTTTCAAACAGCCCGTCCAGCCCTGTCAGTTCCAAGCCCATCTGCACCGTGTTACGCATTTTCGTTGTCACGATCCCAAGTCGGTAGCCTTGCTTTTTCAAAGTTTTGATCGTTTCAACGACACCGTCATATGCTTTAACATAACTGTTATGGTTCTCGATGTTATGTTTACGGTAAGTTACAATCATCTCTTCCACTTTCGCCGGATTCACTTTACTCAAGCTATCCCTCAAAGGAGGACCGATAAAATCGAGTATTTCCTTCCGCTCA
The DNA here is from genome assembly GCF_052246715.1 of Halobacillus sp. H74. Classification (NCBI taxonomy): domain Bacteria; kingdom Bacillati; phylum Bacillota; class Bacilli; order Caryophanales; family Bacillaceae; genus Halobacillus; species Halobacillus sp. H74. The sequence continues at coordinate 430,377 of NZ_JBQQCI010000004.1, read as the reverse complement.
TATGGTCTGTCGGAATATTGCTCAATCGTATGTGTGAAGGAAGCGATGATCAATTCATTGGTATCAATCAACGTCCCGTCTAAATCAAAGAGAATGGTACGTATGCTCATTAGATGTATCCTTTCTTTTCTGTTGTAGTCTATTCCAAATGAAACCGACGGCTGCTGTCAATGCGACTGCCGTCAATAATCGGATGAGAAGAAGCGGCCAAACCGGAATACCGAGCGGGATGAAAATAAGTGTATCCTCAACGACAGCATGACAAGAAACGAGAAAAAGCAATGCTAAGTACATGTCCTTTTTCGAAACTCCATCTTCTTCTACCGCTTGAATCATCAAACCAGCCCCGTAAGCAAGGCCGATGGTCAGTCCGGCCACTAATGTCATCGAAGTGTTACGCTCCATACCGAGAAATTTCGTCGCCGGCGCAACCCACTCAGAAAAACGGTCCAACCATCCTTTTTCCCGCAAATACTGCATGAAAATCATCAAAGGGATAACAATCAAGGCAAGCTGGATTATCCCCATGAAAGCCGTCTGCAAACCTTGGAAGATGATCTCAGTCCATCCTTCAGGATCTGCCGTTTTCTCTGGAGTGAACCCATACTTAGCGGTTTCTCCTCCACCTTTCCAAAAGAAATTGATGGCTGCCGCCGATATGAAAGCAAGGCTTAAACGAACCCCTGCAACAAACCACCAGCTGACCCCGACTTTTTTGGCCACCGTCGACTCTATCAGCAAGTTGTGGGAAAAAGACATCATAATCGCTAAAATGAAAACTTCCTTTACAGTAAACTCAAAGGATATTATCGCCGCGATACCTGCATAAAGGTTCAAAAAATTACCGAGAACAAGAGGAACAGCTGCTTCTCCAGATAGACCAAGCCACCCCATCATCGGTTCCAGCCGCTCCATCACCCAGGGCAAAATCGGCGTGAATTGTAAGATGGTTACGATCAATGTCACTGGAAAAATGACCTTCCCAAGCGTCCATGTGAGATCGACCCCTTTTTTGATTCCTCTTTGTAATATGCCCTTCATGATACATGCTCCCTTATTTTACTTTCTTTCCGCTATAATATTTATTCGCCACCCCATTCTTGCGGCGATACACCATCAATACAATGGCACCGGCAACAAGAAGAATAGAAATGAACTGGGCCGTTCTGATTTCACCGAACAAATACAAACTGTCTGTACGCATCCCTTCTATGAAAAAACGTCCAACAGAATACCAGATGACATAGCTCAAGAACACTTCTCCTCGACGAGGGTTGAACTTGTGGCGAAGGACGAGCAATAAGATGAACCCAACAATATTCCATAACGATTCATATAAGAATGTCGGATGGTAGACAGTACCATCTATGCACATTTGCTGATTGATGAATCCAGGTAAATACTGCATGAAGTTATTATAAAACGACTCTGAAACAGGCCCCCCATGAGCTTCCTGGTTCATGAAGTTCCCCCAGCGGCCAATCGCTTGACCCAAGATAAGACTAGGAGCAGCGATATCCGCCATTTGCCAGAATGACAATCCTTTTACTCTTGTATATATCAAAGCTGTCAAAACAGACCCGATCAAAGCTCCGTGGATGGCAATGCCACCTTCCCACACAGCAAACACTTTCCACCATGGCCCTCCGGCGTACCGGTCCCATTCAAAAATCACATAATACAAACGGGCACAGATGATGGCTGCCGGAATAGCATAGACGACAATGTCTACCATATAGTCTTTCTTCAATCCCAAGCGCTCTGTTTCTCTAGTCGCAATCCACAGACCTAAGAAAGCCCCTGTCGCGATGATAAGCCCGTACCAATAAATCGAGAGTGGACCAAGTTGGAGGAAGACCGGATTTAACGGTTCAGGTGTACAAGTCATAATGAATTCCTCCCTTACACATTGTTCTGATCTTGATCGATCACTTTAGTCAAACGTTCCGAAAACTCTTCCGCAGCATTTACACCCATCCGTTTCAAACGGAAGTTCATCGCTGCAACTTCAATGATTACAGCAAGGTTACGGCCTGGTCGGACAGGGATGATCGCTTTCGGGATTTCCACGTCCATGATTTTCATAGTCTCTTCTTCTAATCCAAGACGATCGTATTGTTTATTTTTATCCCATAACTCAAGATTGATGACAAGGGTAATACGTTTATAGCTACGTACTGCTCCTGCACCGAACAATGTCATCACATTAATGATGCCAAGCCCGCGAATTTCCAGAAGATGTTCAATCAATGGCGGACTGTTTCCAATCAATGTATCATAATCTTCTTGCCGTATTTCCACACTATCATCAGCTACAAGACGATGGCCTCTCTTCACTAGTTCTAATGCTGTCTCACTTTTACCGACACCACTCTGGCCCGTAATTAAAACTCCAATCCCATAGATATCGACAAGAACACCATGGATTGCTGTAAATGGAGCGAATTTCGTTTCAAGGAAATTCGTCAGGCGGCTGATCACACGTGTCGTTTTATAAGGCGACAGCATAAGTGGAACCCCTGCTTCATTTGCAGCATGATACAACTCTTCAGGAATATCCATTCCCCGTGTAATAACGATTCCAGGCGTAACATCTGTGCAAAGTTTCTCAGCACGTTCCTTACGCTGTTCCTTCGTCAATTCATTAAAGTATGAGAGTTCTGTTTTCCCCAGCAATTGGAGACGGTCTTTCGGATAAAACTTGAAATACCCGGTCATTTCTACACCTGGGCGAGAAATATCACTCATATGTATTTCACGGTGGACACCGTCTTCTCCAGCAACTAACTCAAGTGCGAACTGTGTCAACAAATCTTGCGTACGGACCTTGCTCATATTTAACAACCTCCTCATTCATCAATCACTGTCCCCTATTGTAGCACGTTTTCATATAATCTTGGATAGTAGGTGCATCATATATCATTGAGTAAACAAGCTCAAGCAGCTTCAAAATACTTAGGTTTCGCTACGATATCGAGGATTGGACTTGCTGAAATTGAACCGTCCGGTTACAAACTTCGATAAACCAAAGAAATGCCGTACAGAAGGATGGCTCCTGTACGGCATTCAAAAGTCATTTTTTCATGTCTTTGATTAAACTGTTCAATATCAGGTTGATCATGGAAATGATGACTGCGGATATTATCGTCATTCCGAAACCATCGATATCAAAGGTACCTCCCAAGAGGAGATCTGTCAGCCAAAGAGTGATGGCATTAATGATGAATAAGAATAAACCGAGCGATAAAATCGTAATCGGTAAAGTCAAAATTACAAGAACCGGCCGCACAATCGCATTCAATATAGATAGAATGAGGGCAGCTAAAAGTGCCCCGCCGATTCCATCAATACTGACGGAGGCGAACAAAGCTCCGACAGCAATGATCGCAACAGCGTTGACTACTATGTGCAATAACCAATTTTTCATGACTTACACCTGCCTTCTTCTCATGGACAATCACAGTTGCACTGGAGGATTGACCGTCACAGATCCTGTCTTCGTCTCTGCTTCTATATGATATGCATCCTCAAATTGTTCGTATGCTTCAAATTCCAATAGTTTGTTCATAACTTCTTTTTTATCATTGAGAATCTTGTAATTATCGAGTTTACAATATAGACTACCCATTTTTGTACGCAATACCCCATCGATTTTTTTCTCAGTCGGTAGAGAAACTTTCACACTGCCTGTAGTCGTTTTATAAAAACCGGTGTGGGCTCTGTTACCAGTATGGTTGACTGTAATGCTGCCACTGACTGCAGAGGCATCACTTTTGCTGTAGGCTCCACCAAGGGTGATCGCTCCGTTAATCGTATCAGCATAGCATTGTTCGAACACACCATTGGTCAACGTAATGGCTCCATTTCCTGTTTCAAGTTTACACGTTTCCCCTGAAACATTACTGAGCTCGACAGGACCATTGGATGTTTTCAATTGAAAGTGCTCACTCTTCAACCCATCCATATGCAAAGGTCCGTTCGTCAATTTAGACTTCACAAAAGTGTACGATTTTTTCGGTAAAAACAGTTCCACATTCGTTTTGATTTTTTTAGAAGGACTTGCTAAACGCAGCAGATCATTATTGATTTCAAATTGGACATCGTCGTGAAACCTTTGTCGGGCTTCTTCCTCATTTTCCACTTGATATACTTTCACATGGGATGTGGCCTTCACATAATTCTTCTCCCATGTATGAACTTCCAATGAACCGTTAGCAATGGAAAAATCCGCATCATGAAAGTCAGCTGGCTCCAGTTCGGTTTCATGATCGAATTCTACGTATTCACCAAAAGATAAATCAAAATCGGAATTCTTGATTTTCTCCACAGCATCGCCAAGGAAATTTTTGAGGCCATATTTCTTCTTATCCTCTTGAGCAGCACTGCCCTTACCAGGTTCCTCTTCAACTGAAGAGAGCAGCTTAGCGCCTTCTTCGGCACTAACCGTCCCTTTTTCAATCATCTGCAGGATTTTCATACGTTCTTCATTCATAAAAAATCAGCTCCTTTATATCCATTTACGTTATTCCCTACTTTAAAGATTCAAAAACCAAAAAACACCCTGAAAAAGACAAGCTAGTCATTTCCAGGGTGTAAGTCAATCAGGTTGTAAATGTATATCGATAAAAACGTTCAGTCTTTAACCTTTCCAACTGTGCAGCTGTCTGATCATGGTTTTCAATCAAGCTCATCATTCCGTCTGCCTGGGATAAGTGGGCTTTGATTGCTGCCAATTTCCGCTCCCAGTAAGGTTTTACATCATAAACGATGTCCGGTTCCCCAAGATCTTTTTCACTATTGTTGGAGATTGCATGCATCCATAAGGCGGGACGTTTTGAGGACTCGATATTCTCAACAGCTTCTACTACTGCAGCCCCTAAAGCATCATGATCCGGATGGACCGCGTAACCAGGGTAATGTGTAATAACAATCGTGGCATTCAAAGCTTCAATCTTCTCCTTCAAATGCTCGGCGACTTGGTCACGGGGTTCAAACTCCAGAGTTTTATCACGGTAGCCTAACAGTTCTACATCAATATCCAGTTGCTTCACAGCGTCTTGAAGCTCTTTTTTCCGGAAAGAAGAAAGGGTTTCCCGATTAGCGAAAACCGGATTTCCCATATTTCTTCCCATTTCCCCGAGGGTCCCGCACAAATATGTGACGGAAGCACCCTCATCACGGAACTTAGATATCGTTCCGGAAGCACCGAATGATTCATCGTCTGGGTGTGGAAAAATGACTACGACATTTTCTTTACTCATCTGGATCAGCCTCATGAGAAAAAGGCGTTTCACTGATTTCCAATGCCACCATCAATCGCCCTTCCCTATCGTGGCCAGCCATCAACAGACGATCCTTATCATCGATTTCGTAGTCCGTCACACCTTCAGCGTAAACCCAGCCAAGATCCAGTTTCAGACCTACACGATAAGAACCTCCTGTGCTGACGATTTTCCCGTGTTGGAATTCCACTTGAGCGTTACGGATAAAAGCACCCACATTATAAGCATTTTCATCAAAGTGACTGGCATAGGCACCGTTTGTCGTTTCTAAATGAACATAAACTTTCTTGTTCGCTAATCGATCGATTTTATTTTGAACATTTTCTTGTATGATCGCTTCCATTACTAGTCCCCCCATCAAACCTTTCTGTGTAAAACGATACTCAATTTGAAGGTCAGCGTCAAAACATCTACTTTTGCGCTACTTCTTCCCGTGTATTCATTTTCTCCTCCATCCGTTTTCGATCCCTTTCTAATACTGGTTTCAAATAACGGCCTGTATAGGAAATTTCCTGTTCAGCGACATGTTCCGGTGTGCCGTCGGCAATGATCCGCCCACCGTTATCTCCCCCTTCAGGACCGAGGTCGATAATGTGATCTGCTTCTTTGATCACATCGAGGTTGTGTTCGATGATCAATACAGAGTCACCATTTTCCACAAGACGCTGCAATACATTCAAGAGACGGAAAATATCGTCAACGTGAAGACCTGTCGTCGGTTCATCCAAAATGTAGAAGGACTTGCCATTGGAACGACGGTGTAATTCACTTGCCAGCTTCACGCGCTGTGCTTCACCGCCGGACAACGTTGTCGCCGGCTGACCTAGCTTGATATATTCCAGCCCTACATCTGCCACTGTCTGCAATTTACGTTTGATCTTAGGAATGTTTGCAAAAAAGTCCAACGCCTCTTCAATGGTCATCCCAAGGACATCTGCAATACTTTTCCCTTTATATTTCACTTCTAACGTTTCCCGGTTGTATCGTTTCCCATCACAAACTTCACAAGGGACATACACATCTGGCAGGAAGTGCATTTCTATCTTGATAATTCCGTCTCCCCTGCAGGCTTCACAACGTCCGCCTTTGACGTTAAAGCTGAAACGCCCTTTTTTATAACCACGGATTTTCGCTTCGTTCGTTTGAGCAAAAACATCACGGATATCGTCAAACACGCCTGTATACGTAGCCGGGTTCGACCGTGGTGTACGGCCGATCGGAGACTGGTCAATGTCGATGACCTTATCAAGCTGATCGATCCCTTCGATCGTTTTATGTTTGCCGGGTTTTCGCTTACCATTATGAAGTTTCATGGATAAAGATTTATACAATATTTCGTTGATGAGCGTACTTTTTCCAGAACCAGAAACACCAGTTACCGCTGTGAACAGTCCCAGAGGAATATCTGCATCAACGTTTTTCAAGTTGTTCTCCTCCGCTCCTCGGATGGACAAGTATCGGCCATCTGGCTTCCTGCGTACAGCTGGCAGCGGAATGAATTTCTTGCCTGATAAATATTGCCCGGTCAAGGAAGTACGACTCTTCATTACTTGTTTAGGGGTTCCCTGTGTGACAATTTCTCCCCCGTGCGCTCCTGCTCCAGGTCCGATATCAATTAAATAATCGGCAGCCAACATCGTATCTTCATCGTGCTCGACAACAATCAGTGTGTTATCCAGATCCCTCATCCGTTTCAGCGTATTGATCAAACGATCGTTGTCGCGTTGGTGAAGACCGATCGACGGCTCATCCAACACATACAAAACGCCGGTCAAAGCTGATCCGATTTGGGTAGCCAGACGAATCCGCTGTGCTTCCCCACCTGAAAGTGTACCTGCTGAGCGGGATAAGGTCAGGTAATCAAGACCTACGTTAGCTAAGAAACTTAAACGTTCACAAATTTCCTTTAAAATCATTCGAGCGATCGTTTCTTCTTTTTCAGTGAGTTCCAGAGACTCGAAGAATTCCTTAGCTTCTGTAACTGAGTAATCTGTCGTGAGACCGATGTGTTTCCCGTTGATCAGCACGGAAAGAGCTTCCTCATTCAGACGGTTTCCTTTACATTTCGGGCATGGTTTTTGAGCCATATACTTTTCCATTTGTTCCCGGATGTAATCAGAACTAGTCTCACGGTAGCGGCGGGAAATGTTCGGAATGACCCCTTCGAAGAAAATTTCGTTTTCTCTCACTTTTCCAAAGTCATTTTCATAGCGGAAGTGGATCTTTTCATCGCCGCTTCCGTAAAGCACACGTTCTTTATGCTCTTCCGGCAAATCCTTGAACGGCTTGTCCATATCAATTCCATAATGATCTGCTACACTTTTCAGTAGTTGAGGGTAATATTGTGAGCTTTGTGGTTCCCAGGCGGCAATCGCATGCTTGTTCAAAGATCTGCTCCAGTCCGGGATGACAAGATCGATGTCAACTTCAAGTTGGGTGCCAAGGCCGTCACAACGATTACATGCACCATAAGGGCTGTTGAATGAGAACATTCTTGGTTCCAGTTCACTCACTGAAAAGCCGCAGATCGGACATGCATGATGTTCACTGAACTTCAACTCTTCTTCGCCAATCACATCAACGATCGTATGACCGCCACCGAGATTCAATGCAGTTTCTATCGAATCACTAAGACGGCCTTCGACTCCATCTTTCACAACAATTCGGTCGACGACGACTTCAATCGAGTGTTTTTTGTTCTTTTCTAATGATATTTCCTCGGAAATCTCCCGCATTTCTCCGTCAACTCGCAGACGGATATACCCTTCTTTTTGAAGTTGTTCAAAAACTTTCACATGCTCTCCTTTACGACCGGAGACGACAGGAGCAAGGATTTGAAGCTTCGTCCGTTCTGGATATTCCATCACACGATCGACCATTTGCTGGACAGTTTGAGAACTGATCTCCACTCCATGTTTCGGACATGTCGGCCTTCCGATCCTGGCAAACAAAAGCCGCAGGTAATCAAAGATTTCGGTAACTGTCCCGACTGTTGAGCGTGGATTACGGCTTGTCGTTTTCTGGTCGATGGAAATAGCCGGAGACAGACCCTCGATCGAGTCTACATCCGGTTTATCCATTTGACCTAAGAACTGTCTTGCATAAGCACTCAGGGACTCCACATAACGACGCTGTCCTTCTGCATAAATGGTGTCGAAAGCTAGTGATGATTTTCCTGAACCGGATAAACCAGTCATGACGACCAGTTTATTTTTCGGGATATCGATATCGATATTTTTCAGATTGTGAGCCCGTGCTCCTTTGATACTGATATGTTTACTGGCCATACTCTAATCATCCCTCCGCTTTTAGTTCCAACAAAATGTCACGTAGTTCAGCGGCACGTTCGAAATCAAGATCGCGCGCTGCCTGTTTCATTTCTGTTTCCATATTATCGATGAATTCCTGACGTTCTTTCTTCGTCATCTCTGATGGCTTCTTGCCTAGCTCATAATCTCCCTCTTCTTCCGCAACAGCTGTCGCTTTGATGACATCACGCACTTCTTTTTTGATCGTGGTCGGTGTAATGCCGTGTTCTTCGTTGTAAGCGATTTGTTTTTCACGACGTCGATAAGTTTCATCAATCGCAAACTGCATTGATTTGGTGATTTTATCTGCATACATAATCACTCGTCCATTTTCGTTACGCGCAGCACGTCCAATCGTCTGGATCAGCGAGCGATCAGACCTTAAGAAACCTTCTTTGTCCGCATCGAGGATGGAGACAAGCGATACTTCCGGAATGTCGATTCCTTCTCGTAACAAGTTGATTCCTACAAGGACATCGTATTTTCCGACGCGTAAGTCACGGATGATTTCAATACGCTCAAGCGTTTTGATTTCCGAATGCAAGTAGGCGACTTTGATGCCAAGTTCCTTCAGATAATCGGTCAAATCCTCAGACATTTTCTTCGTCAATGTCGTTACAAGGACTCGTTCATCCCTGTCTTTGCGTTTATTGATTTCTCCTACAAGATCATCGATTTGGCCATGAATCGGCCGGACCTCAATTTCAGGGTCAAGCAATCCTGTCGGCCGGATGATTTGTTCAATCATCTTCGGTGTATGTTCAATTTCGTAAGGTCCAGGTGTTGCTGATACATAAGCTATTTGATTAATATGATTTTCAAATTCTGAAAACATGAGCGGGCGGTTATCCATAGCAGAAGGAAGTCGGAAACCATGATCTACCAACACTTGTTTACGAGCACGGTCACCGTTATACATCCCTCTTACTTGAGGCAAGGTGACATGGGACTCGTCGACCATGATGAGAGAATCTTCAGGGAAATAGTCCATCAACGTGTAAGGAGTCGCTCCTTCTTCACGGAAAGTCAAATGCCTAGAATAGTTTTCGATACCAGAACAGAAGCCCATCTCATTCATCATTTCTAAATCATAATTGGTACGCTGCTCAATCCGTTGAGCTTCTAACAATTTATCCTGATCACGCAATTCCTTCACGCGAACAGCTAACTCTTTTTCTATATTTTTTATCGCTTTTTTCAATTTTTCTTCACGGGTGACGAAGTGGGAAGCCGGGAAAATAGCGACATGCTCACGATCTCCGACAACTTCTCCAGTGAGTACGTCGACTTCACGGATCCTGTCTATTTCATCTCCGAAAAACTCCACTCTCATGGCGTGTTCTTCTCTGGAAGCTGGGATGATTTCTACGGAATCTCCTCGGACACGGAACGTTCCGCGCTGGAAGTCGATATCATTCCTTGCGTATTGGATATCAACAAGATTCCTCAGAAGTTCATCACGATCTTTCTCCATTCCCGTTCTTATCGATAGAACCTGACTGCGGTATTCGTCGGGAGAACCCAGACCGTAAATACAAGAAACACTGGCGACAATGATGACATCATTACGTTCGAATAATGAGGATGTAGCAGAGTGACGCAATTTATCAATTTCATCATTGATGCTCGCATCTTTTTCTATGAACGTATCCGAGGACGGCACATATGCTTCCGGCTGATAGTAGTCATAATAGCTGACAAAATACTCAACGGCGTTATTCGGAAAAAACTCCTTGAATTCACTATATAATTGACCGGCCAACGTTTTATTATGAGCAATGATCAGCGTCGGCTTGTTCACTTGTTCAATGACGTTCGACATCGTAAATGTCTTTCCTGTACCAGTGGCTCCTAGTAGCGTCTGATGCTTTTCCCCACGGTTGATCCCTTCAACGAGCTGCTTTATCGCTCGCGGTTGATCCCCCTCAGGTGAAAAATGTGAAAATAATTCAAAGTTCCCCTCCACGACGAAAACCTCCGTTCCTTACTAGTTCTTATTTAGTTTACCACAACAGTTTACCATTCTAACATAAAACGAACAAACATTCGGTTTTGGAGTCTTTTGGTAATAAATGTTATACCTGAGGTGCTAAAATTCCCCACCTCAGGTATAACATTTATTTCCATTTACAACTCAAAAGAAAGCACTCTGATAGTCAGAGTGCTTTCAAGGGTCATTCTATAAATTAATTTTCAAAGGTTTGATTATATTGGTTTACTTCGAATAAATCCGTGAGTTCAATCTTAGGGTGTTTATCCTGGAACCAACGGAGTGAGAAATCATTTTTGAAAAGAACGACAGGATTTCCTTCTCTGTCTTCTGCCAGCATATTTCGTTCATCAAATAATGATTCATCCACTTGATCTTCCTTCAACCAGCGTGGAATCCGTTCGCCTAGTGGAGTCAGCTCAATGTCCACACTGTACTCATTCTTCATCCGGTATTCGAATACTTCATATTGAAGTTCACCGACGGCGCCGATAATATAATCTTCAAAACGGTAACGCTTGAACAGTTGTATGGCTCCTTCTTGGACAAGCTGTTCCAACCCTTTTCGGAACTGTTTCGATTTCATGACGTTTTTTGCTGTCACTTTTTTGAATAGTTCAGGGGGGAACTGGGGCAGTTCATCATATTCGAACTTCGATTTACCGGTAACAATGGTGTCTCCTATGCGGTAGACGTTCGGATCATAGATTCCGATAATATCGCCCGCATACCCTTCCTCGACTGTTCCTCGTGAAGAAGCGACGAACTGCTGGGACTGAGCAAGCTTGAATGTTTTCCCTGTTCGGGATAAGGTGACATTCATTCCACGTTCGAATTTACCTGAACAAATTCTCACGAAAGCAATCCGGTCACGGTGTTGTGGATTCATGTTCGCTTGAATCTTAAAGATGAATCCTGAGAATTCTTCGTGCTCAGGTGAAACGACTCCTTCGGTTGATTTTCTTGGTGCTGGTTCAGGTGCCATTTCGATGAACGAATTGAAAAATGTTTCTACACCGAAAGGCGCCAACGCACTACCGAAGAATACAGGTGTCTGGTCCCCTTTCAACACTTTATCCATGTCAAAGGTGTCACCCGCTTCGTCTACCATTTCCATTTCCTCTTGAGCTTCCTGGAATGTTGCATTTTCTGTCAGTTCAGGATATTGCTCGAGGTCGTCATAAGAAATGTAATTTTCCTCTTCGTTTCCAGTGTAATGAACAAATTGCTCATTTTCACGATCAAACACGCCAAGGAATCGTTTGCCCATGCCAGCTGGCCACGTCATAGGATATGTCTCAATATCAAGAGTCTGTTCGATTTCTTCCATTAAATCCAGAGGCTCCCGTCCTTCACGGTCCATTTTATTAATGAAAGTGAAAATCGGAATGCCACGCATTTTACAAACTTTGAACAATTTCAACGTTTGGGCTTCAATTCCTTTTGTTCCGTCGATGACCATGACCACACTGTCCACCGCTGTCAAGGTACGATACGTATCTTCACTGAAATCTTCGTGCCCCGGTGTATCCAAGATGTTGACTTGATAACCTTTGTACGGAAAATTCATTACACTTGATGTGACGGAAATCCCACGTTGTTTCTCGATTTCCATCCAGTCAGAAGTTGCGAATTTCCCTGATTTTTTACCTTTGACCGTACCGGCTGAACGGATCAAGTTACCGAATAGCAACATTTTTTCCGTCATAGTTGTTTTCCCTGCGTCCGGGTGGGAGATAATAGCAAACGTACGGCGCTTTTTCATTTCTTCTTGTATTTGACTCATCGTGATATCCTCCATTGTTTAAGATTTCTGTACATATTGGAATGAGGTAGGATATACGTTTTTACATCGGCCGATTCACTCCATAAAAAAAGCGCTCACACTAACAAGCGTCTTCTCAGAATTTTTTTGGTTATACTCTGAAAGTTAGCATAACCCACCATTAAAATCAATCACAACCGACAAACCAGCTTGAGAAATGTTCCATAAACTTCCACCTCAAGTCATCCAGAATCTGGATGACTTGAGGTGGAAGTTTATGGGGTTGGTAGAAAGGTTTTTGAACTTTCATATTCTCCCCTGCTTTTCAAACCTGTTATAATGGGGATAAAAACTGATAGTAAGGATGCCATTTTATGCAGAGTTACTTATTACAACCAAATGATATAAAGAAAATCACAGGGCAAACTTTTTATACTCGAGGGAAACAATATTTTGAGACAGGTAAAGTCTATGGACTTTCTCATAACAGCGCCATCCGATCATGGCGGGCGGTCGTAGCGGGGACACATGACTATGAAGTCCGCGTTTTCTTTTTTGAAGATGAAGATGTAGAAGCTACTTGTGAATGCGCGGCCTATGCAACCTATTACACGTGCAAGCATATTGCTGCTGTCCTTATCGCCATCCGCGAAAAAGCACTCGAAGAATTCGCTCCAAAACTTGCAGAAGAGGGAAGTCGTACAACAACCAACATGCCGAATCAAGACCGGATGTTTGCAGTAAGCTTGTTTGAAGCTTTCCGCCAACGCCAGGAGAATCGTGGAGCACAGGATTTAAAGAAACCCTTACAAATCCAATACTTTCTTCATATTCAATCCATTCTAGGTACAAAAAGTCTAGGGATCGAACTTAAGCTTGGTGAGGGGTACCCTTATGTAATTAAGAATATTCGGGAACTCCTTGAACATATACACAAGGATCACTCCTATCGAATCACTAAGAAATTCACTTATGACCCTTCTGAACATACTCTTTCAGAACCAGACAGGGAGATTTTCCATCTTCTGCAGACTTCCTACGAGCAGGAACAATTTTATGAGCAGCAATGGAATACTGCCGAACAAAAAATATTAAAGATTTCGCCAGGACTTATCCATCAACTGCTTCCTTTTTTAAAAGAACAACGGGCTGTTGTAGTCGAACGCGGGGAAACAACCGGCCTCATCGACTATCAAGAGGAATTTCCCGATTTATCTTTCTACGTTTCTGAAGAGCGTGGACATTTTCATATGCACATGAACCACCTGAAAGATTATGATTATCTTTCTGACTATCATCTCCTTTTCAAAAAAGGAACCTTCTATCCGATCGATCAGGAGAAGGAAGAAGTGATTCGCACTCTATACACGCTTCTTCCCTACAATTCAAACGGCAACCATACGGTGAGCCATCATGATATGGAAGGCATTGTATCCTATGTTCTACCTGAATTAGAAACAATCGCTGACGTGAACCTGGACTCGTCAGCCCAACAGAAAATCATCCAGGAACCCTTACGCGCGGAAACTTATTTGGACTTTTCCCAATGGACACTGACCATCGATGTGAAATTCCATTATGGCGATTTATCCATTGACCCATTCAATGAAAAAGCTCTCACTGAACAGACGATCGTTCGTCGTGATCGTCAAACTGAGCAAGAGATCATGCAAATCATAGAGTCCGCTGAATTCAAGTTTGATGGTGAAGTGGTCTATATAGAGGATGAAGACCAATTGGATGTTTTTCTTCATGAATATCTGCCCAAACTGAAAGATTACAGTGATGTGTATCTATCCTCTGCTGTCCGATCATTGATCAATCAAGAGCATCATGAATTGCAAACATCTGTAGAACTGGAAAGTGATGGCAGTTGGCTCGATATCAATTTCCAAATTGATGGGATCAGCTCTGATGATGTCACGGAGGCATTAAAGGCTGTAATCGAACGGAAAAAGTATTACCGACTTTCTGACGGGGCCCTTCTTTCACTGACATCGGATTCGTTTGAACGTTTTCAAAATCTTGTCGATGAACTTGACTTGAGCTCATCAGACTTGGATAACAACCAATTCCAATTGTCAACAGCTAGAAGCTTGCAGGTTGAAGACGCGCTGCATCCAAGTGACGCGGAAAGAAACCAATTGTTCAACGAGCTCGTTGATCGCTTGAAATCACCACAGTCATTTGAAATCGATCCACCCCAAGGGCTCGAAGCAGATTTGCGCCCTTACCAGCTGACAGGTTTCCGGTGGATGAAGATGCTCAGCTATTACGGCTTAGGCGGCGTCCTCGCTGATGATATGGGACTTGGAAAAACGGTCCAGACGATCACCTATTTGTTGCACGAGAAAAAACAGGGGTTAATGACAGAGCCAGCTATCATCATCACACCTGCTTCCCTTGTCTATAATTGGAAAAAAGAAATCGAAAAATTCGCCCCGGGTTTATCGGTACAGATTCTCACAGGGGATCCAACAATGAGACAGGAAGCCCTGGCCAATGCTCCCACAAAGGATGTGTGGATTACCTCCTATCCACTTCTCAGGCAGGATATTGATGCATATAAAGACCAGAAGTTCCATGCGATGGTATTGGATGAATCCCAAGCCATTAAGAATGAAACGACAAAGACAGCAGTTGCCGTAAGATCCATTAAAGCAAAGCATCGCTTCGCATTGAGTGGTACGCCGATCGAAAATTCTCTGCAAGAATTATGGTCCCTTTTCCGCACCATCATGCCAGGCTTTTTCACAAGCAAGAAAAAGTTCACGCAATTAAAACCTGAGAAAATCTCGCTTATGACGCGCCCGTTCATATTGCGACGGATGAAAACCGAGGTGCTTGACGAATTGCCGGATAAAATCGACACGGTTCAGTATTCCGAATTGACGAGAGAACAGAAAGAAGTCTACCTCGCTTATTTAGAACGGATCCAGGACGATATCCAGGAGACGATCGCGACAAAAGGAATTCAGCGTGGGAAGATTGAAATACTCGCAGGACTTACCAGACTGAGACAAATTTGTTGTCACCCATCACTTTTCTTAGAAAATTATGAAGGACAGTCCGGCAAGCTTGAACAATTGAAGGAACTTACCAGTGAACTGAAGGCAGGCGGCCACCGTTTGCTCATTTTCTCCCAGTTTTCAAGCATGTTGACGTTGATGCATAACGAGCTTGCAAAAACAGGACTCGACGCATTTTATTTAGACGGGAGTACAAAGTCTGATAAACGGATGGAAATGGTTGAAGCCTTCAATGAAGGTGAAAAAGATGCCTTCTTCATCTCATTGAAAGCTGGAGGTACTGGATTGAACTTGACGGGTGCAGACACTGTCATCCTTTATGATTTATGGTGGAACCCGGCCATTGAAGAACAGGCAGCAGGACGGGCCCACCGGATCGGTCAGGAGAAAGTCGTCCAAGTGATCCGGATGATTTCTGAAGGTACGATCGAAGAGCGCATTTACCAACTGCAACAAAAGAAACGCGACCTCGTCGACCAGATCATCCAGCCAGGAGAATCCATGCTCACATCCCTAAGCGAAGAAGAAATCAAACAACTATTCAAATAAAAAAGAGCCATGATGGCTCTTTTTTATTTGGTAATTACTGGATGACTTGAGGTGGAACTTTATTCCACCTCAAGTCATCCAGTAATTACCATTTTAATTCAAAAAGGAAGCTGCCTTCATTTGGCAGCTTCCTTTCATATAGTTTTCTTTTGAATTTTGAACCAGTATCCTCCGAGAATACTTGCGCCCACTGCCATCGTCACCGTGGAAATGATCATATGAAGTGATGAGGCCAATACGATATTTCCGGTCACAACAATGACAAAACCGACGACTGCGTTCAATAGAATAGTGATTAAATACAACCACGACAATGTAATATGATACTTGAACCTTGAAGCATAGATGACAAACCAGATCGCAGCTACAAGGATGACCACAGTAGCCACCCAGTGCAGGGAATAAATCATGTTGGCAGCAGCTTCGCTCTTGATCAAATACTCTATGGCTGGTATATCCAACATTACATTGCTCGCCCGGCTATGCTTAAAGAAAGCCCCTAAGATCACCTGGAATACATAAATGCTGTAACCAATTAAAAAAGCACGGTAACTCATGGAAATCGAAGACCAGCTCTCCCGACTCAATTCAATCTTACTTTCATGCAAACTGTAACTTAACAAAACAAGGACGATCAACAGCAGCTGGCTGAAAGTAACATCAAAGGTTGTGAATCCTGGCGGTGTACCAAGCAATACATTCAATCCACCAATGATCGATTGGAAAATCAGCAACCCTAAACTCATAATCGCTAAAATAAGGACCGGTTTACGTTTTCGATATTTATAGATGGCTCCAAGTGCATTAATGGTTGTCAGAAAAATCAATAATGGTACCATCATGCGGTGAGAATACTCAATAAGGACATGATAATCCGTAAAATCCGGGATTACCTGACCATTACAAAACGGCCATGACGTCCCGCAGGCATCTCCAGAATCTGTCGCAACGACAAGATTTCCTAGGATGAGTGCGAGAAACGTTACGAATGTAGTCAGAATGGAGAATTTTTTCATCGTCTTACCCTTTCTCTATTTAAATCATGGGATATAATAATTAGCTTCCTCAGTAAATCATATCATGAATACCAAAAGATAGAGAACGGAAAAGACGTTCCAAGCTCATGAACTTTTTGTGAACGCCCATTTTCCATCTTTCCCATGCCTGATAGGGGGAAGTTAACAGCGACTCAAAAGCTGCTACCCACGGGTATTTCTATCTCCATCTTAACTTCCCCTGTTTATCATTTTTTGTGAAGGGAAATGTATTCCACATAGAAAGGAGCTTACTATTTATGACCTATAAAGCCTATGTATTCGACGCCTATGGGACAGTTTTCGATGTTCACAGTGTGATGAAGAGGATCCATCAATTCTTTCCTGATCAGGGCCCTTTCATCAGTCAACAATGGCGAGATAGGCAAATTCATTACTTTCTCGTCCGCCAGCTGATGGATGAATATAAACCATTCACTGATATCACACGGTGGGCTTTACTGGACGCCTTAGCGTATAGTGAGGTTTCAGTAAAGCCTGAAGTCGTCGAGGAATTAATGAATGAATATGAAAGACTGCTCCCTTATGACGAAGTCAGTTCACTTTCTGAATATCACCCAGATAAAAAGTTCACCATATTCTCAAACGGCACCCGTTCGATGCTAGAGCCGTTATTAGAGAACAACGAGTTGAGTTCTATGTTCAGCCTTTTGAGCGCAGACGACGTGCAAATATATAAACCACATGCAGAAGCTTATCGATATGCTCATGAAAAGCTCGGCTACGAAAAAGAGGAAATCCTATTCTTTTCCAGCAACCCCTGGGATATCGCGGGGGCTACATCCTATGGCTTCCATACCGCATGGGTCAACCGCAAACAACAGAAGTGGCCGGAGCTTGGTATAGAGCCCACCCACATCATCCAGAACTTAAAAGAGATCCCATAAGAAACAAAAGTACAAGCGCCTTAGTCAGCCTCGGTAATCATAAGACAAGCGGTGCAGTAAAGCGCTCTTCCTTGCACGAAAACGATTGTCTTTTAAGATCGAGAGACTAAACAAGGCACTTTAACCGTTCAGTTATCTTATTAGTTCCCAATCACGAGAAAAGGAGTCCACCTAAGGACTCCTTTTTCAATGAATGTCTTCAAATAATAACACCTGGTCTTTCCCATGTTTTTTCCCTTGATATAATGCCTGATCAGCAGAACGGAACAAATCGTCCAACGAACGGCCATCAGCCGGAAAACAAGCGACACCGACAGAAAAGGAAGAAGCGATTTCCTGTCCATTAACGTAGTATGGTTTTCTCAACTTTTCTAAAGCACGGCCTGCCACTTCACGAGCCTGCTCACTGTCTTGGATGTTCTCTAAAAGGATGGCGAACTCATCTCCACCGATCCTACCGACAGAATCCCCCACACGGATACATTCTTTCATGCGCTTTCCGACAAGGCATAGGAAATCGTCCCCAATTTCATGCCCATACTGGTCGTTGATGGACTTGAATCCATCCCCATCCAAATAAAGGAGTGCAAAAGTCTGCTTTGTACGATCGGATTGCGCAATCGCATGAACTAATCGATCTTCAAATAACCGCCTGTTCGGTAAATCAGTCAAATAATCGTAAAAAGCAAACCGTTCCAGTTTTTCTTCATATGTTTTCTGGTTGGAAATATCACGCGCAACAATTACGAAATGGCTCACGATTCCCTGTTCGCTTACGACTGGTGTACCCCTGCATTCAAACCAGACCGGCTCCCCATTTTGGCTCGTCAGCTTCACTGAAACGGTAAAAGAGTTTTGGCTGGCATAACTATTATTGAATGCGGCATTAAGTTGGATGACATCCTCTTTGTCCAGCTGTCGCCTCAATTCGCGTGGAGACATGGCCATAGGATCACGCCCGAAAAACTTCTTATGCGAGGGGGAAGCGTACATCATACTCCCCGACGGAGCAAAAACAGAAATCATATCGTTTGAGTGATCAGCGATCAAACGGAATTTTTCTTCACTTTGGCGTAGTGCCTCGTGTGCCTTTTCTTTTTCCGTCACATCTTCAAGGATGGCGTAAATACCTTCTTTTTGATCTTTATCGATGATCGGCACAAGAAACACATAGAGAAGACGTTCCTCACCTTCAACAAAAAAACTCGTTTGAAACCATATGTCTTTTTTGAAAAAAGTGTTCAGCAGCTGTTGCTTGACCTCCCCGGCTTGACGATCAGAAACCCAATCAAGGATAGACGTATGCAGGAGCTGGTCTTCCTCTTTTCCTAAAAGGCGTACAGAAGCTCTATTAGCTTTGGTGATTTCTCCTTGAAAGGTCAGCCTCAAAATCGATTGAGGATTATGCTTGAATAATGAACGATAACGCGACCGGCTTGCTTCTAATCGCCTCGTCGCTCTCTTTTCCTCAGTGATATCGCGGACGATTGCACTGATTCCGATCGTTTCTCCTTCTCCGTTCTGAATCTGGGAAACGGTTACAGAAATGTCAATGAAGCTCCCATCTTTATGTACCCTTACCGTTTCATATCCGGATATTTCGAATCCTTTAAGCCCTTTTTCGATCAATCCCTCGGCTTCTTCCCTGCTTTCATCCGGTACGAAAGGAAACGTGGAGGATTGAAGTTCTTTCTTTGTAAAACCATAAAGTTCCTCAAGCGCCTGATTCGCTTCCAGCACGTTTCCATCCGTATCAACAATCAAGATCGCATCTGTCGTATTTTTCATCAAAGATCGGTAAATGGCATTGATTCTGGCTAAGTCCCGTTCTTTTTTCACCACTTCCGTAATGTTACGGGTGATCGCTACGATGTGGGTGACTTTGCCTTCGTCATTGATCGTCGGCGTCAACACTGTATGTCCTCTGAATAGAGTGCCATTTATGGTGATTTCATCTTCGAACGTAAGTGCTTCTTTCTTTGCCACTACTTTTTCATATGAATCTATCAAATCCCTGGATTCTTCATGCCCAAGCAGGTCTTCAATATATTTACCATTCCACTCTGCCCCTTCTATCGGGGAGTGCGCCTGTGCTGCATGGTTCATATAAACATATTTAAAACGTCTGCGATCGACCACTTCCATAAAAAAAATATAATCAGATATTCCATCCATCAGCATATGTAACAATTGCTCATAAGGGTTGCGGTCCGATAAATCACTCATCATCCCTATATCAAACAAATCTCTCACTCGCTCCATGGATATCCCCTCATTCTTTTAATCGTTTCTTACAAATGTGTATACAATATTACCACTTCTCATTATCATTCTACACTAAGTTTCCCATAACTGAAAATTAAATTTCCATCTTTTTACCTATGAAAATTTTCTATAAAGAGTCGAATATATCCATATCTCACAAGATGAAGTTCCAAATTATAGGAAAAACCCTGATTAACGGGAATAGAAAGCTGGTGTCCCTCATCAGGCTTAAGCAAACCTATAGCAGTAGTTTCATAACCTATTGTTAAATTTCTACACACCAAAAAAACCATACGGACGAATCCGCATGGCTTATCACATTTATACAATCGATTGTTTTTGCTGAGTCTGAGCTTCTGCTTGCGCTTGTTTGATCAGGCAACGCCCCTTGCCATGAGGAATGCACATCGGTGTACCGAAAAGTGGATCCTCTCTTACGTCACAAACCATTTCGAAGACATGCTGCATCATATCACATGTAACGACCTCTTCAGGTTTCCCCTGGGTAAAGACTGTTTTATCTTTTACTGCAATGATATGATCCGCATAGCGGCAAGCGAGATTAATGTCATGCAGGACCATGACTACTGTGCGCCCGTTGTCCTGGTTCAAATCGAACAACAAATCAAGAATTTCTATTTGATGCGTCATATCCAAATACGTCGTCGGCTCATCAAGTAGAAGAGTGTCCGTATTTTGGGCAAGGGTCATCGCAATCCAAGCACGCTGACGTTGCCCTCCAGAGAGAGAGTCGACCGAACGTTCTTTCAATTCCATCAGATTTGTATCTTCAAGTGCACGATTGACTGCTTCTTCATCCTGCTTCGACCAGCGTTTCGCGAATCCTTGATAAGGATAACGACCTTGTTTAACCAACTGGTAAACACTCAAGCCTTCAGGAGTCGTCGGACTTTGAGGTAGGATAGCCATTTTTTTAGCCACATCTTTTGTACGCATTTTAGATATATCTTCACTGTCCAAAACGACTTCGCCTGATTTCGGTTTCAAAAGACGCGCCATTGAACGGAGCAATGTCGATTTTCCACACCCGTTTCCACCAATCAGTACAGTCACTTTACCTTTCGGGATCGTAATATCCAATGAATCTATGATAATGGAATCTCCATAGCCTAAAGTCAAGTTGTTTGCCAACAGGGTATCCATAATCTGACCTCTCCTTTTATGTCCTCGCGAAATCTATCGCTGTTGGGGATTGCATATAAACTCACGTATTCTATGTTTTCTCTATTATCTAGTTTATGGTGTTGCTATCGTTGTGTCAATGATTTTGAGAATCATTTTCATTGTGAATCCTTGAAAAGTGTATGCGGTCAAGGAAGGGATGAGAACAAAATAAGCCAGAAGCCTTGTATGTGAAGACTTCTGGCTTTCGTTAAATTTATTCAGCGGTTGTTCCACAATGTTACTGAGAGTCAGTGATGTATTGGACTCATAAAAAATCCTTGCTTATACTTATTATTTTGCATCGTTTTTCTTGTTCAAATAACTATATATTAATTTAACTCCGGTACAATCTTTCGGTGTGCTTTGTACCGAATTTGCCTTACACGCTCTAAAGTTACATTAATTTCTTTTCCTATTTCACTCATTGTCTTTATTTCAGCATCAACTCCATATATCCTATTCAGTACAAGCTGCTCCCTACTTTCAAGAACATATTGGATACTCTTGTACACTTTTATGAACCTGAGATATTCCTCAGAGTTGCGATTCTTAAGTAATTCATAAAATGGAACTCGTTGATATCAATCTTTTTTAAGAGATTTCCTACTGACTTCTAACATACTCATATAAAAAGCAACATCCTCTTTTGTAATCATGGATAAGTCACTCATTTTTATATGCACCATCTTTTTAAATTGTAGATTTGTTGTTTATAGGTATTTACCAAATAACTTTTTCGAATATTCCTGTCCATACGTTGGTGCTTTATATTGGATTTGATCAGGAACACATGCACCCTCCATAATAAAGGGGTTTCATGGAAAAAAACAAGTTCACTTGTTTAAACTTCTTTACTTCCTTTAGGCTCTATCATAACAGTTACCGGAGTAATCCCACACTAGAAAAATCCTACTGATGCTTCATGAGTCGGGGGTTCGACGAAAACAAGTCCAAGCTCATAATGTTCCCCTTCGTACATCGCTCTCTGAAGGTAGCGGTTTTCTCCCCATTCGTCCCTGACTTCGATTTTATTGAACGCCCCTGTTTGCTGCAGAGCTTCATAAAATTGTGTTTCGCTTCTCACAGTCATCCCGTTCACCCGTTCAATCAGTTCTCCGGGAATCATCCCCATTTGAGCTGCCGGACTGCCTGGAATGACTCCAAGGATCCGCACACCTTTTGGATTAGAAGAAAAGAATGGCGGTCTCTCTTCCCTCATGCGATGGAGTATATGGATTATTTCTCGTCCCAACAGACTTACGACTACAGCTGCCAGTGATAATATCTCGACGAAAAAGCTGCCGATTGATAGAGCAAGGACGAGGAGAGCCAGTAAAAATGTATGTCTGCCAAGTGTTTTGGCAGCTTGCTCCGGCGCCTGGCCACGTACGACCCATTCCCATCCCAATAGGAAAGGGACGAGGATCAACCCATAAGATTCTCCTGCTATGGTAAATAATGGCCACCAATCAGCGAAAGGCTCAATACTTCCGCCTGGCACAAGTGCGAAAAAGGGAACGATAGCCATCTTCCTCCCCCTATGCTGACCGATCCACATTCCCCTGCTTCCTTTGGTCCGCTCGGGAAACGTTTGTGTCGGTGGTGTTTTCAACATCAGAATCGCTTCTACCAACAAGAAAAAACCCAATAGAACCGTAATGGCAGCTAGAGGTGTTTCTTGGAGGGGTGTCATCCAGGGGTAATCCTGCCACTCCCCCGGGATATATGGCAGCAGAAGCAGCACAAGATACGCGCCACCTAAAGTATAAGCTGGAGAGTACCAGTTCAATTTTCCTGAAAGACTAAACATGATTATGATAACAGCCGTCATCAAAAGAAAAGGGAAGGACAGGGCCATCCCTCCACCTACCGTAAATATCGATAAACAAAGACCTGCAATCAATGAGACAGCCCATGTGCCTGTCCATTCGGAAAAACGTTCAAACACACGGGTTCCGAATGTTGCCCGTTCTTTTTTTATTCTTTTCATTGATAAAATCATGATCATAATTATTGCTATGTACAAAAAAGGCAGGGTGAACATCCGGCCGCCGCCTTCTACAAATTCCCATATCCAAACGTCCAACATGATTCTCCTTTCAAACAATAGCACAGACAGGCTACGAAAAAATCCGCAGTCATAGACTACGGATATAATTCGTCATCCACCGGCAAATTCCTGCTTATTGAAACAAGACCTCCACCGCTTTTTGCATTTGTCTGTCATTCTCTTCTTTTCTCACTTCAGTAATGATGGCTTCTTCCAACTTGCCACCGGTCTCTTCATCCACTTCCCCTGTTACTGGGATACCAGCTTCTTTTTGGAAAGCTTCGACAGCTGCCTCGGTTTCTTTACTGTAATATCCATCTGTCCGTCCAGGGTCATGACCTAACCCTTTCAACAACTGTTGGATATTTTTCACTTTTTCATGATTATCGTTATATTTGAATGGATCTTCAATATCCACCGGGTTCGTATAGAAGTAGGACGGCTGCTTCACCTTCACAGTCGGCTCGATTCCTTTTTCATGGATCCAATTGCCTTCTGGAGTCAACCACTTGTACAATGTCAGCTTGATTGTACTTCCGTCACCCATCGGGATCGCTTGCTGGACCGTTCCTTTACCGAAACTCTTCGTTCCGACAAGATCATATCCTCCTGCTTCCTGCATGGTAGCGGCCAGTATTTCAGAAGCTGATGCACTTCCTTCATCCATCAACACAGTGATTGGATATGGTTTCTTTTCTTTCGTTTCAGAAAAGTAACGGGATTTCTCTCCACTGCGGTCTTCTACTTGAACGATCGGCTGATCATCCGGAATGAACTCTTTCAAAATTTCCTGTACGTCTGTAAATAATCCACCAGGGTTTCCACGAACATCGATGACGAGACCTTCCATCCCATCGTCCTCTAGTTTTTTCAACGCCTTATGGAACTCATCAGACGTTTTCTCAGAGAAAGAAGTGATTTCGATGATTCCTGCTTTTTTCCCATCGATCGTTTTCGTATCGGTATAAACCGTTTCTAAAGGAATATCATCACGGGTGATGTTGATGTTCAACGGATCGCTCACACCAGGACGGTCGATTTCCAGCGTCACCTCGGTCCCTTTTTCCCCACGGATTTCCAAGACCGCTTCGTAAAGATCAAGACCTTCGACACTCTCACCGTCCACTTTCAAAATCTGGTCGTTCGGCTTGAGCCCGGCTTTTTCTGCCGGAGATCCTTTGATAGGAGCGACGATAGTCACTTTATCATTGACCATGCTCACTTCGGCGCCGATTCCCTGGAAGGTAGATTCAATCGACTGGTTGAACTGTTCCATCGTCTCTTTATCCATGTACACACTGTAAGGGTCTTCTAAGGTATCAAGCATCCCCTGGATAGCACCTTCAACCAAATTCTTTTTGTCTACTTCCTCTACGTAATTCTCTTGAATGACGTTATAAGCTTGTTCTACTTTTTTCAAATCAGCATTGCCTGACATATCTTTCAAGAACTCTTTCTGTTCCTCTTCAGACAAGCTCCCGAAATTTTCTGCATTTTTATCTGCGTATTGGTCCGATTGCGATTCTTCTTGCACGCCACCAGCAAAATATTCTATGCCTATGTAAGAGCCTGCCGCTCCCAACAGGACCGCAAGCGCCATGAGCAGCGCAACGTAACGCGGTTTCAAATTCATCGCATTCACCCTTCTATAATGGATTTCCCTATTGCCTCTATCCTAGCAAAAAAGCGCCTTCATCGTAAATGTACGATCCTTCTTGAATTATAGATATGCTTCCATCGTCTACAGCATGTCCATTTCATTATAGGACATCGTCAGACATCTATCTACCTATTTTTGGATGAAAGAGCCACCCCTATCCCATGTTATTAACTAATAACGTTGATTATGTAAAACAAAGACTGCCTCTGCATGGGAGACAGTCTTTGTTTTCTAATATTCATATCCGTATTCACCGTTACTCTGGTCACGAACGAGCATGCCATCTTCAATCGCAATGACACGTCTGCGAATCGTATTTACGATTTCCTGACTATGTGTCGCCATCAAAACCGTCGTGCCCCCTGAATTGATTTCATCGAGGATGTGCATGATTTCCCAGGAAGTGTCGGGATCGAGGTTACCCGTCGGCTCATCGGCAATCACTACTTTTGGATGGTTGACGATGGCACGGGCAATTGAAACACGCTGCTGTTCCCCGCCGGAAAGTTCATCCGGTAAGAAGCGGGCTTTGTTTTTCAAACGTACTTGGTCAAGGACATCCATGACACGACGCCTGATGTTTTGAGGATGTTCTTCAATCACTTCTAATGCGAACGCTACGTTTTCATAGACCGTCAATGTAGGCAGCAAACGGAAATCCTGATAAACGACGCCGATTTGACGACGAAGCTTAGGTATTCTACGCTGTTTCATTGTCGATGTATTTATGTCATTGATCAAAACAGTACCTGTCGTCGGTTTTTCTTCACGGTAGATCAGTTTCGTGAACGTGGACTTTCCTGCCCCGCTCGGTCCTACAACATAGACAAACTCTCCCTGATCTATTGTCACATCAAGGCCGTTCAGAGCCGTGACTCCATTCGGATAGGTTTTATATACTCCCTGCATCTCTATCATAAGCGAATCACCTTAATTTCATTTATTATTATACAAACATCTATTCAGCTTCTTTTACAAACAACTCTATTATAACATTAATATTCGATAAATTTAGACATGAAATTATTACATTTCTTTTTCAATTGCTTAAAAGGGGATAGAGATGGCCGATGGAAAATTGAATTTCATGGAGGATACTTAGCCATATTTGACCATAAAAAAACCTGGTACAAGACCAGGTTTCTGTTAAGTATATTATTTTTTCGTTTCCAACCAGCTTGCTACAAGTTGAGCATCTTCTTCAGAAACTTGTTCTTGAGCCGGCATACTGCCTTTACCATTTTGAATGATTTCTACGATTTCATCAGCAGAATGGTCTGCACCGACCTTTTGCAGGGATGGACCGAAGCCACCGCCAAGCTCTCCACCATGGCAACTGGCACAACTGTTTTGATAAACCTCTTCCGCTGCCTGGGCGTCTACTGCCTCACCGTCTCCGCCATCTGTAGATCCTTCATCTGCACCTTCTTCTGTGCTTTCTTCCGAGCCTTCTTGTTCTTCTGTTGTGTTGTCATTTGCATTCTCTTCATCTCCGCCGCCCCCACAGGCGCTTAAGACAAGAATGAGTCCCATGAATAGGGCAAACATCAGCTTTTTCATTTCGAAATCCCCCTCGGAATTTTGTTAGAATATAGAAATATTATAACCCAGTTAACTCGTTTTGAAACCTTCCCCGAGCACCTCTGTCGCGTTCATTGCGACGACAAAAGCCCCTGGATCAACCATTTTGACCGTTTGTGTCAATTTGATGAATTCATTTTGCTGGACGACGCACATCACTACACGTCGCTCTCTGTCTGTATAACCTCCAGCACCGCTCAGCACCGTCACACCACGGTCGATTTGTTTGAAAATCGCTTCCCGCACTTCATTGACATCTTCCGTAATGATCATCACATTTTTCGATGTATTCAATCCGACCTGGACAAAGTCGATCGTCCTGCTCGTTGCAAAGAGGCCGATCAACGCATATAGACCTTCTTCCAAAGAGAAAACGATGGCTGATGTCAACACGATCATTCCATCTAACAGCGCTACACTTATTCCTAAAGGAAGATGGCTGAACTTATGCAGCACCTGAGCCGCTAAATCGATTCCACCTGTTGAGGCCCGGCCACGGAAAACAATCCCCAATCCTAATCCTACACCCATACCGCCAAAAATAGCTCCTAACAGCGGATTAGGTGTCGCTGGTGCCATTTCATTCGTCAACAGGACGAAAAGGGGTAAAGTCACCGTCCCTACGAAAGATTTGAAGCCGAAATTTTTCCCTAAAATGACCACGCCCATGATAAATAAAGGAATGTTCAAGATCCACTGCACGACTCCCGGTTCCCAACCGAATACTCCTTTAGTGATGGTACTGACACCTGCGACTCCCCCGGACGCAATATTATTGGGTAATAAAAATAAATTAAATGCTAACGCCACGAAAAATGCCCCTAAGATAACCAAACCATAATCAATTGTATGTCTGAGTACCGGCGGCATCGGTTCCCTGCGATATTTCTTTGCCATCATCATCATGTTGTTCTACTCTCCCTATGTGAACGTTCTCTAATAAACCGTAAGGAGTATAACACTCGCTCTATCCCCTGTAAATAAGAGCGGGATAACGTATTAACACGGTAAAGGAACAGGTTATTGTACGTGATAGCTTTTGCTTGAGAAAAAGTTATATGCAGACCAAAAAGACTCCCACTGAGTGAGAGTCTCCCGGTCGATCAGGCATCCATTTTAGAACGAAGATAAGAATTGATGAATTTATCAAGGTCTCCGTCCATGACTCCCTGTGTATTTCCCACTTCCGTATTCGTACGGTGGTCTTTCACCATTGCATATGGATGGAAAACATAGGAGCGGATTTGACTGCCCCATCCGATTTCTTTTTGTTCGCCGCGAATATCATCAAGCTGCTCTTGTTGGCGCTCGATCTCAAGCTGATAAAGTTTTGATTTCAACATCTTCATCGCTTGTTCACGGTTCTTGATTTGAGAACGCTCCGACTGACAAGTCACGACCGTATTCGTCGGCGTGTGAGTGATACGTACTGCGGAGTCGGTAGTATTGACGTGCTGACCACCAGCACCACTGGAACGATACGTATCAATTTTCAAGTCCTCTGTGCGAACATCGATTTCAATTTCGTTATTGAATTCCGGCATGATCTCACAAGAAACGAAAGAAGTATGGCGGCGGCCGGAAGAATCAAAAGGAGAAATCCTTACGAGACGGTGGACGCCTTTTTCCGCTTTCAAGTAGCCATAGGCATTGTGACCTTTAATGAGAAGCGTGACACTTTTCACACCAGCTTCTTCACCGGGCAGGTAATCCATCGTGCTGACAGAGAAGCCTTTCTTTTCCGCCCAGCGTGTGTACATACGCAATAACATGCTCGCCCAGTCCTGGGACTCTGTTCCGCCTGCTCCTGGATGCAATTCCAGGATTGCGTTGTTTTTATCATACGGTTCACTAAGCAAAATGTTCAATTCGAACTGGTTCAAGTCTTTAGTTAACTGTTGGACATCTTTTTCTAAGTCTTCACGCAGTTCCTCGTCATCTTCCTCTTTGACAAGCTCATAAGAGACTTCAAGGTTTTCGTGGGTTTCTTCGTGTGCTTCCAAGGTGTGGACAAGGCCTTTGAGTCCATTCACTTCATCGATGACCTTTTGTGCGGTATCCTGGTTTTCCCAGAAGCCCGGCTCTGTCATTTGCTCTTCTAGTTCAGCGATTCGGGTTTTCCTTTGATCGACGTCAAAGAGACCCCCTGAAGTCCGCTAATCGTTCAGCTGTATTATCCAATTCATGACGAATTTCTGCCATATCCATACTGATCACTCCTATTTATTCTATAAACAAGGGAAGACACCCTCCTTGAAGAGAGTGCCTCAACCCCTTATTTTCCGTGACAATTTTTATATTTCTTCCCGCTTCCGCATGGACATGGGTCATTTCGACCGGCGGTGTCCTTTTTCACGTAAGGGGTGCGTCTTTTGCTTTCTTTACTTTCTTCACCGTCACTGCCGGAGACAGCTTTCGCTCCTTGTGCGACTTCCTGACGCTGCAGGTTGTTGCGGATTTGCGCTTTCATGACGTAACGTGAAACTTCTTCATCGATATTCGCAACCATCTGTTCAAACATCCGGAAACCTTCGAAGTTATACTCACGAAGCGGATCATTTTGACCATATGCCCGCAGGTGGATACCTTGACGTAGCTGATCCATCTGATCGATGTGGTCCATCCACTTCTGATCGACTGTACGAAGAAGGATGACTTTCTCAAACTCACGCATCTGTTCTGCTGTCAGCTCTTCTTCTTTTTCATCATAACGCATTTTCACTTTTTCAAGAATCAGTTCCTTCATCTCTTCCGGATCTTTTCCTTGTAAGTGGTCTGCAGTGATGTCACCTTCGTGAAGCAGGTTTGCACGCATATACTCAGCGATGCTTCCAAGCTCCCAGTTTTCATCTTCATCATCGCTCGTGTGGACATCAACGTTCTGCGCTACTGTACGTTCAATCATTTTTTCGATGATTTCACGCAGGTTCTCTGAAGTCAACACATCATAACGCTGCTGGTAAATGACTTCACGCTGCTGACGGAGTACGTCATCGTAGGAAAGAATCGTCTTACGCGCATCGAAGTTATTTCCTTCTACACGTTTTTGGGCTGATTCAACCGCACGGGAAATCATTTTACTTTCAATCGGCTGGGAATCATCCATACCGAGACGATCCATCATTCCGCGGATGTTGTCAGATGCGAAACGACGCATTAATTCATCATCTGTCGCCAGGTAGAACTGGGACATACCAGGATCCCCTTGACGACCCGCACGACCACGAAGCTGATTATCAATCCGGCGTGATTCGTGACGTTCTGTACCGAGCACGGCCAGTCCACCGACTTCTACGACACCATCACCAAGTTTGATATCCGTACCACGACCGGCCATGTTGGTGGCAATGGTTACAGAACCTTTTTGTCCGGCATTTTCAATGATTTCCGCTTCACGGAAGTGATTTTTCGCATTCAAAATGTTGTGGGGCACACCTGCTTTATTCAAATAACGCGAGATGATTTCAGAGGTTTCAACAGCTACCGTACCGACAAGCACCGGCTGCCCGTTTTCATAACGCTCTTTAATATCTTCGACAACAGCTTTGAATTTGCCGTCCATCGTCTTATAAACAAGGTCTGCTTTGTCATCACGGACGATATCACGGTTGGTCGGGATGACGATGACACGCATGTTGTAAATATTGAGGAATTCCTCTTCCTCGGTCTTCGCTGTACCTGTCATACCAGCCAGCTTGTCATACATACGGAACAAGTTCTGGAAGGTAATAGATGCCAATGTCATGCTTTCATTTTGAATCTCCAGACCTTCTTTCGCTTCAATCGCCTGGTGAAGTCCATCACTATAACGACGACCTTTCATCAAACGACCCGTGAATTGGTCGACGATGACAACTTCATTGTCCTCCACCACATAATCCGTGTCACGCTGCATCGACGTGTGAGCCTTCAAGCCCTGGTTGATATGGTGAATGAGGGAGACATTGGAAAGGTCGAATAAGTTTTCAATTTTGAAAAAGCGCTCAGCCTTGTTGATACCCTCTTCTGTCAGCTGGACGTTTTTTGTTTTTTCATCATATGTGTAATCCTCTTCATGCTCAAGCAAACGCACGAACGCATTGGCTGATTGATACATATCCGCAGACTTCGAAGCCTGCCCAGAAATAATCAGCGGAGTACGTGCTTCATCAATGAGAATCGAGTCAACCTCATCAATGATGGCATAGTGAAGGGGACGCTGCACCATTTGTTCTTTGTATAACACCATGTTGTCACGCAGGTAATCGAACCCGAATTCATTGTTCGTACCATAAGTGATATCTGCACTGTAGGCTTCCCGTTTCTCATCTTTGGACATGCCGTTGGAGTTCAATCCGACCGTCAGTCCAAGGAATTGGAAAAGCTCACCCATTTCTGTTGCGTCACGGCTTGCCAAGTAATCGTTCACGGTAATGATATGAACACCTTTACCGGTGATCGCATTCAAGTAAGCCGGCATTGTGGAGGCAAGGGTTTTACCTTCACCTGTTTTCATCTCGGCAATATTACCTTCGTGTAAAGCAACCGCTCCAAGCAGCTGTACTTTGAACGGACGCATTTCCAACACACGTTTAGAGCCTTCACGGACGACCGAGAAAGCTTCTACTAACATATCATCTAACTCTTCGCCTTTTTGATAGCGTTCTTTGAATTCTTCTGTCTTATTTTTTAACTCTTCATCAGATAATTTTTCAATTTGCGATTCCATCGCTTCGATATCATCAGCGATTTTCTCCAATCGCTTCAATTGACGCGTATTTCCATCGCCAAATATTTTCTTTAAAGTTCCAAGCATTGCAACCGCTCCTCTATTGATTTCCATCTTCGGTTGAATTGTGTAATCCATATATTATCATAACACTAAGAGAAGCAGGCTGACAATAAAGGAGACAGGCAGGAGGGCCCAGGAGAGATAATTATGTAGAAGTGGTAAAAACGGATGGCCGTTCTCTGATGATATGATGATCAAAACCAAGCTGACGTTGATCCATTTCCGTCAGACGCCGGTTCGTCGCTCCGATGATATTCACGAGTTGAGCAATGGTCTCTTCCTGCTGTTTCAAGCGTTCATAAATGTAATGACAGTCCTTACAAATCATCGTTTCACCTCCTGTTAGTTCATTTATACTATATCTGCGAAATGGTCGCGAATGAGCGAATATGTGATTTCGGGACGCTGGTAAGCTGAAAAGGCTTTTTTCTGTAAGTGAAACTTCAAAAACCCGTTTAGAAACAGTCTACTTATGGATACTTATATTATGAGACGATTACACTCCAAGTTATTATCAAAACAGAAAAGAGCAAAATTGGTCCAGGGATACAATGGACGGCGGACAGTGAACATTTAAAAAGCACCCCTGCCACAGCAGGAGTGCTTCTCTATGATTCTATCAATATCAAGTTTCGATCAAACCATAACGGCCGTCACGACGTTTATAAACGATGTTCGTTTCATCAGTATTCGCATTTGTAAAGACGAAGAAGTTGTGGCCTAACATATCCATTTGCAGCGCCGCTTCTTCACTATCCATCGGTTTCAAGTCAAAGCGTTTCGTTTTTACGATTTCTACATCAAAATCACTTTCTTCTTGTTGGAGCTGTTCCTGCTGCGCCTCACGTTCCAGTTCGGCAAAGACGTATTTCGGAGCACCCTCTTGGCGGAACTTACGATTCACCTTCGTTTTATGCTTACGAATTTGACGTTCCAATTTATCTACCACAAGGTCGATGGCAGCGTATAAATCTGTGTTATGTTCCTCAGCACGAAGAAGTAGATTCTTCATCGGGATTGTGACCTCGATTGTCTGCTCATCATTATAGACACTTAAGTTAACGTGTACCTCAGAAGACGGGGGAGTGTCGAAGTAGCGTTCAAGCTTGCCCACCTTTTTCTCCACATATTCTTTAATAGAATCCGTCACTTCCAAGTTTTCACCACGAATGTTGTATTGTAGCATTAGAAGTGTCCTCCTTTCATCCTTATGTGATATATATTCTATCATACCCACAGGCATTCCTGCATAAACTTTCTAAATATTTTGTCAAATTTATGTCGGTAATTGTTGGAAGGTGATGAAACGGCGGGAGGATAAGGGAAATTGCGGACAGAATTTGATAGGTTTTTCCATGATTAGAGCTGATTGTGGACGATTTGGCGGTTTAGACAGATTATGTAATTGGTTGGCAGGATTGAGAAATGTTTCGGACAAATTATCTACATGATTGAATAAATTAATGCACTCAAAACTATTAAGTATATTAGGGCTTCCCTCTACGGGAGCGACAAAAGGTCGAATTTATCAACTGACCGATCGAAATGGCTTTCCGCTTTTACGTAATCTGTCCAAAAATAGATGGAAGTAAGCCATAGATTTGGAGAATCAGACCACGGAATCCAATAATCTCTCCAATCTAGCAGTTTATTTGTCCGGAACCACGGATAATCTGTCCAACCCATGCCAGATTCTGTCCGAACGAAAAAAAGCGCCTACCAAAAGTAGACGCCTGACTTGATCAATGAGCAATATAAGGTTTTACGAACGCCTGCATTTGAGTTCGCCACGTTTCATATGCTGGAACGACTTTCTCGACTAACAACCGGCGTTTTTCTTCATTCGTTCCAAGTTCAAACCATCCTTGCAGGAGTTGAACAATCTCATGGAAATCGACAATCAAAGGCTGCACTTCTTCTCTCTCTTCAAAGAGGATTCCCATTTGGTCATGACTGCGGCTCACCTGCTCGAGGCCAAGGAGCATATCTTCGAAAACTTGCTGAGTCTGTGGTGGAGCTTCTTCTGTAATGTTGTTTTCTAAGTATTCCAGTCCTTCACTGATCGTGTTCAAAAGCTGATCATATTGCTCTAGCATATGATGCTGATCTGACGTTAGTTCTGACAAAAAATCACCTATTCTACTTTTTATGGTCTAAATACATGCCATCATAGCCTGACACACTTTGGTACGGATTGATATAGCGCTGCTTACTGGATTTTTGTTTTTTCATGTTGCGCATGTCACCCTTCAATCCATCAAAAAGAAACTCTAACTTCTGATTGATTTTCAAGTCACGCTGTAAGACATCCTTTACCAGTGGCTTCTCTTCACGGGAGGGCTCTGGCAAGTTTTCAAGCATGGAAGCACGTTTCTCCAAAAGAACCTCTACTTCATCTATGACAGCTGTTCGATTCTTCTCGGTCACTTGTTGGTGGACGACCTCATCCAGTTTCTTGGTTATCGATGAAAACTCAGTCCAAACACTCATCAGGCATTGCCACCCTGGCCATACTGCATTTTTCTCGACTCCAAAATAACCTGCTTCCACGTATCGCGGAATTCTTCGACAAGGCCCTGGACTTCATCAAGAATTTCTACATCATTCTTCGTATTCGCATCCAACAGACGACGATTCATGTAATCATACAACGGCATGATTTCCTGTGTCACGGCATATTGCTGATCCATTGTAACCATGAGCTCCTGGATGATTTTCTGTGCCTTTTGGATATTGGTGTTTTTCTTCTCGATTTCTTTATTTTCGATTGCTTTTCTAGCAATTTTAATGAACTTGATACACCCATTATAGAGCATCATCGTCAGTTCCCCCGGGGAAGCTGTTTCCACTGAGTTATTTTGATAGGCTTGAATAGACATCTAGCCAGCACTCCTTTTATTGTTACATTCCACCGCCGAAATTCTGCATAATGTAGGCGGACTGCGAATTCATTTTTTGTATTGCTTGTTCCATGGCACCAAATTCACGCCAGTAGCGATTTTCAATGGATGTCAACCGATCCTGAAATGAATCCATTTCATCATTAATATTTTCAATTTGCTTTCCTAACATGAAGTTGTTATCTAAACTGGTCGGCTTCCCGGCCTTCCGCTCGATGGAATTGGTCGCGTTCTCTATTGATGACTCCAGGCGGCGTGCGATGCCAGGATTGGCGTCGGTCCCTGAAAAAAGTTTGGCAACAGAATCAGGATTGTCTCTCAATGCTTGACGCAGTTGATCCTCATCGACTTCCAGCTTTCCACCTTCTCGGTAATTGGAAGTAGTCGTAATTCCAATTTGCGAAGCCATACTATATTCCCCGTCTGTCTCCACAGGAGAATACCAATTTTGGCGCATGCTGCTTAGTGCACCGCTGACAACTGAATCGCCTTTAAGCATACCGCTTTTAGACTTTTCTTCCCACAACTCAATTTCTTCTTCTTCCATATCTTTTTTCTGTTCAGCAGTCAAAGGCTGGAAATCACGGTAGCGCTTCTCCTCAGTTTTCCCATTCAAATTCTCAATGACTTCATTGTATTTTTCAACAAAATCCATCACTTTTTCAAATGAATCATCAACATTGTTAGAGACACTGACCGTTGAGGTGCCGACTTCATTGAATGTGTAGTTGACACCATTCAATGAATAATCATTCGTGTGGGAACTCATTTCGAATGAATTGTTATAAGTGAACCGGGCATCCGTACCGCCCTTCTCATTCAATTCCCATCCAGTACCATCATTTTTACCATTTTTGATACCGAGTGTATCCGCTAAGAATGAAGCTGAAGATCCATCAAACCCGATTTCCGCTCCGAGAAACTTGCTTTCATCTGTATTGAAATCGCCTGTCGCCGTACGCTCGAGCATCACTTTATCTGCCCCTTTATCATAAAAGGCACGGACACCCAATTCAGAGTCGTTGATCTCACCAAGAATATCATTAAGAGACTTGTCTCCAGTTACGTCGAAAGAGACCGTGGTTTCCTCTCCGCCTTCTCCATATGTCGTAATGGAAAAAGTATCATCAAGCGTGATTCCATTGACCAGGTTACCCTTTTGATTTTCCAACGAGTCATCTGGATCGAACTCACCGTTACTAATGCCACTTTCACTGTAATTATAAGCAGCCTCTGCAAGTTCTAAAACTTCCATCTTATAGCTGCCTTCATCTGCACTGGACAACGCCGTCGCAGATACAGCGGAACCTGAAGAACTTACATCTTTAGAGTTATAAGAACGCTCTAGTTTCATATCGAAAGCCATCGTATCCAGCTCAGAAAGATGTTTATTCACATCACGATAAGCATCGCGTTTGTAGGTCAGCCATTCACGGTCCTGCTCCATTTTGTTAAGCGGCTGTCTCTCAGCATTCATCAAGTCCTTGATAATCTGATCCGTATTCATCCCAGAAGCGAGTCCACCAATACGCATATCACTCATTCAATCACCCACCTATATTTTTTCATCAACTATAAATCCAAGACGCTCCGCAATCGATGCATACATATCCAGCATCTTCTTCGGAGGAATCTCCTTGACAATTTCCTGTGTGTCACTATCTACGATGGTTACATAGTATTCTTCTAATTTATCATGAAACTCGAATCGCAACGAGGTATGTACAGCTTTGAAAAATTCATTCATATCCTCAGATGCCTGTTTCAATTTTTCTTTATCATTACTTGTTGAATATTCTTTGTAGTCTTCATTAACTCTCTCATTTTTCAATGATTCATGCTTCTGAACAGTTGAACGGCCGCCAAGTTGTAAGCTATTTCTCTGCAGAAGTTGTGATTGGGTAATAAGATTTCTTACATCCACCTTCAACAACTCCCTAATCGCTATGTAGTTTCTTTTTATATCGGTTAGAAGTCATAATTATTAAATGGATTAATGCAAAGCGTAACTATTTGTGGGAAAGATTCTAAGAGTTATTTAACCTCAAACTAATGTGAGCTATTTACAGTCATTGCAAGCATGTACTGGTTTAACTAATAGTGAATTAGCAAAAATATGCCTGGACATAGAAAAAGACCCTCGAAGTCGAGGGCCTTAGTAACATTATTAACGCAGAAGTTGAAGAACTCCTTGTGGTTGTTGATTCGCTTTCGCAAGCATAGCCTGAGAAGCTTGAGAAAGAATACTTTGTTTCGTTTGGTTCATCATTTCTTCAGCCATGTCTACATCACGAATACGAGATTCCGCAGCAGTCAGGTTTTCTGAAGATGTACCAAGGTTATTAATTGTGTGGTCTAAACGGTTTTGAACTGCTCCAAGTTTAGAACGCTCAGCTGATACAGTTTCAATTGCTTCATTGATTTTAGTGATTGAAGCATCAGCAGCAGATTGAGTAGAGATATCAATCCCACCAACTTTAACTTCAGAATCTGCAGTCAATGCTCCAGGTGCCGAACCATCATCAGTTAAAATAGCGGTAGCTCCTGATTTAGCAGCAAGCGAACCAGCATTATCTTCTACGTCATCAATAGCGTAATAATCTCCACTTCCTATATGAACTGCAGCAACTTCTCCGCTTTCACTTAACAGAACATCTTCACCAGAAAAAGTTGTTCCATCTACTTCAACATCACTTGAACCTGCTGTATAGGTTCCCGCTTGCAATCCACCAGCTGTAACAGTAGAAGTAGCACCATCAGTGTTTGTGAATTCAGTTTCCCCTGTAACTGCAAGAGCAGCTCCACGCATATCATTAATTTCAATAGATAGGTTTTGTCCTTCATTCGCTCCAATTTGAAAAGTACCTTCAAAAGAACCGTCTAATAGGTTTTGTGTATTGAATTCAGTGTTGTCACCAATACGTGATAATTCTTGAGATAGTTGATCTACTTCTTTCTGAAGCTCTCCACGGTCCGTATCTGTGTTTGTATCGTTAGCAGATTGTACAGCTAGCTCACGCATACGTTGTAGAATGCTATGAGATTCATTCATTGCACCTTCCGCAGTTTGAATCATAGAGATTCCGTCTTGAGCATTAGTTTGTGCTTGTTCAAGTCCACGAATCTGGCCACGCATTTTCTCAGAAATCGCAAGACCTGCTGCATCGTCTCCTGCCTTATTAATACGAAGACCGGAAGAAAGCTTCTCCATTGAATTCTGGTTTGCCTGGTTTGCTTGACCTAGTTGACGGTGCGTATTAAGCGCCGCGATGTTGTGATTAATTCTCATTTTAAAAATTCCTCCTTGAAATAAGTGACCCCACATCCTTGTGGCATCCTCTAGTTACAAAACAAAGTCGGCCGACTTATGTAATGTTTTACATTACTTATATCGACCGACTTTGCTAAGACTTTAATCTTTTTTTGTGTTTTTTAATAGATTTAAAAGATTTTCTGACACATTCGCCGCTTCAGCGTTCTCTTTTTGAATCGCAACATAAATTTCCTGCCGGTGAATCCCTACATGCTTCGGTGCTTCAATTCCGAGTTTCACCTGGCCGCCTTCGATTCCGACAACCTTTATAGTGATGTCGTCACCTACTCTGACAGATTCTCCTTCTTTACGGTTAAGGACGAGCATGCGACTCACCACCTTTATTCGAATGCGTCAAAGGATGCTTCGTTTGGTAGTTAATATCATTTAATATGACTTGTTTGGCGATGCGCTCAGGTATATTCACGACAATCGGCGCCTGAAGATTTAACGTCGATTCTTCAAAGGGCTCTTTTAATGTGACAACATTATAGACAGCGACCTCATCCGGCTTTTCAAGTGAAAGCTCATTTTCATCTATGTCGAAAGCGTAGTCTTTATAAAATAAATAAGGGTTCGTCACAATCAGGGAGAGTTCTGCTTCATCCACTGCCTGCAACGCGAAGTAGGTCCCTAACTCATCCACCGGGAGAAGTACAAACGAGTGAAAGCTTTCAAACCCAGGCAATCCGTGAGGAAAACGGATCATTTCCTCTGCATTCACTTCAACGGTACCGAAATATTTCGTTTCTATTTTCATTTTTTACACCTTCCAATCAATCTTCAAGTCTGGCCTTTGTTCCATCCGTACATCAACATTACCAGGACTGTATCTATGCTCTGGTTTTCGAACTCTCGCATCGATCTCAGGTTCACGGCGATTTATAGAGATGTCTGCACCTCCACGCTGATAATCCAGATCCACCAGCTCATACGCCGGACGGCCGCCAGGTTCAAAAGTGAAATCAAAACCTGCGTTACGCTTCGCTTGAGCGGCAATCGGATTGCCACCATCTTCAATACGCATCAATTCATCGCCTTCACGAGAAACACGGGCAATCCCTTCCATCCACTTCTGCTCAGCAATGCCGACAAGTTCTTTACTGCGGACAAGCACATTTTTCAAGTCGAGGTTATGCCAGGCGTTCGTCTGATCGATTGTCAGCTTTCCCGGCTTCTGCTCAATCGACATATCCGCTTCAGGCTGGCGGAT
Source organism: Halobacillus sp. H74 (assembly GCF_052246715.1). Lineage (NCBI taxonomy): Bacteria > Bacillati > Bacillota > Bacilli > Caryophanales > Bacillaceae > Halobacillus > Halobacillus sp. H74. Next base: position 391,574 of record NZ_JBQQCI010000004.1, on the reverse strand, counting down.
TGATTGCTCTGCTTTCGGCTGACGTATGGTTTGCTGTGGTTTATTGGTATTAAGACCAATCCTTGCTGGAGCCGACTGAATTTGAAGCTTAGGAATGTTCATCCATGTTCCCCTCCTCTTTACTATAGTTCGATTAGTTCTTAAGCTTGTCGAGGCTGAACAAGACACCTCCACATTTGAAAGTCCAGTCCATACGCCGTTGCCCAAGGTGCTTCCGCTTTCAAGTTAGGAGTCTCGCAGCCCCCCCTATTACTATAATAAGAAAAACGAAACTTTTTCACCTGGTTCTAAACACTCATGCAAGGAAGATGAAATACCAACCATTCCGATCGAATCATCAGGCAAGGGGCGTAGGGGAACGAAGAGACTCCTGTGGGGTAAGAGGACATGGTGAGACCCCGGAAGGCGTAAGCCTGAGGAGGCTCATCGTACTCCCACGGAAAGCGAGTCGTTCCCCAACGCCCCTTCCTCTTCACTAGATATCGGAATAAAGTATATACAGATCGGGGTAAAGACTTTCAAAAAACAAGACTGCCTCAAAACGAGACAGCCTTATCTTAGAAAATCCATCAGCGTCGGCTGGATGATCCGGGCTCCGACGCCCATCGCCGCTCTATGGACACTTTCCTGCGTTTTCAAATTGGTAATCACTTTTTCAATATCCGCATCTTCATTATCGGACATCATCTTCGTCGCGCTCACTTTTTGGGATTCCAAGCGATCCTCAATCAATTCGACGCGGTTCATACGCGCCCCTAAATCGGCACGTTCATTGACGATATTCCCGATATGACCGTCGAATTTTTCAATAAAACCATCTAGCTCTCCCTGGTTTGTATCCCCTTCCAGAGCAGATGCGAAGTTTTCAAGGTCTTCGAAAAGCTCCTTGTTGAACACATTCCCTGGTGTGACATTCGTCTGCAACTTGACACCAGCGGAAACTTCGATATTGACCGGGTCATTTCCTGGTGGGCCTGATCCTTCTAAATCATCCATATCAAAAGGGGCTTCGGTCGTATTCGATCCATTAAAGATGTATTTATCATTCACTTCAGTATTGGCAATCGACCCGATATGCTCCTTCAGCTGACGAATTTCCTTAGCGATATTCTCACGCTGACCTTCATCGTATGTATCATTGCTCGCCTGAACGGTCAGCTCACGGACCCGCTGCATCGCTTCTGTCGTTTTATCAAGGGCTGCATCACTATTATCCATCCAGTTATGCACTTCACCGATGTTACGCTGGAATTGTTCTACTTCACTCACTTGTGAACGGTAATTGATTCCTTTCATCGCAACGACTGGATCCTGGGATGGTCGTGAAATCTTTTTCCCTGTCGATAATTGCTCTTGATACTTGCCCATATTTGCGTAGCTATCACTCAAGTTACGCAGCATATTATTCGAAAGCATGCTTTGTGTTACGCGCATCAGTCATTCACCTACCTTCCTACTCGACCCATTTGATTGATCACCCGGTCGAGCATTTCATCGACAACCGTAATATTCCTCGCCGCTGCATTGTACGCGTGTTGGAATTTGATCATGTTGGACATTTCTTCGTCCAATGATACAGAACTGACCGATCGTCTTTGTTCATCGACAGAACCTTTCAATGTTCCTGCATTGCGGGACATCCGCTCCGCTTCCTGCGTTTCGACAGCCATCGTACCGATCATGGATTCATAAAAACTGTCCATCGAGGTTTCTTCGCCAAAGACTGCATTCGGCTCATTTTGCACATCAGCTAAATTCGAAGCATTTTCACCGTCTCCAGCTTGATCCGAGACAGCTGCAGCAATGTGGTCCCCATCCGCTTTGATTTCATCGGTCAAATCAATGGTACCTGCCACGCCTTCGATGACTTCTCCTGCTTCCATATCAATATTGAAGAAGTTCGGGACCTCATCGCCATTTTCGATGCTGTTCAAGGACTCTCCCTGTGTGTGGACATTGTTGAACTCGCGTGCAAAACCTGTCGCCATCCGGTCCAGGTCTGAAAGCATTTGCGAATAGCTTCCTTGTTTCTCCCCATCTTCCATATAGCCTCCGGAATCAAGCAACCCTGTCAATTTACCTCGTGAAGAAAAGTCTTCAACCGCATAGGAAGCACTGTCTCCGACCTGAATGGTGCTTGCGTGCATTTCTCCATCGTCATAATTGACCTTGAGTGTATTCACTTCATTTGCCGCTCCATTCACAAGTGTAGCGGGCGGCTCCATTGGCTGGCCATCGTTCCCGACGATTGAAATGCTCGCTTTCCCCATAGCCAGTGGGTCTGCAGAGGAAGGCGTATCTTCGTATTTCACTTCGATGTTCACATGCTCGGATAATTGGTCCACCAAGCGATCACGTTCATCATACAAATCGTTCGGTACCATGCCGTGTGGCTCTACTTCAGCAATTTGCTGGTTAATGTTATTAATTTGGCTGGCAAGTGAATTGATTTCTTTTTCTGTGACGCCGACTTCTGTTTTGATATCCTTCTGCATGGATTGGATCGTGTTCGAAAGATAGTTGAACGTATCTGCTACGGCTTGTCCGCGTTGGCGTACAACAGAGCGCGCACCGGAGTCTTCAGGATTGACCGCCAAGTCCTGCAATGATTGCCAAAAGCGGTCCATCGTCTTCGCAAGGCCATCTTCGCTGGGTTCATTCATCACGTTCTCCAGTCTTCCCAATGCATCAGAACGTGTGTCATAATAGCCGGACTTACTGCTTTCGCCACGATACTGCTGGTCAAGGAACCCGACTCTCACTCGTTCTATCGAGCCAGCCTCGACACCGCTTCCCACTTGCCCCGGGATTTCCGGCCGGTTACGTGATGCCGGTGGATAAGGTCCTGTCTGTTCAAAATTGACGCGCTGCCTCGTATAACCCTCTGTATTTGCATTCGAAATGTTATGGCCGGTCGTATATAAAGCGGACTGCTGAGTGAAAAGGCCACGCTTTGCCACTTCAAGTCCATGAAAGGTTGATACCATGATATTTTCTCCTCTACTTTAAGCTTTCGAATCGAACACCGAGCGCTTCGGCTTCTGTCCAGAGTTCTGCTCGTTTTGATTTCCGTAGTTCATCGATTGAAGGGATGGCTGCAGCATATCAAGGGATAGGTTGATGAACTGCAGTGACTGCTTCGTAAGCTCCGAATTCAACTGTTCCTGCTGCTTCAACTCAGCAAGCACGAGGATCAGCTCATCATAGGCTTGCTGAAGCTGATCCTTATCTTCTCCTTCAAGCAGGCTGATCAAATCGGAAATCGTCGGTTGATCAGACGGAAGGTTTTTGTTTCCAGTCCATGCATCTACATCCTTGATGCGCTGCTTTTCAATCTTTTCAATCGCCTGGACATGCTTGCGCTCATCGGTCATGAGCCCCTGGATGGCAGCTGTGTCATTCGTCTTCAGTGCCTCTGTCTTTTTTTTCGAAAGAACGAGTAAACTTTCATGAAGCTGCTTCAATCGTTCCATATGGTTTATGATCGTGTCGATCGTCATGTTGATTCTCCTTTAGCCTTTGCTCGACCAAAAATCGAACATCTTCTTCGCCGTCGCTTGCGAGTCTACACGATAGTTGCCTGTATCTACATCTGCTTTGATTTGATTGACAAGTTTTTGGCGGGCAGGGTCTGGCTTGCCTGACTCTTGCATCTGTTTCGCTTGATTGGAGATTTCCACTTTATCCTCAGACTTTTGCTGGTTCTTCATGCTTTCCTGTTTATTGACCTGTTTTTGGTAAGGGTTGAAATTCGTTTGATTCGGCCCGTTGATTTTCATGTCATTCACCTCGCTTCATATCCGTTTTCATTTCTATTAATATCGGACTCTTAAAGCGAATCTTAAATCATGCTTATTGTTCATTTCTCACTGAATAATAAGTCCTGTTCGCTTTCTTTAGTTCTGCGTCTTTCTGCCTTTGTTTCATAGAGTCATTCTGTTCCTGCTTCTGCAAGCCTGATGCTATTTCACCCTTGCATCCTTCACATAAACGGCCTTCTCTGATCGAACTACCGCACTTCTCACAGCCATAGGCCATGTTCGGGAACTGGGCAGGATGGAGTCTTTTTTGCTTTACGAACTCGCGGATTTGTTTTTCGACAACGCCTGTATCTGCTTCGATATCCTCAACAGTCGCCACCCGGTTTTGTTTTTTTCTCATATACGCATACACGACCTGAAAGTCCTCTTCTTCTTTTTTCCTGCACTCGGGACAGACCGCCGCCGTCCCTTTGATGAAAATCGCATTACAACGCGTACAATTCGCCAACTCACCCATATGATTCGTCCTCCATTACACTCTTTTTTTATTATATCGGCAACAGAGAAAGATTCCAAAGGGGGAGGAGCATATTCATCTAAAAATCGTGAAAGAGGATACAGATGGACAGCCGTTCTTTCTCAATAGTGAGGCTATATGTCTGACGGTTCGCCCTGTTGTATAAATATCATCGACAATGACAACCGGAGAGGAGGTTGGCTCGCTCAGTTTAAAGGGATTCTCAGCTAGCATCCGCTCTTTCTTCCCTTTCTTTGATTGCTTTTCACTATGGATTCTTTCAAAAAGCTGGACTGGTTTTTCACCTAATAAATGAATGATCGCTTCTGATTGATTGAACCCCCGTTCTTTTTCCCTTTCTTCACTAAGCGGAACGGTAACAAGCATTTGTCCCTTCATCCTTTTCTTTACCCACTTCTCCCGCACATCATGCTTCAACGCTTGCAGTAAGATATAATCTCCGCGGTATTTCCAACGGGCGACTAACTCTTTGGCAGCGGCATTGTATTGATAGACAGAAGTGTTATTTTCAAGAAGATCAGGGTTCGTTTCGTGCCATTGCCTACAATCCTCACATGTCCGTATCCTATCTTTTCTATAACAGACCGGACATCCCGGCTTGTCGATCCTCTCCATTCCAGTTGAGCATTCCGCGCACATTTTCTTTTCTACGGGTGGTTTCCAAAACGTACTCCATGACACCTCAGGGATGATTTCTTCATTGCAAAGGAGACACCTCATGACCGGGAGGCCAACCGGTTCATATAAGTAATAGCATTGACAGCATCAAGCATCGCATCTGTTTTGCCAATATGGTAGAAAAGCACTTCACCTGTCGGATCCTGTTGACTGCGTCCTGCCCTTCCTGCGATCTGTACAAGTGCGGCTTCATCGAATACAGAGTGACCGGCGTCGATGACATACACATCAACAGATGGAAATGTGACACCCCGCTCTAAGATGGTCGTCGTCACGAGGATGCGGTATTTTTGTTCACGAAATGCATGTATTTTTTCTGCTCGATTTTCATCTTCTGCGTGGACGGATTGGACAAGATAGCCTTTATCATCCAAGAGTACAGCGACCTCTTCTGCTTTTGCGATCGAAGGAAGAAATAAAAGCAGTTGGCGGGCGGTGGTCTGTTGGTCTGCGATTTTTTTCATCACCTTTTCGGGGAGCTCACCTTTCTTCATATAACGGTGAAGTGTCGGAGTGAGTTTCAAATGAGGAACGGGAAGAGGGTGACCGTGGTATCGTTCCGGGATGAAAACGGCGGGCAATTGTTTTGCATGAATACGTTTCTTTTGCACCTTTCGCGGTGTTGCGGTCAAATAGAGGATGCTCGCTTCAGGTTTGGCCGCCCGTTTACTGGCAAAATGAAGGGAGGCATCGTTATGAAATGGGAAGGCATCCACCTCATCAATGATCATCACATCAAACGCATGAGCAAACCGTAGCAGCTGATGAGTGGTAGCTAAAATGAACGAGGCATTGCCGACTTTATCAGGACTCTCCCCATAGAGGGCTTGAATCTTCACCTCAGGAAAAGCACGTTGCAACCTCGGAAGTAATTCGCGGACGACATCCGTTCTTGGTGTAGCTAGACATACCCGTTTGCCTTTTTGGAGTGCAGTCGTCAGCCCAGGAAAGAGCATCTCTGTTTTTCCAGCCCCGCAGACAGCCCAGATCAGTTTTTCACCTGCTCCACATTCAACTAAACGGCTGATTTCATCTGCTGCATGTTGTTGATGGTTGGTTAAGGTGCCATCCCAAGTACAAGGATGTTCATAAACCGGCCATTCAATAGCAGCGTTGCCAATATAGAGCGGTTCACATTCCATCACTCTCCCCATCTGAATACAGGACCGGCAATACACACATTCTTTGCCACATTTCTTATGAGGGATTTTTGCAAAAAGGTGGGCGTGTTTGTTGCCACAACGACGACAGCGATGGCCCCACAGGTAATGTTCGATGCTTTCGATTTTCGATAAAACGGAGGAAGATACTAGTTGGGAGATTTCTTCTTCAGAAAAAGGGATTTCCTGTTGTAAGAGCAGTTTCCCAGCAAGCTGGGAGTAATTGTGAGGCGGAGTTTCCGTGGAGAGCAAGGGGAAGTCAGAAGTGAAATAGGCACGTAATTGATCAAGCATTCCATCACCATCCTTTGTAAGAATAACACCTGCCTGAGTCTCACAAGCAGGTGTTATTCATTAGGATCGGCGATACCAGCCCAGCCCGATTGCCCCTTCACCAAGGTGGGTTCCGATGACAGGACCAAAGTAACTAAGAGTGATTTCAACATTACTGAACTCTTGTTCTAATTCCTTCTTGATTTGTGCCGCTTCGTCGGGACGGTTGGCGTGGATCAGACAGGCGTTGTATTGACCATTCTCGTCGATCGCATCTTCAAAAATGGAGGTGATGCGTTTGATCGCCTTTTTGCGTGTGCGGATTTTTTCAAAAGGGACGATTTTCGTGTCGACAAAATGAAGCACCGGCTTCACTTGCAGCAGGCTGCCGACAAATGCTTGGGCGCCATTCAGACGACCGCCGCGGTGTAGGTGGGTCAAATCGTCGACCATGAAATAAGCATTCATCGATTCTTTCATTTCATTCAGCCGGCTGATGATTTGATCCGGCGTTGCTCCATTGTCGGCAAGGTCAGCCGCTTCCAGGGCATAAAATCCCTGCATGTGACAACTGATTTCCGAGTCGAAAACGCGGACTTCGATCTCTTCGACCATTTCACCGGCCGTCACCATCGCCTGGTAGGTGCCGCTGATCCCGCTCGATAAGTGAATCGAGACGACTGCATCATACTCTTGAGCGAGCTCTTCCAGTTTTTCTGTCATGATACCGATGGAAGGTTGAGAAGTCTTCGGCAGCTCTCCCCCTTCTTTGACCATGTCGTAAAAGTCATCTGCGTTTATATCAATTTCTTCCTGATAGGACTCATGGCCAAAAATCACGTTCAATGGAATCATATGTATGTGGTGAGCGTTTCGGATATTTTTCGGAAGGTATGCCGTACTATCTGTAATCACCGCTGTTTTCATCCAAAATCCCTCCTTATCGAATTTATGTTTCTATTTCTATATGTACATAATTTCGGTTATTCTCTCACTCTTATTTTACATGAACCCTATCTACATTGCACCAACAAACTAGAATTAATCGATACGAAAAGAGTTCATTTTACATTAACTGCCACCTCAAGCCATCCAGAATCTGGATGGCTTGAGGTGGAAATTAATGGTATTTATCCACTAAAAAACCCCACCAAAAAAGGCTGTCCTTCAAGGTATACTTTTCTATACCTCGAAGGACAGCCGATTCACTCTATTCTTTTATTATCAAACGACTTCGACCCAGCCATTCTTGATCGCTGTTACGACGGCCTGTGTACGGTCATTTACGTTCATTTTCTGTAAAATATTACTTACGTGGTTTTTCACTGTTTTTTCACTGATATATAACGATTCTGCTACTCCGCGATTGCTGTTCCCGTCCGCCAAAAGTTGCAGCACTTCACACTCACGACGCGTCAGCAGGTGCAGTGGTTTACGATATTCGATCGTACGATAAGCACTGCTTCCGTTGCTTTCAGACAAGCGGCGGTATTCAGCCACCAGGTTGTGAGTCACTTTCGGGTGCAGGTAAGATCCGCCTGCGCCTACGACTTTGATCGCATCAATGAGCGCGTCTGAATCCATCTCTTTCAACAAGTAACCTTGTGCTCCTGTTTTCAATGCATGTGTCACATAATTTTCGTCATCATGAATGGACAAAATGATCACTTTCATTTCCGGATAGCGCTTCGTAATCTCCGCCGTCGCTTCCACACCATTCATGCTTGGCATGTTGATATCCATCAGGACGACATCAGGCATATGCTCTTCGATGATTCCAAGAGCCCCATCCCCATCGTCGCCTTCAGCTACTACTTCAAAGCTGGATTCAAAATCCAGGATTCTTTTTACACCTTCACGGAATAATTTATGGTCATCAATAAGGACAATTCTGGTCGTCATGGTCATTTCCTCCTGTTTCTGTTACGTAGAATGGTTTTACTTCGTTCCCCTAACCTATTCTGTATCTCTTTATCTTTTATTTTCTCTATTTATGAATCTACCCTAATCCTATCCTATATTATAAACGATTCATGCCGATTTACATAGTTTTTCATTAAAATATCAATTTATTGGCAGATGAATCATTACAATAGTCCCTTCTCCTTGGCTGGAATCAATGTTGAGTTCGCCTTCAAGCATATCGACGCGTTCTCTCATCCCAACTAAGCCGAAGGACTTATCTCTCTTTTCCTGAGGATTGAAACCTTTGCCATCGTCTTTGACAATGATAATGGCTGCTTGCGGTTTCATTTCCACTTTCACCTTGATTTCTGAGGCCGCCGCATGCTTCACTGCGTTTTGAACCGCTTCCTGGACCAATCGGAAAAGCGCCACTTCATATTTTGATTCCAAACGGCGCTCTTTCCCGAATGAAGTGAATGAAATGACCATTCCTTCATTGTAGTCTTCGACGGTAGCTAAATATTTCTTCAAAGTCGGAATCAATCCAAGATCATCCAAAGCCATCGGACGCAAGTCATAAATGATCCGCCGCACTTCGTAAAGGGCGGAACGGACTAACGACCGTACACTCTTCACCTCTTGCATCGCATCTTCAATTCCGCGCTCGCGGTAAGTGCGATCAACAAGGTCTGACCTTAGCATGACATTTGCAAGCATCTGCGCGGGGCCGTCATGGATTTCACGGGACAGCCGGCGGCGTTCTTCTTCCTGCGCCTCAATGATTTGCAGGCCGAATTGCTGCTTCTCTTTGGCGTCTTCCAGAGCGTCAGTGACATGTTTGAAATCCTCTGTAAGATAATTGAGCACCACTGAGATTTTTCCGCCTAAGGCTTCTGCGCGGTTGATGGTTTCTTCTAAATTGCGTAAGCGTAATTCGATATCGTCTCTCCGCTCTCGCAGCTGCTTTTCTTTCTCCCGTTTCATCGATAAATCCATTTGTAATCCATGTGTTTGTTCGTACACTTTGCGGATTTCTTCTTCTGAATATTTCTGGAACTGTTTACTTACTTCTGACAAGCGCATTCGAGAAAAACGGACCTTTTGTTCCAACTTGTCTCCTTCATCAATCAGAGCAAGCACCTGCTTCTTCGTTTCTGTCAATTCTTTGTTAAGTTTTTCGAATTCACTACGGGATTCTTCACCAATTTGAAAAATTTCATCTTTACTATTGGTGACCGTATCCACCATCTCATTAATGATGTGGTCAAGGGCGATATCCCCAGTCTTTTGTACACTCATCACAAGTCCCTCCATCAATATTCACATAATCATTCGTAAGACCCATGTCCATTTATGGGGGTGTTTTCTGGTAATCATAGATTTTTTTGTAGAATAATAAACAACATTCTATTCATTTGCCGATTTTTCCCGCCATCGATATAATGAAAACTTAGGAGGTTTTCATACGATGTTAGAAAACTATTATACCGTAAAACCTGAAGGATCAGAAGAAGTGACCATCCAAAAATCCCGCTTCATCGGCTATGTGAAGCGTTGTGAAACAGAAGAAGAAGCGCAGACTTTCATACAAGAAATAAAAAAGAAACACCATGATGCCAATCATAACTGCTCTGCTTATATGATCGGGGAACACGATCTCATCCAAAAGGCCAATGATGATGGTGAACCGAGCGGAACAGCAGGAGTGCCCATGCTTGAAGTCTTAAAGAGAAAAGGCCTGAAAGATACCGCCGTTGTCGTCACCCGTTACTTTGGAGGCATTAAATTAGGGGCGGGCGGTCTGATTCGCGCATACTCCTCCACCACTTCTGCAGCCATCGAAACTACAGGAATCGTCAAGCGCCAGTTAATGAAAGAAATGAAAGTGAAGATGGAATACCACTTGCTTGGAAAGGTAGAAAACGAAGTGCGCAATTCGAAATATACGCTCGAAACGGTTAATTACTTAGAAAATGTGGAATTGATAGTATATGTAGAAAGCGGCCTTGAAGAAGAATTTGAAAGCTGGGTGACAGATTTGACGAGTAACCAGGCGGCCATTACACGAGGAGACTCTTCCTACGTAGAATTTGATGTCACACCTGAGTAAAGGAGCTCACCGCGACATGAAACGCAAAAAACTGACCATCTTCTTATGAATAGTTGTATTCATGATCATAGCTGGGTTAGGTGCTGCTGGTGGATATGCGATTTATTTAACCAATCAGGTAAAAAAAACAGCTTCAGATTCACACCAGGAACTTGATCGGGGAAAAAAGTCAGATAAACGGATTGAAGTGGTCAATCCGGCAACAGATCACACTTCTGTCTTGTTTGTCGGTATAGATGACAGTGAAAAAAGATCAGAAACGGCGCAAGATAGAGACTCACTATCAGATGCACTTGTATTAGCCACATTCAATGAGGATGATAAATCCGTTAAAATGCTTAGCATCCCCCGCGATTCTTACACATACATCCCTGAGGTCGGATATGAAGACAAAATCACTCATGCGCATGCATTTGGCGGAATTGACGCAACAGTCGAAACCGTTGAACGGATGTTGGATATCCCCGTCGATTATTATGTACGGTTGAACTTCAACTCATTCGTTGAGGTCGTCAACTCTATCGGGGGCATCTCCTATGACGTTCCTTTTGATATGACGGAGCAGAACAGTTCGGATCAGGCAGGAGCCATTGAATTAGAAGAGGGCCCGCAAACTTTGAATGGTGAAGAAGCGTTGGCCTTAGCCCGCACCCGTAAATATGATAGTGACTTAGCTCGTGGCGAACGGCAGATGGCGCTCATTCAAGAGATCTTCCGCGAAACCATTTCTGCAAAGTCATTGAACAATTTTGATGCGATTCTGGAATCGATCAATAATAATTTAAAGACGAATTTGACCTTTGAGGAAATGATTACATTCAAAGACTATATCCTTCAAAAAAATGAACTTACTTTCGATAAAATGCAGTTAGAAGGTGAAGGTGGATATATCGATGAGGTCTGGTATTATCAACTGGAAGAAGAAAGCCTTTCTGAAACTACAGACGAATTGAAGGCTCATCTCGGTTTATCTAATCCTTATGTGAAAGAGGAAGAGCCGGATACGATGACAAAGAATGAAGATGACTCTATGTAGATTTTTGCTGACGAAACAGGAAGCTTTTTGTAGAATTATTTCCCAGGCAATATACTTGAAGGGTGTTCCTATCCAGGAACACCCTTCTTATGTTTTATCTTCTTGTTCGTGTACCTTTGATAATATTAAGAATCGGTTTATATTCTTTACCAACTAAGCCAGTGATTTCAACAATAAGCTCGATCATCAGGATCAACATCGCAACAACCAGGACCGCCCCAAACATCGTCGCTTGCGAAAAAATGACGGCAGCTAAGCTGAATAAGGCGCCGCCTGCATAAATCATCAGCACCGTTTCCGGGTGACTGTAGCCTAAATTAAGAAGGCAGTGGTGCAAGTGAGACTTATCAGGTGCTGATAACGGTTTACGATGGACAATTCTCCGGACTATTGCGAACAACGTATCAGAAATCGGGATGCCTAGTATAATGACTGGAATAATGAAAGAGAATAATGTTACATTTTTGAAGCCGAGCAAGGATAAAACACTGATCATGAATCCTAAAAAAAGAGCGCCTGTGTCTCCCATGAAGATCTTGGCGGGGTAAAAGTTATACACGAGAAACCCTAGTGTGCTTCCAAGCATCATCAATCCTGCAAATACGACAAAAACATTTCCCATCGTGATGGCCATACCTGAAATCGTCAGCAAAGCAATGGCTGACACACCAGCGGCTAAACCATCTAATCCATCAATAAGATTAATGGCGTTGGTAATTCCGACAATCCATAAAATCGTGATGGGGATACTCATATAGCCAAAATCGATTTGTCCCCCAAAAGGTAAATTGACGAAATCGACCTGGACGCCGCCCATCACCACAACGACAGCAGCTAACAGCTGTCCTCCAAGCTTCACTTTGGCTGACAATTCTTTCAAATCGTCCAGAACGCCAGTAATAATGATGATGGTCGCACCCATCAATACGGGCCAGGTATAGTTACTTTCCGGAAAGAAAAATAAAATACCTAAAGCGAAACTAATGTAAATCGCTAAACCACCTAAACGCGGCATTACATTTTTGTGAACTTTACGGTGGTTCGGTTGATCTGTAGCACCAATTTTGACTGCCATTTTCTTGACTAGTGGAGTAATTACCACAGATGCGATCAAGCAAAACAGCAAGGCCTTATACTCCATAAAGACCCTCCTCAGGTTTATTATGTCCTCTCCCTAATGGATGTAAGCTCATATATTTTTTCCATATTCAACTGCATAATTTCTCTGTTTGTTATGCATATTAAACGTGAAAAATTATATCATAAGAACTCGAATCCTGACATAACGATTTCATTACGTTTTTGTTAGCTTTTTTGAAATATATTACTGCCCCTGATGACATTCACCACCAACTCTACTCCGAGCTAATATAAAATTAGGCGGTGCCTCTTGTTTTATGTACTTCCACGCTATAACTCATCAATTTGTAACCCGTTTATCCAATTTTCGTCAAAAGGTTGAGTCTCTTGTTACAGAATAACATTTAATTGTTAATTTTTTCATAGTTTTTTGAAAATATTTTGTTTTATTTTTCCTGTATACCTTTTCAATTGCATTTACACAAGAACCCTCTTTAAAATAGGGAACCTATGTTTTAAACAGATAGGAGGATCCATTACTTAATGGTGAATAGAGAAAGAAAAAAATTAGAAAAATCCCTAAAGCCTCATTGGGTTTGGGCGATCGCTTTCGGTTCTGCGATCGGTTGGGGCGCTTTCGTCCTTCCGACAGACTGGATTGGCCAAGCAGGACCGATAGGCGTAGTCATCGGCCTTTTGCTTGGCGCTGCTCTCATGATGATCATCGGGGTCAGTTATGGGTATTTAATTGAAAAATTTCCGGTAACCGGTGGAGAGTTCGCTTATGCTTATATCGGATTCGGACGGAAATTCGCTTTTATTGCCGGATGGTTTTTGACCCTTGGCTATATATGCATTGTCGCTTTAAACGCCTCTGCACTAGCTTTATTGGCGAAATTTCTATTTCCTGATTTAGTCCGCACCGGAAATATGTACACAGTGGCAGGATATGAGGTATCAATCATTCAAATTGCCATTGCCAGTCTCGCCCTTGTTTTGTTTGCATTATTGAATATCCGCGGTGCCAGTTTTTCCGGGCAGACGCAATTCATTTTCAGCATGATCTTAATACTGGGAATCACTTTATTAGCGGTGGGAGCTATCTTCACGGATGGTCCAAGTTTTTCGAATATCTCCCCTGCTTTTACACCTGATCAAACGGCATTCGCTTCAATTCTGACGATTTTAGCGATCGCTCCATTCGCATACGTCGGTTTCGATAACATTCCGCAGGCAGCAGAAGAGTTCAAGTTTGAACCGAAAAAAGCTTTCGGACTGATCATTTGGTCCCTTCTTGCAGCTGGCCTTGCCTATAGTGCAATGATCTTGATTACCGCAAGTACGATGCCCTGGCAACAGTTGCTCACACAAATCAACCAGTCCCAATCAGTCTGGGGTACAGGTGATGCGATTGAAAGTTACTTAGGTCGTGCTGGCGTGTTCATCATCGCTCTTGCCGTATGTATGGGGATTTTCACTGGATTGAACGGATTCTTCATTTCAGCAAGTCGCCTTACGTTTGCAATGGGACGGGCACGTATCCTGCCGAATATGTTCCGCAGACTTCATCCGAAATATGGCACACCTTATGTCGGCATTTTGTTTACGATGACTATATGCCTGATTGCCCCGTGGTTCGGCCGTCAAGCACTACTGTGGGTCGTTGATATGTCTTCAACAGGCGTGGCCATCGCTTACTTTTTCTGTACAGCCACAGCCTACAAATTCTTCCGGTGGTCAAATGGAGAAAGTACAGCCGAGCATACGACAACGGTCTCTCCTGGCAAAAAGTTGTTGTCACTCATCGGGATGATCAGTGCACTCGGTTTTCTGGTTTTACTGCTGCTCCCCTGGTCCCCGGCATCACTCGGCAGGGAATCTTATATCGCTCTAGGAATTTGGATTCTCATCGGGGTTATTTTCTACTTGTTCAATTCAAAGCGCTACAACAGCATTGACCGCAAAGAAATGAACTATCTCATCTTAGAAAAAGAAGAAATATAATTACAACGCTTCGTTAAACCTTAGCGTTGTTTTTCCTATAATCGCTCCCTTATCTGTAAGATGGGTTTCGTTGCTTATGCTGGGAGCAATGAGGTCTTGGAAATGGCTCGCTTTCCTCGGGGAAAACGGCAAGCCTCCTCGAGCTAATGTCCATTAAGAGACAAGTAAAACCTTCGCATAAACGAAACTACTGAAGAACTGCAACTCTCTGAGTTAGGCATCAAAGAAAAAAGCCGAGTAGGACGATTTTATCGTTCAACTCGGCTTCTTTATTTCTATGATAAATTCGGGCACTTACTCCATAAGCTTTACTATTCGTTGGATATTGATGATTTATATCGCCACCGGCCCTTGTACCCACACATTGGTTTTCTTTTATAAATCAAACAAGATCAATCTTTTTAGATAAAGCTCGTTGCTTCCAGTGAGCGTTCGGTGGTGACGCCTGCGGGAACAGCGCGAGCCGAAGATCCACTTGGTCAAGTGATCTTCTTGGCCAAGTTAGCTGAGGCCATGCCCGCGGCAAGCATTCACCGACAAGCGAGTAGTGAGAAGCAACAACAAACTTTAACAGCTCCTCTAGATTGAAGAGGGTGTTTCAGAGGCCTCGCAAAACGGGATTTTCTTGTTTAAAAACCGAAATAGCCAGCAAAATATTTGTTCCAGATGCTATAAAGGAACGAATGGAGCCATCCTTTTTTATCTTCTTTAATATGGATTTGGGCAAGTACCGGATCATGGTCACTTGCACGTCCATCCGCTTCAGAGAAGTCTGCATTAATGTTGACAGACTCGATCTTCGTCTGTTTAGCTAAGTTATTGCTTACCAGAATGTGATCAAGCACTTGGGAATTACCTTGATAAATATAAGTGTAACGTTCTTCTTCCGGCAATACCTCCATCATATTCGTGAGGACATCGCCTTCCAGTGTTTCTATAGGTGCAGAGAACTCGAAATCATTCAAGTCTCCTAAAACGACGACATTCGCATCGTCCATCTCATCTTCCACTTTTTGCACGAAGTTGTTAAGGACTTCTGCCTGCTTGAGTCTTTGAACTTCACTACCAAGTACGACAGGATGTTCTGCGCCGAATAATGCCCCATCTCCGCCTTTTGAATTGAAGTGATTAGCGACTACGACCACTTTCTCTCCATTGAATTCGAACTCGGCTGCTAACGCTTTTCTGGAGTCTTCGAATGCTTCATTGGCCGGGTCGACGCGTCCTGGGTTCAAAGTCAATCCATTTTCATCGACATCTACCGCTGTACTGGCATCTCCATCAGGCTTATCTACAAGAGAAACACGTTCCGGGTTATAAATGAAACCGACACGGATGTTCCCGCCTGGCTGTCCGCCATCCACTTTGTCTTGAGGGGCAATATCTGTGAAAGCATATTCAGGACCACCTGCTTCAGCAATGGCATCGATCAGTGTTTGATAACTTTCATTCGCTTCCACTGTACCGTCATCAGTCGGTCCATTGTTATCCTGGACTTCGACCAAACCTACGACATCAGGGGTGTTTAAATTTTCTACGATTGATTCGGCGATCTTGTTTACTTTTTCAGGGTCTGTACCTGCGTGGAAGTTCTCCACATTATAAGAAGCGACCGTCATTTTCTTCTTAAGGCCTTTCAATTTCGCTGACTGTCTTTCTGTTCCTCCATCTTGCAATTCAGGTAAGTCCCCTGCTGCACGGATTTTATAGTTACTATAATCGTAACTGACAACTCCTGTGATGGAATCATTGAAGTAGTCACCTGTTTTGGCGTTCAACCCCATCCCCGCTACATCAATGAGCACACGTTCTGGGTTGTAGTCATCTGGAGAAATCAGCAGTCCACCAGCTCTCGTGAAATCCTGATCTTCACTTGTTTCTACATAGACAGGAAGCTCGTCATATTTCACAGGTCCGCTCACTTTCGGCTCTGGGAGTTCAATCAGCATTCCTTCTAAACTTTCATAAAAGTCCAGACCGTCTTCTGTCGGATCGAAGGACTGCATTTCATCATTTTCGATGGTTTCTGTCGGTTGTTCACGATCGGCACCGATGACGATAGGGTCCGGTAGCGCCTCTCCCTGTGAAACGACAGTAATCGCTGAGGCGCTGATTTGTGTCGTCAGAAGATCTTCCGCATCGTAATAACCATCCTCACGATATTCCGTCACTTCACCATTAACGTTAACGATGTCACCGACTTCAACACCTGCTGAAGTTTTGTAAACATAAATACCTTCGGATGTAGCAAGGTCATCGTCTGCGCTCAAGGATTGCATGTAAAATCCATTCGAGCCATCAAGCTTAGTAACGACACCTTCCACATTCTCCACTGTTTCTCCTTCATATGGAGAGCTGTGGCCTGCTCCTTGAATGTCATGGATTTCTAAATCATCCAAAGCCTTAAGGGCCGAATATTCAAAAGTGGCTACATCACTCGTCTCCCCATTATCACGAGCTACTAGAGCTTTAACAGTCGTATCTTCTGTAATGGTGATCGGTTCTGTGTATTTCGTACTTTCCACTGTCGGTTCTGATCCGTCTACAGTATAATGAATCGTTCCTTCAGGTTCAGCGGTCTGCAATGTCACTTCAGATCCCTGAACGACGGAACCACTTCCAGGACTCGCCGTCACAGCAAATACTTTTTCAATAATATCGGATTCAGAACGCGGAACCAGCTTATACTCTTCAAAGCTATAGTTCACGACTCCCTGTATTTGCTCATAAGTTTTGCCGACTTCCAGCAGACTTTCATCTCCTGGTGTAATTGTGAACGATCCTTGCTCATCTTCTGCGGTGAAATCGCCGTGCTCGTTCACACCTGTAATCTCCACTTGACTGGCTTGCACGAACTCTCCTTCAATCTGCTCCCCTTGACTTGTAGAAAATTCCCCTGAATGCACAGATTGTGCTGCCGGAACACCTACACCTGCTCCTGTTACCTCTACACTAGCTGAAGAAGTGATGATTTGTTCCATTCCGTAGTAATCACTAAATTCACCTTGGGCCTTTACTTGATCTCCAACACTTGCAGAAAGACCAGGTGCGCGGACAATGATTCCTGCTGTTTCATCTTGTATGTAAAGGTTCGTTTGTCCACCACTTTCAAAAGAGGCAGTCGCTATACCCTCGACAGCAACCGTTGTCTCTTTTTCAGCCTGTCTTGCATCAGCGATTGTCTGGACTTCCACTTCTTCTTCCTCAGGCATGGCATAGCTGCCAAGATATTCGAAAGTATCTTTGCCGTAAGTATCCCACTCATTAGAAGTGGCAAAAGAATCGGACGGATCTGTATCACCAGAGATCATATCTGCTTGTCTTACCAGAGTGACATCCTTACCGAATTCGTCAGTGCTTCCGATTTGCCCGATTGAATCGATGGCACTATCTTCATTAGTAAGGACAAGCACATCATCACCATTGAAATTGGCAATACTATCTAAGACGTCAGCCACATTCAAGACGCTTTCTCCGGAACTGCTATGAGCAATGACCAGCACTTCACCATCAGCCAAAGAACCAGATAAATCCAATTCCCTTGAAACGGTTTCGCTGCCATTCGAATATAGCTCAAGCGAGTAGCTTGATAAATCTACTTCCTCCCCGGTGCCGTTATAGATTTCTACGGCTTTGTTATAACTTGATCCTTCGACATATTCAGATATGAACAAGTCTTCAGGACTCTCTGCCTTTACCGGGGTAAAAGGGACGAATACATAGCCCAGTACAAGGGCCATTATTAATAATGAATGAAACAATTTCTGCATCTTTTTACCTCCTTCAAATTGTGGTATAAATGGTATCTCTTTTTAAGTGTACAAAATTCAGAATAGAGTTTATATTTGTTTTTTGTAAAAAATGATAAATCGTTCCAATATCATACGCAAATATGACTAATTATGACAAACATTTTACGAATCTTCCGACATATGGAGTGAGTCATTCGGGTGTTTTCATATGTGGTACAATAGAAAATTGAGAGGTTAGAAAATCGAGGTGTTACTTTTGACTAAACGAATCGTGCGCGTGCGCAGACGCAAAAAAAAGAAGAAAATAAGAAGAATTGCTGCTCTACTCTTTTTAATCGCATTAATGATGGGAGGCGGCTTTTATTACGTCTCTCAAGTCTATACAGCCTCATATGAAGAATTGGGCCGTGGTGATAAATCCGACCTTCGTGAAGAAGCGGTAGATATCGGTGACGATCCGATATCCATCCTGTTGATGGGGGTTGAAGACTATTCGACAGATGGAAAAGCAGGACGGGCAGATACTCAAATCGTGATGACACTTGATCCTGAAACAAATAAGATCACGATGACCAGCATTCCACGAGACACGATGGTAGAGCTTCCATCCTATAAAGTGGGAGAAGAATATGCAGGCAAGCATAAACTTAATGCTTCCTACACACTCGGAGAACTTTCCGGTTATGGAGCAGAAAAGCTTGCTGTTGAAACGGTTGAAGACTACTTGGAAATTCCGATAGATAAATATGCTACTGTAAACTTTGAAGGATTCATTGAAGTCGTTGATTTGTTAGGCGGGGTCACCGTTGACGTCAAAGAAGGGTTCTGGGAACGGAGCAGTGTCGATTACTACGAGAAGATAGAATTTGAAGAAGGACCGATGCAAATGGACGGGGAGGAAGCATTAGCTTTCGTCCGTATGAGAAAACGAGACGCCGCATTGACTTATCCAAGAGATGAAAGGCAGCGTCAGTTCATTAAAGCGAGTATTGATGAAGCCATTTCTGCAGGGACTATTTTCAAAGCGGGAGAAATTGCCGATGTTCTGGGCAAAAACGTCTCCACAAACCTTAGTCCTAGAGAGCTTTATGCCATCCAGCGTGCGTTCTCCACAGGGGAATCCAATACAGAGACCTTTGAGATTGAGGGGGAGAACACTCGCCTTGAGAATGGCCTCTATTACTTCGTTCCGGATGAAGAGAGTTTACAAAATGTAAAAAGGAATCTGAAGCAGGAGTTAGGGTTTAAACTTCCGAGTGATTATGAGAGTACAGATGATCAAAACGATGCCTATCAAAATCAATAATCAATCTTCCGTCCGCCAAATACGGCGGGCGGTTTTTTTGTTCAATCAAGTGGTTCAGCTTCGATTGCTTCTTCAGGCTTGGCCGGTACCTCTCCGTCAAATACCGAAAATTCCATTTCATATGTAATAGTCTCAGGATAGGATTGCAAGAGGCCGATTTCCTCAGGCCTTTCTGGCTGTGCTTTTAATGAGAGCGACTCCCAATTTCCATCCACCAATGACATCGTTAAGGTCGTGCCGATTTGCTTTTTCAGCATAATGCCCCGGAAGTCGATTTCATTCATAGATTGGAAATGGGCCTTATAACTGACCGTCCCACCCTTTTTTGCATACTCGACACTGTCCGCCTCTTCTATTAATGAACTGACCCAGGAAAATGGGTCATCCAACGGCCGAAGTTCATCAATAACCCGGTGGGGGCGCTTTCCTTTACTCCATTCTCCCCCGCTATTCACATAAAAGCCCTCTTCTTCTATAAAAACTTCAAATTCAAAAGAGCTCTCATCAGACACAGGTGTTCGCACATTGTAGCTGGACCGCGCGTCTGACCAGTAGCCACGACTTTTTGAAGCTGTCTCTTCGTCACGTGAATAAAAGGTGGATATTTCATAAGCATGCCCTTGTGGTCCGTCTAACAAAGACTGCCATTTATGGTAATGATGCTCTTGCTCGCTAGGGAAAAAAATCAATCCTGCCCCTATTCCAATCAAAGCAGCCAGCGACGGAACAATCCACTTTTTTGCCGGCTTAAAGATACCCATCTACATCATAACCCCCACTCTTCTGCCAGTAACCGAGCTCCCTTTCTTTCGTGAACTCCAAGCGATTCACCCATTTCACTGACTTATACCCATACATCGATGGATGATACAAACGACAAGGATACCCTTGAGCTTTTTTCAATGGCCGGCCGTCGAATTCGTAAATAAGCAAAGCCCCTTCATCGACCAGTTGACTCGTTCTGAAAGAATCATAATATTCTCCGTCTCCCGAATAAGCTGTGACAAACTCTCCTCCAGGCTTAATCTCATAATCGTCCAGCAAATCTTTCACTTTTACACCCTTCATTTCAACGCCGTGTACACTCCATCCTGTGACACAGTGAAAATCATCGACAAAAGTCGTTGCAGGTAAACGGCGAAGGTCTTCCATCGTCAAATCGGCTGAGCGATCGACCAATCCTTCGATTCTCAAATTCCAGGGCGATTCTTCATAACGAGGATAATCATTCGTTACATTATAAATCCTGAAATATCCCCTTCTTTTATTTTCTTCTGTAGCAATGGAAAACGTAGGCAGCATCCATTTGATAGAAGACCCGATGGCTAAGAACACAAGACCGATCCCAGAAAATTTGAGAAAATCACGGCGTGTCCACACATTTTCCTGAATCACCGGGGGTAAAGGAGATTTTGTGCGCCACCATTTCGGCCAACCGACTCTCAAATGAAAAAAATGACCAATCGTATGTGTGAATATCCACGGCGTCATTAATAAGGTGCTTAAATCGTGAATCAAAACAGCTTGGTTACGGACATTGACTGGGAAAGATGCTTGAAAATACATAATAACTCCTGACCCGCTCCATAAAAGCGCAGCTGTGATCATAAGGCGACCATTGAATTTTTTGAGTCGGGGTGCTTTTGATATGTATCGAAGGAGCGGACGTAGACTGAAAATCACAATAACAACATAAATGATAGCGATTACAATATGGAACGTAACAAGAGGAAAACTGATTTGGTTAAACCAGGTTCTTGTCGGCGTCACATAGAGCATCGCACCTGATAGTAATAGAATGATGACCATAAGAGCATGCAAATGATGAAGTCTTACGAGTTTCTTCCTCATAGTATCCTTCTTCCCTTGAATCGTCACGATAAAATCCCAGTTCCGTGGTTGTTCTGTTTAACGTTAGCTTGATTATGAGAGAAACAGCGGCAAAAATCAACACACCGATGTTCGGAAGAGAATCTTTCCGGAAAAGCGACACATATCCTTGCTTAAAGTGTCCCCTCCATATAACCTAACTAAAAAGAACTTCCCGCATAGCTCGGAAGTTCTCGAAATTGAAGTATGTAACTCTAAGATGCTGTACGATTGAATATTAAAATACCATTTACCCTTTTGAACATATAAGGACCTTCAAATGTCAATGGTGATGAAAGATCAGATGCCTGGATGCCAACCTTCTTCACCGTGGAATTATTTTCCAGAATACGGTTCACCGTATCTTCCGTCAATCTTTTAAGTGGTTCCACTACAATCGTTTGATCCACTCGCACACTATATCTCGCGAGAATGGATAATTCTTCATCATCTAATACTAATTTTTCCATGTGTGCCAATCCACTTCACCCTCTCATGACTGATTTAATTAGAAGCGCACAGCACAGTCCCAAATCCCTATACCCTATAATATAATAGAAAATCAACCTATTGAAAACAGCAAAATTTACTATATAAGAAAACATAGGTAGGTTTTTCCTCAGATGTATTATGAAGGTAATAGTGGATTATATAAAAAGAAAAACCTCTCTTAAGTGTTAAGAGAGGGCACCGGAAAATTATTCTTCTATAATACGATAGTTTGTATGAGCGACAACCGTCCTATCGTATTCGAAATCGATTTCATCTAAGTTATCCATAATCGTCAAATCGACGATGACAGACTGTTGGCATTGACTAGGGATGACTTTCCCTGTAAATGTGATATCATTACGCTCAAAGGTTACGATTTGACCAGGTGTGGCAATGCGATCGTCAGGTTGTACCATATCTCTCTACCCTTTCTCTTCCTCGTATTATTTTCAACTGTGTTGAATTTATCTTAGCTTGAATTGACAAACAATTCAAATAAAACTTTTACAATATATGCTACTCGATTCGACAAAATTATACAAGTAAAAAGCTTCGATGTTTAACTTTTTTCTGAGGAGATATATACATACTTACCAAATATTATATAGAGAAGGGGAACCATTTCTTGAAAACACCGATAAATAAAGTAAAAAAAAGCATACTTTTGACCTCATCCATCCTCCTCACCCTGTTCATTATCGGCGTAATCACTCTTTTTATGCTAGGTCCTGAATTCTTAGTGGTCGAGGA
The DNA here is from genome assembly GCF_052246715.1 of Halobacillus sp. H74. Taxonomy (NCBI): domain Bacteria; kingdom Bacillati; phylum Bacillota; class Bacilli; order Caryophanales; family Bacillaceae; genus Halobacillus; species Halobacillus sp. H74. Next base: position 368,860 of record NZ_JBQQCI010000004.1, on the reverse strand, counting down.
TTCACCAAAAGAAACCGGAGAAGCGGATGCCATAATTGTATTAAGTGGAAATGCGAGTAGATTGGATCATGCAGTTCAGTTATATGAGGAGGGGCTTGCGGACAATATGATCCTTACAAACGCCACGGAACCAGGCACGCAATCAGAAGATGCCGTTGCCCAAGGTGTACCTGAGAGGGCGGTTGTCGAAGAGAATAAGGCGGAAAGTACATATGAGAACGCAGTTTTTTCAGAAGAAATCATGGATCAAAACGAGTGGAAGTCGGCGATAGTAGTAACGAACGATTACCATTCAAGGCGGACGAAAATGACGTTCGAAAACATCTATAATGATGAGATCGAACTTTCCTATTCTTTTGCTTCTTCCTTTTTCAACCCAGAAGATGGTCTTTCTGAACGAGAAGAAAAGATGACCTTCGCTGAATACGTCAAACTTATCACTTATTCAATCCGGCTTCTCTTCCATTGACCTAGTATTATCACGAGGGTGGTCGTTTTCACTCCTACATCATCCTATATATTCGTTAAAAAAGCTCTCTCCTTTTGGGGGTCTACTGCAGAACTGCAACACTCAGAATTATCCAGCAAAGAAAAAGCCGAGAAGGACGATTTTATCGTTCAACTCGGCTTCTTTATTGCGATGAAATATTCGGGTTCGTACTCCTCCAAGAGCTGTAATATTCGTTTATAGTGAGAGTGAATAACGCCAACGGGCCAATCACTCTTTTTAGAAGGGACTCCTTGCTTCCACGATGAGCGTTCGGTGGTGACGCCTGCGGAAACAGCACGAGCCGAAGATCCACTTGGTCAAATGATCCTCATGACCAAGTTAGCTTAGGCCATGCACGCGGCAAGCATCACCGACAAGCGATTCGTGAGAAGCAACAACCAACGTTAACAGCTCCTCTGTATTGAAAAGGTTTTTCACTGGCCTCCCTTTTAGGTGGAGAGTTTTTTTATGTAAATATTCCCATCACCAAGCAAATTTGAGAATGAGGGAGTTATTCTTCGTAAAAGCCTAATGATAACGCTTAAACAATGAATGTTACCGCTGTCATCACACTTGATGATGCAACCCTATCTCCTATTATAATTGTAAGAACATTCAAAAAAGGAGTGATTGACATTAGCGTTTCAATAGCAAACGTAAAAAACACAGATACAAAAGAAATTTATTCCGTAACAGGTGACCAACTGCTTGGCAGCTTGGACCTCATGTCACAGAAACAGGTAAGTGAAGCTATCCATAACGCAAGTGACGCCCAATCACTATGGGCTGAAACTGAATTATATAAACGTGCCGAGATCCTTCACACTTGGGCTGATAAATTGGTTGAAAACCAGCAGGAAATCGCTCAAATGGTTTCAGAAGAAGTAGGAAAAGGACTAGCTTCTGCGCAGAAAGAAGTTGTACGTACTGCTGATTTGATCCGCTATACAGCTGAAGAAGGCGTCCGTTACCACGGAGACATGATGAAAGGGGACTCATTCAAAGGCGGGTCCAAAGACAAAATCGCCATGGTTGAACAGAAGCCACTGGGTGTCGTCCTGGCGATTTCCCCATTCAACTATCCCGTAAATTTAGCTGCTTCCAAAATTGCTCCTGCATTGATTACAGGGAACTCTGTCGTTTTCAAACCAGCGACTCAAGGTGCTCTTAGCGGGCAATTGATGATTAAAGCATTATTGGAAACAGACCTCCCCGAAGGAGTCATACAATTTGTCACCGGTAAGGGGTCAGAAATCGGTGATTTCATTGTGACTCATCCTAAAATCGATATGGTAACGTTCACAGGAAGCACAGAAGTCGGCCAATCCATTTCTCAGCAGGCGAAAATGATTCCTGTCGTTCTTGAATTGGGCGGAAAAGACCCTGCTATCGTGCTTGAAGACGCGGACCTTGAACTGGCAGCGAAAAATATTGTCGGCGGTGCCTTCTCTTACTCCGGCCAGCGTTGTACAGCCATCAAGCGAGTGCTGGTCGCTGACTCAGCAGCAGATGAATTGGCAGAGAAAATCAAAAAAGAGATGGACCAGCTTTCTGTTGGTTCGCCTGCTGATAATGCAACAATCACTCCATTGATTAACGATGGTGCAGCTGATAAAGTCGAAAACCTGATTATAGATGCCATCGAAAAAGGAGCAGAGCTGGTTGTCGGAAACAAACGTGAAGACAACTTGATCTATCCGACACTGTTGGATAACGTAACGTCAGAGATGGAAATTGCCTGGACAGAACCATTCGGACCTGTGCTGCCGATCATCCGTATACAAAATGAGGATGATTATGTGTCTATTTCAAACGAGTCACAGTACGGCCTTCAAGCGAGTATTTTTACAGAAGATGTGAAAAAAGCGATGCATATCGGCTCCAAACTGGAAGTCGGCTCTGTCCAGTACAATGCAAAAACAGAGCGCGGACCAGACCACTTCCCCTTCATCGGTGCAAAAAACTCTGGTCTTGGCTCCCAGGGCATTCGCCGCAGCATTGAGTCTATGACACGTGATAAAGTATTCATTTTGAATATGTAAAAATTTCACTCACAAGTAAAAAGCACTTCCCGAGGAGGAAGTGCTTTTTACGTTATTTCAGAACCGATGTGCGACCGATATTATCATGAATATTCGTACCATCACTTATGATAATCCCATAGAATTTTCCACTCCTCCTTTTCCTTCGCTACATATACATCCTGATGGAGCCTGAAATGTCCATACTTCCCTTTGAATGTTTGCACAACAGTCATATAATAAACACCCTTCAAAGGCTTCGATCCTTTTTCCATCGACCACTCATCCATCTTTTTCACATCATTGACTGTAAAAGAAAATGTCTCCACACCAAAATGATTCATAAACACATGAGCACGGTCCTGTATGTAATGACCTTTTGTGAATTTATCCTTCATTTGGGAATGTAACAGTTCCCAGGAATCAGAGAATTGCGCTTTTTGTTCATAGGTGTAAAATTCCTCCACTACGCTCTTTGCTTGATGGCTGGGGCGTGTGATATAAAAAATGAATAGCGCGACAGATGCAAGTAACACAAGTAACAGAATCAACAGGAAAGATTTCGGTGTCTGCTTACTCTTCATCTCTTCTCCCTCCCTCTTCTTACGGTATGCATCAAGAGGATAAAAAAGAAAAGCCTGACCCAATTTCTTGGATCAGACCTTATGGAGAGAGATTTTCCAAAGACTTTAATAAAGGAAAAAGAACGCCCGTTTATTTACGAGACGTTCTACAAATACTTGGTTATTTTTCACCAAAAAAGTCCTGAAGCTTGTTGATCCGATTGCTCATACTGCTCGGACTGACCTCATATTTAGTGGCTATTTCTTTTTTCGTTATTTTCTCAGCATCGTCGCGGAAATAAGTAGTGCTGCGGTAAATATGCTCTAAAGCAGCTGCCACGACTTCAGGCTTGCGGAAGGCTGGCTGCTGTTCTTCTTTATAATCCTGCCAGCTTTTTTTCAGTTTTCTAAAAGAGTACGAAGATGTGAGTTCTTCCTCCAAGTGATTGTCTAACAATTCGACGACCTCATCATCGCTCGTTTTTCCTGTGTTCGTTGGCTCAGCCTCTTCCGAAGTGTTGATGTACAACCATGCTTTCAGCTGTTCAATCAACGTGGCTTGCATGTACTGTTTCATAGATGAGTACGAGCTGTTGTCGTAATCCTGATTTACTTTTTCACGGAAAGTCTGATAGGAGGAGGCATAATTAGGGATGGCAAGCGGGATGAAGTTATAAACAGGTCCCCACTTCAGCAATACACCGATGCAATAAGGCATGTGTGCGTAATTTTCTTCTTTTAGCGGAATGCCATCACGGTTAGCTTCGTATGATTCATTGCTCCACACATCTTTAACAACCACCGTTTGTTCGGTTGCAGGTTGTTTGATTTCAAATACGCCTGCCACAGGGCTCTTCCAGTCTTCAAGTGAAGCCAACGTAGCTGGACGCGTAATCCCATCTTTTTTCTTATCAAGGAACTCTTCGTAAATGGTGAGTCCATTCTCTTGCGGTTCGATAAAAACGGACTGGACCAAACGGAAAGCGACTTCAATTTCCTCTTCCTGGCTCTCCTTGTTTTCGGCAGGCGTCAAATTCGGATAATTACGGTTTACATACGCCATAAAGTGACTATAGTGGGTATTCAACTCTTCATGAAGACTTGTTGAACTGATTCCCTGGTCGTTTTTATCCATACAGCATTTCTTATATTTTTTCCCACTGTCACACGGGCATGGGTCGTTTCTTTTAATCTTACTCATTTAAATCCCTCTCCTAATTGTGTAAACGTCAACTCTACTAGGGTACCTAATATTCCTCTAACATGCAAAAAAAGCGAGGGGAAAGAGGGATGGAATAAAAATCCACCTCAAGTCATCCAGAATCTGGATGACTTGAGGTGGAAAATAATGGTTCACCTGAGGTGGTAGTATTTGTTAAATACCCTTTATATATCTCTTCTCAGGGCGCGCAAGACATCAATATTGGTTGCTTTCTTGGCTGGTTTCATACCTGAAAGCATCGCTACTCCAATACTCAACGCCACACACAACAGTACTAAATATGGCGGGATATAGGAAAGCTGGATCACTGTGTCCGGAGACTCATTGAACACTTGCTGGATGACGAGCGGCAATATCTGATTGATTGCAAAACTTATGAGATAAGCGACTATTACACCCACTATCGCCCCCATTAAACCGATATAACCGCTTTCCATCAAGAAGATACTGCGGATCATTTTCGGATGGCCGCCAATAGCTTTCATTATTCCGATGTCTTGCGTCCGTTCGGTCACGGCCATGGACATCGTATTGAAAATTCCGATTGAGGCGATCAAGAGAGCAATCGCACCGACAATGACGAGACCTGTTTTCACGACTGCAAATACGATATTGATTTGATCCAGCTCTTCAGTCACTGAATAAATGTGGTAGCCATCATCCTTCAGTGTTTGAGAAATGGATTCCACTTGTTCCATATTCGAAGCAATGACATTCACTTGTTGATAGGTCCGTTCCTGTTCAGCATCTTGGATGGAATTGATTTCTTCTTCACTCATCTCAGGCCGGATCATTTGGCCATTCGTGGTTCCGGTAAATGATTCAATATTGGTAAGCATCGCTGAAGAAATGAGGACGTCTCGATCTTTCTGCCAATCCCTCGCAGGTTCTTCTGCAACGCCGACAACTTCTAAAGGAAATGTTTCACTGACCATTTCTCCATCTTTAAATTGTCTGACTTCCATTTGTATGGTCTTTCCCAGCAAACTCTCTCCTAATTGATACTTTTCTTTTACGACTCCTTCTTCGTTATACAGCTCTTCATCGGTCAGCCCTTCTTCTTTATGCAAATACTGATTTAAATGATAACCTATGATGACCTCATTCTCTGCCTCAGGCATTTCACCCGCTGAAAGATTCAGTCCTGCTTTTTTCTCTGCAGAAAAATCGACAGCACGAGCGGAGGATTGGGTGGAGTATCCCTCATATTGAACAGTCGTCTCGTTTTCTACCATGATTTTATGGGAGACTGCTTTGACATTCTCAATATCTTTGAATTTCTCGATGTCTGCCTTGGTAACCCCAGGGCTCTCTCCCTCTTCAACTGCCCGCTTGCCTTGTACTTGAATTTCCGTAATACTGCGGTCTTGCATGATATCTTTGACGATGAAACGCTGGGCCCCGAAGCCGACAGAAGCAAGTACAATCAGAAAGGCACAGCCGATTGCGGTTGCTAAAATCGTCATGAATACACGAGACTTGTTTTTCTTCATATTTTGTCTAATAAAATTCAGCCGGTCTTTCCACTTCATCGTCCTGCCTCCTCATCATGCGGCACTAGGAATCCATCTTCCAAGCGAATTGTCCGATCTGCAATATCAGCCACTTCGTCATCGTGGGTGATAATGACAAATGTGATGTTTTCTTCTTTATTCAACTGCTTTATGAAGGAAAGCAATTCTTCTTCTGTTTCCTGATCAAGACTTCCTGTCGGTTCATCAGCCAGTATGATCGGCGGGTTCACAATTAAAGCTCTTGCGACTGAAACACGCTGCTGCTGACCTCCTGACAGCTCTGATGGATAGTGATCGCTATATTCTGCTAAACCCACTTTCTCTAACATCTGTTCAACAAGAACTGTCCGCTCTTTTTCAGCGATCCCTTTCATGACTAATGGAAGTTCGATATTTTGATAGGCTGTCATACTTGGAATCAATTGAAAGCTTTGAAAAATGAAACCTAAATGATCTGAACGAAAACTGGCCCACTTAGCTTCGGTGAAATCTGTCACCCGTGTTTCTTTGATGTACAAATCACCCCTTGTCGGTTTGATATATCCACTCATCAGATTAAGCAAGGTCGATTTACCTGATCCACTGCGCCCGACAATGGATACCATTTCGCCTTCATGGATTTCCAAGTTGATACTTTTTAAAACAGGGACTTCCTGGCGTTTATTTTTCTTTCCTACATAAAAAGAGTGAGATAACTCGTCTACTTTAATCACGTTTGTTCCTCCTTATTGATCTCTCACCATATAAGACGAAACAAAATAGCAAATCATTTCAATTTTTTTTGGAAAAGGAGTGGAAGATTGGCAGATGGAATAAAAAACCACCTCAAGTCATCCAGAATCTGGATGACTTGAGGTGGTAAAAAATGGTTAATTTATTAATTCAGTTATCTGGGATTATCGGTAATAAGATATGGGAGGGATAGTCTTTTCCTTGGTGAATCGTTTGAATGACCTTCTTCGTATGAGTAGTATCCGATAATGTCCCTCCTGTATTAGGGTTGACATCATAGCGAGGGAAGTTACTCGACGACACTTCTATTTGAATCGAATGACCGGTGAGGAAGACGTTGCTTGTCGCCCATAAATCAATCTCAATCCGCATCGGCTCTTTCTCAATATGAGGGATTCTAAACACTCCATCTGTCAAGTTAAATGCCGTTCCATCAGGAGCGACATCCAAAAGCTTCGCTGTAAAGTCCGTAGAAGCAGCTTCAGAGGATACCCATAAGCAGACCTTTATTTCTCCGGTCACCTCCACTTTTTCCCTAAGAGGGTCTGTAGCATAGACAAGCACATCTTCCCTTGTCTGCGAAGGCTGGTGGATTCTCGGTCCGACATTCCTCCCCTGGTAAAACAATGTCCCACCTCCGTGCGTCGGCACAGGGTTTTCTGGGTCATAGACAAACCGGTCACAGGCATCTACAAGCGAAATATCACCATACAATCGCCCTTCTTGTAAATTGGAGTTACCATTCCCACTTAAATAAAAGGGGGTATACCTCGACCGCTTCAAAGGCCACTCCTCTTCTCCACGCCATTCATTCATCCCCATCACAAATATTTTCACTGGCTTCTCATCGAATAAGGGATGATTCTTCCCTTTGAGCCAAAAGTCGAACCAGGCGATATGCAGTGATGTAAGATCATCTCGTCCTTCAATGGAAGATCCTGCACTATGACGTCCAAAAGATCGCTCGCCGATCACAGAAGAAAAATCGCCATGTGCCCACGGACCGATGATCAATCGTTGATTCGGATTCACTTGTTTCATAAGCTGATAATTTCTGAGTGTCGGACCAAGGAAACAATCACAGCCTGCCATATGGTAAGCAGGTAAATCGATCTCTTCCAACTGTGAAGATATCGATGCCTCTATTAACGTTTCTTCTTTTCTATATTCATTAAACAACTCTTCTAAAGCAGGCTCACATTGAAATAGGGAAGACCATTCTTTCAAAGCGCTGTGTTCAAACAACTCTAAAACCTCTTCAAGCGCTTTTTCCAACAATTGAACTTCTTCTGGAGTCCTGCCTGCTTTGCTCAAGTAGTCAGGAGCGATCGACTCCAACAACCAGGTCGCGAACAACCCCAGTTCCAAAGCTCCTCCTCTGTAAATGAGCCCATCATCCAGTTCACTTCCGGTCATTACCGGGAAAAGAGCCTTCAAGGACGGCGGTTTCTCTACAGCCGCATAAAGTTGAGTGAAGCCATAATAAGAGAGTCCGAACATCCCTATTTTTCCATTGCTGTAAGGTAGGCGAGCTGCCCACTCGACGGTATCATACCCATCTTGTTTTTCTTGTAAAAAAGGATGGAAGTTCCCCTCTGAAGTAAACCTCCCCCTTACATCTTGAATAATGACAATATAACCTTCACGTGCAATACGGATAGGATCGATAAACCGATGGGAAAACTCCGGGAGATTTTTGTCATATGGTAATCTCGTGAGTAAGACAGGAAAGGTGCCTTCTTCAGAAGGGCGATAAACATTCGCAAATAAGGTGGTTCCATCAGATACTTCACATGCTACATCTTTTTCTACGATAATCGCTTTCAAACAGCATTCCTCCTGTAGAAAAAAGAGACCTGCAGCTATGTACAGACCCCTTCTCTCCTAGTTATTCACCCTTCATTTCAGCGACTTTATCCTGGTTGTTCTCAATCCATTCACGCGCCACTTTCTCAGGGTCCTTGCCGTTTTCCTCAATTTCAACGATCATTTTCTCTACTTCGTCGATCGAGATGTTCCAATTACTCAAGAATTCGTAAGCTTCTGGAGCTCTTTCACTCAAGTTACTGTTTGTTACAACTTCAACAGAAGAAGATTCAAAGAAACCTTGATCATTTGATAGAATCTTCAAGTCATGTTTATTGAACATCGTGTGTGGACGCCAGCCGAAGAACACAACCGGCTTCTCCTGTTCCATCAAACGAATAGCCTGAGCCATCATACCACCTTCAGAAGAATTCACTTGCTTCATGTCCAAATCATAAGCCTTAATTAGCTCATTGGATTCTTTTGTAGCGCTTGCTCCTTCTTCAATGCCGAACATTTCATTACCGAACTCGTCTTCCATGCCTTTCAAATCAGAAATGGAATTTACGTCTTCCATGTAAGCAGGAACAACCCAGCCTGTCTCTGCTTTCGGGTAGCTTACAGCCGTACGTTCTAACTTATCACCGAATTTTTCCATGTGGACTTTGTGCATCGGGAACCAGGCATCCATGAAGACATCCAGGTCACCACGGGATAATCCCATGAAGACACCGCCGACGTTCGTCTCTGTTTCTTCTACTTTGTAGCCCATATCCTGTAAAATCAGACTAGCGATTTTTGTAGGTGGGACTGTACTCGTCCAAGGCGTCACACCAAACTTGATCGTCTCATCCTTACTTTCAGAAGCTTGTTCCCCTTCTGAGTTCGATTCCCCACTGCTTTCTTCTCCCCCTGCAGAGCAACCGATCACTAATACTAAAAATAAAGCAGTCATTAAGCCGAATAATACTTTTTTCATACTAAACCTCTCCTTAATTTATACTTTTTGTCCAAACCCTTGTGTAATACGGTCAAGTACAATCGCTAATACGACTATTCCAAGTCCGCCTGTCAGACCAAGGCCGACATTGACTGTCGAGATGCCTGAAAGTACGGTGGATCCAAGTCCCGGAGCCCCGATCATTGAAGCAATGACGGCCATCGACAGAGCCAGCATGATCGTTTGGTTGACACCTGCCATAATCGTTGGCACGGCCATTGGCAGTTGCACTTTGAACAACAGCTGCTTCTTCGTAGACCCGAATGCGCGGGATGCTTCCACGACATCTGCTGGTACCTGTTTGATTCCTAAACTTGTCATCCTTACAGCCGGCGGGGTGGCAAATACGAATGTAGAAATTACAGCCGGCACGCCTCCCAGTCCGAAAAGTAAAATCGCTGGAATCAAGTAGACGAAGCTTGGTAGTGTCTGCATGAAATCCAGAATCGGACGGACGATTCTATCAACCATTTTATTGGTTGCACTCAAAATCCCCATCGGTATCCCGACTATGATGGATAATAATGTAGAAACAATGACAACAGCCACTGTCTGCATAGCTCCATCCCAAAGGTTGACCGATCCTAGATAAAGACAGCCAATCAATGTAAACAGGGCAATGCCTTTGCCTGCAACTCTCCAGGATAACAAGATAAGAAAGAGTGCAATGATTTCAGGAGGAATGGCGATCAGCATGTCTGTTACCGCCGTAATAAAGGTATCGAGGACGACACTGATTTGATTGAAGAAACCACCAAGCACCGGAAGGAGCCAATTATTCACAAAAGTATTGGTCCATTCTTCTAATGGAAAATAGAAGTAATTCATGTTGTCACCTCCTCTTTCTCTTTACCGAGTACGAGGCCAGAAAGAATGGAAACACGGGAAATGATGCCGACGAGCTTCCCATCTTCTGCCACGACAATCGGATATTTCGTATCAGCAGCTATCCCCAGCAAATCTTTCAACGGCCTATCTTTTCCAGTAATGTGAGCACCTTCCCGCACGACTTCTTCCAATGCAATCTTTTTATTATAAGCATCTATTGCGTCATCAATGGTCAACACACCTTTGTAGTTGTCTTCCTTATCAACAACAAAGATACTGGAGACACCCGCTTCTTCCATTTTGCGTACAGCCACATGCGGACCATCTTTGTATGTGGTCAAAACTTCAGGTTTTTTCATGACATGATGGGCTTCTAATACTTTAGATCGGTCCACATCTTTCACGAAACTTGAAACATAATCGTCGGCCGGTTTTTCTAAAATTTCTTCAGAAGTGCCTACCTGGACGATTCTTCCGTCTTTCATGATGGCAATGCGGTCACCGAGCTTCAAAGCTTCATCTAAATCATGGGTGATGAACAATATCGTTTTTCCTAACTTTTTCTGCAAGTGAAGGAGTTCATCTTGCATCTCTTTTCGAATCAACGGATCCAAGGCACTGAAGGCTTCGTCCATCAATAAAATATCCGTGTCGTTGGCAAGCGCACGTGCTAAGCCGACACGCTGCTGCATTCCTCCACTCAATTGATCAGGATAACTAGTTTCATAGCCTTTCAACCCGACATCTTCAATAGATTTGCGGGCTTTTTCCTCACGTTCCTGTTTGTTGATCCCTTGTATTTCCAGGCCATAACCGACATTGGCTAAAACCGTCCTATGGGGAAATAAACCGAATTTCTGGAAAACCATGCCAAGTTTTTTTCTTCTAGTCTCAATAAGAGTCCCCTGGCTCATTTTCGTAATGTCTTCCCCGTCGATATAAACTTCCCCAGAGGTCGGTTCGATCAATCGATTGACGAGCCGGATCAATGTCGACTTCCCGCTTCCCGAAAGCCCCATGATGACAAAAAACTCACCAGGTTCTACGGCGAAGGAGGCCTGGTTGACACCTACTGTCAAACCAGCCTCTTCTAATATTTGATCCTTCGATTTTCCATCCTCCAGCATTTTGACACCCTGTTTCGGATGAGAGCCGAAGATTTTAGTCATTTGATTCACTTCGATCTTATTCATAAACATTCTCCCTTTCTTTTCCGTAACAAGTGAACTTAGCGTCTGATGCCGATTTGACGTCCCGCTTGCTTCGGTGTTTCTAAATGTTCATGCGCTTGTCGTAGTTTTTCAATAAAGTCAGCAACTGTATCAGGAAATGGAGACGGGCGGCCTTCTTCGGTACTCATCCCCATCAACATTTGTTCACTGGTAGCTATTGCTTCGTTCTTGGCATTTTTCATCACAAAAAAGACATGCATACGCTTTTTATCTGCATCTAGAAGTTGAACAGATACTTGGAGACCTTCGTGTTCATGAGCTTCCTTCAAGTAACAGAGATGAGTCTCCAATGTAAAAATCGTATAAGCAAAAGACTCACGTGCCGGTGCATCCAAACCGATATGATTCATAAATTCATCCACTGCATGGCTGAAAACAGCAGCGTAGGCGGCATCATTCATATGACCGTTATAATCCACCCATTCGCTTCTGACTTGATCGTTATATTCAAAGCTTTGATTAGTCATCATCATCTCTCCTTTATTTGGTAGCGGAATTGTTCGTTTCCGGCCAGTATTCCTCAACTAGATCGAGCAATTTAACGAGAAACTCATTACGCTTTTGTTCCAGGTCGGCAACTGATTGATCTCCGGCATGATTTTCACAGCCAGTAATGACACGTTCTTTCAGTTCATCTGTCAATTCAGGTGCTTCGAGTTTTGTCCAAGGTAATTTCAAAGCAGGTCCGAATTGTTCCAGCATATGACGCATTCCTTGTTCTCCACCTGCTAAATGGAAAGTAAGGAATGGCCCCATTTGAGCCCAACGTAAACCAGCACCATAAACGATAGCTGCGTCTACTTCTTCGGTTGTCGCAACTCCATCATTGACAAGGTGCAATGCTTCACGCCACAAAGCTTCCATTAAACGGTCAGCTACATGGCCATCGACTTCCTTCTGGATAATCAATGGTTTCATATCAATGGATTCAAAGATTTGATGACCTTTTTCAATCACAGCAGCATCCGTGTCTTGCCCTCCTACGATTTCTACTAATGGCAAAAGGTATACCGGGTTAAAAGGGTGAGCTACGAAAAAGCGTTCAGGGTGGGCCATGCCTTCCTGCAAGATGGTCGGTTTAATCCCCGATGTACTTGAACCGATGATCGCCTCAGGCTTCGCATGCTCATCGATCGTCTGCAGGACACTTTTCTTCAGCTCTTCACGCTCCGGAACGTTTTCCTGAATATAGTCTGCCTCACGTACAGCACTCTCGATAGTATCCATGAATGTTAAGCGATCTTTAGAAGCTCCCTCTGCAAGTCCTCGTTCTTCCAGAGAAGACCAGGCGTGGTCAATCGCTTGTCGTGTTCTTTTTTCTGCCCCTTTTGCTGGATCAAAAGCGATGACATCCAATCCTTGTGCTAAAAAGCGGGCGATCCATCCATTTCCGATGACTCCTGTGCCTACAACAGTGACTTTTTTCATCGATCACTTACCTCCTTGGTGCGGGTTTCTCAGTTGGAACTTCTCTCGTGCTTCTTGCGGAGTCATAGCTTCCATGCCATTTCCGTGCAGCATGTTCACTGCTTTATCCACTAACTGATCGTTTCTTGCCATTACACCTTTTTTCAAATAAATATTGTCTTCCAACCCTACGCGGACATTTCCACCAAGCATGGCAGACTGGGTAGCGATCGGCATTTGCATACGTCCGATTCCAAAAGCTGACCAATGCGCGTTCTCAGGCAGTCGGTTTTTCATATAAAGAATCGTTTCCGCATCTGCTTCTGCTCCCCAAGGGATACCCAGGCAAAATTGGAACATCGGATCTCCATCGATCAATCCTTCTTTAATCAATTGATTGGCAAAGCGGATGTGACCGGTATCAAAACACTCAAGTTCCGGTTTGACGCCACTTTCCTGAACCATTTTCGCTTGATCACGAAGCCAGTCTGTCGGGCTCATATAAATCATGTTGCCAAAGTTTGTACTACCACAGTCGAGTGTGCACATTTCCGGAAGCAATTCCCCAACAGGCTGATGACGCTCTGCAGGTGTCTGCATATCCGTTCCATCTCCACCAGCAGCTGGTGTGGCCAGGCTTGGAATAAAGTCACCGCCGCCACCTGATGTAATATTAATGATTACATCTGTTTCAGACTCACGGATACGATCGACGATTTCCCGATAATGGTCGACGTTATGACTGATGCCGCCTGTCTTAGGGTCACGGGCATGGACGTGGGCCACGGTCGCTCCTGCTTTAGCTGATTCAATTGCAGCGTCGGCGATTTCTTTTGGTGTCACCGGTACATGTTCATTTTTCTTCACAGTGTCTCCAGCACCTGTAACGGCTGCTGTTAATAAAACTTTTTGATTCATATTTTTTCCTCCTTAGTTGGTTTCTTCTATTTATAAATGCCGTATTTTACTATTCACTTTCCGATATCGAACTATACGTCTGCTGAGTCGGCTTAGTAACTATACCATCCAGACGGTTTTTCGTACGTTTAAAACTGTACCATCCAGACGGTTATGTTTCAAGAGGGGTAAAGGTGGTTTTCTATGAGAAACACGTCGGGTTAATGCATCATTTCCTAGTTAACCCTATAAGACCAACACTTACAGGCTGTACAGAAAAAACTAAACAAATTGGATTTTTTATTTGATAGAGTGACTTGTAAAAAACTGGTTGGCTTGAGGTGGTAAATATTGGATTACCTGAGGTGGGAAAATATAGGCGACATCAAAATGAGCATTAAAAAACGCTCACCCCTCGTGTTAGGGTGAGCGCACTCATTATAAAAAATCTTTATTCTTCTGCCCATGCTTTTAAGCGACGGTATACTTCCGCTTTCTTTTCATCTTCGATTTGGTAGATATCGAACAGCTCCGACAGCCAGACACCATCAATCGCCAGGCGAATGATGGTCGCCTTCACTGGATCCAGACCATCGTTTTCGATATTCGTCTGCCAGTACTTATAGGCCTCCCTGATCGGTTCAAGCAAATCTGAATTAACAGCTTTAGCAGCGAGCAACCCGGCATTCATATCTTTATTTTCATAACTCTGGTTGAATGTCACTTCTAAAAAGGACCTCGTCCATTTTCCATTTTCACCAGCGTCCTCTTCCACATTATTCTCTATTTTCTCCCGATAGTTCTTCGCCAGGTGCTCGACCATTCCTTGTACTAAAGCTTCTTTGGACGGATAGTGATAAAGTAGGCCACCTTTGCTGATACCAGCTTCTTCAGCCACTGCTTCTAACGTCAAATTGAATATACCACGGTCACTGACTATTTTAGATGCAGCCGTAAGAATCTCCATTTTTCTAGAATTCCTGCCCATGTCAATCTCCTCATCTGAAATATATTTAGAAAAGCTCTCCCTGATCATCAGTAAAACTTTCTTAGGATGTTATTTGACATATACTTTACTAGCTAGACGGTAAAGTTTCAAACATTCCTTTATCTTCCACCTCAAGTCATCCAATATTTGGATGACTTGAGGTGGGATAATATGGAATTTATACAATGTCATAGCTCATAAAAATGCCCGCTCTGTCAAACCGATTATGGTTGACAGAGCGGGCTTTCTTCTTGTTATTGCGTGTTGTAAAGTTGATCAATGACATGCTGTTTGCCTGATAAAACATCAAACTGGAACTGGTGATAGTCAGATAATACTGACTGGGTGGAGGATGGTAACTGATTGGAAGATTCTACTATTTGCCCCTCGTCATCCATATAAATCCTGTTCCGGAAAGCGGGTATCTCTTCCTTCATTTCATTCATGAAGTCATAAAAAGGCGGAGAGTCCAACCCCAGTGCCTCAGAAATCATCGGTGCCAAGTAAATCGGACTCAGCGTACCTAAATCTTCGTCTAAACCTGTATCAAAGTTCGACAATACCAACAGTGGTGTTTCATAAAACTCAGCATTTGTCTGCTGGTCTTCTTCTGTGCCGAAACCAGCCTCTCTATAAGCTTTCAAGTTTGATCCTAATGAAGGTAAGTGATCACCATAAAAGACGATAAGCGTCGGCTCATCGAGCGCTTGAATTTCTTCATTCAATCGGCCCAATGTGGCATCAGAACGTTTGATTCCTTCTGAATAAACCTCCAGCATCCTTTCAGAGTCTTCAGAAAGTGATTCTCCTTTAACGTCAATCGTGCTGCCACCTTCATATTTATCTTCCGGATATGGTAAATGGTTGGCAATCGTTACAGCATGAATAAAGGATGGGTCCTCCTGTTGCTCAATCGTATCTAATAATTCATTCACCACCGATTGGTCGGAAACGAATTCACTATTATCTTTTTCCGTGTAGGTCATATCCTCAAGAAACTTCCAAGAATCGAACCCTAAATTAGGATAAACCCGCTGACGCCGATATAAATTTCCACTATTGGGGTGAATGGCTTCACTATAATAACCTTTATTATTCAAGTGGGAGACGACGGATGGGTATTGATCATTGGCAAGGATATGGTTGAAAGGATTTCCACCTGGGTTGATATAGTTCATTGAATAACTTGTTAACAATTCAAATTCAGTATTAGCGGTCTCCCCTCCAAATACTGGACTAAAAAAGGTACCCGAAGGATACTCATCCATCAGTTTTCTAACGTTAGGCATAGGGTCTTCCGAAAAATGGACATCCAAACGTGTGGGATCCCAAAAAGTCTCATTCAGTAAAAATACAACATTAGGCTTAACCGTTTCCTTCTCAGCTGGGGAATTCTCAACGGTCAATTCTTCTGCTTGAACCACAGACGCTTCCAGAACTTTTTCATTATATCGGTCTGGTTCTTGTACAACATCCAGCTTGATATTTGAAACCATTCCCAAGACCGGTCCATTGTAGTAATAATTATTATTCTGGTTCCATGGCATGAAGCTTGTGTATTCTTCATAAAAAGATTCTGCAAAGGTATCTTCGTAAAAAAGGAAGGAATAAAGGACAAAGCTTAAAGGGAGTAGAATAACCAGCCTTGATATCCAACCCAGCTTGATCTTAGGCATCTTAAACCATACCGCTATTGCTAATATCGCCGCGATGGCTACCCCCAGGGTAATGGGGAGAGAGATCGAATCAGAGATCAACGGTATAACATCTTTCATCTGCCCCACTTGAATAAAATCATTAGGGAACAGCGGCTCATTACGATATTCCTGCTTATAATAGTTGACCACGGCTAAAATAAAGTAAGTGAAAAGCGCAACCCCTGCCCCCATATAAACTTCCCCAACAAGCAGAATGATTACAAGAGTGATCAGAGACAACAGAAAAGCAGTAAATATGAAACGATTCAGATATTCCTGGATCCATTCCGTCGTCTTCCCGATTTGTTCTATATCTATATGATATGCCAGGAACACATAAGCTCCTATGGATCCTATCAGGAACGCAATAAGGAACGCCGTCAATACGCGATAGATTTTAGATTCGTATAATGGCATCATCCACCCTTTTTTCTCCAAAAAGTAAATGGCTCCTGCCCATAACGAAAGGGAAAGAAGAAAAATCATGCCACCTATTGTACTTGTATGGATCTGAATGACATCAATGACCGTATTCAAATCACCGGAAATGCTGATACTTGTAACAATGTATAGGAAACTAAGTAAAATTATAAACGATATAAACAAAGGAATTGTACGAAAAACACTTTTGAACATCTAGTGGTGCCTCCTAAAATGATCGAGCTTATTTCTTTTCTCCTCTTCATTTTAGTATGGAATGTTAAGAAAATCTATCAAATTGTTAAATCTTTGTAAATACCATTTACTTTCATCCTACAAAAGTTTATTTTTATAGGTTAAAATAAATTATCAATGTAAAAAATAGGACCTCAAGTCATCCAGATATTGGATGACTTGAGGTCCTTTAATTTGTTTATATTAAACTTTAAATTCTCTTACTTGTTCATTCAATTCTTCTGCTAGTTCCGACAGTTGACGGGCGCTGACAGAAACTTCTTCCATCGAACTGCTCGTTTGTTGTGAAGAGGCAGCTACTTGTTGCACACCTGCCGCAGATTCTTCTGAGACGGAGGCGATTTCTTCAATCGATGTATTCATCTGTTGACTACTTCTTGCGACATTTGATAAATGGGAAGAGATTTGTTGGACTCTTCCCGCCATATCAGATACGGATGTGTGAATGTCATCGAAAGTCCGTCCGGTCACTTCTATCTGCTTAGCCCCTTCATTAACTTCTTCATATCCTGTTTCCAATGAGTTGGCAACACTGCTTGATTCTGTTTGAATTTTTTCCACAATGGTCGTAATATCCACAATAGATGTTGACACCTGCTCGGCAAGTTTACGGACCTCATCAGCAACAACGGCAAAACCTTTTCCATGTTCTCCAGCCCGCGCTGCTTCAATGGCAGCATTCAGTGACAATAGGTTGGTTTGTTCCGCAATATCCTGAATGACCTGGACCAGCTTGTTGATTTCTTTCGATTGACGGTCCAGCCCTTTCACTTTATCTACAGCTTCTTTGACAATGTGATTGATATTGTTCATTTGAGAGACAGAGGTTTGCATCAATGTCCGCCCCTCATCTGTCATAGAAAGAACTTCCTTGGAGGTTGAAGATACTTCTTGGCCGCCTTCATTAGCCTCTTCGATCTTATGAACGAAGTCTTCCATCATTTCAGAGAGGTGACTGGAGCTATTCGCTTGAGATTCCGATCCTGTAGAAAGCTCCTGCATCGTTGAAGCCACTTGCTCACTCCCCTCTTTCACTTCATTTGCTGCCTGGGTCAACTCTTCACTTTGAGCTGAAACATCATCCGTCGCTCTGGATACACGGTTCACTAATGAACGGAGGCTTCCAACCATTTGATTCATGGAGTAAGCCAATTGACCGATTTCGTCTTTTCGTTTCGTTTCAATTTCCTCTGTTAAATCACCTTCCGTAATACGTTTAATGGAAGTCAATAATGATTGAACTGATTTGTTCAGTCGAGTTCCGAACAGATAGGCGAACAATGCCCCAAGCACGAGGGCAACCACTAGGAATATAGCTAAAAACAAATTGATATTGTTTTGTAAATCTTTCACGAACTGTGTGCTCATATCGACCCCGATAATCGCACCCGTATTATCAAGGGGAATAAAAATCGATTTATGGACACCCCACTCATCTTCATAAATAGAGGTGATGACAACTTCCCCATTATTGAAGGACTGGTTCTGTTCGTCGGTAAATGGAGATTCCACCATCATATCTTCACTGCCACTCAAGCTCACGATATAATCTGTATCTGCTTCTTTGGTAAGGATATATGCATATTCCAGACGATCTTTCCCTTCCATGAAAGTATCCAGTGTATTGACTAACCCTGAATGGTTTTCGTCAGGGTTTTGTATTGCCGCTTCGACTGCCTCCTCATCGATCGAACGAATAAGTTCTTCCCCATTCGTTTCTAATATTTGTTCAAATTGAGGTAGCACATATTCATCTACGATATGAGAAGAAAGTACTTCGACAAATGCAAAGACTAACACCCCTAAGATGATGATGGGAATGATGAAATTCAAGAAAAGTTGAGCTCGCAATGATTTTTTCGGATTGAATTGGTCTTTTTTCACTTGATGGTCTCCTTTACTTTTTTCAGTTCTATATAAGACTCTAAATCTAAATTCACCAGGTAATCGATTTCTGCCAGGCTAGTGGTCTTAAAGAAAATTACTGCAAAGGCACGATCACTTGCTGAGTCAATCACCCTGTATTCCAGGACTTCACTAAACTCCTGCTTCAGTTGCTCATGGTGAATATCTTCAATAAGACTTTTACTTATCTGTGTCGGAACTTCTGCGCAAAAGAAGCCATATATAGCTGGATCATTACGCTCTATAAGTGGTTTCCAATCTGGCTTTTCATTTAAAAAATATGCTTCCGCTGCATTGATGTCATAAGCATAATAACTGACGTCTGTCGTCCCTGCGCCAGCAAAGCGAAGAGGATTCATTTCAATTGGTATGATTCCCTTCGTTGATTTTCTTATTTCTATATGGAAAGGATAATTCGTAAAGTTCAAACGTTTATTTAATGAACGCAAGTACTTGACTGCATCGGCATGTATTTCATCAATAACCTGGGCGGATGTAAAATAAATACGATCAGAAGTATCCTGGTCATCAAGAAATCGTCTTTTCAATGCATTGAGGATGACAGGTTCACCTGCATCATCAAAATAGCAATCCAAAGCAAACTCCGTGCCATCGATCCATTCTTCAATGATGATTTGCTCACTATCAATTACAGAGTCGGAATACATTCCTTCAGAAAGGAGCAGGTCAGAATAAAGACCTTGCACAGATAGCTCCCATTCATGTTCATTTTTCACTATGTAGACACCTACACTCGAATACCCTTTGTTAGGTTTAATCACTACTGGAAAAGGGAGGGTATCTTTTTCTAAGTGCAGCAATTCCTCTAAGCTGAGAAGTCGAAAAAAATAATCCTGATTAATGGATGCAGATATCTCTCTGAACCTTGCTTTATTCTTTACTAGCTGTGAAGCTTTTGAATGAGCGTGATCAGGCGCTTTTCTCTCAAGAAGACTCAAGCAGCTTTCAGAGTTCGTCAATAATTTCGTGCTTTGTGTAAGGGCTAAAGATCTTTCATCATCAGTGTAGTAAATTGGTATGTGATGATTGAAGGCCATTTGTACTAGAATAGGTGAAATGATTTTTTCATCGATAATAAGGATATAGGCCACCTCCAAGTTTTTATTCGTTCCATACTCTATGGACTACCTTTATATCGGCCGTGTTTTCAAACCATACAGAGAAATTATAATGAAATAAAATTTTGATTACAAAGACCTAATTAGTTTGAAATTTCTTTACAATAGGCATTTTTACTCACTAAATTTCTTAAAAAGTACAAACGCCTTTGACATTCACAGACTTATACAATACTCTACAAAAAAAAGAAGACCCGGGATGTTGACCCAGATCTCCTCTATCACCGATTTTCAGTTGTAGAAATGACAGCCTCACGTATATGGTTCGCAAATCCTTCAAGCTTGTTCATATCTGACACATCCTCTTCAAATAAAGGCACCTTGACTAACTGCTGTTTTGAAAAGGTATGATCAATTTCATTCAAATAGGTTTTTTCTTGTTTTCTTCTTTTTTCCAAAAATACCCCATCCGCATGATCGGGAAGTACTTTATTCACTATAAGAGTCTGTACATGTAAATCATGTTGACCCAATTGTCTGATCGCCTGATTCGTTTCCAAAATCGGCAGACGCTCTGGAATAAGTACAAAGACAAAGCCTGTTCGCTTCGCATCCAATATGATTTCCCTGACTGCTGCAAACTTTTCTTTCCTTTTTTGCAGGACGTCATAGATCGGATCATCAATCGGGTCCCCATCATTAAGCAGCTGGGTATAATTATCATTGATCTTCTTTCGCCGCTCCAACATCCCATCAATCCAGACACTCATCAACTCAGGCAGAGTCAACAAACGTATAGTATGGCCTGTCGGTGCGGTGTCAAAGATGATCTTATCAAAATGATCCGCTTCTTCTAAGATAATCGAAATGAGACGGTCGAATAAAGCGGCTTCGTCAGCACCAGGGGAAGCACTGGCCATATCAATCTGCCTATGCACTTCTTCTACCATTTTTGATTTGACTAGTCCTTCCAAGTTGTCCTTCACACCTGCAATATATCTTTTTGATTCGTGATGGGGATCGATTTCAATCCCCCATAGATTGTCCATCAGCACCGTTTTATCATGACCGACTTTTTTATGAAAAATATCACCGAGGTTGTGCGCAGGGTCTGTTGAGATCACCAACGTCCGGTAACCTTCTTTAGCGTAAGCGACAGCCAGTGCTGCGGAGGATGTGGATTTCCCTACGCCCCCTTTGCCTCCGACGAAGATGATTTTGTTCTGCTGCAAATCTTTCATGTCCTTATTCCTCCTTTAACAGCACCGGATTCCATCAAGGGGTGATTTCTCCATCCCCATACGCAAATGCCAGTCGTGAAATTTTTCAATGATGTAAGGATACAGTTCAAGTGTATAATAGAAGGCCGGGTTCGGAATTCCCAGCATGTCTGAATAAACAAGAAGTAAAAAGAGATCATCCTCGTCCCGCAACTCACGGGCGATTTCCTGTTTATGAGGAAGGCTGAGGACTTCATCATACATCTCAAATAATCTCTTCAATGAAAATTTTTTCTCCATGCCTTCCCACCTCCTCATGTTTGTAACATTAACTTATATTCGCTCTCATTTTTGACATATTTTCCGTCTATGAAAACCGCGTAGTATTTCATATGGAACAACATAGAATGCAGAGCTTTCAATAAAGGTACATTCCCTCTTTTTATATGCTTGAAAAAGTAGGCGGCCATTGCTAACAGATTCCTTGGATCAAGGTAGCTTATATGAACACCCTCATACTCTTCCATCGTCTTTCGGTAAAGTACCCCTAACCTTCTGCGGTCCTCATCATGGTGCTTGAATTCCTCCTCCATATGAACAAGCCCGTCAGGATCGCTGCAAACTCCCCCGCAACATCCCATGCCGATTTCTTTTTCCGGTCTGATGATCATGATTTCAAACATTGCACCCCTCCTTTTGATGTAAAAAGAAAGCCGCACATATTGCACGACTTCCTTTGGAATGTTCCACACAACTCTTGATCTCTTCAGAATAGCTGTTGGTGCGGGAGACGTCAGCTAAGTCAAGCGCTTTTATCAATGGAGTCCTTTTCATTTCCTGTGATAGCGGAAATGGCTGTAATCAGAATCCAGAATGTGAAGACTAGAATGATAGCACCGAAGCTGAACAACATCCAGTCACTGCCCTCTGCCCAGGGCGCCCATTCCGTCAATACTTGACTGATCATCGCCCATAATGTCATGAACATCAGGAACACCATCGGAATGATTGTCGGCAGGTAATTACGACCCTGTTGTTTCAACCAAATGGAAACAAGCAGCAAACTGATTCCGGCTAATAACTGATTTGAAGTTCCGAACAGTGGCCAGAGCAGGTACCCACCGGAACCAAAACCTTTTGGACCCTGAGGAATCAACGTCAGTGCAGCACTGGACACGACTGCAACCGTTGTCGCAACGTGCATTTTTGTAAGTGGCTTGATTTTGTACTCTGTTCCAAGCTCTGCAATGATGTAGCGCATCAAACGGACGGAAGAGTCCAGCGTTGTCGCGGCAAAACTGACGACAATAACAGATACGATTGTAGCTGCTACAGAAGCAGGAATGCCTAAACCGGTTGCCAATTGGCCAGCACCCTGAATGAATACACCCAATCCTGCGTTACTGGCTTCTGCAAATCCACTGTACGTCGCTGTGAATTCACCTGCTGTCGGGAAGAATGTAACGACGGCAATGATAGCGACAAGAGCTAAAGAACCTTCACCAACAGACCCTAAATAACCGACAAAACGAGCTTCGGATTCATTATTCAATTGCTTCGAAGTCGTTCCAGATGAAACGAGCCCGTGGAATCCGGAAATAGCGCCACAAGCAATGGTGATGAACAATAATGGGAACCAGGAGGTATCTGCTGAAGTGTTAGTCACAGGTGCTGTGATTTCTGGATTGGTGAAAAGCAGACCGAGATACAATAGCCCAAGTCCGACAATAAGTTGATGGGAATTAATATAATCACGCGGCTGCAACAGCTTCCAGACAGGTAACGTCGAAGCAATATACACATAAGCCATTAAAACGATGATCCAGACGAAGAATGCCATCGAGGTGGCATTCAATCCGAAAAGAGTCGTCGCTCCTTCTCCTCCGAAATAGCGGACCAAATCGATTTGCAAAGCTGGTACATAACTGGCAACGATGGCCGCCAAATACATGACAGCAAGCGCTACGACGGATGGCAGCAGCATATTCCCCTGTTTTTTATACACACTGTAGCCGATCCAAACTGCTAATGGAATTTGAATGAAAACGGACAATACACTCGCCGGAAAGGAGATGAACAAATTGGCGATGACCCAGGCAAACACGGCGTTTACCATCAAGACGAGCAGTAAAATGATGAATAAGAATAAAACCTTCGCCTTTTCGCCGATCAATTTACTTGCCAATGTTCCAATCGATTGACCTTTGTTGCGTACAGATAAAACGAGCGTGCCGAAATCGTGGACTCCTGCTGCAAAAACGGTACCGAGCAGCACCCACAAAACAGCTGGCAGCCAACCCCAGTAAACTGCAATGGCAGGCCCGACAATCGGGGCTGCTCCGGCCACTGATGTAAAATGGTGCCCCCATAAGACGAATTTGTTTGTTGGAACAAAATCCACTCCATCTTTGTACTGATGAGCTGGAGTCACATAGTTCGGATCGAGTCGATAAATCTTTTCTGCAATGAACTTCGAATAATACTTATAACCAAGAAAAAAGACGATACCTCCGACAACTGCTAACCAAATCCCACTCACAAAACCCCTCCTCAATATTCCCTTAATATATGAATGCGTTTACATATGGTGGTATTATACAACAGTTTACATCTATTCATCAATGGAATTGTCGAATTTATCTGAAATGTAAGATAACTTTTAACAGATTTTAGTAAAAGAGACATGTTTGTTGACCTGGCAGGAGTATAGGGTCAAGAAACAGATTCTATAAATCTTTGTCCATGAAAAAGAAGCACACTCTGTCGAACAAAAGAGTGTGCTTCATATAAAACTCAAGCTTATTAGGCAGATGCACCTTTGTCACTGTATTCTTCCTTCTGACGTGGAAGCCCGAGGAACCTTGGTGCCCTCTTAGGCAGCTTCCCGAACAGCAAGCCTGGCAAAGGAAAGTAACGATGAGTCAGCCAGATGGTTAGATAGCATAGTGCCAGTGTGCTTAAGAACCTGAGTAAGATTCCCGCATGAAACCAATACCCTCCAGAAAGTGGGATGAATTGCGCAACCACTTTCAATATGAAAGGATGCAGCAAGTAAAACCCGAAGGAATAGATGGCGATATTCTGCACATGGGGGATGAGTTTCGGCCATTTATTGCAGACGATTTCAGTCAATCGGAACATCAAATAACTACTTGTCATGATATAAATCATATTAATGACCAAATAAGTCCAGCCAGGGAGATATAACGAATTAACCGTGTATAAATGGTAATGTAAATAAACGGTAGTGATTCCGGTGACAATGGCTGAAATCGTCCAAAACATCGTAGATTTATTGAAGATTTTCGCCTTCTGCTCCTTATAATAGGTGCCTATCCATGCACCTAATAAATAAGGCCCAAGAGCACTCAAGAAAGAACTGAATGGAATCAGTTGAAATTCACGATTCAAGAAATAATATCCAATTTCAATTCCTATCCCGAATAACCACATGTGCTTTTTGAAAAACGGGACCTTCTGAGCGACAAATAGAATAATAGGAAAAAATAAATAAAATTGCACAATTAAAAAGATGAAGTGAAGTTGATAAAACGACTGCCCTTGCAAAATACGCAATCCGATTTCACTGAAATTCAGTGAGACCGCTCCTGTATATATGGAAAAAGCTTCATAAAAGACAGCCCACACAAGATAAGGCACGACAATATAAACGGCTCTCTTTTTATAATAAGCCTTCAATTCTGCTCCATCCATTTTTTGTTCCATATATTTATAAAAAAACACCATTGCTGTGATCATGATGAAAATGCCTGCTTCTACTCTTATGATGCGATTGATGAAATGGTATTTCGCAAATGCATCGCTTCCGTAAGGCAGTACAGAATGAAAGGCCGCTGTTACATGGACCAACACGACCATCATCATGGCAAAAAGACGTAAAAAGTAGATAGACTCTATTCTTTCTCTAGCCATTTCTATCATTCCTTACTATTTTATTATTAAACCTCGCTAATTATATCACAATTCTCTCTCTCCTATGTTCCGTAACCTTTTTTAATAAATTGTTAAAAAAGGTTACGGAATGTGTAACTTTCAGCTGGTGGTGATAAAAAAAACAGGATTATAGACTGATATAGTCCTATAAATCCTGATTAATATATTTATCCGATTTATTCTGTTTTGGCATCGATTTTCCCTAAGAAGAATCCATCGATCTCTTGCAGTTTTCCGCGCCAATAGAAATCTCCTTCTGAAGGTGTCGGTTGATTGTCTCCATTATAGACTTGAGCATTTTCGAGGTGGATATACTGGATATCATCATGGTCGTAATCTCTTTGACTCGCTTCAGCGAGCTGCTCGCTAAGGGTTTGAGAAATCTCGTTGCCATCTTCGAAATTATTGCTCAAATACTCAAGGTATTTTTGCGCGGAAACCGTTTTTCCTGTAATTAATGCACCATCAACATTCAAAGTGATATCCAGCGAAAAGTCATGTTGATTAGCTGCCTTCACGAAATTTTTCAGTAAGTTATCCATTTTTTCAGCTCCTCTCACCAATCCTCTTTATCGAGTTGTATCATCATCACTGGAAATCTCAGTTACAGGTTCTTCTGTTTGTGTAGAAGGCGCCTTTTTGTTTTCACTAGTAGCTGACGCTTCTTTTTCAGAGCTTTCCAATTGCTGTGGGGGAAGGTCGGCCGCCTCCTTGGATGTCGTCTCTTCATTTTCTTCCTGCTTATCGTTCTTATTCTTTTTCAAATTGCTTGCCAATTTTCCGGATTTTTCCTTAGTTTTATCCTTCAGCCCTTTCAACGATTCTCCGGCTTGGTTCGCTTTATCTTTCAGCTGAGCCTGTTTCTCACTGTTCAACTTTTTAGGGGAGAACATTAATCCCGCTGCAGCTCCAGCAATTCCGCCGATGACCGCACCTGTAATCTTTCCTTTCTTATTGCCTTCTACCATTTCTTTTCTATTATCATTACTTAATACAGTTTTGTTTTTTGTCATTTCCTTCACTCCTTATTCGGCTGTCGGGCAGCCACATTTCTCATATTTTGTTCTAATTGTTCGATTCTCTTTTGCAATTGCTCATTCTCTTTTTCTAACGCTTCTGTGTTTGATTCTGCCGCTTTCGAATTCAAATATGGGTCTGTTTCCCACCAATCCATTCCGATTTCTTTCGCTTTGTCGACCGATGCAACAATCAAACGGATTTTAATTGTAAGTAACTCGACATCCGCGAGCCCTACTCTGATATCTCCAGCGATGACGACCCCTTTGTCCAAAACTGTTTCTAACACATCCACGATGCTGTTGGATTGTGTAGGATGTTCGATAGACATTCTCTTACCTCCTTACAATAAGTTCCCCAATGGACCAAGGTCGATATTCAGATCTTCATCATCAAGGTCGAAAATTTCTTTCAGCTCGTCCATTTTCACATCCAGGTTCATGAGGGCGACACCAAGCTGTTCAATCTGTTCTTCTGTCAACGTACCGCCGTCCACACGTCGAATCGCATGGCGTTCGACTAACTGTCTCAATAATTCGATGACAGTTAAAACGAGTTGAGCAAGTCCTTGTTCTGCTCCTTCAGGATCCAATTGTATCCGGCCACTACGAATCGGCTGCTTTTCAAGATCGCTCTGTGGCATGAGCAAGCGCCTCCTTTTCTTTATCCATATTTTCTGAACGAATCGATTCGACCCATTCGTCTTCTTTTGATTGGACGAGAGTCTCCACAGCAGAGACCAGAAGCTTCAAGTCCAAATAAACGAGGTCGATACCGGCGATTGAGATGACAATATCACCTTTGATGGCGACGCCCTTATCCAAAACCGTATCTAAAATATCTATTAAAGCGATGTCCCTATTCTCATACTCTTCTCTTCGTGACATTCATCACACCTCACTTTTGGATAGGGATGAAAAATGATAAGCAGGCCAGGGACCGGTCACCTCAATCTTCCAACCGCCAGCTTCCCCTTCCTCATTTGCAGCTGTCACCTGTTCAAGAAAAGGTTCCACTTTCTCCTTTTCTATTAAATACGCACTATTCCAACACATCTCTTCATCTTTGCCTGTGACACTTTTATTCCACACTTTTTTGACGACATCGTCCTTACACAAGTCCTTCCAATCGTCATGAAGGCGTTTGGAGAAGGATTGCTGCTCTTGTGTCACTTGCTCGTCTATCAATTGATCCAGCTTTTTTTGTTGTAAATATTGCATCCCTTTAGACATTTGAGCAATTTCTTCTTTTTTCTTTTGAATGGAGGGATGATTAGCAGCGATTTCCTCTTTCAAAAGCACAGGGTTATTATAGATTTTCACATTCCATTCTTCTTTTCCGGAAAGCTCTTCTAACAGTTTCACCCATTCGCTTTCATAAGGACGGATCTTCGCTTCCAAGTTCGAAGTGTGTTGAAAAATCGTACAGAATTTCATTGGAACTAGTGTTGCTTGATCTTTAAGCTTCATCAGAATCTCGTGATGAAGAAATGCTTTATCCTGTACCCAATCCATTTGCTGAGTCTTCTGTTCAAGCACTTCTTCGCCATACTCTGCCTCTTCCACCACACTGACAATAGCTGCGCATTTTCCATACTCCCACACATGTAATTCATGCTCTCCATCGATCCCTGTCATTTCCGAGAGTAAAGCTGGCTGTACTTCTTCCTTTAAAGCCACACCATACAAGTAATAAAGCTCCTCCATTTATAAATCCCCTATTCCTTTACCGTTTCGTCATATTCTCCCACTGCTCCATTTCAAGTTTCTTCGCTATTTCATACCTTTGGAGCAGCTCCTCTTCTTGAGCTGTATAAGCTTCTTCCGAGATTTCTTCCAGTTCATACATCATTTGCAATTGAACCAGCTTTTTCTGGATATGTTCAAGGTCATACATTTCTTTATCCACTTCTTCTTTCACATGCTCGCCGACCTTGACAATGAGATTGATTGGTGAAGTGAACAGTTTATGAATCATGAAGCTTCAACTTTCAATTTGATGTTGATGAAGTTATACGCTGGCCATGGGCCAGTATATTTGAAATCAACATAATCCTTCCATCGTTCGTGCAGCTGGTTCACACGTTCGTCAAAGGCTTCTTCCTGCCCCTTATCAATCAAATATGCACCGTTCAATAGCATTTTTTCTCCGAGTGTTTCATTCGATTTTGACGCTTCAGCTATTTTCGAAAGGGGTAAATGGATACTTTCTTCCACATCCTGCTGTAATCTCGTGAAGAAGTCACGTGCCATTTCCCCTAATTGAATCCGATCGAAGTAGCCAGCGGCTTCCGACTTGTTAGCGACCGTTTCTTTTTGTTTGACCACTTTATCATTCTGATGGATTTGCTCTTCCAACCATTCCTTTTTGCCGACGACCTTCAAACCGATTTCAATCTTATTCCTCACTTCACCGAATAAAGAGGATAGCTGCGGATACAGGTTTTCGATCAGGACCTTCGTGTCTTCCTTACTATTGAAGACATTACCGAAGCTGATCGGTACTACAGAGCTTTCTTTTTCCATCACGTCAGAAATGACTTTTTGGTGCATCATCAGGTTTTGCTTTTTGGGATGATAAATCTTTATCGGGGCTTCGATGGCCACCATTGCTGCATCTTTATAATGAATGGTGAAGGTTTCTCTCGATTGCCCTTCGAACTCCACAGTTCCGAAGCTCTTTGCATCGTCTGTTTGGATACAACAGAAAACATATACACCTATTTCTTCTGACATAAGCTTTTCCTCCTATATCTTCCTGCATTCTTCTAGTATCATCTCTTGGACATCTGTCTGTTCATCTGTACTCACATCCATATGGAAATAAGTAAGATCCATACAGAGGTTTTGAAAATCTTCATTCTCCCCATCTACGGGGTAGTTATTCTTGTTGACGATATCAGCGATAATGATGGAAGAACGCAAGCTCAGCTTCGCTTTATCGCTGTTGGAGCGTTCATTAACCTGACGGATGAATCTCACAATTTTCTCTGCATTCGCCTTATCAATATCAGTTCGCTCCACGACCACAGCGACTTCAGCCTCTTCATCCATCGCCTCGAAAGGAATGTTGATCATCCGATCCAGCAGCGCATCCTGTGTCTCAAAAACACCGACATATTCTGTCGGATTGCTTGTGAAGATGATAGAAAAATCAGGGTGAACCTCGATATGAGAATTTTTCTTTTTTGCTCCATATAAAGGAAGGAGTTTTTCCTCGATCACAGACAAAAACAGGTTGTTCGTATCCGGCCGTGATCTTGTGAACTCATCGTAGACTAACGTATGTCCATTCTTGACAGCTTCATATAAATGACCTTCCACCCAATCCTCTGATACATTTTCCTCTATTTTTCTAACTGTCTTTACAAAGTTATCGTTTAGTTTTTTCCGGTTGTATCCTGTATGGGCTCCAATCAAATCCTCGTTTTTCAAATCCTGATTCCCGCTTATCAATGTCACAGGTCTCTTCCTCAACTTAGCCACATGTAAAGCGAGTGTCGTTTTTCCAATTCCAGAGGGACCAGTGTAATGAACCGGGTAACCTGCTGATAAATAACGTAAAGACCGTTTAATTAAACTTTTGAAAAAGGGATGGTCGTAGACACGCGCTGTCGTTGAAGAATCAGATTTCGTCTGTGTTAATTTCGACATAGTCCATCCCTCCGATCACTGTTCCTCATGTTCTTCGATATCGCTCCGGTAACGCATGCTCAACCTGGAGAAGCCGGTAATTTCATGATTTTCGTCCAGAAAGGCTTCGTACAGGCCGACCATCTGGTCACGGGCATACTTTTTCATGTATTCTTTTTCCTCAATCACTTCCACAAGTACACGCCACTCTCCCTCTTTCTTACGTGCCGAAATGATTTTGTGAGGGGGGGCTATGTTTTCATTGAAAAATTGTGAAACTTCATTTAACACTTTCATAACTTTCACCGACCTCTCTTTCACTACAGAAGGAGGGTTGGATTATGCCCAACCCTCTTATTCTTATATACTGAATTCTCCTCGTTGATTAGGTGAGGAATCTTGTTCGCCGATTCGATTACCAAGGCCTTCATCTTCTACCTCATCGCGCAGTAACCCGACAGCTTCTGCATAACGCAACCATGTATCAACACTGGCGATGACTACTCGCGCTTCTACTGTAATTAATTCGATTCCGACTACCGATACACGAGCAAAGGCATCAATGACGATTCCCTTGTCTAAAATACGGTCGACCACTTCTGCTAGACTTGAACTATCTGTAGACTTTTGAATTGCCATTTTCTCTCACATCTCCTTTGTTAAGAATGATAGGTTTTAATGTCAGAAAGGCCTTTCACATCTTTAGGTCCTTTGATTTGCGAAGCACTCTTGATGTTTGATACCCCTTTGATGTCCTGAACGCCTTTGATATCCTGGACGCCCTTGATCCGGTGATTTCCGGATTGGCTTTTGTTGTTTAAAGATTCTTGAATCTCACTTCCGGATTCCTTGAGAGAAGACATCTTCTCCCGTAGC
Source organism: Halobacillus sp. H74 (assembly GCF_052246715.1). NCBI lineage: Bacteria > Bacillati > Bacillota > Bacilli > Caryophanales > Bacillaceae > Halobacillus > Halobacillus sp. H74. Next base: position 338,105 of record NZ_JBQQCI010000004.1, on the reverse strand, counting down.
TTCAGAAGCCGATCCTGCACTTTTTGTTTCGCCTCTTCCGCTTTGGAATGAGCCTGTTCAGCATTGGCGTCTGCTTTTTCCTGTAAGTTTTCTTTCATTTTCCCGGCTTGCGACTGCAATTGGTTTTTGAATTGTTCTCGGATGAAATCACCAGTCGCATCATCCATTTCATCCTTCGCATGTTCTTTAGCCTCTAAGGGATCATCCGATTTGCGAACAATTCTAGTAAGCCTGGGCATGCCTTTCCGGATAACTCTTGCTGACTTTTTAACACCCCCTTCGATTTGGTCAATCATAGATGAGTCCTTATTTTGTTCCGTGTTCTTTTTCTCAGACATCTTCACCACCCTTTACAAATTGCCATATTGAAAAATTGGAATGGCTTTCTATCCTTACTTCCCACACACATATAGGTGAAACCCTGATTTGCTCCCAAATCGTCGAAAATGGTAGTATTTACATCCTTTATGACAGGCCCATCGAATCAAATGACTTATCAAATTAATGTTTTTTGCCCATGCTTCATCTTTTATTACAAAAATTACAAAAACATTATTTTCAGAGCACACAGAGTTTAATTTTCAAAATATTGGTACTTGCGCAACTTCTATGTGAAAAACACTCTTAAAGACTTAAAAACTACCTCCTATATCCCAACCCTCATTTCGCAGGATTTCGTCAGATTTCTCCGAATTACTAGAGTATATCTTTTAAAGGAGGAATTATTTTTGAAGTTCAAAAAGTTAGCCACATTGTCCCTCGCCGCATCCCTTGTCATCATGCCGACTACGGGATCAGTCTTTGCAGATTCTCAGCCAGAATCGCTTAACAAGGTAAACGTCCAGGAGGACAAAGGAGAGTATGTAAAAGGTGAAGTCGTCGTCAAGTTCAAACAAGGTAAGTCACTGAATGCTAAGCAGATGGAGAAGTACGGTGCAAAAGCAGAAAAATCAGAAGTAAGTAGTGCAGTCGTTGATTCAAAGGTTAAAGTACTTAAGGTCGGAAATGTAGAAGCTGTCGTTAAGGCTCTTAACAAAAATCCAAATGTAGAATACGCAGAGCCGAACTACGTTTTCGATGCAACATGGTCTCCAAATGATACTTACTATAGCAGTTACCAATATGGACCACAAAACACAGAAACACCAGCTGCTTGGGATATTACTCGCGGCAGCAGCAGTCAGGAAATCGCGATCATTGACTCTGGTGTCGATTACAATCACCCTGACTTGAATGACAAGACGATCAAAGGTTACGATTTCGTCGACAATGATTATGAGCCAATGGATGAGAACAATCACGGCACACACGTCGCAGGTACAGCAGCTGCTGAAACGAATAATGGTGCAGGAGTGGCCGGAATGGCACCAAACACTAACATCTTAGCCGTACGAGCTCTGGATGCAAGCGGCAATGGTTCCTTGTATGATATCGCTGATGCCGTCCGTTATTCAGCTGATGCCGGCGCTGAAGTCATCAATCTTTCATTAGGTTGTAACTGTGATACACAAACGTTAGAAGATGCCGTCAACTATGCCTGGAGTAAGGGCTCTGTTGTAGTAGCTGCTGCTGGTAATGATGGAGTCTCCACTACTTTCGAACCAGCTTCCTACGATAATGTCATCGCCGTAGGTGCCGTCAATCAGAACAATAGCAGGGCTTCTTTCTCCAACTACGGAACATGGGTGGATGTAACGGCTCCTGGTGTCGACATCGCTTCTACCGTTCCTAATAATGGATACGCTTATATGTCCGGAACGTCGATGGCATCTCCACACGTAGCTGGTCTTGCTGGGTTGTTGGCTTCCCAGGGACGTTCGAATAGCAACATCCGTGCAGCGATCGAGCAAACAGCTGACCCGATCAGCGGTACAGGCTATTACTTTGAACATGGCTTGATCAACTCTTATGACGCAGTAAACTATTAATCTGTGAAGAAAAAAGACCACGACTTGTTCGTGGTCTCTTTTTTATGGTTGATTATCTTTCATTTCGGTAAGACTATCTCGCTTGGACAGGTTATATGTTTTTTCGGACAGAATAAACTAGTAGTCTGACAGATTCACCCCTAAATCGGATAAAAGTCCTCTTTCATCAGCTCAATTATGCGAGTGTTCAGACAGATTCTCCGTTCACAAACTTGTCAATTGACGGGACACGTCCCATAAGCTATATTTAAATTAACAAGGGGAGTAGCGACCGCATAAAGCGGTTGATGAATCGTCATTCCGGTGTTCGTCCACCTGGTTCATCAAACTATGACCATAGTCCGCAAGACCTTGGCCTAATACAGGGCCAAGGTCTTTTTTATTTGGGATCTGGCTCGACATCCACAGGAGGAGATCTACCATGGTTTTTATTTTGTTCGCCCTATCCGCATTCATCGTCGTCTTAGCAGCTATTCAACTGAACCGTTTCGGTGATGTCATTAGCAGAAAGTCTGCTTTGAGCGGGGCTGTCGTAGGAACATTTCTGATTGCCGGCGCTACATCACTGCCGGAATTGACCACAAGTTTGACTGCCGTCTATATCGATAATCCCGATATCGCTGTAGGGAATATGCTTGGAAGTAATGTCTTCAATCTATTGATTTTGGCTGTTGTCGACATGTTTTACCGAAGGAAACGGATGTTCAATTCGGTCGACCGCCGCCAACACCTGCCGTCAGCGATTGCAGGGATCGTCTTCACATTAGTCATAGCAGCATCATTACTATTCAATTTTAATGCTTCTCTTTTCAATATTGGAATCGAAATGTTCGTTCTCGTTGCGCTCTATATCGTGACAATGAAGTTCTTCAATAAAGGGGAAGAAGAAGAAATGGATGAAGCAGCGGCGACTGGAAGAGATTATTCTTTGAGAGCAGCAAGCATTGGGTTTGCCATCTGTGCACTTGTGGTTTTCGGCGCGGGAAGTGCCTTATCGATCTTCGGCGATCAACTGGCACAGCAAACAGGCATGAGTTCAAGCTTCGTTGGTAGTTTTCTCATTGCCGCCTCTACCTCCTTGCCAGAACTCGTCACTGTATTAGTCGCTTTTAAGCTCGCTAATTATGGCATGGCCGTAGGGTCGATTCTGGGGAGTAACCTATTCAACCTGCAATTACTTGCTGTGACAGATGTGTTTTACCAAAAAGGAGCGATCCTGAGTGCACTGACTTCTTCCCACCTCCCGATTGCTTTACTAAGTATTGTCATGCTGGTATTGACTGTCTTCACTTTGAATCGGAAGCCGAAGGAAAACAGCCTGTATTATGCAGCTCCTTCATTAATCATCATTTTCCTGTATTTTGTCACATCGTATAATTTGTTTTAATAAAAGTGAGGAAAACCCGTCACCATGACGGGTTTTTTATCATTAAGTTATCCAACTAACATGCAGAATTTCGTAAGACACAAACTTCGAGACATGGTGGTTTGTTACCGTATAAGGAATAGGGGGGCTTTGAAATAACTCGCTTTTCTGCGGAAAGTGTTTATTGTGGAATCTTCCCGGGAGGCATGACCGGCATACTCAGAATATCAATGTAATGGGCTTTTTCCCCTCCTTTGATGTTCTGCTTATGCCACGAGTGTCTGGGAACCATCCCTCATACACCTCGACATCAATTCTTTCGGATTAAATAAAAAAAAGCTGGAGGAGTGAAATCCCCCTCGCAGCTTATCTATTATAATACTTTGCTCAAAAATTCCTTCGTTCTAGGGTTTTGCGGGTTACCGAACAGGTTCTCGGGCACATCTTCCTCCATGATGACCCCTTCATCCATGAAAAGCACCCGATCCCCTACTTCCCGCGCGAAGCCCATTTCGTGGGTTACGACAACCATTGTCATCCCTTCCTGCGCCAAGTCTTTCATGACAGCGAGGACATCACCGACAAGTTCCGGGTCAAGCGCTGAGGTCGGCTCATCGAATAACATGATTCTCGGCTCCATCGCAAGGGACCGGGCAATCGCCACACGCTGCTTCTGGCCACCTGATAAACTTTCAGGATACGCATCAGCTTTGTCACTTAGACCGACTTTATCCAATAGGGGACGGGCTACTTTCTCCGCCTCCTTTTTCTTCATCCCTTTTACCTTAATTGGACCGATAGTGATATTCTCAAGCACTGTTCTATGTGGAAAAAGATTAAAATGCTGAAACACCATTCCGACACGGGAACGAATTTCATTAATATTGATTTTCTTATCAGTCAAATTGTCGCCTTCAATCAGCACTTCTCCTGATGTTACTTCTTCCAGCAGGTTCAGGCAGCGTAAAAATGTACTTTTACCTGAACCGGAAGGACCGATGACACAGACCACTTCTTGTTCTTTGATTTCTGCATCGATTCCTTTCAAAACTTCATTGGAACCGAATGATTTGTGTAAGTCTCTGACAGTAATCATTATACATCCAGTCTCCTTTCAACTCTTCTCAAGTAAACCGCTGTCGGTACTGTGATGATCAAGTACATGATGCATACCATTGTTAGCGCCTGGAAGGCTTGGAAGGTCATACCGTAGTACTGCTGACCCATGTAAAGCAATTCCCCTACAGCGATAACTGAGAAAAGTGATGTATCCTTCAAGCTGATGACGAACTGGTTTCCAAGTGGTGGAATCATTCGTCGGAAAGCCTGAGGCCAGATGATATAACGCATGGTCTGATTTCGAGTGAGTCCAATCGAACGACCTGCTTCTTCCTGCCCTTTATCAATCGAGTAAACAGCTCCACGTACGATCTCTGCAATGTACGCCCCAGCATTAATAGCAATGGCGATGATGGAAGCTGTGATTTTATCAATATTGATTCCCATCAAGTCGGATAAACCAAAATAAATGAATAAGATCTGAGCCAAAATCGGGGTTCCTCGGACAGCTTCTACATACACTGTGGCCAGTCCGTATACAAGCTTATTTTTCGATAATCGTGCAAAACCGAAAATCGCACCAAGGACAAAACCGATGATCAACCCTACAAAAGTGATAAGTAACGTCCATACCAAACCTTCAAGTAAGAAAGGCATGACACGATAATAGTGGGATTCCGTAATAAACTCCATATGTGTAATCGCTCCTTGTGTTTTGAGTTGTACGATTCATGCCATTTAAAAAAGCTAAAAACGTCCTATGTAGACACGAGGAGCATAAGAAAAACGATGAATGGCAAGAGGTTTCATTACATAATCGATTGTCTGATGATTCAAGTGTCTGGACGCTGGAGCCGTATGTTCAGAAGGCAAAGACAGGTAAAAAAGCGTAACAAGCCAATCACTTGCTACGCTCTCCCTGATCAGCCATTCTTGCTTGTCCTTCCTATTATTCTGATGATTCTGTGCCGTGTTTACGCTCACCGAACCATTCTTCATAAATATCATCATACGTACCGTTGTCAATCAACGTTTGAAGCGCTTTGTTCACATCTTCCACAAGCTCAGAATCCTTCGGAAATGCGATTCCATATTGCTCACCTTGCAAAATGTCGCCAGCCGTCTTCAAACCATTAGAATCGTTAGTTACATAATATTGAACATTCGGTACATCATACATGACAGCATCTAAACGGCCGGATTCAAGATCCATGTACGCTTCGACGATTCCAGGGAAAGTGACCAATTCCGCATCAGGATGATTATCTGTAATATAGGATTCACTTGTCGTACCAGAACGGGTTCCTACCTTTTTACCTGCTAAATCCTCTTCGGATTTGATTTCTTCATTATCTTCACTTACAGCAAGCATCAAACCGGCATCATAGTATGGATCAGAAAAATCAATAGTTTCTTTACGTTCATCAGTGATAGTCATACCGGCGATTCCGATATCATAACGGCCGGATTGCATACCAGCGACCACTCCATCAAACTTCATCGATTCAATATTGATATTGAAACCAGCTTCATCTGCGATCGCTTTGATAAGGTCGATGTCGAACCCTTCCATTTCACCTGTCTCTTCATTCATAAATTCAAAAGGAACAAAGTTGTTATCCGTTGCGACCGTGTAGGTTTCTCCAGAATCGTCCGAACCTGAATCACCAGATCCTGACGCTCCTTCGTCTTCGCCGCCACAACCAGCCAGCAACATGCCGAGTACTATAACCATGATAAATAAGTACCATTTCGCTTTCATTCATTTTCCCCCTTTTATTATCTGAACTCTATTATCTCAAATTTTACTACTAATTAAAATTTTCTGAATAATGTGTTTTTAGCTCTTTTCGGGCAAATTAATGAATTTTAATGTGATTTCCGAAGCCTGGCTAACATTTCCGGCATATTAGTCCTTTTTCCTCTTATTTCATGATAAATTTTTGCAAAAATGATGTTTTAAATTTGTATGGCAGGGTAGTAGAAGAGGATAGGGCAAGACTCCTAATCTAAAGAAGGGAAAGGTTTGAAATGTCAAATGAATATCAATTGGATACAAAGGAATTCCATTCGCTGAAAACAGCTTCTTATAAAGTCTTTGAGGTTATCGCTAAGCGGCTGAACGTCCAAACCGCATACGTGACTAAAAGAGGGGAGACGGCGATGACTGTCCTCAGTTCATATAATAAAGAAGAAGAAATTATACCAGAGGGCTATTCGGTGGAATATGGCGGGACTTACTGCCGTTTGATCATCAGTAATAAAGAAAGTTCACTGACGACGACAAATCTTATGAAAGATGAACTTACCAGAGAGCTTGAAGTATCATCACAGCTCCAGGTGAAGGGCTTTCTGGGAGTTTCATTAACCGATTTGAACGGTCATGTCTTCGGGACTTTATGCGTGATGGATAAAGAAGAAAAAGAATTCACAGAAGAAGATATCGATTTTCTGAAATCAATTGCCGGTGTGCTCTCCCATATGATAGAACTTGATCAAACCCAATATAATATGGCTTTACTCAATGTTCCTATCATCCCCATAACAAAGGGTGTTTCAATTTTAACGATACAAGGAATTATCGACGAACACCGAGCTGAAAAGATTCTCGACAATGTTCTCACTTACGGAACAGAAAATGATATCGAATATTTCATTATCGACCTTTCAGGATTGGTGATCAGGGGAAACAATTTCCCACAAGTATTTGTTAAACTGGTACAATCCCTGCAGTTGATGGGGATTGAAACAATCATAACCGGCATTACACCTGAAATCGCCCAACGAGAAGTAGAAAATATTGCTCTGACGAATTTGAAGACAAAAACGGCTTCCAACCTTGAAGCAGCGCTCTCCTATATCGGTTTTTCCTTAGTGGAAAGCCCCTAAAACTCGCCATGGACGAGTTTTTCTTTTAGCATTAAATTACATATTTTTACACCTCAAGTCAACCATTTTATTCCAAATAAACACATAAAAAAACCCGTAAGCACGGGTTTTTTATAAACGAATTATTCTTTTTCTTTTTCAAATTCCATGACTTCACCTGTTTGACCGTTCACAGTTACACCATATTCATGCGTATCGTCTTTCAATTCAATTTCATAATGCCCATCGTCGACTTCCACTTCTACAATCTCTCCAGCTGATTTTTCCTTAGCGATTTTCTCTGCTTCTTCTTTGGTCACTTTCAGATTTTCGGCAGTTTGTTGATCTGAATCATCATCAGACTTTTCCTCTTCATCATGGTCGACTTTAATTACTTCCCCCGTAATTGCATCAACGTCAACTTCGACTTCTTTTCCATCCTCTGTTTTTCCATCGATTTCATAATAATATTGATTGTCGTCGTTATCTTTTTCGACTTTATTAATCGTAAGTTTTTTCACTTCATCTGTCGCAATCGATTCCGCTTCCTTTTGGGAGACTTTCACTTCTTCTGCTTTCCATTGATTATCACCTGCTACGGCACTCACGCCAAAGGCTCCTCCTAATGTGACAACTCCTGTAATCCCTGCAATCATCAATTTTTTCTTCATCAATTATTCCTCCTCTTGTTGTTCTACTTACACTATATCCATCAAAGATGAGAACAAATGGTGAGGAAAATGAGAATTTGATGAGAAATCAATCATCCCAGCTTACAGTCATGATTTCGCCGGTGATGGCATGAACTTGTATCGTTGCTTCACTTTCGTCTTCTTTTTCTACTTCGACTAGATAGAAAGAGACCTCGTCCTCTGTTTCAAAATCAACATCATCCACTGTACCATCAACTTCTTTCAATGCTGCTTCACGTGCTTGTTCTTCTGTTATCGGATTTTCAGAATCCGTCTTCTCATCCCGGGGCGGTTCTGGGGAGTTGTCCTCTTCCTCAGCCCCCTCTTCAATTCGCTTCATATCCGCTATTCGGCCGTTGTCTTTCAAAACAGCAATTTCATACAATCCTTTTTCAAGTTCGATGGTCGCCAAATAATGGTCATCCATCGATACGAAGTCTGTAATCGTGCCATGGTATTGCCCTTGTATTTTGTCCATTGCCTGCTCTTTGCTTAGCGGTTGGGCATTCAATGTTTCGTCGACGATCTGCCAACCGATGATAAGCAAAACGAAGAGTCCAACAATTGAAATGATTAATTTAATAGACTTCGACATTTCCTCACTCCTCTCTTCTCATCTTAAATGATGAAAATGAGATTTCACTGAGTAATCGGCAAAGAAATGGTCACAACCGTCCCTTGGCCTATTTGACTTTTCAAGCGTATTTCTGCACCTATTGCTTTAGCCAGTTCTTTCGCCATCGATAAACCAAGCCCATATCCATCGGTTCTTGACTCTTCCACTTGATAGAAACGGTCAAAGACTTTTTCTAACTCCTCAGCTTCCATTCCGATTCCATGATCTACAATCTGAATCTCAGCCTTCTCTGCAGTGGTTACGAGGCTGACTTCAATAGGATCCTCGCTGTATTTTCGCGCATTATCCATAAAAATATAAATAAGCTGCTTCAGTTTTTGCTCATCTGTGTCAATGGTTACATCCACTGCTTCCTTTGTAATCACATCCCGGTGATAAGCTTTTTCAAAGGATGAAACCGTCGACTGTAATAATGGAAGCAACTGTTTCGATGCTATGGTCACGTTCCAATGCTCTTCCTGTTTAGCTAATAAAAGCAACTGCTGCGTCAAATCACGCATCCGCTTTGCTTCTGAGTGAATCGCATCAACTGATTCCTGAAAAAGCTCTTCATCCTGTTTTCCACGCCGTTTCAAAAGACTGGAATAAGATTCGATGACAGTCAACGGGGTTTTCAATTCATGGGAAGCATTTGAAACGAATTGTTCCTGTTTATGATAATTCTCTTCTAACTGATCGATCATATCATTGAACGCATTCGCCATTTGGTGCAACTCATCCTTTGACTTCCCTTGCGTGTCAATGCGTTTAAAACGACCACTCGCCCGAATTTGCTGCATCGTATCGATTAATGAAGCAATCGGCTTTGTGATCAAATTGCTGAGAAGGCGGGCAGAAATGAAGAGTGGAAGAATCGCCAAAACCGTAACAATGACCAGAACCAGCCGCAGAATATCGAGATTCTCCGCAGACGTTTCTAAGCTTTGTGTCAACTGCAAAGCGGCCACTTCACCTTCCGACCAAATGATTGGGATAGAAACGAAACTATGAGGAGTCCCCTCATAACTTTCTATTTCCGCTTGTTCTTGGGAGTGAAAATCGTAACCCTGCTCCAGCAGATATTGTCGATTTCCTTCTGCAATACTTTCAGCTTGTCCATTTTGCCGGACAATCCGAATCATTCCATTCGCCGGTACGTAAGCACGCAACAGCTCAGAAGAAGGAACCTTCGTTTGATTTTCAGTCACCCCTGAAACGATGCGCTCCGCTTCCTCCCGGGTTTGCTCTAGATCACTTTCATAAATGATATGACTAAATGAAAAATAGATTGCGCCACTGACTAAAAGGAGGAGAACTATGAATAGCGCTGTCGTGTACACATGAATTTTATTACTCAGTTTCATTGCGGATCCTTCAGCACATAGCCGACGCCTCTCACTGTATGAATCAGCTTCGGCTCATAGTGCTTATCAATTTTATTCCGTAAATACCTGACATACACATCCACAATGTTCGTGTCACCATAGTAATCATAGCCCCAAACCCCATCTAGAAGTTGATCGCGATTCAGCACCTGGCGCTTATTTTTCACCAAATATACAAGTAATGAAAACTCTTTGGCGGTCAGCTCAATAGAGTCATCTCCGCGATGGACTTCATGAGTTGCCGGATTCACATGAAGATTGGCCACCTTCATGCCTTCTTTCTGCTCAGGATTTGTCCGTAAAGCAACACGGATTCTAGCCAGCAATTCCTCAAACTCGAACGGCTTTGTCACATAATCATTCGCCCCAAGATCGAGACCTGTCACCTTATCCTCAACCGCATCTTTTGCCGTCAGCATAATTACTGGTGTTTGCTCATCTCCTGATCGGATTCTGCGCAATACATCTGTTCCACTCAAACCAGGGAGCATGACATCAAGCAAAACCAGATCCCACTTTTGTTCCCTGAAAAGCTGCATGCCATCCAGCCCGTCATGCGCTTTTGCAACCTGATACCCCTCATACGTGAGCTCAAGTTCTAATACACGTGCGATTTTCTTTTCGTCTTCTATGACAAGAATGTTAGGTTTGCTCAAGGCTTATCCCTCATTTTTTCAGCATTTGTTATGGCTATTTTAGCATAGAACGTTTCGTATTGGTGACAAGGTAAGTTGGCTGAAGGGCGCATCGCGGTGTCGTGCTGGTGCAGGATATTTTTTGCGGCTGCGCCGAGGTTTTCGCGCTCTCGCCGATCTCATTGCTCTCACGCCGGTGCCCCATTGTGCGCAGGAAAAAAGCGATCCCTTCAAATAGAGATCGCCTTCCTATTATTTCGGTTTAGGTTCTGCTTCCATCAGCAAATCGACAAGGTGGACCGAATCTATTTCCCTACTCAAGCCTTCACGCTCAATCCCAAGCTTCATCTGCAATAAGCATCCAGGGTTTGAGGTCACTACGCCAGCTGGGTTCTTTCCACAAACGTCCTTCATTTTTACGTCTAAAATATCCATCGCATCTTCATAATTGACGATGTTATAGACACCAGCAGATCCACAGCAGAATTCAGGACGGTCAAGTTCCTTTAAAGTCAGTCCGGGAATTTGACGGATCAACTCGAGGGGTTCATTCTCTACTTTCTGGACATTTCTCAAGTGACAAGAAGGCTGATAAGTGACAGTTCGCTGCAACTCTTTTTCAAAGACAAGGCCATCCATTTCCACCAATACCTCCGAAATATCTTTCACTTTGGACACGAAGCGCAATGCCCGCGCGTGCCATTCCGTCCCGCTTTTAAAAAGGGCATCATATTCAATCATACGCGCCCCGCATCCCCCGGCATTATTGACGATATAATCGAAACCTTCTTCTTCGAACGCTACAATATTCTGCTTCGCAAGTTCTATGGAAGTATCGATTTTTCCTGAATGGGCATGCAGAGCGCCACAACATGTTTGCTCCTCAGGAAAAACGACTTCTGCTCCGCTCCTCAGCAGTAATTCCATTGTATTTTGATTCGACTCAAAGAAGACGCTATCCATGATACAGCCTGTGAAAAAGCCTACTTTCGCTGCCGCAGGACGTTTTCTTACATAACGCGAAGCTCGGTCCTTACGTTTTTTCGGTGAAGGCATCGACGGCAGAGCAGCTTCAAATTCATGGATGTGTAGGGGAGCGCGCTTAGTCAGTCCAAAACGCCTGGACACTTTTTGCAAACCGGAAGATTGATAGATCCATGTTGCATTCCCCAGGGACTTCATCCATTTGGATGATGGGAAGAATGATTGAAAGAAAAAGTCCTCCACTAATTTGCGCGGTTTCGATTTCGCATCTTCTTCATCAATGACCTCTTTCGCTCCTTCAAAAATCGCTCCATATTGTACATTAGTCGGACACACTGTTGTACAAGCCATACAGCCGAGGCATTTCTCAATCGGTTCTTTCAAATCTTCCACTGTCGCTTTCCCTTCTGCGACCATTTTAACAAGATTGATGCGGCCGCGCGGAGAGTGGGTTTCTTTTTCCATCGTTTCATAAGTCGGACAGGCTGGCAGACAATAACCGCATTGGACGCAATCGAACGTCTTATCATAACCCAACTTTTCCTTCAGAAGTTCACTCATTTATGAAGCACCAACTTTTGCCCTTTCTCCGGGAAAATCTTACCTGGATTCATAATTCCATTAGGGTCCCAGCTATCTTTGATCCGCTTCATCATCTCGAGGCCGATTTCACCAAGTTCAAGTTCCATGAATGGTGCTTTCATAGTCCCGATGCCATGTTCTCCTGATAGCGTCCCACCTAAATCAAGGGCCGCCTGAAACATCTCTTCAACAGCAAGTTCTACCCGCTTCATTTCTTCAACATCACGTTTGTCACAGAGTACATTCGGGTGTAAATTACCGTCCCCGGCATGGCCGAATGCGACGACCTCGACATTGTATTTCTCCTTAATGTCTTGAAGGCGGTCCATAAAGTCCGGGATTTTGCTGCGGGGAACAGTGGCATCTTCGGAAACTTTCGTCGGCTTGATTTTTGCAATGGCTGGTGATACTTGTTTTCTGGCATGCCATAAACGGGCAGCCTCCTCATCACTTTTAGGAATGATTACTTCTTCAGCACCGACCTCTTGCATGATTTCTTCAATCAATTTACGTTCAATCCGCAAAGTTTCCGGGTGCCCGTCAAGCTCGATAATAATGACAGCAGCAGCATCGACAGGTAAACCTACTGGCTGGAAGTTTTCAACAGCAACAATACAAGCCTGGTCCATGAACTCCATTTTCGCAGGAAGTATCCCTGATGTAAGGGTCTGGGAAATCGCTTCTCCAGCCTTTCGCACACCATCAAAGGCGACCATCATGGTTTGGACTGCTGGTGGTTTCGGCATCAGTTTCAGTGTCGCTTCAACAATCACACCCAGCGTTCCTTCAGACCCGATGATCAGCTTCGTCAAATCTATCCCCGTAACGTTTTTTATCGTCTGTCCACCAGTCTTGATGATTTCGCCTTCAGGTGTGACGATCTCAAGGCCGAGGACGTGGTCTTTCGTCACCCCATACTTCAATCCCCGTGGACCTCCGGAATTCTCAGCAAGGTTTCCGCCAATCGTGGCTACATGGGCACTGCTTGGGTCTGGAGCATACATCAAGCCGTGCTCTTCGGCAGCCTTGTTGATGTTACTTGTCAACACACTAGGTGCTACCGTTACCGTAAGATCGCGTGGCCTGAGGTTGATGTCAGCAGGCCACTGAGACATATCCAGTACGATTCCGCCATGGACAGGCAGTGGCCCACCACTTAAACATGTACCAGATCCCCGTGGATAAACAGGCACTTGAAATCGATTCGCTATTTTCAACACGGATGCCACTTCCCGTTTTTCTTTCACCTGGACGACGGCATCCGGTAAATATTCACCGAAGGAAGCATCAAAGCTGTAACTGTGTCGGTCGGCAAGTGAGGTGAGCACCCTTTTTTCTGGTAAAAATCCCAACAGTTCCTTTAACCATTGTTCCATCGAGATGGCTCCTTTCTATGATTTCGCAGACTTCGCACGTGAATTTTTCCCCTTTAAGACATCCATGACATCGGTAATTTCATGAAAATAGTCGGAAGCATCATCCCATTGTTCTGTAACCAGATTGACAAAAAGGATATCAATCATATGTAGTTGCGCCAATCTTGAGGATGTCGCCCCGCTTCTGAATGGCGCAGGAATTTCGCGGGAGGCGGAAATATATAATGGGATGTCCGCATAGGCAGTGACCGATGATTGGCCATAGCGAGTCAAGCTGATCGTTTTCGCCCCTTTACGTTTAGCGATTTCCATTATCTTCGCTGTCTCAAATGTTTCGCCTGAAAAAGATATGCCGAATACGACATCATTTTCTTTCACGTTCGCAATGTTCATGGCGGCGTTATGCAAATCCGTAAACGCGGATGTCGCTTTATTCATACGGAGAAATTTCTGTTGGGCATCTTGAGCGATGATCCCTGAAGCGCCCACCCCAAAAAAGTGGATTTTCTCTGCCTGCTTCAACACTTCAACCGCTTTCGACAGTGTTCGGTAATCCACAAGCTCTGTCGTTTCCTTAATCGCCTGCAAACTGTTATTCGTCATTTTTTCAACAATGGAGTCAGAAGCTTCTCCTGGTTGTATGTCACGGTACCGCGCTTCCGGTTTCTTTTGCAAATCACCTGAAATGCGCAGCTTCAATTCCTGCAGCCCTTTTAAGCCAAGTGATTTACACAAGCGAATCACCGCGGCACTACTCGTTGAGCTCAATTCCCCCAACTGTGTGGCTGTACAGTGAATCGCTTCATGAGGCTGGTCCAAAATAAATCCAGCAATCTTTTTTTCAGATGGCGGCAGCTTGTCTTTCATCTCATTCAGCATGACAAGTCCACCGGTCAGTGAATTCTTCATTTCTCTCACCACTCTTATCCTTTAATAGCTCCTTCTGTCATCCCTTTCACAATCCGGCGTTGGAAAATAGCGTACAAAATGATGACCGGAATGATGGCGATGACAAGACTTGCAAATAACGTTCCCCATGAATTGGTGTACTGGGTTTCATTACTGATATAATCGATCGCCAGGGCAAGCGTGTAATTTTCTTCGGATTGTAAAAAAATCAAGGCCATGAAATATTCATTCCAAAATTGAATCATGTTCATGATGGTAACGGTGATAATACCCGTAGTCGAGAGCGGGGTGATGATTTTCCACAAAATTCCGTAAGGGGTCATCCCATCAATAGCAGCCGCTTCTTCCAGTGACTTTGGAATCGTTGCCATGAAACTCGTCAGTACGAATATACTGAAAGGCAGCTGGCTGACAGCATATACGATACTGAGTCCAAAAATGTTGTCTAATAAATTCAATTGCATAAGTAAAAAGAACAACGGAATCCAACCAAGAACCATCGGAATCATCATCGCAGAAATGTACAACGTAAACAAGAAGCGATTGCCCCGAAACCTCATACGCTCCAATGCATAAGACGTCGGAATAGCCATCGCCAGCGTCAACGTCGCCCCGAGGCCTGTCACGATGAAACTGTTGAAAACACTCGTATCAATATTATAGTTGCTCCATGCATCGACGAAATTGGACAAGCTGAAAGAATCCGGGAGTCCCCATGGGTTCGCATAGATTTCCGCGTTAGACTTGAATGAACCAAGAATCATCCAAAAAATCGGATACAAAACAGCCAGTGACCAAATAATCAACGGAATACGCACGATTGAACGTGAGAAAAAACTGCCTTTTTGCACTGTATTCCCCTCCTATCTTTTAATACTCCACTTTTTCTCTTCTCATTAAGAATTGCATGATCAATACCGTAATCAACGATAAGATCAATATCATGACACCGATTGTTGCGCCATAACCGAAGTTGTATTTTACGAACGCCTGCTCATATAAATACGACCCCATCACGTGTGTCGAATTATTCGGTCCACCTTTTGTCATAACCTGGACGATGATGAAAGACCCGTTCAAAGTCGTAATGATAATGTACAGAATCGATATTTTGATTTGCGGCCATATGAGCGGGAGTGTCACTTTCCAAAACTGCTGCCACTCTGTCGCGCCATCGATTTCAGCTGCTTCATAATAACTCTTCGATATATTCGATATTCCGCCCATCAACATGAGCATGAATAAACCGATCCCTGCCCAGACTGATGGTAAAACAAGACTTGGCAGCGCCCAGTCTTCACTTCCGAGCCATGGTCGTGTCCAGCTCTCAAGCCCGATCAGTTCCAAACCAGAATTGACCAGACCAAGACTCGGGTTATAGATGAACATCCATAGAATACCGATGACGACGACTGACATGATATTCGGGAAAAAGAAGACGATCCGATAGAATGGAGCTTCTTTGATTTTCATTTGTGTCAAAGCTACCGCGAAAAATGTAGATAAGATCATGATGCCGATGACTTTTGTCACTACAAGGAAATAGTCGTGGAGGATAGTTCTGGGGATAATGCCGTCACTGAACAAACGACGGTAATTCTCTAACCCGACGAACTCTGCCAGGGATGACGCCCCCGACCATTTGAAGAAAGAATAATAAAGCCCGTTGAATAATGGGTACAGTGTAAATACTGCAAATAATATAAACGTCGGGACAAGACAAAAAGCTAAAAATAAATTTCTTTGCCGACTCGACTGGACCATAAAAACACCTCTTTCTT
Organism: Halobacillus sp. H74; assembly: GCF_052246715.1. NCBI lineage: Bacteria > Bacillati > Bacillota > Bacilli > Caryophanales > Bacillaceae > Halobacillus > Halobacillus sp. H74. Next base: position 321,924 of record NZ_JBQQCI010000004.1, on the reverse strand, counting down.
AATTCTAAAGTGCAAGCGTCCTGATTAGACACGACAAGCATTAGGGCGGAGCGAATTTCTCTCCTGATTACATCTGCTACGCCGATTTTAATCTCCGGTTCTGTGTCAAAAAAAGCGACGCCTACCTTTATAAAATGACAAATTATGCTGATTTTGTAAGAAAAAGTGGAATGCGAAGACGAACTCAGCGCCTCCACATTCCACAACATTCTTACTCCTTGCTATTGCGGTATTCAGCCGCTGCTTGTTCAGCTTCTTCAACGAATTCTTCTGCTGTAATATTTCCAAGCATCAGAGAAACGAGTGAGTTGCTGATTGGAGTTTCTAATTCTGAACTCATCGGGTGAGGTTTCTGGTGAATCTGCACCTGCTCTGGATCATTGATCATGTCGTTTGCTTCAATCAAGAATGGAGGTACGTCCTCACTTGAAGACAAGTCGACACCTTGTAAATTCATGATCGCACCGGTATGTTCAGAAAAGCTTTTCGCATATTCTTTTGTAAAGACGAATTCTACAAAGGCTTTCGCCGCTTCCGGGTTCTCCGCTTGTTCTGCAATCGCTAGTGGGCGAAGGTCTGGAACAATAGCATATGGTTCGCCTTCATCCTGCATTGGTGAAGGGATGAAACCATATTCGAAATCTTCAGGCGTGTCATTCGCCATTTCATTCGGGAGCCAGAATCCCACTGGAATAAATGCATTGTCATGGAGTAGGAAGTTCATTTGAGATTGTGTATGGTTCAATGCACCGAAACCAGAATCAATCATCCCTTCCTGCTGCATCTTCTCGACTTTTTTCATAACATTCAGGACAGGCTCACTCGTCCAGGCTCCTTCAGCACCTGTGATGACATCATTCAATAATTCGTCGCCACCTGCAGCACCGAATGCTGGATAGAGTGCACCACGTAAGAAGTAATATGGGTATTGACCTGTCGTTACGAAAGGTTCAATGCCTTCATCTTCTTTGATTTGACTCATAGTATCCATGAAGCTTGGAAAATCGGTCGGAACTTCCCAATCATTTTCCTCGAACCATGCGTTGTCATACCAAGTTCCCCATGTATCGAATACCAATGGCAGACTGTAAATCTCCCCATCGTATGTCGCTGGGTCTACAATGAAGCTTTCACTTAAAGCAGAACCATCTTCAAGCTCGACGCCATCCATCCATTCAGTCAAATTCATCAACTGACCGTCTTCCACCATTTGCGTTTCACTGGACCCTGCACCATCGATGTAAACGACATCTGGTGGATCATCGGATACCCAGCGGGACCGCATTTCTTCATTAATATTAGGACCTGCATGTTCGGTAATCGTCACGTCCGGATATTCTTCCTGAAAATCACCAATGACTTCTTTCCACCAGGAGTCTCCATACCCTCCGACAAAGTACTGGATTTCAAGTTCTCCTGAGATTTCACCCGATTCTCCTGAATCTGAATTTTCATCCGAAGTCGTCTCGTCCTTTGTTCCTTCACTATCCGTTTCATCCGTACCCGCTCCCGGAGCACAACCTGCTAACAAAACGAATGTGAACAGGATCCCCAACATCAACCAAGCAGATGTTTTCCGCCACATGCTCAACATAAGCTCCCCCTTTTGATTGAAAAATTTATTTGAAACCATCGTGTGGTATTCAAATCAAGATTGTAATTCTATTGCCTTACGAAGCTGGCCATCACTTTTTTCCAAAAGCTCTGCTGCTTTCTCATAAGATACATTACGCTTCAACATCACAATCGCGGGCTTAACCTGCAAATCTGCTTCTTGCAGCGCTTGCTCAGCTTCTTCATAACTTGCGGCCGTGCATTCCATGAGGATGCTTTTTGCCCGCTCGCGTAATTTATAGTTGCTAGCATGAACATCGACCATCAAATTCTCATATACCTTTCCAAGCTGGACCATCGCTGTCGTACTCATCATGTTCAAGACCATCTTGTGGGCAGTCGCCGACTTCAACCGTGTCGATCCTGTCAGCACTTCCGGTCCGACAATGACTTCGATCGGACACTCAGCGAAAGAACTGATTTCAGATTTATGGTTACATGAAAGGGAGATAGTGTAGGCCCCTTTCCGACGACCATACTTCAAAGCCCCGATTGGATAAGGGGTCCGACCGCTTGCCGTAATTCCGACAATCACATCTTCAGGTGTAACTTTTTTTTGCTGCAGATCCAATTCACCTTGTTTTTCGTCATCTTCGGAATTTTCCCTGGCTTTAGTAAACGCCTCCCCTCCACCGGCCATCACTGCCTGAACCATATCCGGATCTGCCATGAACGTCGGCGGACATTCGGAAGCATCGAGAATACCGATCCGGCCACTAGTTCCTGCGCCTACATAAAATAATCGGCCGCCATCTTTCAGTGCTTTGGTAATTTGCTCAACGGCCACTGTCACAGATGGCAGTACTCGTTTGACAGCTTCCGCCACCTTGTAATCTTCTTCGTTCATGACAGCCAGGATTTCTGCCGTCGTCATTTGGTCCATCTTTTTCGTACGTTCGTTCCTTTGCTCTGTCGTTAAATATGCCAATGAATCAGTCATTTTCTACACCACCTTCTTTCCTTATCTGTGCCAGCAACGCCGCCCCGAACTCTGGAGGGGCATAGGGCTCTGTGAAAACTCCTAAATTCCTTTGGTGGATCTGGTCGATGAAATATTCTTTAATGATCGCAGAATGTTTAAAGATGGACCCCGCTGCTGTCACAGGGGCTGTCGGGGCAAACCCATTCACTGCTAGAGTTTCGACATGAAGCACCAGCTCTTCTGCTGCTTCCGTGAGGATTTTCACGGCCACTTCATCTTTTTGTGCAGAGGCTTTGATGACACTTTCAGCTAAACGGGCGATTTCATGCTTTTCATGAGTTCGACTGTATATGTACCTGACTAGCTGCCTCGGGTCTTCCAGCTTCAACTTTTGCAAAACCAGTTTGGTGATCATCGTTTCCGGCCCACGTCCATCTGCCGCCTTCGCTATTGATGATAGCGCTTTCAAAGATAAATAATAGCCGCTACCTTCATCTCCTAGCAAATGCCCCCAGCCGCCACATTGATGAATCTTCCCTGATTGATTGACTCCAATAGCATTCGATCCTGTTCCTGCAATGACGAGTATTCCTTCATATGTATTCGGTTGAAGGGCTCCCCTCCATGCAGCTAAACTATCTGATCCGACGAATAAATTACAATTTTCAGATAATTCAAGGTTTAAAAAAATTGTCCCTGCTACCCTGGACATTTCTGTTTCATCTTCAGCACGCCCAATACCTGCAAGACCTAACCCGACACCGGTCAGATCAGAAGGAGCGATGGAATATTGCTGCATCCCTTTTCTTATGAGTGCTTCAAGACGAACACCCGCCTCTTGAAAACCAATGACATGAGGATTCGTGCCCTCGCCCGTTACGACCATCGGTTTCTCCGGCATTTCGTTACGATCGGCTTCAAGAAAAAGACAGGTCGTCTTCGTCCCCCCACCATCGACACCAATCACATAACTCATTTATTTCCTCCCAATGATTTCTTGTTTTAATTATAGATTCTCTGAATTTTTATGTCAATGAATAGTTTTATATTCTGTAATATTATTTCAAAAAATTGTCCAGTTCTGTCGAAAATCAGTAGTGAACCCAGCGCATGCTAACAGTTCCTTGACCCGTCTATCTATATTTTCAGCAGGCAGACTTGTATAATTTTTGCTTCAACATTCGAAGTCATGAAAACATGACATTACACAAAACCCCCTAAGACTAGTCAACACGAATGGAAATCAGGTATGTTAGAGATAGCTACTATTATACAGGAGGTCCTCCATCGATCTATGAACAGACAACACTCTTTCAAAGTCGCATCCATCCAATACAATCCAAAACTTAACCGCCGAAATGCCAATATACGTGAACTCAAGTCCCTTGTCCGACAGGCTGCTGAAAATGGAGCGAAGCTGATTGTTACTCCTGAAATGTCGACGAGTGGCTATCACTACCTGGACCGCTCTGCTATCAGCACTTATGTGGATACCATTCCAGGCTTGACAACAGACCATTTTTCCGAAGTGGCCAAAGAATACGGATGCTATATCGTCGTCGGGATGGCCGAAGAAGATCTGGAAACAGGACTTTATTACAACTCCTCCGCACTTGTCGGACCTGATGGATATATCGGCAAGTACCGAAAAATCCACCAGTGGGTCGTCGAGAACTATTGGTCATGCTGGGGTGACATCGGCTGCCCTGTATATGAAACAGAAATCGGTAACATCTCGATGATCATTTGCCAGGATTCCACCTATTTAGAGTCGGCACGCCTTGCAGCAGTCAATGGGGCAGATATCTTGTGTTTCCCTACGAACTCATCCAGTGCGTCGATTTCCATGCTGCAGCATTGGTCAGAAATGAACGGTCTATATGTAGTCAGCGCGAACCGCACAGATAAAGAAGAGGATTTCCAAATGATCGGGGCGAGCGCTGTCTGGTCGCCACATGGTGAGAAATTGGCAGAAGCTCCTATCTCACGGACCGAGGATGGAACGGATGATGACATTTTATATAGTGAAATCGATCCCTCTCAATACGATAACCCTGGAAAAGACCGGCTTCTTCAAAGACGGATGGATTCTTATAAGGATCTGATGCTATTTCTTGGCCCATGGGATTATACAAAAAATACCCAGTCCAGGCATGTCAAAGCCGCTGCTATTCAATATGAACCAGAAGTCGGGAACAAAGAAGCGAACTTAAAAAAAGTGAAACAGCTGATTGAAAAGAAAGTAGATGAAGGCGTTCATTTAATCGTCCTTCCAGAACTATCCCTGATTGGCCCGGTGAAAACGAGGAAAAAACAGGATATCCATGAGTACGCAGAAACAGATGACGGTTCAACTGTGAAAGAAATGAAGCGGATCGCCCAGGAAATGGATGCCCATATCGTATTCGGCTTTGCCGAAAAGGAATTGCCTCATTACTACAATTCAGCCATCTTGATCAACCCTGAAGGGGAAGTCATCGGAAAACACAGAAAGATCCATTTGGACGAATGGGATGAAAAGTGGGCGACCCCAGGGGATAAGATATCGATTACACCTGTGAACGGTTTCGGCAGAATTGGAATGATGATCGGCTCTGATGCTCTTTTTCCAGAAGTCGCAAGCGTGCTCGCTGTCAAAAGAGCGGATATGATTTGTATTCCGACAAGCTGGAACGGTAAATACGGAACCGAATTATCAATGAATCAGGAGATGTTCGCAAAACCATATCCGAACGGCACCGTTTCCACCTGGGACGCTGTGGCCAAAGGTGCTCAAGCGTACACGATTGTCGCTAACTTTGTCGGCACGGATACGCAGTATAGAGGAAGAAGCGCGATCTACAACCTGGATCAGAACTACACCGAAGATGAAACAGTCATTGCATCTGAAACGGAAGAAACAGTATTGATGAACGCGTTCCATACAATGAAAACGGATTGGTGGCTCGATCAAGAGAAGCTGATCCTGACAAGAAGGACGGCATTCTACAAGCCGCTTGTCACGAGAGAACCACCTTTCTTTTAAACTGAATGGAAAAAAGCCCGCCTTAGCGCGGGTTTTTTCTTGCGATTTTTGTGTTTGGACAGATTATCAATAGGTTAGGCATGATTATGAAGTGGTTCAGCAAGATTTCTGCTTGGAATGGGTGAATTATTGAATAATGCGGCATGATATCACTGAAATTCGGCTTAATCACTGATTTGGTGATTGTTTCCACCTCAAGCCATCCAGAATATGGATGACTTGAGGTGGAAACATATGGTAATAATCACAAAAAAGAAGCTGCCTTTTTGATCAAGGCAGCTTCCGTATTTATGCAGATAATCGTTCTTCTTTGCGCTTTTCGCCTTTCAAACGAAATGGTGCCGTAATTAAAGCAAAAATAAGGAAAAGACCCATGAATCCGATCAATGGATAGAAGAACGCTACTAGTTCTGTAAATCCTGCAAAGCTGAGTCCAAAAGCCACGAGACCGGTAATAAGCACAAACTTCTTATGGTTGCTTGTGCCGACAGTTGTGAAACGGGCAGCGAAGGAGAAGAACATGCTGACTGCCGTATTGAAGACCATCCCGAATAGAACAATGGAATAAAACATAGCAAGGACTGGAGATAGTTCATCGACAAGGGCAAGAATTGGCATATCAAAGGCCGCTACCGTATCAACTTTCGAGAAAATCGCCAGGTGACTCAAAACGATCATGATACCTAGACCGAGTCCACCAAGCAGCCCCCCTAATGAAGCTACTCTTTCATCTTTTTCACTTCCTCCCATAAGCAGAGCCATGGAAGCACCTACCGCCACATTAAAAGAAACGTAATTGATTGCAGATATAAACCAGTTGGAGAGCACAGATGGCTGCTCCACCGCTACAGGGTTCAGCTGACTGAAGGTCTGATCCATTGTCAGCAGGCTGTAAACAGAAATGATCAGTACCGTTATGATTAAAAAGGGTGTGATACTTCCGATAATATTGACCACTTTATCAACATTCATCATAATAGTCGCGATAACGATGACACTCATGAAAATGATCCCGACTAGTGGGGATAGACCGAATTGCTGACTGGGAATAGATCCTGCGCCCGCTATCATGACGACACCAACACCGAATAATGTGAAAATGATGACATAGTCGACGATCATGCCAAGGTATTTGTTCCCACTAACTCGATAGACTGCCTCTTTATGTGAAGTAGCTTTTGTCCTGGTTCCGAGCTTGACGAGCATCATCCCCATGTAGGCAAACAATGCCGTTGCGATAACTGTTCCAATGGTTCCCATATATCCGAAACTCGTAAAATATTGCAAAATTTCCTGTCCTGATGCAAATCCAGCACCGACAATGATTCCTATAAATGCGCTCGCGATTCTAAGTATCTTTTTCATTCGAAAATCCTCCTCATGTCTGTGATGTGTGTTGCTCTCTCGCTCTTTGTAAAACGCTTTCATATGAAAGGAGCGAATCTAGCGTATCATGAATGCGCTTTCTCAGGTTTGGTAGAATCCACAAATCCCCTCCCCTATATTCGTTCAATCAGACAAATACATCAATAGGAAAAATGGATGCTTCTATGTAAGGATCAATGATAGTATAGGAATATACACTAAATAAGGAGTACCGTTATGAAACATTCATCACGTCTAACATATGCTTATAAAGATTCCATAGATTCCCCTGAAGGGCTGGCTGACAGCATTGCGGAGTGCCTTGGATGTCCGGTTACCATTGAAGATGCCAATCACCGGATCGTTTCCTACAGCAAGCATGAAACAAATGTAGATAAAGCGCGCACAGCCACAATTATGAGACGGAAGGTTCCTGAACATGTCATCAATGGCTTGTGGAAACACGGGATCATGTCCAAATTGTTCGAGGGTGATCAGCCCCAAGTTGTCGAAAAAATCGAAGACATCGGACTTGGCAACCGTTTAGCTATATCAGTTCGGAAAAACAATGAAATCCTCGGTTTCATTTGGGCACAAACGAACGGCTTGGCTGTGAACTCCGACCATTTAGCAGAGATGAAGGAAGCCTCTCAATTGGTCAGCCATCACTTGCTTCGCCAACAGGCAAAAAAGAAGAAAACCGAGGAAAATCGTAAGGAGTTTTTCTGGCAGCTGTTGACGGGAGCTCTGCAAAACCAGTCTGAAATCAAGCGGCTCGGCAAGAAGTTTCATATGAATTTACAAGGTCAGCTTTGCGTAGCTGTCTTTGAATTCACAGAAGAAATGAGTCAGGCTGTTGAACGCCATGCCTATTATTTGACTGAGACCCTCCATCAATCACGGATTGTCAGCCGGATTTTCGACGATCAGCAGCTGATTCTTCTGGTCAGGACGGATAACCAGGAAGATGCGAACGAAATGAATCAAGCCTTCATTCGTGAATTCACCCAAAAGATGAAGGAACGGCTGCATTTCGAAGACTTGAAAGGGGCTTTCGGATTAATCTATGATTCTCCCCAAATGATCAGCGACAGCTATAAACAGGCCTTGAAAGTATTGGAATTGAAGGAACAATTTCCGGATGGCCTTCGGAATGCCGACAACTACCAGGACCTCGGGGTTTATCAGTTCATCAATGAGTTGGCAGCTCTGCAAAAACGGGAAAACTATAAAAACGATGCCCTTCTCCATATCAAAGCCTACGATGAACGGAATAAATCCATGCTGCTGGAGACATTGAAAGCCTTTTTAGATAAAAACAGCAATGTCCATCAAGCGGCTGCCCATATGCACATTCATACAAATACATTGAACTATCGTCTGAAACGCATTAAAGAGATTGGCAACATCGACTTCAAGGATACGAATCAAAAAACGATGCTTTACCTGGATTTAATGATCTACGAAAGCGAGCAGGAGGGTTTGTGAAATTTCACAAATCCCCCTGTTTATTTTTTCATTTTCACCTAAACAAAAAATTCCCAAGGCGGGCTATACTTTTCGTACAAACAATTTGAAAGGTGGACGTTCCCCATGATCATCGGAATTCCTAAAGAAATAAAAAACAATGAAAACCGCGTAGCGATTACGCCTTCTGGTGTCGTCAATCTCATTAAAGCTGGTCACACAATCCGTATCGAAACACAAGCAGGCTTCGGCAGTAACTTTACCGACGAGGAATATCAAAACGCTGGTGCTGAAATTGTTGAAACCGCTTCCGATATCTGGTCAAATTCTGAAATGGTGATGAAAGTAAAAGAACCCCTTCCATCGGAATACGCTTATTTCCGCAAAGGACTCATACTGTTCACATACCTTCACTTGGCCGCCGAACCTGAACTGACAAAAGCGTTAGTAGAAAACGGCGTCACAGCTATCGCATATGAAACGGTAACCGTTGATAACAAATTGCCACTCCTCACCCCTATGAGTGAAGTCGCAGGTCGTATGGCTACACAGGTTGGTGCGCAATATCTTGAAAAATCTTTTGGTGGAAAAGGAATTTTATTAAGTGGTGTTCCAGGAGTTTCCCGTGGAAAAGTCGTCATCATTGGTGGAGGAATCGTCGGAACCAATGCAGCGAAGATCGCCATCGGGCTTGGTGCTCACGTCACTATTTTAGACTTGAACCCGAATCGTCTCCGGGAACTGGATGATCAGTTTGGTGCAGATGTCCAAACATTGATGTCCAATCCATTCAACATAGCTGAATCCGTTAAAGAAGCTGACCTTGTCGTCGGTGCCGTGCTTATTCCAGGAGCTAAAGCACCGAAACTGGTCACAGAAGATATGGTGAAAGAAATGAAAGCAGGCTCTGTCATCGTGGACGTAGCCATCGACCAGGGTGGAAACTTTGAAACGGTCGATCATATTACAACACATGACGATCCTATTTATGAAAAACACGGCGTCCTGCATTATGCCGTAGCTAATATTCCTGGCGCCGTTCCACGTACATCTACGATCGCCCTTACAAATGTCACGATTCCTTATGCTTTGCAAATCGCTTCCAAAGGAGTGAATAAAGCTGTCGAGGACAATAAGGCGATTGAAGCAGGCGTCAATACAGTGAATGGTCATTTGACTTATGAAGCTGTTGCCCGTGATCTTGGTTATGAGTATCAGCCGGTTCGTGAGGCGCTTCAATCTCTTGCACACGTTTGATTCATGCAGCTCCTCCATCTTTATGGAGGGGCTGTTTTTCTAAGGGTTGTTTTAATAGAAGGCCTCTTGAAGGCACGATTCAAAATTAGTGGGATTCGTTTCCATGTGGAACTAAGGGGTTATAGGAAAACAACTCGCTTTCCTGCGGGGGACCTGGCAAGCTTCCTCGGGCTGCGCCCTGTGGGATCTAGCCTAGTCCCTTCTCCCGCGGGAGTCTCGCAGTTTTCCAACAACCCCATGCGAAGGATGAAGAACGAATCCCTAGACTTCCTGCAGGACCACAAGAAGAGAGGGATGCCCTTATCTTGTATTTTCAGCTCCCTCATTTGCAATAGTCCTTTATTAGTGGGGCTTTTTTGGTAATAGAATGAATTTACAGAGAACGAAAATTTAACAAGGGCTTTTAAGAAAGGGGCGTTATCATCATGAAAAACTATCGTCCGACGTGGGCTGAGGTGTCGTTAAAGGCACTCACACATAATGTGAAAGCATTCAAACATTACATAAATAAGGATTGTCAGCTGATGGCAGTTGTAAAGGCGGATGCGTACGGGCATGGACTCGTTGAATCCGCAAAGGTGATGATGGAAGCAGGCGCAGACCGGCTGGGGGTCGCCTTAGTGGAGGAAGCTATTCAACTGAGGCAGGCGGGATTCGAGGTGCCTATCCTTATCTTTGGCTATACACCTAAAGAAGCTGTTCGGGAAGCTGCCGAACATGAGCTTACTTTGACCGTTTTTACAGAGGAAGTGCTCAGAGAGGTCGACCATGTGGCGGAAGCTATGAAAAAAAGGGTGAACATTCATATTAAAATCGACAGTGGCATGCACAGAATCGGCCTTAAGCATACCCAAGACGTTCTCTTATTGCTAGAGAAAAACACCTCTTCTTTCGTGCATGTGGAAGGAGTATTCACACACTTTTCCGATGCCGATAACAAAGACCCTGCTTATACAGAACAGCAATTTCATCACTTTTTGAATGTGATTGAGGAGATTGAAAAGCAGTATGGCGCGATTCCGGTCAAACACTGCTGTAATAGTGCAGCTACCATCTCTTTTCCACACATGCACATGGACATGGTCAGGGTAGGAATCAGTTTATATGGGCTTCACCCAGCAGAACATATGATAGAATTGCTTCCATTGCAGCAAGTGATGAGTCTGAAGACCAAACCTGTCATGATTAAAACAGTCCTTCCCGGCGAACCGATCAGTTATGGGAGATCCTATCAACCTGCAAAGCCATCCACAGTGGCTACCGTCCCTATCGGATACGGGGATGGCCTTCCCCGTGCCCTGTCCAATCGAGGGAACGTCATTGTAGATGGCCAGAAATCTCCTATTGTCGGAAAAGTATGTATGGACCAAACGATGATCGACGTGACTTCCATAATGGAAGAAAAGCAAGATACTGAATACACTTTCTTCGGAGATCCGAATCAAGGACATATCTCCCTTCAGGAGGTAGCTGACCAACTCGGTACCATCCACTATGAAATCACCTGCCAAATCGGTCAGCGCGTGCCCAGAATATACACTTGATACGTAGTTCCACCTCAAGTGAACCAGTATTTCCCACCTCAAGCAATCCATTTTTTTACATTTTCCAACAGAAGAAAAACCGCCTTTTCCGGGGCGGTTTTTTCATGTATTAAAGGACTTTGATCATTTCCCTGACCGCTTCCGTTAAATCTGTTTGCGACCAGCTGGGCAGATTTTCATGCTGGATCGCCAACTCATGTGAAGCAGGGAGGTGGATAAATCCTGCAGGAACATCTTCATCCAATTTTCTAAAGTAATAGATTGCTTGATACATGACATGGTTACACAAATAAGTTCCTGCGGTATTTGAAATCTCAGCAGGATACCCATTTTTGTTTAACCCTTCGACAAATTCCTTGATCGGTAAAGTGGAAAACACTCCATCTGGGCCTCCTGCTATGATCGGATCTCCATCAGGAGTATTTCCTTCATTATCATTTTCTTTACTGGCATTACAGTTGATGGCGATCCGCTCCGGGGTGACTTTATGCCTCCCTGCTGCAAGGCCTAAAGATAGAACAGCATCTGGTTGTACCTTCTCTGTGAAGCTGACCATTTCCTCTCCGGATTTATTGTAATCCACAGCTAGGATCTTCCCATTGATAAAATAATCGTTAATGGTCTCTCCATTTAATGTTTCCACAATTTCTTCGGTTGGATTGACAGCAAAATCTAAAAAAGGTTCAAACCCTGTCAGTAATAATGTTTTCATAACATCTTACCTCCTTTTAAAAGCGCATTTTTCTATATGAACCTGGCCGAACAATTAAAAAACACCATTTCAGGTGGGTTAAAAAAAAGCGCTTAAGTATGGCCAAGAAAAATTGCTCCATAAATGAGCGATCCTAAAATAACGAACGCAGGGTGGACTTTCACTTTTTCCAGCAATATAAAACTTACAACAATCAAAAAGCCGGTCTGCCAAACACCACTCGAGTCATACGAAGTTCTGAAAAACTGAAATGCCATAAGGCCGAGTAGAACAGCGATGGCTGGACGGATCAAGTTAGTCATTTTCTTCACTTTCGGTGAGTTCTTGAATTTCGCGAGCAGACTGAGCAGCAGGATCATCAGAATCAAAGAGGGCGCGACGGTTGCAAACACTCCGACTACAGCTCCTAAAACACCTGCTTGCTGATAGCCGATAAACCCGGCCATTTTTGTAGCGATTGGGCCTGGGAGAGCGTTGGCCATTGCCAGCATTTCACTGAACTCGGTCACTGTCATCCATCCGAAACGATCCACCACTTCATTTTCCACTAATGGGATGGAAGCAGGTCCTCCTCCATAACCAAGGATGCCCGGGATGAAAAAGGCAATAAACACTTTCCATATCATGAGGAGGATGCCTCCTTCGGTTTAGAAGGTTCCACTTTTTTGGACGGACTCACCAGAGCGTATAATAATAATGTAAAAATGAGGATGCCGGGATGGACATTTCCCCATTCCATAAGCGCAAGCGATCCTAATCCGAGGATCGCTGTAACCATCCACCCCATATTGACCTTTGCTTTTTTGAAAAAATCATAGGTAAGCTTAGCTAACATCACACCGACCACAGGGACGACAGCATTGGTCATCCCATTCACCCATGGCTGTTCTCGAAAACTGTTCAAAGAGGTGATCAAGACGATCATAATGATGATCGTTGGTAAAATCGTCGCTAAAATTGCGTTCAGCATACCGATGACTCCCGACACACGATAGCCGATGTACCCGGCCATTTTCGTCGCGATCGGTCCAGGAAGTGAATTTCCCAAAGCCAGGACGTCACTGAAATCATCGTCACTCAGCCATTCGTATTTGTCTACGACTTCTTTATGTACGAGCGGAATGGACGATGGACCTCCTCCATAGCCAAGCATTCCCACTCGAAAAAAAGCGATAAAGAGGTTCCATTGCTGCATTCGCTCATCTCCTTTCCAATCCGCCATGCACTCCTAAAAAGCAGCGATGGTGCCATCTGTTCTCGATTCTGTTCCGCCATACAAAGTCCCCGTATCAGGGTCGCGCCATATGATTTGCCCTCTGCCGAATGCACCCGTCTCCAACTGTACTTCAATTTTATGGCCTTTTCTAGCTAAAGCTTCTGCCACGTGTTTCGGAAAATGCGGCTCTACCCACACACTTTTGTCTTTCATCCACTGCCACCTTGGAGCATCCAGAGCCGCCTGTGGATTCAAGTGAAAATCGACCGTATTCATAGCTACTTGTACATGACCTTGTGGCTGCATAAACCCTCCCATGACTCCGAACGGGCCGACCGGTTGGTCACCTTTTGTCAGAAAGCCAGGGATGATGGTGTGATAAGAACGTTTTCCACCGGCGAGTGCATTGGCATGATCGGGATCAAGGGAAAAGTTGTGCCCTCTGTTCTGCAGTGCGATTCCGGTACCTGGCACGACCAATCCGGACCCAAAACCCATGTAGTTGCTTTGGATGAAAGAAACCATGTTCCCTTCATCATCAGCCGTCGCTAAATAGACCGTCCCACCCCTAGGTGGTGTTCCTGCCTCCGGCGTCAGTGCTTCTTCTCCAATCAACCCTCTTCGTTCTGTGGCATAGTCTTCATTCAATAACTCTTCAGCTTTTACACTCATATGTTTTTCATCCGCTACATATTTTTCCCCATCAGCAAACGCTAATTTCATCGCTTCGATCTGTTTATGATACGTATCGACAGATTCTTTATCCATATAGTCGAACCCCTTCAACATATTGAGCGCGGATAGAGCAACGATCCCCTGGCCGTTCGGTGGGATTTCCCAAACGTTGTAACCTTTATAGTCCACAGAAATCGGCTCCACCCATTCCGGTTTATAATCAGCTAAATCTTTTTTCGATATGTATCCATTATGTTTTTTAGAAAATTGATCGATCGCTTCCGCAAGCTCACCATTGTAGAAAGCTTCACCTTTCGTTTCAGCGATTTTTTTCAATGTACTCGCATGGCCCTCTGATTTCCATACTTCTCCGATTTCAGGCGCTTTCCCATTCGGGGCGAACGTATCGAACCAGGAAGTGAATTCTTCACCACTGAGTACTTCCTTGAACTTGGTTGCAGCCATTGACCAGAATTTCCCTAACACAGGAGAAATCGGGTACCCTTCTTCTGCGTACTTTATAGCAGGAGCGAGCAATTCTTTGAATGGAAGTATTCCGAAACGATTGGAAAGCTCTGCCCATGTACCAGGAGCCCCGGGGACAGTGACAGGCGTGAAGCCGTATTTCGGTATTTCTTCATATCCTTGTTTCTTTAAGGCGTCGATGGAAATGGATGAAGGAGAATGCCCGCTTCCATTCAGTCCATAAAGCTTATCTTTCACCCAAACGAGGGCAAACGCATCGCTTCCTATTCCATTGGAGGTCGGCTCGACAACAGTCAAAGTCGCTGCTGTTGCAATGGCTGCATCAATTGCGTTTCCGCCTTTTTGTAAAATCGACAGACCTGCTTGGGCTGCTAGTGGTTGGGAGGTCGCGACCATGCCATTATGTGCAACGGTCGTATGTCTTGGCGTGTGATATGGATTATAGAGATGATCTAAATGCTTCATATAAATTTCCCTTTCCATTTTTTTGATTTTTATTATTTTATTTGTATCTGGAAGGCTCAGTTTCAAGACCCTTGTGAGAGCGGATGGTGGGTGGGGAAACAGCTCGCTTTCCACGGGGATGACGGCAAGCCTCCTTGAGTTAAAAGCTCTGCGGGGTCTCGCCAGCCAATCCATTCCCGTAGGAGTCTCCCCGTCCCCCCCCCCCACCATTAGTTAGAGACGTGCTCGAAACTACCTTCAAGATTGAGAGCTTTTTGGTGAGAATACTATATACAGGAAACGGAAGTAAATCTCTTTCTCAATGAATAGCAAATTATCCCTGAAGCAATTCGAGGCACAATTATAGTAAGGGTCAGCGTGGAATGGGGAGACTCCTGCGGGAAGAGAGTGCTTGGTGAGATCCCGGAAGGCGAAAGCCTGAGGAAGCTCACTGCGCTCCCGCGGAAAGCGACCTATTCCACGCCGACCCGACCCACTCATCAAACATCTCGAAATTTCTGACTCCTTATACTTCATGACAGGCGACATAGTGACCTTCTTCTACTTCCCTCCAAGCTGGTATTTCCTGTCGGCAGCGCTCGTGGGCCAAAGGGCAGCGAGTGTGGAAAGGACAACCACTAGGGTAGTCAGCCGCATTCGGCAGCTCACCTCTTAGGCGGACCCGCTCTTTTTTCTTCCCTACGACAGGTCGGGGAATGGCAGATAAAAGCGCCTTCGTGTATGGATGCAAGGGGTTGGAGAAGAGTTGATCTGATGAGGCTAACTCTGCCGTTGCCCCCAAATACATCACCAGCACACGGTCGGATATATGCTTGACAACACCTAAATCATGAGAAATGAATAAGTATGTGAGCTGGTGTGACTTTTGAAGTTCCTTTAATAGCTGGATGATTTGAGCCTGGACAGATACATCAAGGGCTGAGACCGCTTCATCACATATAATCAGAGAAGGGTTCAAGGAGACGGCCCTTGCTATACCGATCCTCTGCCTCTGCCCTCCACTGAATTCGTGCGGATATCTTTCCGCATGTTCTTCTTTCAAACCCACCTCGACTAAAAGCTTTTTGACCCTCTCTTTTCTATCGGCCTTATTCAACTTGGTATGAATGACAAAAGCCTCTTCAAGTGCATCGCCGATCCGCTGTCTTGGATTCAAGGAAGCATACGGGTCTTGAAAAATCATTTGCATTTCTTTTTTATATTTTTTCAATTCTCGATCTGACAAGCCGCCGATTTCTTCCCCACGGAACTTGATCGAACCATCTGTCAAACTTTCTAAACCAAGAATCGTCCGGCCGAAAGTGGACTTTCCACACCCTGATTCCCCAACAACCCCAAGGGTCTCCCCTTCCATGACATCGACAGAAACGTTCTCTACTGCCTGGACATTCGAGACTGTACGCTTAAGGAAGCCGCTTTTGACAGGAAAATACTTTCTCACTTGATTGACTTCAAGAATAGGCTTTTTGACGGGATTCATTTGAAGTCACCTCCTCGTGTAACCAGCATTTAGACTTATGTTGATCCGTTTTTTGAAAATAGGGCGGCTCTTCCACCTTGCACTTATCCATAGCATATGGGCACCGCGGATGAAAACGGCAGCCGGAAATCTTTTCATTCAGGTTGGGAAGTGATCCAGGGATTGCTTCAAGGTTATGACCCTCGTCATCAACATTCGGTACGGAGGCCAGCAGCCCTTTCGTATACGGGTGTTGAGGGGTTTCAAAAATCTCTTCGACAGTGCCAGTTTCTACGACACTTCCTGCGTACATAACCATCACTCGATCCGCCACTTCTGCTACTACGCCCATATCATGGGTGACCATAACAACACCCATACCCAAATCTTCTTTCAAGTCATCGATCAGTTCCAGAATCTGAGCTTGTATCGTCACATCAAGGGCAGTGGTTGGTTCATCAGCAATAAGTAAAGAAGGATTGCAAGCCAAAGCAATGGCGATCATCACCCGCTGCCTCATTCCTCCACTCAGTTGATGCGGATATTTTTTCAATACCTTTTCAGGATCGGATAGACCGACTTGACTTAACAGTTCAATCGCGCGGCTTTTCTTTTCCTTTTTCCCTAATTTCGTATGCAGGTTCAATGGCTCCATGATTTGATAACCGACGGTGAACACAGGGTTCAACGCTGTCATCGGTTCTTGGAAAATCATCGAAATGTCATTACCCCGATGTTTTCTCATTTCATCTTCCTTCTTTTTCGTGAGTTCTTCGCCTTGAAAAGTAATGGAACCTTCCGTGATTTCTCCATTGTCAGGAAGGAGCCCCATGACTGACAATGTGGTAATGCTTTTCCCACAGCCCGATTCACCGACAATGCATAAGGTCTCTCCTTTATCTACAGAAAAGGAAACCCCTCGCACAGCTGGAAGTTTGCCTTCTGCTGTGCGGAAAGAGGTCACCAAATGATTGACATCTAATAGAGTATCCATTCTCCACCTACTCTCTGCTTACATTATAAAGGGACCATTGACCTGTCGGATCAAGCTCTAAACCTTTAACAGACTGATCAAATGCCGCTGTCACTACACCGTGGTGCATCGGAATCCAAACCCCGTCATTGACCGCCATGATATTTGCCTCATTCAGTTTTTCCTGACGCACTTCCTGATCGACGGTTATCCGCGATTCATTCACAAGTTGATCGAACTCACCATTGTCATATCCCATACGGTTGGAAGATCCGATATTATCTGAATGAAGGTTCGGATATAGTAATTCGCTGCCATCTGCGGTACTGTTCGACCAGCCGAGGAATGTCATTTCGAAATTACCTTCAGCAGTCGTATCAAGGAAAGTCCCCCACTCCATCGTTTCGATGTTCACACTCAAACCTGCATCCGTCAGTTGGGCCTGGACAATTTCAGCCATCTTCATATACATATCGCGGTTGGCTGCAAGCAAAGTGATTTCTTTTCCTTCATAGCCATTTTCCTCAATCAATTGCTTCGCTTTCTCTGGATCGTAAGAATAACCTTCTTCAGAAGCGGACTCATCATAGCCGAACACTTTTGGTCCGATGATGCTATTATTTTTCACACCCAATCCATTCAATTGCTGGACATATGCCTCACGATCGACAGCATAAGAGACAGCCTTGCGGAAATTGATATCGTTGAAAGGTTCTTTATTCATATTAAAACCTAAGTAATAAACAGGGGTGCCTTCTTTTTGCTGGATTTCCACATTATCCATGGACTCCAGGCGTGGAAGCTGTTCAGTCGGAATCGCATCGATAAACTGGACTTCCCCTGTTTGCAGCATAGAAACAGCAGTGGAATATTCTGGAACAACTTTCATCGTAACACTTTCTAACTGTGGTGCTCCTTGCCAATAATCTTCATTCTTTTTCAAAGAAACATGGTCTCCCTGAACCCATTCTTCAAAGATAAAAGGTCCTGTTCCGACTGGGTTTTCATTTAAATTCCCGGCTTTATCAGCTTCAGGACTCACGATGGAAGCATTTGTATGAGATAATGCCGCCAGTAACGGGCCATAAGGCTCAGCTGTTTTCAAAACCACTGTGTACTCATCTTTCACTTCAATCGATTCCACAGGTTCCATTAATGAAGCCCTCGGAGCCGCTCTTTCTTCATTTTTGAACTCTTCGAACGTATATTTCACAGCTTCTGCATTAAAAGGTGTGCCATCATGGAAAGTTATATCTTCTTTCAATTTGATCTCCCATGTAAGGTCATCAGGATTCTCATAAGATTCTGCCAAGTGTGGTTTAATTTCCATTGTTTCTGGATCACGAATAAAAAGAGTTTCATAGACTTGCTCTATCATGGCGGAGGAAACAGAATCATTGGTATCGATCGGTGACAATCCTAAAACATCAGAGGTTGTAGCATACGTGATTTCCTGAGTCGAATCAGCACCAGAACCTCCTTCACCTTGATCAGCCTCTGTACCAGACTCATCACTACACCCTGCCAAAACCATCATGACCACTACGAAAATCGACAATCCATACAAACGAATTTTTTTCAATGTCATTCCTCCTAATATTATTGATCTAGCTCCATATTTGGATCGAGCGCATCCCTTAGCCCATCACCGACAACATTGAATGCGAAAACGACTAACATAATCGCAATCCCCGGTACGATGGTAAGATGTGGTGATGTAAACATATAATCTTGTCCTGCAGCGATCATCGCCCCCCATTCAGCAGTGGGAGGCTGTGCGCCTAAACCCAGGAAACTTAAAGCGGCTGTTGATAGAATTGCTGTAGCCATACGCATAGTCGCGAATACGATAATCGGCGCGGTGCAATTCGGCAGCACATGTTTGACGAGAATACGAGTGTTACCAGCCCCAAGAGATCTCATCGCTAAGATATACTCTTGTTTTTTAATCGACAAAACACTCCCTCTGACAATTCTTGCACAAGTCGGGATCGACCATATGCTGATTGCGATTACAACATTGACCAGACTGGTTCCAAGCATAGCGATGATGAGCATGGCTAACAAAATACCTGGAAAGGCGAACAATAAATCTACGAACCTCATTATAATTCCATCAAGCTTTTTAAAATAACCAGATATCAACCCGAGTGTTATACCGCCAATCAAACCCAATCCCACCGACCCAATTCCAACGAGTAAAGAAATTCTAGCTCCAAAGACAAGTCTTGACCAAACATCCCGCCCATAATTGTCGGTACCTAACCAGTGCCCTTCAACACCGATTCCTAGTTCCGCGTTGGTCAAATCCTGTTTGATAGGGTCATAGGTAGCAAACCAGGGAGCGAATGCTGCTAGTATCACCTGGATCACAATAATGAATAACCCAAACACAGCCAGTTTATTTTTCAATAAACGTTTCACTGTTTTAACTAACATTCTTTCCTTTTTACTTTCTATCTTGACCGCATTCGTTTGTTGTCTTGTTAAAGTACTTGAGCCCGCCAATATTTCCCCCTCCTCTCCTTAGTCATAGCTGATTCTCGGATCAACGAAAGCATAGATGATATCAACTAACAGATTGACAACAACAAACAGCGTAGCGACTAAAAGGACAGTCCCTTGAACAACCGGAAAGTCCCGCGCGGCAATAGCATCGATCATTAATCGCCCCACACCGTTGATCGCAAATACTTGTTCCGTAATGATGGTTCCTCCCAAAAGAAAACCGAAGTTCAACCCAATCACCGTGATTACGGGAATCATGGCATTTCTCAAGGCATGAACCCAAACAACGGTATTTTTCTTGACCCCTTTCGCTCTCGCTGTCCTTATATAGTCGGCACGAATGACTTCCAACATAGCTGAACGGCTCATTCTTGCAATCATGGCTGCTGATGCTGTTCCCAGCGTAATCGCCGGAAGAATCAACTGCTTAATCCCTTCTATAGTCCAAAACGGAGCACTGAGACCGCCAACAGGTAACCACTGAAGTTCTACGGAGAAGATGAGAATCAACATGGCCCCCAACCAAAAGTTCGGAATCGATATTCCCGCCAAAGCGACAGTTGTACTTGATACATCGAACCAGGAATTCTGTTTAATGGCTGATATGATTCCAGCTGGAACTCCAATCAAAATCGCTACCAGCATACTTGCTACAGCCAGGTTCAATGTTTGCGGGAAGCGGGTGACAATCGCCTCTGAAACGGATTGGTTATTTTGAAAAGAATAACCAAGATCTCCTTGTAAAACCCCCCGTATGTAATCGAAAAATTGAAGCATAACCGGTTGATTCAAGCCTAATTCAGCCCTTATAGCCGCTAAATCAGAGTCGGTAGCTGTCGGCCCGCCTATGATAGTTGCTGGGTCACCTGGAGCTAAATGCATACTCATGAATACAAGAAATGAAATACCAAATAACAATAAGACCAACTGAAATAAACGCTTAACGATCAAACCTAGCATGTCTTCCCTCCTAAACAAATGGAATCACTTGAAAGTGTTTCATCTTAATCCAACACCAAAAACAAATGAGTATAACCATTTAGATTTCGAAAGTTAATCAAATTAATAAATTTAATTAACAATCGTTTTTCTTTGTAAATGAGTATAATGTAATATTCAGAAAATTGAAACCCTCAGTAAGGGAAAAGTGCAAATTTTTTAATTTTTCTATCAATTATGAGGTCTATATTTGATAGGGGACTATTTTAGTGGTAAAATTCTTAGGGCTTACAGAAATAATTGAGGCGGTGATGGAATGCAAGAGGATTCAACCTTGAAAATAGATGATGTAGACAAGAAAATACTCGAGCTGCTCATTGAGGACGGGCGTCTCTCTTATACAGACATAGGCAAGACCTTAGGCCTATCCAGAGTAGCTGTCCGTTCACGTGTCAATCAATTAATCGAGTGTGGAGTCATTGAAAAATTCACAGCTGTTGTAAACAGTGAAAAAGTGGGCAAACAGGTCTCCGCATTTTTCGAAGTTGACTGTGAACCGCGTTCACTCGTAGAAGTCGCTGAAAACCTTGCCAACAATCCATACGTGGCTAGTTGTTACCAAATGACAGGACCAAGCACTTTACATATGCACGTCCTCGTAAAGGATTTCAAAGAGCTGGAGTCCTTCATCAACAATGAACTGTATGCTCTTGAGGGCATCACCCGTGTCGAAAGTCATACATTATTGCGCAGATTCAAAAGCAGAAGCGGCTTGAAACTATAAAAAGGACAGGTTTTCCATTTGAGAACTTGTCCTTTTTTGGTAGATGCCATTTGATGTTCACCCATAGTTTCTGTCCTTCACCGATCTTCATCTTCGGGTAAAATAAAGCAAAATATAAAAGGAGCCTCCCACCATGGAATTAACTTCACAGCTCGGTCATGAAATAATTCACCGCTTATCCAAATATATAAATGTCCCGATCAATCTGATGGATCCATTTGGAAAGATTGTCGCCAGCACAGATACCTCCCGTATCGATCAATTACATGGAGGCGCTCAACAGGTCATCGAGACATTGGAGCCTCAAAAAATCAGCCCAAAAGATACCGAGCTTTTTTCCAATACTAAACCTGGAGTCAACCTCCCAATTTTTCACCGTGGAGAGCTGGCAGGAGTCGTTGGGCTGACTGGAGAACCAGACGAGGTTTATCAAGCAGCTGGAATGACACAAGGATCCGTGGAAATAGCTTTAGAACAAATGTACATCCAAAGGCAAGCCTTCTATCAAGAGAGGCAATGGAGTCATTGGCTGCACCAACTGCTTCAACCAGACGAGATTGATGTAGCTGAGTTAGAAAAAGAAGCGCAGTACACATTGAGGATCGATATCAAGAAAACTTGGCAAGTCATTCTTTTTCAAACAGAATCCTCCTTTGAATTGGCCGAGTCCATTCGTAAAACAGCAGAGGCAGAAAATATCGAGCCACTATTCGTATTGCCATACCAGGAAAACATGGTCGTTGTTCCATTGCCTTACAATCACTCCCTTCCCTCGTGTCCCGATCGAGGTTATATGGGTATTGGAGAGCCCGGGTATGCGATTCGCGGCATCCGCGCTTCATTTAAGCAGGCTCAGGAAGCTATACAACTGGCAGGAGAAAAAGGCAAACCTGTCTACAGTGAATTCCTGAAGATGGATCGACTTCTGCACCATATCGATGGAAAAATATACCGAGATGTCACAAATCTATACGCTCATCGCCTTCAGAAATTAGAGCGCCCCTATGTAGACACTCTTCATTGTTATTTTGAATGTGATTTGAAGATGAACCGCACTGCAGAAAAACTCCACATTCATCGCAACACACTCCTTTACCGCCTTGATCAATTAAGCAAAAAAGTCGGACTTGACCCAAGAAAATTCAAAGATGCCGTCATTTTGCAAAGTATTTTGATTAACAATCGATTTGTGCATTTGCACAAGAATACGCTTACATAATTCTGAATTTTTGTACGTGTTATCAATTGTTTTATCTCTTGATTTTCGTTTGAATAAAGGTAAGACAAAATGATAAGGAGGGACCATAAAATGAGGATTTTATTTGCACCAGACTCCTTCAAAGGAAGTCTTTCCTCTAAGAGAGTCTCAGAAATCATGCGGCGAGCTTTTCAAGAGGTCGATGCCCAAGTGGAAGCGGTCTTAAAACCGATGGCTGATGGAGGGGAAGGAACACTTGAGGCTTTAGCAAAAGCCACTGAGCACGAGAAAGTAACTTTTGATTGCACCGGACCTCTAGGGGAAAAATCGAAAAGCTGGTATCTCGCCCTTGATGAAACTCGTGCTGTCATCGAGGGAGCTAATATTGCTGGCTTACCTCTTGTCCCATCAGGTAAAAGGAATCCTGACCACACGACTACCTATGGAATTGGCGAAGCTATTCAACATGCGCTCGACCGTGGTCATCGCGATTTGATGATCGCCATTGGCGGCAGCTCTACGAACGATGGCGGACTTGGTATGTTACAAGCTCTTGGTATGAAAACGCTTGATAACAATAGCCAACAAGTTGGAAAATTCGGCAAAGATGTGGCAAATATCGAACACATCGATTTATCTTCCATCGATCCACGTTTAGCAGAAACTACGATCCGTATCGCTTCCGATGTTGACAATCCTTTGACAGGTCCAAGGGGAGCCAGTCACATTTATGCCCGTCAAAAAGGTGCAACAAAAGAACAGATCGTCTCTTATGACCAATCCTTACACACCTATGGAAAACTTATAGAGGAAACGATCGGCCAAAGTTTAATGGATTATCCAGGTTCTGGTGCGGCAGGTGGTCTCGGCTTCGCTTTTCTTGCTATCGGAGCAAAACTCGAATCTGGAGCAAAACTTGTTGCTGAGGCCATTCAACTACGTGAAGCCGTCCAAAATGCTGACTATGTCATCACGGGGGAAGGCCAAAGTGATGAGCAGACGCTGTATGGAAAAGCTCCTGGGCATGTAGCTGAATTGGCTCAACACTTTGGAAAACCTGCCCTATTATTATCTGGCGGCATAGACGGTGAATTTGAGCAATTGAACCAACTTTTCACCAGTTGTTTTTCCATCGTTCCAGGTCCCAAATCGTTAGAAGAATGCTTGGAAAATGCAGAAGATTATTTATTTCAGGCAACGAAGCAAGTTGCTCGTTTGATCCTCAACTAATGAAGGAGTGAAATTATGGATGGATTCGGCCTTATTTTAATCATAGTTTTAGGTGTTTTGTTTGTGATTGTAGCAACGGCGAAGTTCAATCTTCACCCTTTTCTATCATTATTGATAGCCGCCTTCGCCATCGGAATCTTAGCCGGTATGCCACTTACGGATGTTGTAGAAGCTGTCAATGGCGGTTTCGGAGGATTGATGGGAGGAATCGGTCTCGTCATTGTTTTCGGAACGATCATCGGAGTTATTTTAGAAAAATCAGGAGCAGCCTTACGTATGGCTGAAGTCGTACTTCGGATCGTCGGTGAAAAACGCCCGCAGCTTGCCATGAGTGCTATCGGAAGTATTGTCAGCATCCCCGTATTCTGCGATTCAGGATACGTTATTTTATCATCATTAAAGAAAGCGCTTGCGAACAAAACGAAAGTGACAGTAGCATCAATGGCTATCGCTCTTTCCACAGGTTTATTCGCAACACACACGCTCGTCCCGCCTACTCCAGGTCCAATTGCAGCTGCGGGAAATATCGGTGCACAGAACTATCTTGGTACGGTCATCTTGTTTGGTTTCATCGTTGCCATTCCAGCTATTTTAGTCGGTTACCTTTGGGCTGTCAAAGCTGGAACAAAAATTCATGTTGAAAGCAGCGAGGACGATAAAGTGTATGATTACGATGAAGTCGTGAGCAGTTTCGGCGACATGCCATCTGCTGCTAAATCATTCGCACCGATTCTTGTCCCGATTTTGCTTATCGGTTTCAGCTCAGTCATCACATTTGCTGGTTGGGAAGGTCCTGTCTTCTCCTTTTTCTTATTCCTGGGTTCCCCTGTCGTCGCGCTTTTGGTCGGTGTGTTATTCGCGTTCGCATTATTACCGAAATTCGACGAAAAAACACTCACTCAATGGGTAGGAATCGGAATCAAAGAAGCTGCTCCTATTCTATTGATTACAGGTGCAGGTGGAGCGTTCGGTTCTGTCATCAGTTCTACTAGTATTGCTGACCTAATAAAAGGAATCGCAGAGAATGAAGTTGCCGTCGGAGCTCTCTTCATCTTTATACCCTTCGTAATCGCAGCAGCTTTGAAAAGTGCTCAAGGATCATCAACGGCTGCAATTGTCATTACATCAACCCTGATTGCTCCTCTGTTGCCGCAA
This sequence comes from Halobacillus sp. H74, assembly GCF_052246715.1. Classification (NCBI taxonomy): domain Bacteria; kingdom Bacillati; phylum Bacillota; class Bacilli; order Caryophanales; family Bacillaceae; genus Halobacillus; species Halobacillus sp. H74. The sequence continues at coordinate 296,930 of NZ_JBQQCI010000004.1, read as the reverse complement.
ATCGGCATTGAAGGGGCTGTTCCACTAGCACTTGTCGTCATGGCTGTCGGTGCAGGTGCAATGGTCGTTTCTCATGTAAATGATAGTTATTTCTGGGTTGTCAAAGAGTTCAGCGGCATGTCTATCACGCAAGCCTATAAGGCTCAAACAATGGGTACATTGCTTCAAGGGATGACAGCAATCATCGTGACATCCGTACTCTGGTTCATCTTCGTTTGATGCTCCATAGAAAAACCGTTCAAGGACTATTCCTTGAACGGTTTTTAATAGATTCCACTCCTTTTTAATCACTCCATAAACGCAACCTACCTCTTCACCTTAACAAGGAGATCAGATAAAAAAATCACATCCCAAAGAGGGAATGAAAACAAAATTCCCTCCTTCATCACTTTCTATCCAGATCTCTATCACTTTTTTCATTTACTAGGGACTTTCAATATAAAACTAGGTTAAATCTTGTAGTTAAGTAAATTTCCCTAAAGCCAACTATTGTGGAAGTGAGGACACTTGTTAAGAAGGGGGAAGTCTTCTATAGGCTGTTATTTTTAAATTCTTAAATAAAAAAGCCGCCTCTTTCAGAGACGGCCTTCTGATTATGAATTATATTCTGAAATCATGTCGTGAACATCGCGAACCTCTTGATCAGATACTTCCAGGTAATAGGTGCCACCGATTTTCGTTCCGGTACCCGTCATTTGATATGTGGTCAAATTCTCCCGGGCGCTCCGGTAGTTCACCATCAAATCCTTCATCGTTCCGAAATCCATGTTTGTCGTGACATTTTTACCAAGAACATCCATCACATTCCCGATTTTATTGATGGAACCGACATTGGCTCCCTTATTGATAATTCCTTCAATGACTTTACGTTGCCGTTCATTACGTCCAAAATCTCCGTTCGGGTCTTCGTAGCGCATCCGCACGTAGCCTAGGGTTTCGTCGCCATCCATAGTGAGTTCACCTTTTTTGTAATGGAAGCCGTCTTTCCCCTGCCAGTCGATATCATTATTGATGGTGATGCCACCGACTGCATCTACCATCTCAGCAAGTCCTTCCATATTGATGCTCACATAATAATCAAGATCCACATCAAGGAAGTTCTCGACGGTTTGAATCGCCATATCTGTTCCACCGAAGGCGTAAGCGTGATTAATCTTGTCCAGGTTGCCGGATTGTGAGGAATCTCCGACCATCTGGGTCCTTGTATCTCTCGGGATACTTACAATCTGGCTGCGATTGTTGTTAGGGTCTACAGAGAGAACCATCAAGGCATCCGAACGTCCCTGATCTCCGTCTCTTTCATCCACTCCCATAAGCAAAATATTCAATGGCTCCTGTTCTTTACGCTTCTTCTCGGTCAGCCCATGATCGATCGAGGCTACTTCCCGGTGCATTTTGTCTTCCACTGTGCTCTTTGCACCGCTATACACGGTGTAAGCATATATGCCGCCTGATATCAATATGAGGGAGAGCAGGAGAAGGGGGATCTTCCACAAGCTTCCTTTTTTCTTCTTATGTTTTGTTGAACGACTCATCGATCCTTCACTCCAATTTTTTTCTAACAATCTTTTTCTATTATATAAATAACCTCACACCATTACAATTCTATTTGCTATAAAATCTATTAATCTATGCGGAAACCTTTAAATATAAGCTTACAAAACCTTCGCTAAGCAACCATTACGGATAGAATAATTATTTGTACGCACTTGAAGCAGAAAAGAAACAACTATCCAAAAAGGGGCTGGGACAAAACACTAACTGCCACAGGAAAAGACGAACAAAAGGGTGGAATGGATCAAATGGAGCGTAGGCAACATACGTAGACTCCTGCTCGTGCCCGCGGAAAGCGAAGTATGATGGAGGCCACTGAAGAACTGCAACTTTTTGAGTTATGCATCAAATCGGCTTCTTTCAATGTACAAGGAAAAAGAGTGATTTTCTTTGTTTTTAAATCAAAGAAAATCACTCTTTTTAGGTGGCCTCGTTGCTTACACGATGAGCGGTCGGTGGTGACGCCTGCGGGAACAGCGCGAGCCGAATATCCACTTGGTCAAGTGATCTTCTTGACCAAGTTAGCTGAGGCCGTGCCCGCGGCAAGCACCTACCGACAAGCGATTCGTGAGAAGCAACAACAAACTTTAACAGCTCCTCTAGATTGAGAAGGGTTTTTCCCAAGTATGATGCCGGAGCGCCGTATGCATTTATTGCTTCATAAAGAAAACCCGAACAATTTGTTCGGGTTTTCTAGCGGCAAAATTCTTTTGTCCCAGCCACCTTCTCCTTTACTCTTTTACAGCGTTCGTAAGTTTACCGATTCCCTCAATCTCAATTTCGACTTGATCACCAGGTGAAAGCGGGCCGACGCCGGATGGTGTTCCTGTCAAAATGACATCGCCTGGTTTAAGTGTCATCACTTCTGTCACCTTCACCAATAAATCTTCGACACTATGAATCAAATCACACGTATTGGACTGCTGTTTGATATCACCATTAAGCGATAGTTTAATCCCTGTACGATTCGGATCAAGTTCTGTCTCGATGGCAGGACCAAGCGGCTTGAAAGTGGCGAATGACTTCGCTCTTGTGAATTGCCCGTCTTTCTTTTGTAAGTGCCGATTGGAGATATCGTTGCCCATCGTGTAACCGAAAACATAAGAAAGAGCATCTTCCTTCGTCACATGTTTCGCTTCTTTTCCAATTACTACAGCAAGCTCTGCTTCATAGTCGATCCGGTGGTGCATGTTCGGCAACTCGATTTTCTCCCCATCAGCAATCACAGCACTTGGTGAAACCATGAACATCATCGGTTCCTCTGGCAGCGGCTTTCCTGTTTCTTCTGCATGGAGTGCATAATTAAGTCCGATCCCGATTACCTGAGACGGTTCGACAGGTGGCAGGAGTGTCACTTCATCCAAATTATATGTAACCGAACTTTTTTCAACAGCTCCCTTTAGGTAATCACCTTTCAATTGAGTAATCGTTTCCCCTTCCAATAAACCAAAACAAACATCCCCACTCGTTTGAAAACGCAAATATTTCATAAGCTCTCCTCCTTTAATCTTGTTTAATATATTGTAAACCTATTACATGTATAGGTGAAGGATTTCCACCTCAAAGCTTGATATCTCTTTCAAAAGGGTATGTTATATTTAAAAATACTAGATTTATTATACTTTAAAGGAGTTGTTTTAATATGTTCAGCCAAGCCCTCACAACCTTAAAGGGAGGATGGCTTCTGCTTCGAGCAGTGGCGGTTATTTCCTCAAGCATGGCTACCATCGTATCTACAATTCTCCCTCTATATCTATATTTCTCCATCTCAGGTAATACATTGGTGACGACCTTTACCCTCCTGGTCGTCGGTGCAATCATGATCCATGGAATACTGACCCATATCTTGAACGACTACATAGACGACCAATCCGGGACTGATGCCAATAGTCCTGCAATATTGTCAGGAGGGAGCCGGGTGATCCAAAACGGTTTAATTTCCTCTTCAACAATGTGGCGTTTAGGCAAAGGATTGATTGGCACTTTATGCATCATCGTACTTACTCTATTGTTCTTGCAATATTATAAGCTGGCCATCTTGTTATCCATCGGTCTGTGGGGGGCGATCTCTTATTCCCTTCCCCCTTTACGGCTAAGTTACCGCCCGTTTATCGGAGAATGGCTGTCAACTTTCCCATCTGTTTTCTTTCTCGGTCTTGCCGGGGCCTGGTTAGCTATGGACACGGTGCCACTATGGGCCATACAAAATGCCACCATCAACGCTTTGTTTTGTATTGCCTGGGTCATGATTCACCACATTCCTGATCGGGAAGCAGACCAACAGGCTTCACCCACTAAACGTACGAGTGTCGTATGGGCGGTCAACAAGTTCGGAAGTGGTTTCAGCCGCCTGCCAGCCCTTATATATTTCGGGATGACAGGTCTTTGCGTTTTCTGGCTTGGCTTTGATCGTATTTATGCGGCCCTCGGTCTCGCCGTCATCATCATCGCAACAATCTCCCTGATTGTGAAAATGGACATTCATAATCATCAGCAGGTTTCTAATTATGAGAAGATGACTCTCGTTTTAGCTATGGTAAATGCTCTCTGGTTAGGGATTTTCATTTAAGAAATACAGCTGATCAGTCCTTTTTCTGACATTTCCCATTGCAAATCTTCTATATTTCCTGGGAAATCATGATGGTTTGTGTAGAAGAATAGTAATTTCCTATCACAACTGAGCTCCTTTCTCTTCCTGAATAAATTAGAGGCTCTCCATAACGATGGTGAGCCTCTTTGGCATCGGTAACACTAGAAAATGATATAATGGAGGCAACTTACCAATTGGAGGATACTTATGAAAATCATTGAGGAAGAACTGGCTATTGGGTGGAAACAGTTCACCATTTCTAATGATCATGGGATGACAATAAAAGCGCTGAATTACGGAGGGATCATTAAAGAAATCAACGTTCCTGATAAACATGGTCAGGTGGAAAATGTCGTGCTCCGGTACCAAAACGATGAAGATTATCTCGAAGACCCTAACTTCTTCGGGGCCCTCATCGGAAGAGTCGCAGGACGTATCGATCGCTCTTCTTTTTCAATGAATGGGGAAAACTACGAATTAGAGGCAAACGAGGGTGAACACCATATTCACGGAGGTTCAGAGGGATTTCACACGAAGGTTTGGGAGACAGAAACTTTTCAGGAAGAAGATCAGGCCGGTCTCACTCTCATACATAAAAGCCCTCACATGGACAGTGGTTATCCAGGGGAGTTGACTGTAAAAGTAACGTACCAATTGAATAACAACCACCAGCTTCTTATCGATTATCAGGCAAAGAGCAGCCAGGATACCGTCCTCACTTTGACGAACCACACCTATTTCAACCTGAGTGGAAACCTGGAGCATTCGATCCCCGATCATGAAGTGAAGATCCCCAGCCGACAATTTCTCGAGCTTGACGATCACCTGATTCCTACTGGAACGATCCGCTCTGTTGCAGGCACACCCTTTGACTTTCGTATCCCAGCCCCATTACGGACCGGAACTCAATCCAGTTACGATCAGAACATGATAGCTAAATCAGGCTACGATCATTACTTCCTTTTCGACCATATAAAGAAAAACACCATAGAAGTAAGCGATGAGGATAGTGGAAGAAAAATGACCATACATACAGACCAGCCCGGGGTAGTCGTGTACACTTCGAACAATCTAACAGATGAATGTCAGTTGGCAGGCCGACAATCCAGTAAATATTCCGGAGTTTGCTTTGAGACGCAAAGCTCCCCAGCGTCACTTCATCACGAAGGTCTTCCTTCCGTGAAATTGAAGGCAGGCGACCGCTATACGCAACAAACTTCGTTTATATTCACAACGGAAGGAAGTGCGGATCATGGGATTTCCTGAGTTGGAAACCAAACGATTGAAATTAGTTCAAGTAAAAGAGGAACATACTCAAAGCTTTTTTCAAATTATGTCCAATGACGAAGTTACTGAATATTATGGCATGGAGAGCTTGAAAAGTATGGATGAGGCCGCAAAAATAGTAGCCTCTTTTCAAAACAACTATGAAAGCAAAAGGGGCATCAGATGGGGCATCGTCCTAAAGGAGACAGATGAATTTGTCGGCACAGCAGGATTGAACAACCTGAGGACGTGGAGTAAAAAAGCAGAGATCGGTTTTGAATTACATCCTTCCCATTGGCGCAAAGGAATGACAACGGAAGCCGTAAAAGAAGTATTGCGTTATTCATTCGAAGATTTAAAACTTTTTAGGATGGGGGCTGTTACCTACCCTCAAAATGAGCCATCTATACAGCTTTTAAGGCGGTTAGGCTTTATCAAAGAAGGTGTATTAAGAGGATACCTTTATCAAAATAACCAATGTCACGATGCCTTAATCTTTTCCTTATTAAACACTGATTGGGGAAAACCTGAAAATCCCTAACTGGAAAAACGCTTGGATAGTAACTTCCAAGCGTTTTCGTTTGCCTGTTATACGATCACTAAACAATTTTCAAACACCGTGCCAGCATTCCTTCAAATAAACTCCGCTGATGAACTCAAGAACTTCTTTTTGAGAAAAATCGTGTACCTGCTTAAATTCCTCCCTCTCTAAACGGTTTCATTTCAAACCTGACAACTTGTTATCTACCTGTTTCAAGTTACGTAATCCCAGAAACACACTCGGGCCCACTTCAAGTTGTCCGTAAAAAAGTGCACGTCACCTTTTACTCAGCACTTAGCTCTTCTTCGGTTACCCACTTATGATTTTCTACTTTTTTTCCTCCACCAGTATTTTCAAAGTCAACCATGTAAACCGTTGTTTCTTTGGCAGATTCAATTGTGGCTGTTGATCCATCCATTCCTTTCATATGGGAAGCATTAAGTGTGACTTCATCACCAGATTCAAATGGTCTATTGCCTGCTTCTTCAATTTCTTCATGGATTACCCATTTATGGTCCGTTATTCTTTCAGCCCCATTCGCCGGTTCATAAGACACCACGTAAGCTACGGTATCATAAGCACCTGTAATTGTAGCCTTCGCACCTTCCATCCCGGCCATATGCCCCTCAGTGATGGTGGTCTCGTCACCTACTCTATAGGTTGGGTCATCTGCTTCCTTCAGGCCCTCTGGAACTTCCCCTGAACTGGAATGATTCATATCTGAATGATCCGTTCCCTCACCCTCATCAGAGCCTTCACTATTCATTTCTTCATTCGCACCTTCACTATTTTCATTATTTTGTATTTCCTCGCCTCCCTCACTATTCGAGCATGCAGTAATGCCTACTGCAAACACTAGCAAGATTACACTTAATAAAAATCCTTTCATGGCTATGTACCTCCTTCGAAATAATACCCCTCCCCCGTAATTATATTTACTATCGAGTACACCTGCAATAGGAAACAATCACTAAAAATCTTTCGAATCCATTTCTTCACAGGGAAATTATACACCGAGTTGCGCCCTTCTAATTCTTTAAATTCAAGTATATATTAATTGATCGCGCCTGTTTGTTATTTGATATATGTATCATTTCCATTCTCCAGTCATTATTTAAAGTCACAGAAATAAATATAAAGATGGGGAGGGATGTTGGTTATGATTCTAAAAATGATCGACTTAAGTTTAATGGCTGAGCACTTATCCGTTCATAAAGCTGAACTAGATAAATTAGCGACTTTCATCTGCAGCATACAAGACGCGGAAATCAAGCAAGTTGCTACAGAGCAGTACATGATCATGCAGAATCATGTGAAAGTCATGATTGCGCTTATGGATCCAGATCTAAATGAAACCATCGGGGTTAATGACTTACATAAGTGGGAGCCTGTTCAGATAAATTGCCACCAAATCTCCTTAGGTATGAGTCAAGAAAATATATTGACAGCACTCAAATCCACTTCGGAAACAATGGCTAATACAAATTTCAATTCAGGATTAAGGATGAAAGCGGAAAATGTCCGCAACATTCATTTTCATATGGCCCTGCAGCAAACGATGCTCCTTAGTCGTTACATTACTCTAATGGAAAAATTCATTAAAGATACAGCCCCGGAAAGCTCAAAAGAGAAGCAGAAGGAAACTTTTCAGACATTCAAAAACATGTTCAACATGTGAGAAATAGAGTTTATTAGCCATCAAGCATTGCCATTCTATAATCAATAGTTCCAAGCAAATAATAGACAGCTGCCTCGAAACATACAATGATACTAAGATACAAAACTCATTAAGAGGAGCAAAAAGGATGACATCATTTCAACTATTTATTGTTGGGACAATATTTTTTAGTGTTGCCGCTTCACTTGCGCTGGCTAAAAAGTATGGCTCTCTATTTAACCATTCTCAACGGATGGTTATAACTATGTTCATCGGGACAAGCATCGGCTTATGTATAGGGATGTTCTTTGCCTTCATTCTTCCAGGTAACATGTATCTTTCTACAATGTTGGGGCTATCAGCTGGAGCTTTCCTCGGCGGGCTGTGCGGGTGGAACTTAGGCGTAGTTGCTGGCCTGGAAGGTCTTATTTCTGCCTTGATGGGTGGAATGATGGGGGCTATGTTAGGAGAAATGCTCACTTATTCTGAATCTCTATTAATCCTTAACTTTTCTTTATCATTAAGTGTATGTTCGCTTATCTTATACCCTGTTTTTAAAAACCTCAGCAGTCCTGATTCCGTGATTTATTCGTATAAATGGTTGTTAAAGCCTTTGGTCGTTTTTCTGATTGTTCTCGGTTTCCTTTTAGCGGGAAGTGTGTTTAATGATGAACCTGCGAATGATATAAACCACCATCAACAACACTCTTCTTAACTAAAAAGACGACACAGCAAAATATCTGTGTCGTCTTATATGACTCATCCTTATTCGGCTTTTAGCAGTTTGGCATTGATCGCGACTACCACGGTACTCAAACTCATCAATATCGCTCCAATGGCAGGGCTGAGAACAACTCCTATAGGAGCTAGCACCCCTGCCGCTAGTGGGATGGCGAAGATATTGTAACCAGCAGCCCACCATAAGTTCTGCACCATTTTCTTATACGTATTTTTTGATAAATTTACAATTGAAACGATATCTTTAGGATTGCTTTTTACTAAGACAATATCAGCCGTTTCGACGGCAACATCTGTCCCACTCCCGATTGCTATTCCAACATCTGCTGTAGCCAGGGCAGGGGCGTCATTAATTCCATCGCCTGTCATGGCCACTTTTCTTCCCTTCGCTTGTACTTCCTTGACTTTGTCTGCTTTATGATCAGGTAACACTTCCGCATAGACTTCTTCCATCTCTAATTGATCGGCTACCCAATTGGCGACTTTTTCATTATCACCTGTAAGCATAACGGAATGGATATTCCTGGATTTCAACTCAGCGATCGCTTCTTTAGCTGAGTCACGAACCATGTCAGCAAGAGCCACCATTCCTAACAACTCATCATCAAGGAGAACGAAAACCACCGTTTTCCCCTCTTCTGATAATTCATTGAAGGCATCAGTATCATAAGCATAATTTTGTTCTTTCATATACCCAGGACTCATAACCTTCACTTCTCTTCCGTCTACTTTCCCTTTCAGCCCTTTTCCGGTAATGGACTCGAAATCTTCGACTCTATCCAGCGAAATGTCGTTGTCTCGTGCTTTCTCAAGGATACCTCGAGCCAGCGGGTGCTCAGAATTCTGCTCCACACTTGCGGCCCAGTATAGTATTTCTTTTTCTTCCTTCCCTTCTGCCTGAATCACATTCGTGACACCGAACTCACCCTTTGTCAAAGTACCTGTTTTATCAAAAATCACGGCATCGATGTTACGGGCATTCTCAAACTGAGGTCTGTTTCTGATTAATAGCCCTTGTTTTGCTGAAAGGGAAGTAGAAACAGCGACAACAAGCGGAGCGGCTAATCCTAAGGCGTGCGGACATGTGATGACCATGACCGTTACCATTCGCTCCAGGGCAACATCAAATGCGAAACCTAAGGCCATCCATACAATGAAAGTAGTGATTCCTGCCCCAAGTGCCAGATAAAACAGCCATTTAGCTGCCCGATTAGCAAAATCCTGGGCCCGTGACTTGGAATTTTGAGCTTCTTCTACCAATGTGATTACTTTGGAAAGGTACGTGTCCTCACCCGTATTTTTAACCTGAATCGTAAGGCTTCCTTCTTTATTGATCGAACCACCGATGACTTCTCCATCTTCCTCTTTTTCTATAGGGATGGATTCACCTGTCAGCATGGACTCATCGACAGCCGATTTACCTTCTGTAATCACCCCATCTACCGGGATCTTTTCTCCAGGTTTCACGAGGACCAGATCCTCTGCATCCAATTCACTGAGAGGAACATCTTCTGTTTCACCATCATCCTTTAAACGGTGAGCTTCATTGGGCATCAGTTTAACAAGTTCTTGTAAAGCGTTTGATGCTCCCATTACTGATTTCATCTCAATCCAATGACCGAGAAGCATAATATCAATGAGGGTCGCCAGTTCCCAGAAAAAGTTCTTGCCTGACCACCCAAAAACGACAAGCGAACTATACCCATAGGCAACGACAATCGCTAGGCCGATGAGGGTCATCATCCCTGGATTTCTTTGTTTCAGCTCGTCCACGGAGCCTGTCAGAAATGGCCAGCCACCATAGAAAAATACGAAGGTCGCTAAGCCGAATAATACATATTGATCAAAGGGGAAGGAAAATTCCAGCCCGATAAAATCCTGAATCATCGGCGACAACAGTAATATAGGAATAGTTGCAAATAACGAAATATAAAACCTTTGCTTGAACTCTTCTACCATAGCACCATGATCATGCCCTTCATGGCCGTGGTTCCCATGACCGTCATGGTTGTGAGGTTCGTGCCCTTCATGATCATGGTTCTGATGGCTGTCACGATGTTGCTCATCATTCTCATGGTTATGATCTTCCTCTTTCTTATGATTCGATTGCTGGTGGTGATGATGGTGTGCCATCGTTTTCCCTCCTATTATAAATATAAATCTTCCATTATTATACGTTTACCTCGTAGGGGTATCATTAAACTTATTTATTTTTCATAAAAAAACAGACAAGTATTAACTGGTCTGTCCAAAAAAGTATCAGACTATGCTCTTATATAGGGGATAAAAAAATGCAGATTAACATGCTTAATAAAATACTACTCCAACCCGCAAGATTGAAGCTGCCAACTTTCCCATTAACGATAATAATAACGGAAGCAGTAACAGAAGTATTATGTTATTCATTCAAAAATTTAGACCTGTTTAGGAGGGGGTCTGTAACCATCTATGAATATATTATAATGACTAAAATAACTACTATTGTATTCCACAGTCCATGAGCGATCATAGATGCAGTTAATCTCTTTGTATATAAAAAAGAACAGTATATGCGGTGCTAGGTACAAGAAGATCAATCCATTCAACAAGATCTTTAGGTAAGTGCCCAGCTGCAAAAAATAAAATGGAGAAAGCGGAAGCTATATAAAGTGCAGGATAATCCAAACAAATTGAACAATTGCCCATCCAATGGCTACTGCTACACCTAATAAACTATCACTTTTCCATTTCTTTGTGGTTAATCCTCTTTTTTAAAAGCTCATCTTTAAAGAGCGTAATCCAAGGTATAATAAAGGGATCACCATTAAAGCTTGTAATAATCCTATGATAGTTAAACTACTACCCTTATATCCACCAAATAATCCCATCTGAAAAGGGATTTGTGTAATTATGAACAGCAGAATGAATCTACCTATTAATATTAAAAAACAAATTGCTAGACTCTTAATCATGTTATTGCGCATTTCCATCAAATCCTCGCCTTTTTACAGGTATCAGCTATATACGTAACAAGTTATACAAACGGTAACCTGTTTGAAGCTGATTGGCACAAAAATTTCGTATAACATGCAGTGCTTTAACATACTGTTAATTGAAATGTTTTACTCGAGGAGGTCATTTACATTAGAAGCCCTTATGAAATATCCATATATGAAGAACATAGCTTTTGGCTTGAAATTTTAGAGGACCATGCACATTTTATCCACGACTTCTTATCTTCATCAGAAATGAAATGGGTTAACATGGCTTCTCAATTCATCCAACGTTTTCAACAACTGAGACAATGGTTAGAAAGTATGTCAGAAAACCTGCCAGTAAACTCTCCAACAATGGTCAATTTCGCACAAGAAAGTTACCAGGTGTCATCCTCCTATTTTAAATTCGAGGGTACACTACAAAGTCTCCGTATTTTGAATGAAGTCAACTTAAACCTTTCCCCTACTTACTTAAATGGTACCTTAAATGAAAACCAAGAATATCTTCGTATATTAAATTATTATATTAGTGGTAAAAAAGCAGATGAATTGCCACTTGTCCGTTTATTGGATTTATGGTTAGAAGATCAACTTGGTCATGCTCTTTTATTACAAAATGTGTTAGACCCGATTGAGATTCCGCTAGCCAAAGAAGCAGAATTTTTTATTAATGGTTTTAGAGCACATATGATAAAAAACCACACTATCAAAGGATATTTGCGTTTTTTGGATAGTGGATTCCCCGGTCAACAATATTTTTCAAAACAAGTTGGTGAAACTGTTGCCGGATTTAATCAATTAGTAAAGAAAGTGATACTTTTGTATAAAAATGATAAAGTTTTTAACCGGACTACACTACGTTTTTTAGAACACCATTTCCCTGAATCTTGCTATTTTTTAATCAAACTAGCTAATTTTGAGCCCGAACTGAAATCTCTAGCGAAATGTAGTCTTACAAAACCATCCTTTTAATACCAAAAGATAATCAAGCTTAAAATTGATCGTAAAGCTCTTGTCCTAAAGCACTTGTGACGATTAAAACATACGACTTATTATACTTTTGTTTACTATGGAAGACTAACGTCCTGCAACCAACGCTGCATACCTTGTTCCAAAAAGTAAATGACACCGGAAGAGAAAGCCAGTAAACAATTAGGCATTATGATTATTAACTCCCTTCAAAACGAATGCTTTAGAAGCGAATCTTACCAATTCATCTCCGTTATTCCATTCAAAGATGATTAATTTTGATAATTTCCCGACAATTAAAAAAGCAGCCCCACTATCAAGGAGCTGCCTTTTAAGACTTGAAATTTCACGGTGGGTTCTGCCATATCTTTTCATTTATTCTTATGATTTTTATCTGGTTTGAATTTCACTTTATTATACAAAACCGTTGCATCCCATACGTTCAGACCTAAGTGTCCTTCTTTATAGGACTGATCTTTTGTATCGATCACCAGGTTGTTATCTAAATAAGCTTTTATGTGAGCACCTGAAACGTCCACTTTTAAGCGGTAGCTTTTATTAGTTTTTATATTTCCGTGGTTGTAGGCCGCTAAGTCTGTACCGAGGCCATTAGCAAATTTAATAAGTTTCACTTGATTATGTTTCGCATCAATATTGACCACATACGAATTCTCACCAGACGAATCTGATCGAAAGACCAAAGCACCTGCCCCCACTAAGTTTCCGACTAAATCTTTACTAGGATCATCTGGGTGTGAATCTGAATCGAGAATTTTGATATCTGCCTCATACTTAAAGTCACTCCCCCTCTCGGCCGATAGAATGAAAGAATCACCACTGCTTTGCCCTTGTTTTCCATTCATCGTATCTGCCCAATTCCCTGAGATTGGTTCCCAGCTTGTCAGCTTAGACTGAAACCCGCTTTTTTTATTCCAAATACTATCCAACGGGTATATATCCAAAGATTTTAGAGTGACGTCCCCTGAATTGCTATAAACCTCTAATCCTTGACTGGACGGATCAGGGAAGATTTGATCTGTAATCACTGTTTCCCCATTGTTCCCAAATACTTCTATAGATGAACGATCGATAAAAATATGCATTTTCACAGTCTCATTTTCTATAGATAAAGGGCCTTCATGATTCTCTAATACATTGCTGCCATAATCGAAAGCACCGGAATGAGTACGATCCACAAACAGCGTCTTATCATCGACTTCATACCCTATCGTTGTGTATTCTTTTTCTCCTTTACGGACCTTAAACCCAAACTCTTTTGCATTCGTATTTGAAATATCAAATTCAGCAATCAACTCATACGAAGTGCCAGAAAATTCAGTCAGATGATTATTGAGTTCTGAAGCTTTTTTATTCTGATAAGAGATTGCGTTGCTCTTATCCTGGATGCTGTTAAGAGAAATTGGTGTTTGCTTTAAACGAGGACCCTCCTCTGTCTGTGTAAGTTCCATTTGACGTGGGAGTGTACCTGAGCCTCTCCAAGTAGTCGTTGGTGTATGGTTCGCATACTGCCAGTTACTCATCCAGCCCAGCCAATATTTTTCACCATTCTCGCCTTCAATTCCGTTCCAGTCCACAGCTGCATAATAATCAGCTCCATAATCGGTCCACAGAATTTTTTCGGAAGGACTTTCATTTGTAAAGGTTTTTCCATCAAAGTCTCCAACAAAGTACTGCATTCCTGATCCCCCAGCCGGGGCACCATCATTAATGCTCACTTGCAGGACCCATTTCGTGTTAGTCGGATCTCCATCAATAGGAAGCTCTACTAAGGCAGGACATTCCCAAATTCCCCCATTACTCCCATGTGTGGAAGGCACCCATTCCCCGGTGATCGCAGACCAGTCTTTTATCGTTCCACTTTGACGAATCTCATCACTTTCAGGCTCTTCTGCCACTTGATCAATGTCTGTTGGCATTGGACCTTCATTGTAAACATTAAAATCGTCAAGGTTTATATGCCCCCAGCCGCTCGTAGACTGATCAACAGCTTTAATATAAAGAACTTCTCCGATAAATTCGGAAGCATCCCATCTATACCGTTTATATGTTTCATCATCGTTAAATTTGGAGTTCGCCTGACGAACTAACTCCTGATCATCAGAAGCCCTCATTAAAGAAACATAACGATTACTGAGGTCATTCCCTCCACCTAATAAGAAATTAATTTCGCCCGATCCTCCAAGTTTAAAATAAGAAGAATTCAGCTCACCTGTCGCACGATCTCCCCCCTGTTGATCGGAAAAACCCCATAAATGATAATTTCCCTGCTGGTTAAACGATCCCCCCCAATAATCGGTGACGCCTGTAACATGATCATTTGTGAAGGCATTTCCATTTACTGACTCCCATCCAGTTAGATCCCTTGTTTCAAAATCAGGGTTAACAATGGTATTACGATCTGTATGAATGTTTTTTCCTTTTTGTACATTTTGGAATAAAGTCGAGGAATTCCATACATTCAACCCTAATTTACCACTTGAAAAGGATCCATCATTTAAATCATGTACTAGCGTTCCATCTAAATATACTTTAATGTTTTCATCAAATGCCGCTACCTTTATGTGATACGTGTGTTCGGTATCAACCTGTACGGACTTTTCAGCTAGTACACTGACCTCCCCATTTTCAATTTTCATGACTTTCATGACATCATGTAAGGCATCAATATTTGCAAAGTACCCGTTTTCTGCAAGATCATCAGCACGGAAAACCAGCGCTCCAGCTCCCCCGCCGTCATGTTCAGATATTTTTATATCCGCTTCATACAAAAAATCATCTGCATTTTCTTCACTAACTGTAAAGGCATCGCCTTCATACGCTCCCGTTTTCCCAGCTAAAGAGTCCTTCCATGTGCCATTTATGGGATTCCAGCTAGATAGGTTTGTTAAAAAATTTGATGTATTCTCAAATTCTACGTTACGAAAGCTAGCTGTTGAGCTTTCTGCGGTTAAACCAAAGAAACCATTTTCAAACGAGCTGTCTTCTTGGTCAACGACAAGCTGTTCATCAACATAAACCTGTATTCGATCTTCTTCTACAACCACCTTCAAATGATAGGTAGCAAAAGTGTCGAACTTCATCGAGTGACGAGTCAGTTCCTCATTCATTCCTTCCACGTTCTTACTTAATATTACTGTATCGCTTTTTGCATCTAAGCGGACCATATAACCGTTTTGAGCATCCTTATCAGAACGAAATACCAGCCCTCCTTCTCCTTCTCTGGCATTCTTTTTATGGAGAGTGATGTCACCTTCATAGGTAAATGAACCGCCTTTGTCAGCTGACACGGCATAAGAGACCCTATCCAGACTGTTTGCTTGAATACCTCCATCAGGTCCAAACTCGCTTGCATATTCCCAATCCTTTAAGTTAGGGGAGGTATAGAACATAATCCTATCTTTAGCCGCTAGAGACATAACCCACTGACTTGATTCTTCATGCCAAAAGACCTTTGGATCTCTCCAGTCTGCAACGGGAGGATCTGGCATCACCGGATTCCCCTCATATTTATCCCAGCTTCTTCCATTGTCAAGGCTATAAGCTAGACTCTGTACCTGCCCGTCCGGTCCTGAGTGAGTAAAAATAGCTACCATTGCCTCTTTTCCAAAACCAGCTGTATTATCCCAATCTATGACAGCGCTTCCAGAAAAGATCTGGCCATGTTCATCTGGAAAAAGAGCAATCGGCAAGTGTTCCCATTTTACAAGGTCTTTACTTACTGCGTGGCCCCAATGCATCGGCCCCCATGTATTCCCATATGGATGGTACTGATAAAATAAATGGTACTCCCCTTCGTAATAAATCATTCCATTCGGATCATTCATCCAATTTGCTTCAGGGGAAAAATGGTATTGATTGCGATGTGGTTCATCATAATAACCATCCTCTTCGGCCATGCTTAAAGTAGACGGCAGACATACAACAATGAAACAGGTCAGTAAGACTAACAGCCGTTTCCCTGTTCTTTTTATCAATTTCCCACTCTCCTTAAATAGGATAATTAAGATACGTTAGGAACGTAACCGATCAATTAATACAGCAGATATAATAACCCCGCCTTTTACAACCAGCTGCCAATAAAAACTAACATCCATGAGAGTGAGTCCGTTTGTGATGACCCCCATAATCAAAACTCCAATAATAGTCCCCTGGATTTTTCCAGATCCGCCCGTCAATTTTGATCCCCCTAAAATAACAGCCGCAATAGCATCTAATTCATACATATTTCCTGCTGTAGGCTGACCGGAATAAAGACGGCCGGCCAGGACTACTCCGCCTAACCCGGCGAGCAGGCCACTGATCGAATAGACATTGATAAGTGTTTTCTTAACTTTGATCCCTGTTAGTCTGGCTGCTTCTTCATTCCCTCCGATGGCATAGATGTGACGGCCAAACATAGAATATTTCAAAACGAAAAACATGACGATATATACAAATAACATGATATAAATAGGTGTAGGAATGGAAAGAACAGAACCTGCACCGATAAACTTAAATGCACTCGACTCAAGGACCACAGGGTAACCACCACTTGATACATAAGCAAGTCCCCTGACATAAGTCATACTACCCAATGTTACAATAAAGGCGGGTAACCCAATTTTCGCTGTAAAAAAACCATTAATAAAACCAATGACATACCCTGCTCCAATACCAAGCATCATAGCTAGAATAGGGTTGATCCCGGCTTGGGAAGCCATTACAGAAACCACTCCTGATAGAGCCACAATCGAACCTACAGACAAATCAATTCCGCCGGTCAAAATGACAATCGTCATCCCAGCTGCCAAAATAGCAATTACGGAAACTTGTTTTAGGATATTGGTAATATTAGAAGTTTCTAAAAAATTGGGTGCGATGATTGTCATCACTATACATAACAAAACTAGAATAATAATCATTCCAAGGCGGTTCCATAGAAGTGACAGACTGTTTGCTATGTTAAATCCTGGTTGTGTATTTGACTGTGTGTTTGGCTGTGGATTTGGTGACAAAATGGATTTCATTTTCCATCTCCCCCTGTAGCAAGATTCATAATCTTCTCCTGTGTTGCTTCCGATTTGTGCAATTCTCCCATAATACTTCCCTCATGCATCACACAAATTCGGTCACTTACTCCCATGATTTCAGGAAGCTCAGATGAAATCATTAATACAGCATGACCTTGATCAGCAAGTTCAGATATAATCTTGTGTATTTCGGTTTTAGCCCCAATATCAACACCACGTGTTGGTTCATCTAAAAGCAATACTTTTGGATTGGTCGAGAGCCATCTTGCGATTACAGCTTTCTGCTGATTCCCGCCGCTTAATCCCGAAATAATTTGTTCGGCAGAGGCCGTTTTAATTCTTAACTTTTGAATATATTGCTCAGCTGAATGATTTAACGCCTTCCAGTTGATCTTTCCTTTCTTTGTAAATGTGTATAATTCAGCCATTAAAATATTTTCTTTTACAGACATATCCAGAAACAATCCTTGTTCCTTTCTGCTTTCTGGCACTAGAGCAAGCCCATATTTAATCGCATCTATTGGGGAATTAATATACACTTGCTTTCCTTCAATATAGACTTCACCATCCTGAATATTAGAAACACCGAATATTGACCTGACCAATTCTGTACGCCCCGCGCCAACTAATCCTGCAAAACCTACGATTTCACCAGGGTAAATTTTAAATGAAAGATCTTTAACAAAGGTAGAATCACTTAAGTTTCTGACTTCTAAGGCTGGTTTAGCCATTTCTGTTTTAATATAGTTACTAGATGTTCTTTGAAACAGGTCTTTCATATCACGGCCAACCATTAAACTTACTAAGTGATCTGGATTTGTTTCGCCGATTGGACCACTTTGAATCCATTCTCCATCTCTTAAAACCGTATAACGGTCAGAAATTTTAAATATTTCGTCCATACGATGTGAGATGTACACAATAGCTACCCTGTTTTTCTTTAAATCATTGATAATTTGGAATAACCGATCAATCTCCTTATCTGTTAAAGAAGCTGTCGGTTCATCCATAATCAGCACCTCTGCATTGTATGAAAGCGCTCTCGCTATCTCAACCATTTGCTGCTGAGCAGTACTGAGTGTAGAAACTATAACTTCTGGGCTTAAATCCAGCCCCATGGAATCTAATACTTCCTTGGCGCGATTATGTACTTCCCCCCACTTAACCATGCCAAGTTTATTTCTTGGATACTTCGTCCCCATTAAAATATTTTCACTGATTGAGAGGTTTGAGGAGAGGTTCAGCTCCTGATGGATGACACTGATCCCTTTTTGCCTTGCGTGGAGCGGTCCCTTCCAAGAAATATGTTCACCCTTGTACGTAATTGCACCGCTTTCTTGGTCTGGGGTATAAATACCAGACAATATTTTCATTAACGTTGATTTTCCTGCACCGTTTTCTCCCATTAAAGCGTGTACTTCACCGGGATAAAGGTCGATATTGACATTTTTTAAAACGGTAACACCTGAAAAAGTTTTGCATATCCCTTCCATACTGAGGACAGACTCTACCGTAATATCAGATGTTCTTACTTTTTCATTTGTAAGCATGAACTTCCACACCCTTTCCCAGATTCATGCAAGGTCCTTAACAGAAGGACCTTGCATGGAGGTTTGGAAATCTTACCAGCCAGAATAAGAATCTACATTTTCCTGTGTAATTAGATCAACTGGAATTTTGACCACTTCGTCTACAGATTCACCTTCTAAAACTTTCACCCCTATATCCATAGCTTTTTTAACCATTTTGTCTGGGTGTTGTGCGGATGTACCAGCAATAGAACTTCCTTCCTTGTTCATCGCTTCGATCACATCAGGCGATCCATCGACACCTACGATATAAAATTCATCTTGGCGGTCTGCCTGCTGTTGAGCTATTTCAGCCCCTATAGCCACAGGATCGTTATTAGCAAAAACGGCGTCAATGGTACCAGATTCATTGGCCTGCAAGATGCCTTCCATAACCTTTAACCCTTGTTCGCGACTTCCTTCCCCGTTTTGTTTAGCAATCACTTTGATGTCCGTACCCTCGATGGTATCTTCAAACCCGGCAATTCGATCTTTTACAGCGGTTACAGGAGGCCCATCGATCACAACTACATTTCCTTTTCCGTTAAGGTCCTCAATGATATATTCAGCAGCAAGGACACCTGCTTGATAGTTATCAGAGGTAACCGTCGCCTCTATCCCGCCGTCTGCCCCTACATCAACAGCTATAACAGGAATACCGGCGGCATCTGCCTGTGCAACAGCACCTGCGATCCCTTCAGAATCAACAGCATTAAGTAAAATCAAATCCACACCCTGGGTTATAAAATTTTCAATTTGGGAGGTTTGTTTCGCTAAGTCTGCATCAGCAGCCTGAACGATGATTTCAGCACCCATCTCTTCAGCATAGGATTCCGCTGCATCACTCATCGAAACGAAAAACGGATTAGCCAGATTATTTAACGTTAAGCCAATTTTCAGCTTTTCATCCCCCGAATTGTCAGCGTTTTCATCCCCTTGCCCAGAAGTTTCATTGCTCACTCCGCAAGCAGTCGTAAAAAGTAGTAATAGTCCCATCAACACTACAGCAAAACTCTTATACCTTACCTTCATCTGTTTCCTTCCCCCTTTAGTAATCATTCTTATAAAGCGCTTACAAAACCAAGATCATTCCCCCCCTCCACCACCGAGCATACATAAATGACATTTCTTTCGTCTGCCATCTATGGCATATAATGGTTGATTGTTTTTGCTTATTATTGATGATATATGCACGAATAATTTTTGTCAATTAGTTTTTTAAAAATTTAAAATATTTGTATAACTTAGTGTTTTTACTATTAATCAAGGGGTCACTAGTTTTATATTTACTAAAATTCATACAATTCCATGATTATTTACGCTCATTTATAAACAAATGAGCATTGGAAGAGTCTTCCTATACTTTGAAACCTATTGAATGCTTTTCTTTCATCAGCAAAAATCGATTATAATAGGGAGAAGGAGAAAGGTGTGTGATTACAATATTTATGGAAGAACGGAAATCACAAATTCTTGATTACTTGCGTCATATGTCAAGGGCATCCGTACAGGACTTGAGCCAGCAGTTTAATGTGTCTGACTCTACGATACGCAGAGATTTAAAAGAGCTTGAGGAAACCGACAACATAAAAAGGACACACGGTGGCGCTATTCTCTTGCAGCCTGTGAGTTTTGAAGAATCCATAGGGAAAAGAAAAAAGGATTATATTAAAGAAAAAAAAGCGATTGCCAAAAAGGCAATAGAGTTTATTAATCACGGGGATGCCATTTTACTTGATTCGGGAACCACAACTTATGAACTGGTAAAGGAGTTAAAAACATTTAATAATTTGTCGATTGTTACCAACTCAATCATCATCATGCAGGAATTAGCAGATCTTCCCGGTCTAGAGGTAATGCTGCTCGGTGGAAATTTACGAAGAGAGACTTCAGCGCTAGTCGGTCCTTTTGCCGAACAGTCTCTTAACATGATCCGAATTGATAAGGCTTTCATAGGGACAAATGGAATTGATCTAAAAGATGGGATTATCACGACCCCTAACCTTACAGAAGCGCGGATTAAACGGATGATGATCACCAATGCCCGGCACACCATACTTCTCAGTGACCACAGTAAAATTGGAAAAGTGAATTTTGCAAAAGTTGCAGATCTTACCGAAATTGATTTTTGTATTACTGATGAGATGGTCCAGACCAACTTTGAGGAAGAAATGCACCGCTATGATGTCAATGTACATATGGTAAAAGCATAGTTTTCGTAATATTAAGGCGATGCTCTCAACCCTGTAGTGTATCCTTTCTAAGGAGTTACTCGGCTGCAAGGTAATTCATCTTCTATTTTTGCTGATCGTTCCTCCCCGGAAAGGGTATGGTCTGTGCTCCTGAAACAAGAAAAAAAGCTGCAGAAAACAAGGGGGTTCTTAACAAGCTGAGGAGAGTGCTGTTGCACTCTCCTTTTTTACATTGTTTAGCAAGGGTGGGGGATAGAGCATAGAGGAAGTCGTTTTAAAAATCAGGAATGCACTTCTAATGGCCATACCACTCCTGTTTCTTGAGTTCTTTTTCTATAGAGTCAATTAAACAGGAGCAATTTTAGTAGCTTAAGGAAATTACCTTGCACTATATTTTCTAATTCAAATGAATCAGAACTAAAGGAACATTTAATGTGGTTAATACCGGAAAAAAAACTATTAAAAAGAAAATAATACTAATAAAACCAATAACTAGTAGATAAATAAACCTATATTAAGAGAGTTCATCCTCTTAGACAACATGGGGTGGGGGCTAAGAGGTGCAAAAGAATAGGATAATAAACCCGAATGTGGAATCGATTCCTCTATCTTTAGGATTAATTTTTAATAAAATGTAATCGTTCTATCAAATTTGTATCAAGCGTTTACATTGTAGTTACTGCCCGCTTATGGGGACAATATACTCCCTTCTTTTGCCACTGGAAAATGCATTTGTTTTATCATCATCCATGTATTAGATTTATGTCGAAAGCTTTTATACACAAATTTTTTAAGGAGTGTGAATGATGAAGAGAGGTAAAAATTTATCAGTAGTACAAGGGGTAGCATTATCCGCTATCATGTTAGTGGGAGGATTGGTACAGACACCAGGAATCGCAAGTGCGGCAGAGAAAAGTGAAACGGAAACAGCGGTTTGGTCCCGTGAAGACGCTCAGGATTTTAACCTAAATAAAGGAAATACCGCACCTGACATTGACAACATTGATCAAGTCGCTCCTGATTATTGGGTATGGGACACTTGGCCGTTACGCAATCGTGATGGTTCCATCACGACAGTAAACGGGTACAAAGTTGTGTTTGCACTAACAGCATCTAAAGAATATACATGGAGTGGCCGTCATGACGAAGCAAAAATTCGCTACTTTTATTCTAAGAACGGCAAAGATTGGAAGATGGGCGGTTTATCATATGATCCCGACAAAGCACTAGGATCCCGACAATGGGCTGGCTCTGCGATGATGGAAGAAGACGGAAAGGTTCACTTGTTCTACACAGCAAGTGGGCGTAAAGGAGAAAAAACCACGACGTTTGAACAGCGTTTGGCTAAAACGACGTTTGACATTGGTGTAGACAAGAAAAATAAATCTGTTGAGTTAAGCAATCATGGAGAGCATACGATTCTTGCAGAAGCTGAAGGGAAGTATTATGAAACACAAGAGCAAAAAACAGGGGATATCATTTATTCCTTCCGTGATCCTTGGTTCTTTAAAGATCCGAAAACAAACAAGGAATACATCATTTTTGAAGGAAACTCTGCAGGGCATGACAAAACTTTAGAACCTGAAAATATCGGCAGCGAAGAATTCAGAGAAAACCATGTAGTTCCAGAGGGTGCTGAAGACTACAACGGAAATATAGGAATTGCTTCAGCGGAGAATGAAGAATTGACAGAATTCGAATTGCTTCCGCCGCTTTTTGAAGCTGATGGAGTAAACCAACAGCTAGAGCGTCCACATGTTCTAGTGAAAGGTGGACAGTATTACCTGTTTACGATTACTCACCAGTTCACATTCGCACCTGGTCTAAATGGTCCAGATGGTCTTTACGGATTCGTTAACAATTCCCTTCGAGGAGATTATCAGCCATTGAATGATAACGGACTTGTTGTTGCGAACCCGGAAGATGATCCATTTATGACGTATTCTCATGCTGTCATGCCGAATGGTACAGTTATCAGTTTCGTGAATGAGTACATTGATGAAAATGGTAATGAACAGCAAGGCGGTACGTTCGCTCCTACTTTGAAACTTTCCATTAATGGAGATGAAACGAAAGTGAACGGTGCCCTTAAGCCTGGCCAAATTATTCCATCACACTAATAAGGGAGGAATTTCTATGAGTAAAAAGACTAAAGTCTTCGGTTCAATTCTTGGAATGGCAACACTGTTTTCCTCTTTACTTACTCCTGCTTCTGTATTTGCGGATGAAGGTAACTCCAATTGGACACGAGAAGATGTGACAAAGATTGAACAGAATGCTGATAACACAGCTCCTGAGATTTCGAAGGAAGATTTAGAAAGGATTGCGCCAGAATACCACGTGTGGGATACATGGCCACTTCGCAATAAAGACGGTTCCATCGCTACGGTAAATGGTTATAAAATCATTATGTCCTTGACGGCTCCTAGTGATGTCCTGCCCGGGAAGCGCCATGACATTGCTGAAATCCGCTACTTTTATTCTAAGAACGGGAAAGACTGGAAGTTAGGCGGAAAGGTGTTTGAAAATGGAAACGCGTTAGGTTCAAGGCAATGGGCCGGTTCTGCCATGATCGATGAGGGCAAGATCCACTTTTTCTATACGGCTACAGGTAGAAAAGGTGAAACACAATTAACCTATGAGCAGCGTTTAGCTAAAGCTTCTGCAGATGTAGACGTAGCTAAAGGTCAAATCGAGTTTTCAAACTGGTCAGATCATGAAATCATTTTAGAGCCAGAAGGAAAGTATTATCAAACAAAAGAGCAATCAGCTCAAGGCGATATTGCTTACGCATTCCGTGACCCTTGGTTCTTTAAGGACCCTAAATCTGGAAAGGAATATATTCTATTCGAAGGAAACTCCAACGGAGCTCCAGCAGAACGTTCATGTCAGTCTGAACATATTGGCTCAGAAGAATTTGCAGCTGACCATGATGCACCGGAAGCATCCAAGCTTTTCAATGGAAGTATCGGGATAGCAGAAGCGAAGAATAATGACCTGACTGACTATGAAATCCTTCCTCCAATCATGGAAGCGAACTGTGTAAATCAGGAGCTTGAGCGTCCGCATATCGTAACAAAGGGGAACCAGTATTACTTATTCACAGATACGCACAAGAATAAGTTTGCCCCTGGAATCACAGGGCCGGACGGGCTTTATGGTTTTGCTTCTGATTCATTGACAGAAGGCTATGAGCCGTTGAATGGAGATGGACTAGTTGTTGCGAATCCAAAAGATGAGCCATATCAGACGTATTCCTGGATGGTCATGCCGAATGGTACAGTCATCAGCTTTGCCAATTTCTATGACTTGAATGGACTGAAAGTCAGCGAGATCGGTCAGCAATCTGAACAATTCCAATTCGATCATTTTGGTGGAACCTTAGCTCCTTCTCTTAAACTTTCTATTCATAAAGATGAAACTAGAATCGTCAAAGAGATGGACGCTGGCATATTCAAATAAACACTAAAGTCAAAGGCTATATGCCTTTGACTTTTCAATTTGTTTAAAAATTTGATTGTCTAGTCAAAAAAATCCATTTTTAGTTAACGTGATATTATCGTGGATAGAAGAACACCAAACGGTTAGTGCAATAGCATCTTAGGGGGTTCACTCGCCATAGTGCGAAAAATTACCACTACTATATGATGGTAAAGCTATGGGTGGTTATTTTTTTGCGAATAAGACAGTATGAAATCATCAAGAAAAAAAGCTGACTAACCCCTCTAGTCAGCTTTTCCCTTTACTCTGCCGTATTTTCTTTCAAGGCTTTAATCGTACCGGTATGTACCCCTTCATGGTACAATGTGAAATTCAGAATTTCTCCAACTGTCGGCAGGGATAAGAAGGCTTCTGCCGCTTCATCATCCAGCTGCCCTGCGAGCGCTTCCTTCAGTCTAGCCGGCTGTTCCTCAAGCTCTTGCTTCAGCTCAGCAAGTGTCGGGATGTCGCCATGCCAATCGGCCGGTTTTGTGCCTGGTGCGAACAGTTTAAGATAGCTGGACGGCGTTTCGATCGGTTTGCCGCCGAACTTAGCAATCAATGAGTTTTGCACCACGTAAATGTGTCCGAGGTTCCAGCGGATCGTGTTCCTGAATCCTTCCGGCTGTTTATCCGCCTGTTCTTCTGTGACATTGTCCAATTCCTTCAACGTCGCTTTTCTTACCAGGTTGATCTGTTGAAAAATCTGTCCTTCGTTCATGTTATCATCTCCCTTCTTACCTATAATTCTAGCTTTCCACCTTACCGTCCTCAAACATTCAGCTCAGACTTGCCTTGGTTATATCTCTATATCAAACCAGTCAATATCCCATTTAGATCAGCACTAAATAAGCTCTTCCCAAATTACTAAAGGAAAGCCCCTATTGTTGAAGATTTGAAATTGAAATATAATTTAAAAGAACTCAAATGTTTTATTATATTCTTTATGTAATAACCATTAAACTTCCCTAACTATGGATTTTCCTTTGGTTTGATCTTTATCAAGCCATTGCCAATCTTCATGTAGCTCAATTTTCCCCTCAGAGTTTAAGTGGGGAACTGATTTGCACTTCCCTCCTCTGATTTCATTTGATGTGTTCACATGATTATATCGGAATTCTAAAGTGTCATCGGTATTTACTATTCCTACTAATTTCCCTTTGACTATCTCTCCCCCTGAGTAATCAGCATAAAGGATATTTCCTTCTTGATAGTAGTCAAAATAAGTTTTGGAAGATACTTCACCACTTTCCGTATTCTCTATTGAAACAAATTGGCGATTATTATAATGAATCATTTAATCCCTCCTTGAACTTGTAAGCTACAATATTATCATACAATTTTTAAAATTTGAATAAAAAAGGAGACATCCACTATTTTTGAATCGCCCCTATTCCTGAAGACTAGAAATCGAGATAACATTCATTACAATCACTAGATCCTTCCATTTCCTTAAGATACTTTCTTAGCGACCACAAACCATAAAACCAAATCCTCTTTGTTCCCAGCTGGATCTGTTTCTGTTTGAGTATGTAATGTCAGCTCTAAAACCTTAAAGTTAGATGGTAATTCATGGTCAATTTCTTTTTCATCATAAAAATGCAATGACTTACCATCATGTAAGAAGGTATTTTCCTCAATTTCTTCTCCAACCCCGAAATTCTTATGGTCTTCAGTAGATATGCAAGTAAAAATCATTAAACCTTCCTGCTTTAATAGCTTATTCATTTGGTTCATAAGTAAAGTACGTTCATCTTTTAAAAATAGGTGTAAAACATTTGATAAATAAATCGCATCAAAATTCTCCTTAGTATCATTTGGTTTAAGTACGTCTTCCACTTGATACTCTATGTTTCTTTCTCGGCACTTATGTTCCTGCATGCAAGCTTTATAGCTTCTGATGAGACATCTATACCTTTAACCTTAAATCCACTTTGAGCTAATTCTAAACTATTACTACCGTAACCACATCCTGGTACAAGGATTGAACGGATATGGTTATCTCTTAGATGCGGCAAGCTCATATCCACTGAAGGACATGGTGATCCACCCCAAATTTCCCCTTCTTTAAAACGTTCGTCCCAATACTTGGCCTGTGTTATCAATAGCTCTCCCTCCATATGGTTGCATTTATATATTACTACCAATTATTGCAAATCAGATCACTGAAGTCGATGTATTGCTCTTTTCTATTAATTTTAACTATCCAATTTGACAGCCTCGAAACCCCATGCTAGTATTTCTTTTAATCATAAATCATAATCTCTTATTCAGAGAGGTGGAGGGACTGGCCCTATGAAACCCGGCAGCCGAATCAATATACCTACGTTGATTTAGGTGCTAATTCCAGCGAAGCAAGTGCTTTGAAAAATAAGAGAGGTCGAATGTCTAAACCTCTCAAATTGAGAGGTTTTTGTATTTATGAAGAAAATTTAATATCGTATATCTTCAGGTGCTGCCTAAACCACTTCGATCTTAGGCAGCTTAAAAGGGAAGTCCGGTGTAAGTCCGGCACGGTCCCGCCACTGTATATAGGAGCAAACCTGCTTGCATGCCACTATCTTATTTATGAATCTCGATGGGAAGGCTCAGGTTTGTGTTGAACATAAGTCAGGAGACCTGCCTGTTGAACGTACACTAAACCTACGAGGAATAGGGAGGTGTTTTGGCGCGCATGCATTTTACGTCCGTATGAGTTTTTTAACGTCATAACCATCTCTCTAATAAATAGAGGGATTTTTTTATTGAAAAAATCATTAGGAGGCATCGTGATGACAAGTGTAATAACTTCGACAATTGGTTATCCCAGAATTGGTGAAAAACGAGAATGGAAAAAGTCACTTGAACGCTTTTGGCAAGGTGGAATTTCTGAAAATCAATTATTGGATGAAATGAAAAAAATTCGCCTTGACCATTTACAAAAGCAAATGGATAAAGGGGTTGACCTTATTCCTGTAGGGGATTTCACTCTCTATGACCACGTGCTTGATACGTCTTTTATGTTTGGTCTGATCCCTGAACGCTTCGGAAACTATAATCAAAGTGACTCCCTTAATACTTATTTTGATATTGCCCGTGGAAATGATGAAGTCGTAGCCTCTGAAATGACAAAATGGTTTAATACAAATTATCACTACATTGTCCCTGAAATTGATGGAAATTCAAATCCTGAATTAATCAATAATTTCCCTCTTCATTATTTTAACGAAGCAAGAGAACACCTTGGCATTATTGGTAAGCCCGTCCTTTTAGGTCCAATGACTTTCATTACACTTGCGAAGGGTGTTGAAAAAAACAAGGGAAACTTCCTTTTGAAGAAGCTTGTCCCTCTATACATCCAAGTGCTTCAAGAACTGAAAAACGCCGGGGCCGAATGGGTGCAGTTCGATGAACCGATCCTTTGCACTTCTACTACAAAAGAGGATCTTCAACTCTTCAATGAAGTCTATGAATTGATCCATAGGCAATTGCCGGATGTAAACATCTTGATTCAAACATACTTTGAAGCCGTCGATCATTATGAAGAAGTCGTCTCACTTCCTGTGGCTGGTATCGGTCTTGATTTCGTTCACGATAGTGGGAAAAACCTGGATAATTTGAAAACATACGGTTTTCCAAAGGAAAAAGCCCTCGCTGCTGGTGTAATAAATGGAAGAAATATTTGGAGAGCAGACCTGGAAAAACAGCTAACACAGCTGGAAACAATTTTAAAAAAGGTAGATAACGAACGTCTTATTGTGCAGCCTTCCTGCAGTTTATTGCATGTTCCTGTAACCATAGAGACGGAGAAGGAGATTGATCCTGTATTGAAAGACGGTCTCTCTTTTGCTGATCAAAAATTGCAGGAAACAGCCCTCTTGACGAAAGCATTAAACGAAGGAAAAGAATCAGTGGAAGAAACATTGACTAAACAAAAGGAAGCCCTTATCCAGTTATGGGGGGACAAGGAACAAAAGGATTCCTCAAAAGATCGAACGAATACATGGGAAGAACAAAAAATCGGAAGAGCCTCTGATTATCGTACTCGTCAGAAGCTTCAGGAGAAATATTTCAACCTCCCATTACTTCCGACAACGACAATCGGCAGTCTCCCTCAAACAAATGGGATTCGGAAAGCGAGAATGAATTGGAGAAAAGGGGAGTGGACAGACTCCTACTATGAAACTTTTATTAAAAACAATATATCTGAGTGGATCAGTCGACAGGAAGAATGGGGACTGGATGTTTTAGTGCATGGGGAATTTGAGCGGAACGATATGGTTGAATTTTTCGGTGAGAAACTGGAGGGATTTGTATTTTCAAGGTTTGGCTGGGTGCAGTCCTATGGATCTCGCTGCGTCAAACCACCGATTATTTATAAAGAGGTTGTCCACCAGCAACCGATGACGTTGAAGGAAATAGCCTATGCGCAATCGTTGACAGATAAACCGATAAAAGGAATGTTAACAGGACCGGTCACAATTGTTAATTGGTCCTTTGTTCGAGAGGATATCAGCAGATTTGAAGTAACAAAGCAAGTTGCTTTAGCTTTACAAGAAGAAGTAAAAGCCTTGGAAGATAAGAGTATTCGTATGATTCAAGTCGATGAACCTGCCTTACGCGAAGGATTACCACTTAAAGAAGAAAAACAGAACGATTATTTAGAAAAAGCTGTATATGCCTTCAAACTTGCAACGTCGTTGGTCAAAGATGAAACCCAAATTCATACACACATGTGTTATTCCGAATTTGGAACGATTATGACTACCATCGACCAATTGGACGCAGATGTCATTTCTATTGAAGCCGCGCGCAGCCATGGAGAAATTGTAGCTGACTTTGAGAAAATATCCTATGAAAAAGGAATTGGTCTAGGAGTTTATGACATCCACAGTCCTAGAGTTCCGCATGTGGAAGAGATGGAAGCAAACATCCTCCGCGCTTTACGAGTCCTTCACCCTCGTCAATTCTGGGTCAATCCTGACTGCGGATTGAAAACCAGAGGAACGGAAGAAACCGCAGCTGCTCTCACAAACATGGTTGAGGCAGCGCGAAAGGCACGTGAGAAAGTAAAACAAAGTGTAAGTGGTTCCTGAAAATTTTCATACTTTTAAACGCTCAGGGATTAATCCCTGAGCGTTTTGTTTCCTTTGTAAAGAAGCGGGAGCATACAACCTGATAGATTGAAGCAGCCATCTTCCCCATTAACAATCATTATACAACCTCCAAATACATGACTTGAACATCTATAACCTTTGTTATCAATAAACACCTCTGATAAACTCATGCACTTCTTTTTGATAAAAATCACGTAACTGTTCTAGATCTCCCTCACTAAACGGCTTTACCTCAACAGCCGACAAATTGTCTTCCACCTGTTTTCGGTTACGGAATCCTGGAATCACACTTGTCACTTCTTCCTGCTGCATGACCCATCTCAAAGCCGCCCTGGACATATTTCCCCGCTCTTCTGCGATCCAATTCAACTTGCTGCTCAGCTCCACACCTTTTGGAAACTCTAATCCTGCGAAGGTTTCCCCGACATTGAACGCTTCACCATCACGGTTGAAGTTCCTATGGTCATCTTCTTCAAATTTATGTGTTTCTGTATATTTACCTATCAGTAACCCACTCGCCAAAGGTACGCGCGCTAAGATACCCACACCCTTGTCCTTTGCTGCAGGGAATAATTGCTCCAAGGGCTTTTGACGGAACAAATTAAAAATGACTTGCAGGGCGTCTGCATTCGTATTTTCCAACATCGACCGACTCGACACTAACACCGTAGTTTCGGATTTTCCCTTCTTGCTTCAACTTTTCGAGTACTTCAAAAACACGTCCATCTTCCAAAATCTCAAATGGTGGACAATGATTGATAGAGGTCGATTTGATCTCTATTCAACCTACGTAAACTATCCTCTAAATAAGAAGAAACCTGGGCCATCGTATACGTTTCCGGACTATGAATATCGCCTTGCCGGCAAAATTTTGTAGCGATATGAACCTGTGATTCTTTTCCTTTCAAGGCTTTCGCTAAAAGCTCTTCACTATGACCCATCCCGTACACATCGGCTGTATCAAAAAAGTTCACTCCGCGTTCGACGGCCAATTCAATTGCTCTTAAGGCTTCTTCATCATTGGTCTTTCCCCAGCTGCCTCCAATCGCCCACGTTCCGAAACCCAGTTCACTGATTTTTAAATCTGTCTTTCCGAGTGTATTATAATTCATTCCATTCCCTCCCTTTTGTAATAAACACAACAACAAAATCCCCATATCCAGAATACTTAGTTTCGAGGCTTTTGTATTCGGAGAAGGTGGCTGGGAAAACGGGTCATCCAGCTCTACCGCGGAAAGCGAGTCGTTGAGGCTACTGAAGAACTGCAACTTTCTGAGTTATGCATCAAAGAAAAAAGAGTGATCTTCTTATTTAAATCGAAGAAAATCACTCTTTTTTAGATGGTCCGCTGTTGATTCCACGATGAGCGTTCGGTGGTGACGCCTGCGGGAACAGCACGAGCCGAAGATCCACTTGGTCAAGTGATTTTCTTGACCAAGTTAGCTGAGGCCGTGCCCGCGGCAAGCATCCACCGACAAGCGATTCGTGAGAAGCAACAACCTTCTCCATTAACGATAAGCAACAAGACGTTCATTCAAATCTTTCGTTTGTTCATAAACATCCTGGTAGATGCCGAACAACACCTCATACTTCTCCACTCTTTCTTGATCAGGCACATAAGTCTTATCCACCGTCAAAAATTCATCTGCACAGCTTTCAAGAGATTGGAACCAGCCACAACCGTAAGCGGCAAGCATGGCCGCTCCCATACCCGGCCCCTGTTCACTGGAAAGTTTGACGACTTCAGCGTTGAAAATATCTGCCTGCATCTGCAGCCAGTAATCATTCTTAGTCCCGCCGCCAGTCGAAACGATAGTATCAATTTTTTTGCCATGAGCACGGAAGATCTCGAGTGATTCTTTCAAGGAAAAAGTGATCCCTTCCATGACGGCATGTGTGAAATCGTTCCTTGTATGGGAGTGATTCATACCGATGAAGCTGCCTCTTATAATGGCATCTGCATGCGGCGTCCGCTCTCCTGATATATAAGGTGTGAACAATAATCCATTAGAGCCGACAGAGACTTCTTCAACCCCCTGGACAAATTGTTCAAAAGGTACTTCAGGTGCATGAACATTCTTATACCAGCTGAGGCTGTCTCCGGCAGCAAGCGTGACTCCCATTGTATAATAAGCCTCCGGAGCTCCATGATTGAAATAATGGACTTTCCCGGAAAAATCCTTGTCCCGACTGGACTCATAAGAAAGGATGACACCAGAAGTTCCGATACTGCACAATGTTTTTCCGTCCGTCAAAATACCTGAGCCGATCGCTCCGCACGCATTATCTGCACCGCCTGCAAAGACTTTTGTATTCATAGTCAGGCCTGTGCGATCTGCGCTAACTGAAGCGATATGCCCCGTTTGTTCATGAGAACCGACAAGTGGTGGGCAAAGGGCAGGATTGATGCCAACCGTCTCACAGATTTCCTCACTCCACCGATTCGAAACCAGATCAAGCAATAGCGTACCAGCTGCATCCGAATAATCCATCGCTAATTCACCCGTCAGCCGGTACCGCAAGTAATCTTTCGGCAATACAAAAGTAGCAGCTTTTTCATAAAGATCCGGTTCATTTTCTTTCACCCACAAAATCTTCGGTAGAGTAAAACCCTCTAACGCCGGATTCTTCGTAATCGCAAGCAGGCGTTCTTCTCCTACCAGCCGGTTGATGTCATGGCACTGCTTTGTCGTCCGGGTATCATTCCAAAGAATTGCATTCCTCAAAGGATTTCTTTCATCATCCAATAAAACAAGGCCGTGCATTTGTCCTGAAAAACTGATCCCTTCAATTTCTTCTGGTGAACAGGGTGCTTGCTGAACGAGCTCTTCCAGCCCAGCTAAAGTCTGCTCCACCCAAACGTCAGGATCTTGTTCACTGTACCCGCTTTTTTCTTGAATAAGAGGGTACGGTTTAGAAACCTCTGCAGCAATGCCACCTTTTTGGTCGACAAGCAATAGCTTTACAGCACTTGTTCCTAAATCAACACCAATCACATGGTTCATCGATCATTTCTCCTCTGCGTACATTGTCAGTAAGTATTGATTGATTTTCGCTTTGATTTTTTCTAAGCCTCCGGATTGGTTCTGAATGCCATCAAGCCCTAATGCATGTTGTTCAAGTTTGTGGAAATCCGTTTTCCCTTCTACGATGTCCTTGCCGATTCCTTCACCGAAGCTGCTGTAGCGTTCATTCAGATGGTTATCAAGTACACCATCATCCACCAATTTCTGAGCGACTTTCAACCCGACAGCAAAACTGTCCATCCCAGCGATATGTGCATGGAATAAATCCTCAGGTGCGAAGGAGCCTCGACGTACTTTCGCATCGAAATTCAACCCTCCAGAACCCAGTCCGCCGTTTTTGATAATTTCATACATTGCCAGTGTCGTAGAGTAAAGATCTGAAGGAAACTCATCCGTGTCCCAGCCCAGCAACGGGTGGCCCTGATTCGCATCCACAGAACCTAACATATCATTGATTCGTGCATAATGAAGTTCATGTTCGAATGTATGTCCAGCCAGCGTTGCGTGGTTTGCTTCAATATTGAATTTGAAGTGATCAGCAAGATCATATTTTTGCAGGAAGGCGAAGCCGGAAGCTACGTCAAAATCATATTGGTGGGTCGTCGGCTCTTTCGGTTTAGGTTCAATGAGGAATTGAGCATCAAACCCGATCTCTTTCGCATAATCCACACCCATATGGAAAAAGCGGCCCAGGTTGTCCAGTTCCAGTTTCATATCTGTATTCAAAAGGGTTTCGTAACCCTCACGACCGCCCCAGAACACATAGTTTTCAGACCCTAATTCTTTACCGATTTCCAGACCTTTTTTCACTTTGGCTGCCGCATAGGCAAAAACATCCGCATTGTTGGATGAAGCCGCGCCATGGACGAAACGGGGATGGGTGAAGTTATTGACCGTATTCCAAAGCAGTTTCGTCCCGCTGTCTTTCATATAATCTTTGATCATGGCAACAATCGTATCAAGGTTCTGATTAGACTCCCTTAAATTACTTCCCTCTGGTGCAATATCGACATCATGGAAACAGAAATAAGGGACGTTCAGTTTCTCAAAAAATTCGAAGGCCGCCTCTACCCTCGCTTTAGCTAAGTCCATCCCACCATAACGGTCCCATGAACGGATCGCGGTACCTGTTCCGAATGGATCGGACAAATCTTCTGTGAATGTGTGCCAGTATGCGACACCGAAACGAAGGTACTCCTCCATCGTTCGTCCGCCTACGTTTTCTTCTGGGTTATAAAATTTGAATGCATAGGGATTGTTTGATTGAGGACCTTCGTATTTAATGTTATCGATGTTATCAAAATAAGTCATTTAATAAACCTCCTGGTATTTACAATTAAGTTCGGTTGATAAATGGGAGTCACAGTCTGAGAAAACGCTTTCTGTAATAAGCGACCTCCTTCTCAAAAGTAATGAATTTTCATTGTTTTTTGAATGTTTAACCAAAGACTACCAAACTAATCTTTGTTTGTCCAATGGATAAACAAATAAAATTGTGCTATACTTTTAAAAAAATGGAAAGCGATGGGGAAAACGATGAATAAGAAAACGACTTGGAACCAATTCACAATTAAAAATGTCAACAAATCACTTGTATTAGAAACCATTCTGAACAAGTCTCCGATCTCCCGGGCCGATATCGCCAACGAGACCCAATTGAATAAGGGAACAGTTTCCTCACAGGTAACGGAACTATTAAATGAGGGTTTGATTTATGAAAAAGGTCCCGGAGAGTCCAAAGGTGGAAGAAGACCTGTCATGTTGCTGTTCAACGAAAAGGCAGGCTATTCAATCGGTGTTGATATCGGGGTGAATTACATTCTTGGCATCCGCACAGATCTCGTAGGAAACATTTGCGAAGAATCAATGATCCACTTTAAAGACCTTTCCTTTGCGCATATTAAGGAAAAGCTTTTCAAAGTGATCGACCATCTCATGTATTCGGCTCCGTCAAGTGAATATGGCGTCGTCGGGATAGGCATCGGTGTTCCTGGTGCGGTCAGTAAAGAAGGCAAAATCCTCTTAGCACCGAACCTCGGCTGGGAGAATGTTGATGTCAAAGATATGGTCCAACAGCGCTACTCCTGCCCTGTAATCATTGAGAACGAAGCGAATGCCGGAGTTTATGGAGAAAAGACATTCGGCAAAGGCCGCTGGGAGAAGGACATTGTCTATGTCAGCGTGGGCGTCGGAATCGGTGTCGGTCTGATCATGAACGGTGAACTCTACAGAGGTACGAATGGTTTTTCCGGAGAAATGGGTCACATGACCGTTGAAGGAAGTGGACGGAGATGTCGATGCGGAAATCAGGGCTGTTGGGAATTATACGCATCTGAACAAGCACTCTCGCTAAACGATTTGCCGGAAGACTCTGACCCGCTGAAAAAAATGATTGAAAAAGCAGAGAATGGTGATGTAAAGGCGCTTGATTCGTTCCATTCGATCGGAACCTATTTAGGCATCGGTCTGACAACGATCATTAATACTTTCAACCCGAGCAGGGTCATCATCGGCAATAGAATCACAGCTGCCAAGCAATGGATTGAACAGCCGATGCTGGAAAGAACGAAGCAAAATGCACTGTGGTTTCAACAGGATCCTTTGAATATACACTTCTCAGAATTCCATTCCCATTCCTCTGCATTAGGAATGGCTGCTTTCACATTCGAGAATTTTCTGAAAGTCAACATTCACGAACACACGATGATTGTTTAACAAACTATTAAAGAGGTGATGATGATGGCAACGATTGAAAATCCTATTTTGACAGGCTTTCATCCTGACCCAAGCATTTGCCGGTTAGTGGAAGATTATTATATTGCTGTATCGACATTTGAATGGTTTCCCGGTGTCGGAATCTATCATTCTAAGGATTTGAAAAACTGGCGGTTGATCGCCCGTCCATTGAACCGAGTGGAACAATTGGACATGCGGGGGAACCCGGATTCAGGCGGAGTATGGGCACCAGCTTTATCTTATAGTGAAGGGAAATTCTGGCTCATCTATACAGATGTGAAGGTCGTTGACGGACAATGGAAAGATGCTCATAACTATCTGGTCACATGTGAGACCATTGATGGCGAATGGTCCAATCCTGTTCATCTGAACAGTTCAGGCTTCGACCCTTCCCTTTTCCACGATGATGATGGAAGGAAATACTTAGTGAACATGGTGTGGGACCACCGCATCAGCCGGCACAGCTTCTATGGAATTGTCCTCCAGGAATATAGTCCCGATGAGGAAAAGCTGATCGGCAAGCCTGAGATCATTTTCAAAGGCACAGACATAAAACTTACAGAAGCCCCCCATCTCTATAAAATGAATGGCTATTATTATTTACTCACCGCAGAAGGGGGGACCAAATACGATCACCAGGCGACGATGGCCCGTTCGACTAAGCTGAGAGGTCCTTATGAAGTCCATCCGGAAAATCCACTGATTACCACCTGGCCATATCCCAGAAACCCTCTTCAAAAAGCAGGGCATGCTTCCATGGTGAAAACTCATACCGGAGAGTGGTTTCTCCTCCATTTGACAGGGCGACCACTGCCAAAGGAAAATGATGCACTGCTGGATCCCAGAGGCTATTGTCCACTAGGCAGGGAAACGGCTATCCAGAGAATCGAATGGAAAAATGACTGGCCGTACATTACCGGCGGTAACCAACCTTCCTCTGTCATCGATGGACCGGCGATTGAAGAAGTCAAATGGGACAAGGATTTTGCAGAGAAGGATGAATTCGACTCGAGTCGTCTGAATCACCATTTTCAGTCTTTGCGTATCCCGCTTGATGATCGAATCATTTCCCTTGATGAGAGACCCAGTCATCTGAGAATATACGGAAAAGAATCCCTGACATCAACATTCACCCAAGCCTTCGTAGCCCGGAGATGGCAGCATTTTAATTTTTGTGCAGAAACGAAAGTGGACTTCAGGCCGGAGACCTTCCAACAGGCTGCCGGACTCGTAAACTATTACAATACGAAGAATTGGACGGCTCTTCAAATCACCTGGGATGAAGAATTGAATACGAGAATCCTTGACTTGACCATTTGCGATCATTTCGCTTTTTCTCAACCGTTAGAGGACCCGGTCATCATTCCGGATCATGTGGAGGATGTCTATTTAAGAGTGGAAGTTGAAACTAACACATACACGTATTCCTATTCCTTCGATGGTTTGACGTGGCATACAGTACCCGTCTCTCTGCCCTCTTACAAACTTTCCGATGATTATGTGGACGGAGGTGGCTTCTTTACAGGAGCATTTGTCGGGATGCAGTGCCAGGACACCTCAGGCCAAAATCAGTATGCAGATTTTGATTACTTCCTATACAAAGATCATCCAGAAAAATAACGACAAACAGCCCCGGTCGGACTACCCGCCCGGGGCTGTTCCATTTCAAAAATATGATACAATAATGATTAAAGTATAGACAGATTGTCTGGAGGATAGAAAGCTATGTCTTGGTCTCAACAATCCATTAAATCACAAAATAAAAAAAGAATATTAACGACGATTATGAATGAAGCCCCTGTATCACGGACGGCGATTGCTAAAAAACTCGGCGTCACTAAAGGAACCGTCTCTTCACTTGCCGCAGAATTGATCGAAGAGGAAATCATCTACGAACTTGGCCCGGGGTCTTCCAGCGGAGGAAGAAGACCTCTGATGCTTCTTTTCAATGAAAAAGCCGGTTTTTCAATAGGAGTCAACCTTGGAGTCAACTATATTATCGCCGTCTTGACCGACTTGAACGGGGAAATCGTTTCCGAACAAAGACAAACCATTTCCGAATATGACTTCAAACAATTGCTTCCTGTGATTACAGAAATGATCCAAAGTTTAATAGACGAAGCCCCCGCCTCTCCATACGGCATCGTTGGCATAGGCGTAGGTGTCCCGGGTATGGTGGACAATACTGGCACGATCCTGTTAGCACCGAACCTGCAATGGGAAAGCGTCAACTTGAAACAGGAAATCGAACAGACCTTCAACCTCCCTGTCACGATTGATAATGAGGCGAATGCAGGTGCCTATGAAGAAAGGAAACAGAGCCCCGCCACTTCCCGGAAAGATAATATCGTTTATGTAAGTGCCGGAATCGGTATTGGTGTCGGTCTGATTATCGACGGAAAAATCTACAGCGGCAAAAAGGGCTTTTCCGGTGAACTTGGTCACATGATGATCGATATAAATGGCCGGGACTGTTCATGTGGAAGTCAAGGATGCTGGGAAATGTATGCATCTGAAAAAGCCTTGATCATCGAAGCAGAAAAATTGTCAGAGTCGACGAATCCCAGTTTAGAATCGCTGATTGAGGAAGCCGGACACAATCCAAAGATAGCCTCCTTGTTCGCTGACATCGGTTATCATTTAGGGATCGGAATCAGTAATATTCTGAACACGTTCAACCCTGCAAAAGTTGTAATCGGCAACCGCTTGGCAATGGCTGAAGACCTTCTCCAGGAATCCGTTAGAGAAGCGGTCGACCGCCACACGTTAAGCTTCCATAAAGAAGAGGTCGAGATCACTTTCTCTCAATCGCCCCACTACACGACAGCACTGGGCTCAAGCCATTACATGGTCGAACAGTTCATCGAAAACTCTTTCTAAGAGCAGTCGGCCGCGAAACAGTTATCTGAATGAAGGAGGATTGAATGGCCTGGCCACTCAATCCTTCTTTTTTTGATAGATGTATAGGAGTGTTACTATTTGGATTGGGCGATTGGTTTGTGATCCCCCTTTTCATCTTTTCCCCTACGCAAGCGCATCTCCAATTGTTCTAATGACTTTCCTTTCGTTTCAGGGACGAACTTCCAGACGAATAAACCTGAAAGAATACTCATCACACCATAGAAGGTGTACGTAAAGCCCCCACTGAATTCCATCATCATTGGATAAGTGGATGAAATGAAGTAATTTGCAGCCCATTGAGCCGCTACGGCGATAGCTACCGCTTGTCCTCTGATTTTGTTAGGGAAAATTTCAGAAATCAATACCCATACGATCGGCCCCCAGGACATCATGAAGGAAGCTGTATATATGATGATGAAGATAAGTGTCGCTATTCCAATCGCATTGGCATAAGCAAGTCCTGCCACCCCGAACATCCCCACTGTCATCCCAATAGAACCTATGATCAATAGTGGTTTGCGGCCAAATTTATCGACTGTCAAAATAGCGATGACAGTGAAGATGACATTCACCAATCCCATAATAATCGTTTGGAACATCGAAGCATCTCGGGCAGCACCCATACTTTCAAAAATTCGCGGTGCATAATAGAGAGCCACATTGATGCCGACGAATTGCTGGAATACAGAAAGCAATATCCCCACAACGACTATGGAAACACCAAAAGAAAATAGCTTTCCTTTTTGTGTATCGAAGGAATTGTTAATCTCATATAATGTCGCTTTCGCCATCGTCTTATCGTAGATTTTGTTCAAGATCGAGAATGCTTCATCGTTTTTATTCTGTGAAGCTAAATAACGCGGTGTCTCAGGAACTGTAAATAGAAGCAGCAAAAACAACAGTGCAGGAATGGCTTCGGAAGCGAACATCAACCTCCAGCCAATCTCATTGACCCACTCTGTCGTCTGCCCTTTCGCAATTCCCCAGTTCACAAAGTATACGACAAGCATACCGAAAATAATCGCAAATTGGTTTAAGGAAACTAGACGGCCCCGAATATGAGAGGGAGCAATCTCGCCAATGTACATCGGGGAAACGGCAGATGCCAAACCAACACCGATCCCTCCAATGATTCTATAAACATTAAATAATAAGAGAAGAGCATAACTAGGTTCCCCTGCTGTGAAGAAAAGGAGTTCAGGATAAGCAGATCCTAATGCTGAAAACAAAAATAGCACAGCAGCTAAGATTAATGTACGTTTACGTCCGAACCGAGTTGCAAAATAACCGGATAATAACCCTCCGATGATACACCCGATCAATGCGCTTGAAACAGTCAATCCGTGGACAAGGGAGCTTAAGTCCAAATTCTCAGCAAAGTAATTCTGCAACGATCCTTCGGCACCAGAAATGACCGCAGTATCATAACCGAATAATAAACCGCCTAATGTAGCGACTAACGTGATCAATACAATGTAAATGTTCTTATTCTTTTTCATTCTCGAACAGAGTAGAAGACAAGACTACTCCTTCCTCCTCTCATTTTCAGTAATCGCTTTCATAATAAATATTGTATCAGTACTAACTTTGTTTGTATAGTGAATAAACTAAGTATTTTTAATCTTTTTACAGAAAGTGGTATTAGTTTTTGTCACCCAATCATGAAGGTTTGAATATCTTAAGGACACATCTATATAGTTAAAAGGCTATCTTTCCCAGCAAAGAAACAGACTAAGGCTATGGATGACAATAAAAAAAAGCAAAGCCAGCTTGAACTGGACTTTGCTTTTTTCTATCATTCTATTATTTACCCTTTAAGAAATACAGTTTTCATAGTCGTGAAGAATTCCTTCGCCGCTTCTCCTTGCTCCCTTGAATAAGAGCTGGAAGCTTTCATACCACCGAATGGTGCCTGCAGCTCCACTCCGGCAGTTTCGGAGTTGATTCTTACTAAGCCCGCTTCAATATCATCAATGAAGGAAAGGATGTGATCGATATTTTTCGAAAAGATCGATGCGCTCAATCCGAAGTCCACATCGTTAGCCAGCTCGATGGCTTCCTCGATCGTCTCCACCTTCATCAAGGCTAAAACAGGACCAAAGATTTCTTCTTGGGCAATCTTCATGGTTGTCGACACTTCATCGAAAACGGTCGGCTCAATGTAGTAGCCGTTCGTGCCGTTATCAATGGTATGACCACCGTAGACCAATGCTGCACCTTCTTTTTGACCGATCTCAATATATTTTTGGACCGTTTCATATTGCTCTTTAGTCGCACATGGCCCCATCCATGATTGAGCTTCAAGGCCATCGCCGACATTAATTTCACTGACTTTCTCAAGCAGTTTCTGTTTGAACTTATCATAGACACCTGCCTGGACAATCACCCGGCTGCTGCACGTACATTTTTGTCCGGTCGACTTCAAGCCGCCACTGATCGCTGCGTCGACAGCCAAGTCTAAGTCACAATCGTCAGCTACGATCAATGGGTTTTTCCCGCCCATTTCCAATTGATATTTTCCGCCTCTTGCTGCAACGGTCTGACCAATGTGGTTTCCGGTAGCGTTTGATCCTGTAAACGTAACAGCTGTCACATCTTTATGTTCCGCCAACCCTTGTCCGATGACAGAGCCTTTACCTGTCACAAAGTTGACTACACCTTCAGGCAGGCCGGCTTTATCAAAGCACTCGATGACTTTTGCAGCTGTAACGGAAGCTTCAGTAGCCGGTTTAAGAATAACCGCATTTCCGTAAATTAAAGCCGGGACCATTTTCCATAATGGAATCGCCACAGGGAAGTTCCAAGGTGTAATCACTCCTACCACACCAAGGGGTACCCGTTTACTGAACATCAAAGCAGAGCTGTCCGTCGATGGGATGACATCCCCTTCTTTTCTCATTCCTTCGCCGGCATAATAACGCAGGATCGCCACACCACGGTTGGTCTCACCTTTCGCTTCAGGAAGAGTTTTACCCATTTCCCTTGTCATTGTCTCTGCAATCTCTTCGATATTATTCTCAAGAATATCGGCCACTTTGAATAAAAGGTTTCCTCGTTCAGCTCCAGAAAGTTTCTTCCATTTTTTCTGTCC
This sequence comes from Halobacillus sp. H74, assembly GCF_052246715.1. Classification (NCBI taxonomy): domain Bacteria; kingdom Bacillati; phylum Bacillota; class Bacilli; order Caryophanales; family Bacillaceae; genus Halobacillus; species Halobacillus sp. H74. The sequence goes on along the minus strand of NZ_JBQQCI010000004.1, from coordinate 255,520 downwards.
TTCTTTAGCCGCTGCCACCGCTCTTTCCAAATCCTGTTTTGTAGAGGCTTGCACATGTCCTAAAACCTCATCAGGATTGGCCGGGCTTGTGCTTTTCAACTGTTCACTGGATTCAGACTCACTCCACTTTCCATTGATATAGTTCAAGTAATTTTGTGTTTCTGTCGTTACACTCATTTTCATACCTCCTAAGTAGATTTAAGATGAAGTCACTGTATTTGAAACAGGTGTTTTCTCAACGGGATTGCTCAATGTTCCTACTTCCGGGATGGTGATCTCCACGACATCCCCTTCTGCCAATGTGAAATCATTGCCGGGGATGATGCATGTCCCTGTAAACAACACGGTGCCGTCGAATACGTCATTATCACGCATTAAATATTCGATCAGCTCATCATAGGTGCGCTTCAACTGCGATGTGCTGGCACTCTCTTCGAAAACTTCGGTGCCGTTTCTGATGATTTTACAAGTAATCAACAAATCATAAGGATTCTCTACTGTTTCTGCTAAGCGGATGGCTGGGCCGAAAGAACAGGAATGCTTCCAGATTTTCGCCTGTGGCAAATACAATGGGTTCTCCCCTTCGATGTCACGGCTGCTCATATCATTACCGACCGTATAGCCGACGATCTTGCCTGATTTATTAAGGACAAGGCCTAACTCAGGTTCAGGAATCTGCCAATTGGAATCATTGCGCAGATAAACAGGCTGCTTCGGCCCGATCGTCCTTTTACTCGTAGACTTGAGGAAAATTTCCGGGCGGTCAGCATCGTACACCTTGTCATAATAAGAATCGGCCACTTCTTCTTTCCCATCATAGGCTTCATAATTCCTCGCATTCTTACTCTTCAAGTATGTAACGCCAGAGGCCCATACTTCGTCAGCCTCCAGAGGAAGAAGCAAGGTTAGGTCCTCCACCTCCACTGGCAGAGCCTCCACTTTCCCGATGGCTTTCTCGACAATGGCTAAGCATGAAGTTCCTTCCTTTTCAGATTGCTGAATCACTTCAAGGAAGTCCTCATAGGGCAGTGGATACACGAGAGTCTCGTTTTTAACTGCAGCCAGCTGTGGGGAGCCATCCTGTTTTTTGAATTTAATAATTTTCATGACATCGCCTCCGTTTTATAATATAAAACACCGTTCTGAAATGTAGGCTAAAATATAATCTACCTTATGCATGAGATAAAGTAGATGTATAACCTAGTTTCTTGGAAATCGCCGCACCCGTCTGTTTCAGTTTATAAATGATCGGATGGATTTGATCTCCCGCAAAACGCGTAGATGGAGCAGATATGCTGACCGCTGCCGTAACCTTGCCTGAATGATCGTAAAGCGGAATGGCTAAACAGGTGATCCCAGGCTCATTTTCTTCGTCGTCGACCGCATAACCATTTGCTAAAACTTTTGTTAGTTCCGATTGAAAATCCTCATCGTTCGTAATGGTTTTATCTGTTTGTTTTTTGTAATGATAACCCTTCAGGATCTCATTTCTGGCTTCTTCCTGCTGATAGGCGAGCAATACTTTCCCGACGGCACTGGAATGAACCGGGACACGACGGCCGACGCGGGAATAGCCGATGATAGCCGTAGGACTGTCGACTTTATCAATATAGACACCTGACTGACCATCCAGAATCACTAAATGAACGGCAAGACTTGTATCCATGGATAGCTCCACCAAGGATGGTTTCGCAATCGACCGGACATCCATGCTGTTCATCAGGAAGTTTGAACGCTCAACGATCTTCATGCCGAGACTATACTTTCCTGTGTCCGTATCCTGCTTCACATAATCATGCTCTTTCAACGTTTTCAGCAGGGAGTGGACGGTGCTTTTATTCAAACTGAGTTTCGTGCTGATTTCAGAGATTTTCAATTCTGGATTCAACTCATCAAACAAATCCAGGATCTTGAACGCTCTGTCTACAGATTGTATGATCGGCATCTTCTGTCTCCTTAAATAAAGTGAAAGTGTGTAACCACTTACATTACATACAATATATAACCTGCGAATCTTACAGTCAAGTCTTACTATTCTGACAAAAAAGATTTTCCTTACGTGTTTCTGCTTGTGTTTTCCGTCATAACCGTCTTTTGAGCAGTCTCTGGAATCTGCTTATAAGTGAAATAATCAAAGTCAGCCGGTTTCTTCGTTCCGCTTAAATCCTGGGCACACATCCCGACAAAAGTCCCTGTAAATCGAATTAAATCCGCATCATCGTCAGATAAATGACTCGCGTCGATCTCACTGATGAGTGTTTCCCATGTGCGACCATCAAGGGAATAGAAAAATGTCAGCCACTCCCCGTTCATTCGTGCTTTCAAATAATAATGGGATTGATCCGGCAATGGAATCTCCTCATTCAAAAGTTCATCATACTGCCCATGTCTGGACCGGATGACGCCAAGGACCTTACCTGCGTTCTCCTCATGAGTGATTCTTAAATAGATATAATCGCTTGTATCATAATAAAAAATCAGCCCCGCCATCTGTTGGAAATGGTCTGGTTGAAAATCAAGACTCGTCTCCACTTCTACATCAAGACTTTCCAACCTTCTTGCCACCAAGCTCTGTCTGTGAAGAGAACTCATCGACTCCTGCCCTTTCAACCTGAGGTGATCGGGGCGCTCCGTCAGCGACATCCAATCCTCTGAAAAAGGAATACGCAGGGAGTTCCAGTGCAGGTTCAATGAAGACTCAGTGAAGTCATCGTGCGGATTTTCTTCTGGTACCGGAGCAGGTGTCAGCTCTGGAGCCTTGATTTCGGTTTGCGGCTGCGGACCGCCTTCCACCCTCAGCCACCCGTCCTCTGACCAGTAACCTTTCTGCAAGGCTGTTTCGCGGCCAAGCATACACTTCTGCTCTTTTACCGGCCGGGCACACAAATGAGCTATATACCATTCACCTGTCTGTGTTTCTACTAAACTGGCATGACCGGATTTCTGCAGGACGTCCCCTTCGCTTGAGGTGAGAATGGGATTGTGGGGGTCCATTTCATATGGACCGGATAGATTTTCTGAACGGGCGACCGTCACCGCGTGATTGTACCCTGTCCCGCCTTCTGCGGTCATCAAGTAATAATAACCGTTTCGTTTATAAATATGGGGCGCTTCTGTCAATCCTAATTCTGTCCCTTTGAAAATATTTTCAACAGGACCTATTAATCTCTTTTCCTCAACAGAATACTCTTGAAGAGCGATCCCTGCGAACGAATTCGTCCCTTTCCGATGGTCCCAAATCATATTGACCAGCCACTTCGAGCCGTCTTCTTCATGATAGAGAGAAGGGTCGAAACCGCTACTGTTCAAGTAAATCGGTTCAGACCATGGACCATTGATATCTTCAGCAGTCACAAGGTAATTATGGGTATCCTTAAAAGCTCCGGCTCTGCTTTTCACATCTGTGTAAATCAAATAAAACAGACCATTATCATAGCTCAAACATGGAGCCCAGACTCCTCCGGAATCGATATTTCCGGCCATATCCAGTTGCGAGGAACGGGTGAGCGGATAAGTTTGAAGTTTCCAGTTGACCATATCCCTGGAATGATAGATTTGAACACCGGGAAACCACTCGAATGTTGAGGTGGCAATATAGTAATCTTCCCCGACCCGCAACATGGAAGGATCTGGATGGTAGCCGGGCAAAACCGGGTTGGTAATGATACGCATTGAAACTCCTCCTCAGCTTTTAAATAATAATAGTACCGATCAGCCTTTGACTGAACCGGCCGCAATTCCTTTGACAATCTTCTCCTGTGCTACAAGGTAAACGAGCAATAACGGCAGACTACCAAGAGTCAGGGCAGCCATGATTCCCGGCACATTCACAGAGAACTGACCATAGAATTCTCTTAGCCCAAGAGGTAAGGTCGCATTTTCTTCTGAATTCGTCAGCACAAGCGCGAAGATGAATTCATTCCAAATCTGAATGAAATTATAGATCGCTACCGTTGCGACAGCAGGCGTCAACAATGGGAAGAGAATTTTCCAAAACAGCCGGAATGGTCCACAGCCGTCCATTTTAGCCGACTCTTCCAACTCTTTCGGTAACTCCTTAAGGAATTGCGTGAAAATGACGATCGACACTGGAAGCGCAAACGCGATATAAGGTCCAGGCAATGCCCAGATCGTATCATAAAGACCCATGTTTTTCGTTAAAAGAAAGATCGGAATCAATGTCGTATGGATCGGGATCATCATTCCGACTAAAAACAGGATGAACAGGGGTCTGTTTAATTTGAAGCGCATCCGTGCCAATGGGAAACTGGCCATCGCTCCAAGCACGATAACAGCGACCACCGAAATCACCGATACGAGGACACTATTGAAGAAGAAACGGAAGAACTCAGATTCGAATAACAATTGATAATTGGCAAGTGAAAAGCTGTCAGGTAAGGACCAGGGAGAATTCATGAACTCGAATTGAGTTTTGAAAGAGGTACTTACCATCACGAAAAATGGGATACCCGTGAACAATAACAAGATGATCGCTAAGGCATAGAGAGGAATTTGTCTGATTCTTTTCAACATCTAGCTGGCTCCTTTCCTTTTCTGGTCGAAAATGATGATGAATATGGTGACGATCAACGCAATGATGAACATACTGAAAGAGATACTGCTCCCGTAACCCATATTGAAATTAGTGAATGTCTGTTCATACATATAGGTGGCCATCAGTTCTGTCGAGTTGTTTGGCCCACCATCTGTCATGACATAAATCAGATCAAAATACTTCAATGCCCCGATGATCGATAGGATCGAAGAGGTGATAATGGTCGGGACAAGCAATGGCAGGGTAATCGCAAAAAATTTCTTCCGGGAATTGGCTCCGTCAATATCAGCAGCTTCATACAATTCTTCCGGAATCCCTACGATCGCTGCACGGAATAAAATCATGTAAAAAGGTGCAAATTGCCAGCAAACCGTGGCAATGACCGCCCAAATGGCTGTCTCTTCATTTCCAAGCCAGCCCCTCTGCCATGACTCTAGACCTAGTTGTCCGAGGATCTGGTTCACAATCCCGAAGTTTCCATCGAAGATATAGATGAACAAGATACCGATGGCTACTGTCGACATCAAGAAAGGCATGAAATAGATCGATCGGAAGAATCTCATTCCTTTGATAGGACTGAATAAAAGTAATGCCATAATTAACCCTAATGGGAGTTGGGTCAATAACGAAGCGCCGACTAAAAGAAAGTTATTTTGTAAGGAAGTCCAAAAAACGGCGTCCCCCATCAAGGTGATGTAATTTTGAATCCCGGTAAAGACCATGTTGTTATCAATGCCTGACCATTCATACAAACTGTAGTAGAAGGTCATCACTATGGAATAGATCACATATAACCCATAAATCAGGAGAGCTGGACCCATGAAACCGATGATCACCCATAAATCCTGTATCTTCCTCTTCTTTTTCGCTTTATCTAACCGTACCGGTACAGGAGGGCTGTAGACCTTCTCGCTCCCACTGTGCTGGTCCTGCTCATCACTCAATTTCTTTGCATTATTCGCCAAGCCTCTCACCTCACTCATGTTGGATATGAAAACTACACCAAGCAGCTGTGCACCTGATGTAGTTTTCCTGTTTCTATTCTAGAACTTCTTTTGCTTTTGCCTCGACTTCCTTGGCCGCCTCTTCAGGTGTCATGGATAAACCGAACAACGCCTGAGTCGTATCCAAGTGGACTTCGGCTAATTCCGGCGGAAGGGTCTGGTCATAGAATGTCTGCATGTATTCTGCTTCTTCAAGCACTTTGCTGATTTCCTGGACATATTCATCGTCGTACTCTACGCCCTTGACTGCAGAGATGGCCCCATCTGTATTCGCCAGTTGCTGTGCTGTTTCTTTGTTCGTCAACTCATTGACAAGCTCTGCTGCCAGCTCTTGCTTTTCACTTTTCTCAGAAACAGAGAAGACTGGACTTACACCACCGACGATATCCTTGTTCGATCCCTGTCCACCTTCGATGGTCGGGAACAAGAAGAATCCAAGTTTCTCTTCAAACTCAGGCATATCATTTCTTGTCGTCCCAAGCATCCAGTTCCCCTGAACAATCATTCCTGCCTGTTCAGCATAAAGAAGTTGTCTCGATTGACCTGTATCAAAATTCATCCCGTTGAACCCATCCGGGAACGCTTCCATCTCAGCAAGCTCCTGGATTTTTTCTCCTGCCTTGATATAAGCTTCATCATCAAAGCCTCTTCCTTCACGATTGTACGCTTCGTTGAAAAGTTCAGGGCCTCCGAATCTTTCAGCAAAATACATGTAATAGAAAGAACCAGGCCATTTCGATTGGTTGGCTAATGAAAATGGAACAATGTCATTGGACTTCAATGTTTCTACGATTTCCAGCAGCTCGTCATAAGTTTCCGGCTCCTCGAGCCCGTACTCTTCGAACATCTCTTTGTTATACCAGACGGGTACGATATCCATAGCTAAAGGGGCACCGTAGTTCTTGCCATCGAATTCAGCAGGTGAAAGCGCTGCAGGCAAGTATTGTGATGTATCGATATTTTCTGAAATATCCTTCACCTGACCGGCATTTACGAATTTCTCTAACCAGCCGCCACCCCAGGAGTGGAAGACATCTGGAGGTGTACCTCCGCCCATAGCGACAGAAAGCTTCGTTTTATAAGGGTCATTTTCCTGTCTGACAACCTCGACGTTGACGCCTTCATGACTTTCCTCGAAACGCTTGACCGCATCCTCGAGTGCCACTTCAGATTTACCTGTTTCAATATGCCAAAGTGTCAATTTTTCAGAATCGCCACCTCCTGAACCCCCGTTAGAAGCACTCTCGCTGTCCTGACACCCTGCTGCAAAAATCAATACAGCAATCGCCATCAACCATATTTTCGGTTTTAACATAGAACCTCTCCCCTTTTTGTTAGCGTTTTCATTATCATGTTAAAAAAAAGCCTTATTCTACCCCTTTCTGCAGATCCACCTCCTAAAATAAAATCTAAAACTAAGTTTGTCCATTGCACGAACTAATTAACGTCATAATACCTCATAGTTTGTAAGATATCAAGAATATTTTGAAATCTCTTTGCAATATACCGTTTTATATTATAAAACAAGGTTCTACATAGTTGACAATTTTGTTTAGAAAATTCATAATCATTTAATAAATAAGCGTTTTCATTTTATTGAAAGGAGTGCTTTTTTTGAGCAATCATAAAGAAGATCTCATGGAATTCACAGAAACGGACATCGATTTAATAGAAACGAAAGCCCATGGCCCTGGAGGAACTCTTCCCCTTACAGACGAGATGCTCCGAAATTCTCCGAGTGGGAATCTGTTCGGTTTATCTCAAAATGTCGGGATGGGATGGCAGCCGAATAAATTGAATGAAAAACAAGTCCTGATGCTAAGTACACAAGGAGGGATGAAAGACAGCAATGGCGACCCGGTTGCTCTTGGGTATCATACGGGGCACTGGGAAGTTGATATGCTCATGAAAGAAGCAGCAATGGAAGTCCATAAAGCTAAAGGGGTTCCTTTTGCAGCGTATGTAAGCGATCCATGTGACGGCAGATCTCAAGGGACGACAGGAATGTTCGATTCCTTTCCATACCGGAATGATGCCGCACAGGTCTATCGCAGACTTATCCGCTCCTTGCCGACAAGAAGGGCCGTCGTCGGGATTGCCACTTGTGATAAAGGACTGCCAGCGATGATAATGGCACTTGCTTCTATGCATGACCTTCCGACTGTCATCATCCCTGGCGGGGTAACACTCCCCCCTACATATGGAGAAGATGCCGGAAAAATTCAAACCATCGGCGCCCGTTACTCCAATGATGAGCTTTCACTTAAAGAAGCTGCAGAACTCGGCTGTGTAGCATGTGCGACACCAGGAGGGGGATGCCAGTTCTTAGGAACAGCTGCATCAGCCCAGGTTGTCGGCGAGGCGCTCGGCATGTCGATCCCGCATTCAGCACTGGCCCCTTCCGGACAAGATATATGGAAAGAAATGGGCAGGAAATCTTCCCAGGCCGTTTTAGAGATGATCAATCAAAAATTAACTACAAAAGATATCGTTACAAATGAAGCGATTGAAAACGCGATGGTCGTCCACGCCGCTTTTGGTGGGTCCACCAACCTCCTTCTTCACATACCGGCAATCGCTCACGCAGCAGGATGTGATATACCGACCGTAGAAGATTGGATCGAAGTGAACCGGAAGACCCCTAGAATTGTAAGCGTCCTCCCGAATGGACCTGACCATCACCCGACAGTAAGAGCCTATCTGGCAGGTGGCGTACCTGAAGTCATGCTTCATCTGAAGAATCTGGGCTTGCTCCACTTGGACGTCATGACCGTAACTGGCAAAACGTTGCGAGAGAACCTCGAGTGGTGGGAGCATTCGCCGCGACGAGCTAAAATGAAACAACGTTTGGCTGACGCTGATCAGGTGAAAGCCGAAGAAGTCATCATGTCACCAGAACGGGCAAAAGAAAGAGGTCTCACCTCAACGATCACCTTCCCTGTCGGCAACATTGCACCAGAAGGAGCGGTTATCAAATCCACCTCCATCGATCCTGAAGTGATTGATGCAGAGGGAATCTATTATCACAAAGGAAAAATCAAAGTATTCACAAGCGAGAGAAAAGCCATCACCGCTATCAAAAATGGGGAAATCAAAAAAGGTGACATCATGGCAGTCACCGGGTGCGGACCACTAGGAACAGGTATGGAAGAAACCTATCAGCTTACGTCCGCATTGAAGCATTTATCTTACGGCAAATACGTCACTCTTCTCACAGATGCCCGCTTCTCTGGTGTATCGACTGGCGCCTGCATCGGACATATCGGACCGGAAGGGTTAGCAGATGGGCCAATCGGAAAATTGAAAGACGATGATGTAGTGGAAGTTTATATCGACACCCACAACCTGTCCGGCCACCTTCATTTTCTCGGTACCGAAGATCAGCCAGCCACACCAGAAGAAGGAAGTGAAATCCTGGCCCAGCGCAGCCAAAACGAGGACATCCACCCGTCGGAGTATTTACCTGATGATACTCGTCTATGGGCAGAGCTGCAAAAAGTAAGTGGCGGCACGTGGAAAGGAAGCGTGTATGATGTCGACCGCATCATTGAAGTATTACGAGCAGGGGAAAAAGCACTCGAAAAAGAACATATAACTACTAGTTAACAATCAAAAGTGCAAGCACCTTGGGCAGCCTCGACAAGCTTAAGCAAACCTTTGAAGTGGCGGTTTTTGCCACAGTAAAGGGAAAGAGGAAGTTCGGCTAAAGTCGCAACGTCCTGTTGCAACGCCGAACGACCCCACATCGTGTGGGGCCAAGACCTCGAGAGGCTAGGTGCTGGAACTGGATGTGGTATATATCAAGCAGTTCATGCGGGTATAGTATAACCTCCTTATTAACAAACAAAAAGGCTGGGACAAAACGATAACTGCCACTGGAAAAGACAAACAATAGTGTAGGATGGATCAGATTGAGCGTAGGCAACATACGTAGACTCCTCCTGCGGGAACAACACGAGGCGAAGCCCCCGGAAGAAAAGCGATCTTTGCTTTCTGAGGAGACTTAGGGCGTGCCCGCGGCAAGCGAAGTATATTGAGGCTACTGAAGAACTGCAACTTTCTAAGTTATGCATCACAGAAAGGCTGGGCAGTACGATTTTATCGTTCAACTCGGCTTCTTTATTTCGATGAAACATTTATAAGTCAAAGAAAATCACTCTTTTTAGATAGGCCTCGTTGCTTCCACGAGGAGCGTTCGGTGGTGACGCCTGCGGGAACAGCGCGAGCCGAAGATCCACTTGGTCAAATGATCTTCTTGACCAAGTTAGCTGAGGCCGTGCCCGCGGCAAGCATCCACCGACAAGCGATTCGTGAGAAGCAACAACAAACTTTAACATATCCATTAGTTGATTCATATAGAAAACCCGAACGAAAAAATTCGTTCGGGTTTTCTAGTGGGAAATTCTTTTATCCCAGCCTCGCTTTATTTTCCTTATTTTGATTTACTGAATAGGCGCAAGAGCTTTTATTACAAATCCGCTTACACCTGTTTCGCACTCTTGCGGTTACGGATCAGTGGCACCGCGAAGGACAACAGACTTACGATATATAAGCTGATCGAAACCGGATCGGAAATCAGTGCCATCATGTCCCCTCCAGAAGCTGTCATCGTTTGTCGGAAAGACTGCTCCATCATTCCACCCAGAATGAATGCAAGAATGAAAGGGGCAGCTGGAAAACTGAACAACCTCATCAAGTAACCAAGCACACCGAAGATCAACAATAGATATAAATCAAATGTGCTGAAGCTGATGGCATAAACACCGATCAAACTGAAAATCGCCACAAGAGAGATGAGCATCGGACGGGCGATTTTCAGGATTTTTGCAATGTAAGGAATCAATGGCAGATTCAAAATCAGCAAGAAAATGTTCCCGATATACATGCTGGCAATGATCCCCCAGAAAACCTCTGGTCTGTCAGCCATCAACAATGGACCTGGCTGGATGCCTAAGACAAGGAAGGCTCCAAGCATGACTGCTGTCGTCCCGGACCCCGGAATTCCCAGGCTTAGCAAAGGCACGAAAGCACCACTAGTTGCAGCGTTGTTGGCTGTTTCGGGAGCAGACAATCCTTTGATCGAGCCTTTTCCGAATTCTTCCGGTCGTTTAGCTATTCTCTTTTCCGAAATATAGCCGATGAACGAAGCGATGGTCGCCCCTGCTCCTGGGAGCACGCCTAAAATAAATCCCAGAAAAGACTGTCTCGTCATCGGTCCTCTCATTTCTTTGAAATCTTCCTTCGTCAGTTTCAGACTTCCGATATCACCCTGGTTCTGAAGAGAGGTGTCTTTCCTTTTGATGACAAGGTGACAGATCTCTGCCAATGCGAACAAACCGAGAGCGATGACTAAGAAATCGATTCCTTCCAGTAAATTGGCATTCCCGAATGTAAAGCGGGTGGTCCCTGTTTGTCCATCAATTCCAATGGTCGCAACCATGAACCCCATCGTAGCCGTGATCAAAGCTTTGTTTGTCGATCCATCAGATAAACTGGAGATGGCCGTCAACCCTAAGAACATAAGCGCAAAATATTGGGCCGGACCGAAAGATACGGCCACTTGAGCCAAAGCAGGAGCGAAAAGCATCAGCAGTACAACTGAAACCGTTCCCCCGACAAAGGAGGAAATCGCGGCAATCGCTAATGCTTTCCCTGCCTCTCCCCGCTGAGCCATGGGGTAACCGTCAAACGATGTCGCAACTGTCCCTGATATCCCTGGGGCATTCAACAAAATGGAGGAGGTCGATCCACCGAAGACAGCACCATAATAAACGCCAGCCATCATAACAAGTGCAGAAGAGGGATCCATTCCATATGTGATCGGAATCATGATGGCAATCGCACTGATCGGTCCCAAACCCGGCATCATCCCGATCAACGTTCCCGCTACTACACCAATAAGAACAAATAATATTCCTTGCCAGCTAAAGGCAACTTGAAATCCTTCCATCAAACCTGCACCCATAATAACTCACACCTTCTAAAATGGTAATATCCCTTGAGGTAAACTAATTTGCAAAAGATAATTGAACGATAAATACATGACGAGTGGAAAAATGACCGCCACCATCGCATTGATTTTGTGCTTGCGATATCCCAAAAATAAGGAGCAGCAAAAGACGAACAACACGGAGCTGAGCACAAATCCAATGATTTCTAATAAGAAAATATAAAGAAAAATCATGCCTCCGACCGCAAGTAATACAAGAATCTCACTTCTTGGAACCTGTCTCTTCTCCTTTTCTTCTTCTGTTTCTGATGATTTATCAAAAAATAAAAACACAGCGAGCACGATCAATAAGTAACCAAGCACCTTAGGCAGAAAATCTGAATCCACCGGCACATAGGAGTACTCTTTCAAGTTGTAGCTCATATACAAATAACCCGCAGACAACAAAATCAGCACAATACTAATTTTTTGATTCAATGTTTTCAGCACACGTATCACCTTCACCTTAGTGGTAAATAGGAAAGGGCCTGCAACCAGACCCTCTCACCCTTATTGATTCAATCCCAGTTCTTCCATCAGAGTCCCCAATTCTTCTTTTTGTTCATCAAGGAACTTGCCATACTCTTCACTATCCATGTACATCTCATTCCAGCCATAGTTTTTACGAATGTCAGCAAAAGCTTCTGAATCACTGACTTCTTTCAGTTTTTCTTCATAATATTTCACTTGTCCTTCTGTCATATCTCCTGGACCGAAGAACCCTCTCCAGTTAACAAAAGTAGCGTCAATTCCCTGCTCTTTAGCTGTAGGGAATTCAGATAAAACCTCTCCTTCAAGTCTTTCTTCAGCAGTAATCCCAAGTACACGGACTTTTTCAGCCTTCACCTGTTCAACCGTTTCGGCAATACCTGTCGAGTAAACGTCAGCACTTCCGTTCAGGATCTGCGTCATCCCTCCACCATCTTGAGCCGATACATATTTGATTTTCTGAATGTCTACACCAGCTTTTTTAGCGATAGCAACGAACTGCATATGGTCCATTGAACCAGGAGAAGATGTTCCGACAACCGTGACACTGGACGGATCTTTCTTCATGTCTTCAAACAATTCATTCAGATTCTCCCATTTTGCGTCTTCGGCAACTGCGAACGCGCCATAGTCAGCAATCATATTCGCAAGTGGTGTGAAATCATCATGAGACAAATCAGATTGCCCATTCAGTGGTACAAAAATAAGCGGCGGGGAAGAAACGAAAATGTTGTGCGGATTATTCGTGCTGTTGATGTAAGACCAACCAACGGCTCCGCCACCACCTTCTTTATTCACGACACCTACATTTTGCTCCATAATCTCTTCTTCCTCCAGAATCTTACCGACAGATCTCGCTGTCGTATCCCAGCCGCCCCCAGCACCGGCCGGAGCGACAATCTCAACATTCTTCTCAGGCGTCCATTCGCCATCTCCTTCTCCATTACCGTCCCCGCTTGATTCAGAACCTCCACAAGCAGCTAATACCAAAACCAATAAGATAGAACCGAATAACCATAAGTGCTTCATCAAATAAGCCCCTCTCTTTTTTGCTAATCTATCAAGTGTGATGCTAGTTTATAATATTGTGACAATTATGTAACCGTTTTCAAAATAACCGATATTAAATGCAATAAACGTAATTAACCACATAAAATTCATGAAGGGGTACAGGTAGTTGGAAAGTTTTGCGGGAAATTATATCGATGCAGCTCGGAGTAAATGGGTAACTTACATTCTTAACAGACAAGCAGAAACCTCCTCACTAAAATTCCATAATAAAAAACCTTGTTAAACGGATTTTTCGTTTAACAAGGTTTTTTAATGATTTCGATAAAACATTTCCTTGAGCTTCTTTGGGAACTTCTTTTTCATGCCATCATTTACAGTGTAAATGACCTGGCGTACGGATTTTGAGCGGTTGCGCAGCACTTCTTCTGGAGAAGACGGAATATAGCGACTTTCTTTTATGGATCAGTGAAAACCCTCTTTTCAGATGGACCTCGTTGCTTCCACGATGAGCGTTCGGTGGTGACGCCTGCGGGAACAGCGCGAGCCGAAGATCCACTTGGTCAAGTGATTTTCTTGACCAAGTTAGCTGAGGCCGTGCCCGCGGCAAGCATCCACCGACAAGCGATTCGTGAGAAGCAACAACAAACTTTAACGGTTCCTGTAGATTGAAAAGGGCTTTCAGTTGTTTCCCTATCGACGGCTGGTTCACTTGCGGACATAGTATTTTCTTTCCGGCCGCCCTACACGGCCATAGTTCATTTCTGCTTTTCCTTTACGAATCGTGATCAAATATTCCAAGTATCGACGTGCTGTCGTTTTAGAAGCCCCCATTTGATGGCTGGCTTGTTCTGCGGTCAAACCTTCCTCCTTCGCCTGCTTCAGCATCGATTCCACTTTTTCCAATGTCAGCGGGTCGATGCCTTTAGGTACAGGGGGAGCGGATGATTCAGCCTCTTCTTGCGGGGTTTTCATAAGTTCATCCACCATCGTTTGGTCGAAAGTCTCTGCTTCTGCGAATAATACTTTCCGTTTTTGATAATCCTCAATCGTCTGCTGGAAACGTTCCAGTGTGATCGGTTTGATGATGTAGTCAACGATACCGTATTTCAAGGCTTTTTCTACTATCTCTTTTTCCTTTGCGGCCGTAATCATGATCACATCCACTTGCGGTGCTTTTTCACGGACATCATGCAGGATATCCACCCCAAGCCTATCCGGCATATAGACGTCCAGCAAAAGCAAGTCCGGCTGATGTTCGACAAGCATGTCCAACGTATCCTCTGCATTGAGCGCTTTTCCGACCACCTCTACTCCATCGATCATTCTTAAAAACTGGGCGTGCATTTCCGCTACACGAAAATCATCTTCACTGATCATGACTTTCATTACACTCGCCTCCCTCGATGCTTAGGGATGAAGATGGAAAAGACGGTTCCACCCTCATCTGCCCTAGTAATTTCCATCGTCCCCTTCAGCTTATCGACCACTTCCTTGACGTTCGCCAAACCATAGCCGCGCATTTCCCCCTGTTTCGTGGAAAAACCTCTTATGAATAAGTACGAGTAGTTATTCTCTGGAATACCTGGACCATTGTCTGTCACTTCAAAAACCAGCTCTTCACCGACATCTGTTACAAAAAATTCCACCTGTTTGTCTTCTTGAGTCCGGACAGCTTCGAATGCATTATCGATGATATTCCCTAAGACAGTGACCAAATCGGCATGATTGATATGGCCAGGGATCTGTTGTAATTCGGAATCTTCCTGAATGGTGAAATCGATTTTCAGTTCCGACGCCCGGCTCATTTTCCCAGTCAAAATCGCTTGCAGGGTTTCATCCTGAATACGGTCAAAAATGACTTGCTGATGCTTCTGCGTACTCGAAAATTCTTCCTCGATCATCTTCATCGCTTCCTGGTAATTGCCTAATTGCAGCATCCCCAATAACAAATACATCTTATTCGTGTACTCATGAGTTTGGGCTCTTAGACCTTCTGAGTAACGCTTCACCTCAGACAAAGCCTGTACCATTTCTCTCACTTCGGTCTTATCACGAAAACTGGAGACAACCCCTGTCACCGTCCCGTCATGGATGATCGGCGTCCGATTCACGATAACGATTTTATCCTGCAAAATCATTTCTTCATCTTTAGTCGATTCCCCCGTTTCTAACACCTGGAGCATATGCGTATTCGGAAAAACTTCTTTGATCAGTCGTCCTTCTGTCTTTTCCCTGAGGTTCAGCAAATCCATTGCCGACTGATTGATCATCGTCACCCGTCCCTGCCCATCTATGGAAATGATTCCTTCTTTTACAGAGGAGAGAATAGCTTCACGCGTTTGATAAAAAGAAGTGATTTCGTATGGCTCTAGGCCCAACGTATCTTTTCTTATACTACGGGCCAAAAGAAAGCTGCCGATCACACCAATAACGAGGACTAAAAGGGAAATCCAAAACACATTCGCCAGCTTATCCCATATGATCGCGCGGATATCTTCAATTAAAAAACCGACAGAAACAATGCCGATAATTTCACCACTGTCATTAATGATGGGAGCTTTACCACGTAATGAAGGGCCGAGTGTCCCTTCCGCTTGTGAAATGTAATAGTCGCCATTTTTCAGCGCTCTCGCATTATCCCCACCCACCATCTTTTTTCCGATTTTCCATTCATCCGGGTGGGCATAGCGAATGCTTTCCTCATTGCCGACAACGACAAACTCTGCGCCCGATTCCTCCTGGACACTCAAAGCGATCGGCTGAATGATTTCAGAAGGGTCATCCGTCTCGAACGCCTCCTTTATGGAAGGCATGAAAGAAACCGTACTCGCAACCTGGAGAGCCAGTTGCCCCATATGATCTTCCACTTCTTCTTTTTCCAAATAAGCGAAAACCCCAGCCAGGATACCGATGACCAGGATCAGCAAGGAAAGCACAAGCCCCAGAATCTTTGTACGCAGCGAAACCCTCAAACTACTCCCCCTCCCTTATGTAACCGTTATCTTTTTTACATATGGTAACATACACCCAGAGGTTTGAGCGGACTCTATTCGACAAAATTAAACTTTCTGTTAACAAACTGGCTTCTCTCTTAGATGAATTATGAAAAAATGATTAGATAGGACCAGGGAGCATTGCAACTGTGGTGCCTTAATAACCAAAAAAGTCAGGCGAGCGCCTGACTTTTTCTTTTTCTAATTTCATTTATGTTATTAAAGCATACCTGAGCTTATATCGGCGTTACAGTATTTTCACCGGCGTAAAACGAAATATATCGGCATAGTTGATGTTTTTATCGGTGTAACTCGAATTTCATTGGCGTACCAGCAAAAATGTCGGCGCAGCATTCTATAAATAGCCACGAAATATCGCCTCATCCCGTTCCACAATTACTTGAACTTCCTTGTCGCCTCCACCGCTTTTTGCCAACCGCTATATAAGTCTTCCCGTTCATTTTCACTCATTTCAACCGTGAAGGTGCGCTCATTCTCTGAGTGTTGTTTGATTTCATCTTTATCTTTCCAATAACCGACGGCGAGACCTGCCAGGAAGGCGGCACCAAGAGCAGTTGTCTCTTGCACGACGGGACGTTCGACCGGAACACCGAGCATGTCACTTTGAAACTGCATGAGGAAATTATTCTTCACGGCCCCCCCATCTACACGAAGGGCTTTCAGATCAATGCCGGAATCTGCGATCATCGCATCCAGAACGTCCTTCGTCTGGTATGCCAATGATTCAAGAGTGGCGCGGACGAAATGAGCGGTTGAGGTTCCGCGTGTTAAACCGAAGACGGCCCCTCTTGCCTCACTATCCCAATAAGGCGTCCCGAGTCCGACAAAGGCAGGAACTAGATAAACTCCATCCGCTGAATCAATGGATGTTGCATAATCCTCCGACTCTGCTGCACTTTCAATCAGTTTCAAGCCGTCCCGCAGCCACTGGATCGCGGAACCGGCAACAAAGATACTTCCTTCCAAGGCATATTCGACTTTTCCATCAATTCCCCAAGCAAGCGTTGTCAAAAGTCCGTGCTCAGAAGCGACGCCTTCTTCACCTGTGTTCATCAACATAAAGCAGCCGGTGCCATACGTGTTTTTCGCCATCCCTTTTTCAAAACACGCTTGTCCGAATAAAGCAGCCTGCTGATCTCCAGCGATCCCTGCAATCGGAACCTCATGGCCGAAGAAATGATAGTCGACGGTATTTGCGTACACTTCCGAGGATGGTTTCACTTCAGGCAGCATCGACTTCGGCACACCTAAAATGTCCAGTAATTCATCATCCCACTCCAGGTCATAGATGTTATACATCAACGTCCGGGAAGCATTGGAGTAATCCGTTACATGCGTTTTTCCACCAGAAAGCTTATGGACAAGCCATGTATCGATCGTACCGAATAAAAGGTCACCATTGTCTGCTTTCTCGCGGGCCCCTTCTACATTGTCGAGCATCCATTTCACTTTCGTACCGGAGAAATACGGATCGAGCAGCAAGCCTGTTTTTTCACGGAACAACTCGTTGTGACCGGCGGCGCGCAATTCCTTACAAATGTCTTCCGTCTGGCGTGACTGCCATACTACCGCATGATAAATCGGCTTTCCGGTGTTCTTGTCCCAGACAACTGCCGTTTCCCGTTGGTTCGTAATCCCGATGCCGGCAATCTGATCAGGTTCGACGTCAGCTTTCCTCAACACTTCGGCGATGCACGCAAGGACAGATGTCCAAATCTCATTGGCATCGTGCTCGACCCAGCCTGGTTTCGGGAAAAATTGTTCGAATTCCTTTTGGGCGGTTTCCACGATTTTTCCTGCCTTGTTGAATAAGATCGCCCGTGAACTTGTCGTCCCCTGGTCAATGGATAGAATGTACTGCTTTGTCATAGAAATCCTCTCCTCTAATGAAAAAATTTATCAGCTTACTTTTCCCTCTACTTGATTGCCGATGGTTCTCCCTTTTTTCAGTTCAGCATTAGCCGCTCCGACAAAAATGACAGCAACGATTGCAGATAACGCCCAGAACGCCAGCGAAAATTCCTGCGTAAAGACCGCTTGATAAAACAATGCACCATAGACTCCACCTAATATCGGACCGACAACCGGAATCCAGGCATATCCCCAATCAGAACCGCCTTTACCCGGAATCGGCAGAACAGCGTGCGCAATTCTCGGTGCCAGGTCACGTGCAGGGTTGATCGCATAGCCGGTCGTCCCGCCAAGAGACATCCCGATGGCCACAATCAAAGCACCGACGATCAGCGGATTCAACCCTTCTGTGAATTCATTGGCCCCGATGAACAAAATCCCCATCATTAAGACGAAAGTGCCGATCATTTCTGTCACCAAGTTTGAAAAAGGACTGCGGACAGCTGGGTCTGTACAAAAGACTCCCTTTTTCGCTCCCTGGTCCTTCGTTTTACGCCAGTGCGGAAGATAGTTGAGAAAAACGACCCCTGCACCAATGAAAGCACCGATCATTTGTGCACTAATATATAAAGGAACCTTCGCCCAAGGGAAATCCCCAATCGACGCCAGCCCCAATGTAACCGCCGGGTTGATGTGCGCTCCTGTAGAGCCGCCAATCGCATAGATACCCATCGTCACCGCAAGTCCCCAAGCGATGGTGATGACAACCCATCCTGAGCCCTCAGCCTTCGAATCCTTCAACACGACACCAGCTACAACCCCGCCACCAAAAATAATCAGAATCATCGTTCCAATCAATTCCGCAAGAAATTCAGACATGATCTCCACTCCTTTTTTTCATTTTTTGTACGAAAAAAAGAGACCCCCACTAAACTGCAAACTTTGGGTAAAGTTCGCAAAAATAGTGTGAGTCTCCAAATCTCCGTCACATGTTTAACTTGTTGCCTATTACTATATAACTTTATGAAAGCGGTGTCAAATGAATATTCGAAATTGCTTATCGAAAACAAAGATATCCAAATAAATGGTAAAATAGTAGTAATAACGATGAGGAGGGGAAAGATGGGAAAATACATAGCAATTTTAGGGATGTTCATTTTTATTGTAGTCGCCGCTAATATTGTCAGCCACATCTTGCTTCAAGTGGAAGCCAGAATATCCCCGCTCAAATCGGCGAACAGGATAAAAACCGCTTCATGTATACAGAAAGACGACCATATACAGAAGAAGAAGTCCTCCAAAAAACTGGCTATGGCCCTGCAACTGGCGAAGGGTTCAGAAGAATTATGGTATCCCCGATTTCAAACTTCTCAATCTATCAACCAGGTGAAGAACAAGGGACTTATGTAGAAGGGGTGCCCGAGGGGAAAACAGTAAGAGTACAACTGATTTCAAAAACGAAAGAATTAGAAAAGATTTCTCTAATCGAAAAGAAAATATACGAGGAAGGTGCGAAAGGTCTCGTCGTCACCCTCCCCGAAGAGCGGAATAGGCTTTATTCCGTAAGTGCAGAAATGCTGGATGAAACAGGAGAAGTCATCGATACGGTAGCAGGAATCGTTTACGTACCTGGAAAATCAGAAATCAATGCGAAACTATCCCTTGATAAAGAGGTGTATTCTGCTGAAGATACACTTGAATACAAAGTGACGAACTGGGGCCCAAGAAGACTTTCTTACGGTGCCAGATACACGATTCAAGTCTATCAAAACGGAGAATGGAGCATTCATCCGCACCATGATGAAATTTCCGCCTTCCCTGATCTCGAGTACGTCGTTCTTCCTGGAAATGAAAACAAGACAAGCATAAGTCTAGAGGATTTTGAAATGGAAGAAGGGAAATATCGGATCATTAAAAGAATAGGAATCACTGATGGCGAAGTGGAATTTTCTTTAGCGGCCGAATTCGAAGTCGAGAATTGATCATCGAATGAAGTCGGCGTTATAGCAGATTTATCGGTATAACTTGCTATTTTACCGGCGCAAACAACATTTTCACACCCTCAGCACTCCGAGGAACCCTCAACAAAAAAAGAGCGACCTCCGTATTTTAAGAGATCACTCAACTAATGATCACAGCAATTCATAGCTGGGTGGATGCCAGTATCCTATTTCTTCACCGTTCACCGCATACGTTTCGCCTGTCTGATTCATCTCTCGCTTCTTAATGAAATCAACGAGAAAATGAGCGACTTGCTCGGCAGAGCCTACATTCCAATAAGCCGCTTCCTCTTCACTGGATGCTTGTTGCTGGGCTTTTTCTATATGATGTCTCGTCATATCGGTGAGGGCAGCTGGGGCGATGGCATTTACTTGGATCGATTTCGACTCCAGTTCTTTGGCCAGCGTCCAGGTCATACCCAGAATAGCAGCCTTCGCTGTGCTGTAGTTCACTTGGCCGACATTGCCGATCAGGCCAGCAAGTGAAGTCATATTGAGGATGAAGCCGGATTTTTCATGGCTGCGTAAGTGCCGGATGACAGCCTGGGTGGGGATGAACGTACCCGTGACATGGACATTGAGCACTTCTTGGAAATCCCCAAGTTCCATCCGATGAGCCATCCGATCTTTGGCCACCCCTGCGTTGTTGATCAAACCGGTTACATCGCCGAAGTTCGCAAGTGCTGCTTCGACAAGCCGCGATCCTGTTTCCTCTTCGGTGACACTGGCGGCGACTCCTGCTGCCCTGCCTCCCGCCTGCCGAATCTCTTCCACCACTCTTTCTACTTCAGCATCCTTACGTCCATTAATTATGACGGCTGCTCCTTCTTTGGCTAAAGCAAAGGCGGTACTCCGGCCGATTCCTTTGGTGGATCCTGTTATGATCACGATTTCTTCATTTACGTTCGTCATCTTCGCTTCCCCCTATGACCAGTTTCGCTTTCAAGACACACGTCCGATGTTGGTTGAACCCTTTAATATCGACAAAAAACTTTCCCGCTTCTTCCTTAGCAACTTTTCCTTCTATTATAAGGCTATCCCCTTTGAGAACTGGTTTTATAAAAGAAGTACTCAGTTCTTTGATCGGCGGTTTTCCCCTGAACCACTGGTGAATCGAAGCATCGATGACTCCCATCGACCACATCCCATGAGCCACAGCGCGCGGAAAACCCGCTTTTTCAGCTGAGGCATCATCCAGATGAATGGAGTTAACGTCACCAGAGGCTTTCGCGTAATTCTCGATCATCTCACCGGTGATTTCTTTAATTGTGATTCCTGTATGGACTTCCCCTGTTTTCATGACAATTCCTCACCTTTCACAATAAGGGTCGTATAGACTTTGCACTGCAGCTCATTCAAATGATAGATATCTAACGTGTGATATAAAAATTCCATCATGCCAAGGGAGCTTTCTTTTTCTTCGATCCGATTCAGCGTTAATGTCGCTTGATACTCCCTGTCAGCCACTAAGGTTGTCTTGTATTCAAAGCGCTGTTCAGCATGGATGACGCCTTCAATCCCATTCAACCAGGGGATGTCGAACTTTTTCCAAAAGGTGATTGGCATCGTGGCAGGGAGCGGAATGTGCGGATAGCCGTGCGCTTTTGCTGCTTCGAAATCAAAATAGATCGAATTTTTCAAAAAAACCGCTTCAGCGAATGGCCCGATTTCAGCTGGATGGACAAGGATTGCTGAAGCTTCAACGGTATGGTTCAACCATCTTTCTTCCACCATCATTTCCCCATCCTTTCGAAAAGAGCGGCAAGTCCGATTCCCCCGCCAATGCCAAGAGTCGCCATTCCACAATTCAGCTCTCCACGTTTCATTTCCGTCAGCAACCGGGTCACCAATATGGCACCTGAGGCTCCATAAGGGTGGCCTAGAGCAAGCGCTCCCCCTGCAAGATTCACCTTTTGAAAATCAACCCTCAATTCTTTCAGTGATGCGATCACTTGAGATGCAAAAGCTTCGTTGAATTCGACGACATCAACATCTTCTATGGTTCGGTTTTGCCGTGCCAGCAACTTCCTTGCTGCCGGAACGGGTCCGATTCCAAGCACGTTCGGGTCGACCCCGGCGACTGTGGCATCGACAAATCGAACGATCGGCGTCAATCCAAGCGAAAGGCATTTGTCATAAGACATGACCAAAACAACCGAAGCACCATCATTCATAGGACAAGCATTCCCAGCCGTCACCGTTCCCCCTCCCCGGAAGACAGGCGAAAGTGAAGTCAATTTTTCCATAGAAGTATTCGGGCGAGGACACTCATCCTCATCGACCTCATCAACTTCGACGATTTCTTCCTGGAACCAACCCTTCCGCTTGGCTTCGACCGCTTTTTGGTGACTGGCATAGGCATAAGCATCTTGGTCTGCCCGCGGCACTTGATACATTTCCGCTACATTCTCCGCCGCCTCACCCATTTCCGGGTCCCCGATCGATTCCGGGGAAAAACGGGCCCGCCCATACAATGATGGACCACGTGGATCATGAATCGACGCCGGCTTTTCCATTTTCCATGGCGCAAGACTTGTGCTCTCGACACCCCCCGCTAAATAGATGTCCCCCGCACCCGATTGCACGAACCGCGCTGCCATGATGATCGCTTCTAATCCAGAGCCGCATTGACGATCGACAGTTACACCAGGGACAGTAACCGGGAGTCCTGCTTCTAATGCTGACAACCGCGCAATATTTCCACCAGGACCGACGACATTACCGAGGATGGCATCATCGACTTCTTTCAGAGGCAGCTCCGTTTCAGCCACCAATTTTTGAATCACCGGACTCACAAGTTTCTCAGGGGGCACATGTGACAAAGCGCCTCCCATTTTTCCAATTGCCGTTCTTTTGCCCGCAACGAGCACTACTTCACCCATGAAATCCCTCCTTTTCAGCAAGCCAATCAAGCATCTGTTTCCGCGCCACTTTTCCGCTGGAGGTGTATAGGAAATCAGCTACGTGCACCCACTCTTTCGGACACTTGTATTTCGGTATCCATTGCTTACAAAAAATCTCAAGCTCCTCAACTCGCAATGTATTCTCCCCTGTATAAACAGCGGTCACCTTTTCTCCCCAATAGGAATCAGGCTGGCCAAGAACGATCACCTCATCAATCGCTGGATGATCACGAATCACTCTCTCCACTTCTTCCGGATAAATGTTCAACCCGCCACTGATGATCATATTTTGTTTGCGGCCGATAAGGATGACTTGTCCCCTTTCATTTTTGTAAGCCAAGTCTCCAACCGTTGCCCATTCTCCATCAAACATCTCAGCTGTTTGCTCAGGCATGTTCAAATATCCCGCAAAAATCCAGGGGCTCTTCACGAACAATATTCCGATTTCCCCCTGTGCTGCCTCATTCCCTGCATTTGTGCGAATCGACCATTCCACTTGAGGAAAAGGTGTGCCGACTGCCCCGTGAGGAAGATCACGACCTGCCACCTTCTGCACACTGACAAAGCTGAGTTCCGATGCGCCGAAAAATTCATAAATGTCCGTTTCAGGGAAAAGTTGAGAGGCTTGCTGTTTAGAAGATTCCTCCCATTTCGCCCCGGACGATATCATGGTTCTCAAATCGGGAGCATGGGCGGGGGTTGCCGTTCGGTTCAAAGCTTCGAACATCGTCGGGACAATATACAAAACCGTAATGTCCTTGTCTTCCAGCACGCGCCACACCTCTTCTGCTTGAAAAGAAGAAACAAGATGAAGCGTTGCTCCAATGTGAAGCGCTTGAATGGAAGCATAAAGGAAATGGGAGTGCACGAACGGTCCAGGGGAAAAAATCTGATCATCCTGCTTCAATGAAAAAACTTCCTCCCCTTCTGAAAAGCAATCAGCCCAGGAGGCGTGGGATCTCATGAATCCTTTCGGCCGCCCTGTCGTCCCAGAGGTATATCCGATGTAAAAAATGTCGTCATCATTTATTTGCTCTGCAGGCAGTTCCAGCTCAGGGAAAACACTGATTTCATCCCATGTGTACGCATGAGCCCGTTCAGACAGGTCCTTCAAACCCTTGTCGTAGATGATCAAATCCGGATCGGCGTCCAACAAAACATCTTCAAGCTGCGATTTGGGCCACTTCGGATCCAGTGGAATCACTATTCCTCCAGACGAGCTCACGGCTAGGAAGACGACAAGCCATTCCGGTCCGTTCGGCAGTAGAAAACTTATTTTCTTACCATTCATGGAACCTAATTGATAGGTGCATTGCCTTTTTAACGTCACCATCTGGCATAGCAATTCCTCATATGTGAGCACCGTTCTCCCATGGACAACCGCTTCTTTTTCTGGAAAACACCGTGCTATTTCGTGAATTCTTTCGCCGATCAGCGCCATGAAATTCCTCCTCTGGATAGACCAAAAGGCTTGTCCGGGAGACAAGCCTTTATTCTATGCTGCTTTTTGATAATCGATCGACCTGTTCTTGTGCATCAAAGGATAGACCCGGTTCAATTGTTGAGCAAGGATCGAGGCGATGACAATTTTCGCCACATCCCCAGGGATATACACAAGAGCAGCTACGGCCGCTGCTGGCCAAGGAGTGTCAGTGACGAACGACAAGTAAGTTATCCCACAGGCATAAACAAACACTACGCCGCCGATAAAATTGAACGCAAGATAGTGCCACAACTTCAAGTTCTTCCAAAACCGTTCGACTAAAAATCCGATAATGAACGCGGCGATCGGATAACTCATGATATAACCGCCCGAAGGTCCGAAAAATACACCAAGACCTCCACGTCCGCCAGATAGAAGCGGAACACCGATCGCAATGAGCAAAACGAAAAGAAGCATACTCAACCCACCGCGTTTAGCACCTAAAATGGACCCCGCCAACATCAAACCAAGTGTTTGAGCCGTTATCGGCACAGGCGTGAATGGGGTCACAATGGGAGGAAAGAAACCTAAAGCTCCCATAATCGCTGCAAATAAAGAAGCGTAAAGCATCGTCCGAAGTTTCATGATCTTCCACCTACTTTTCTATGTATCTAGTAAGAAGAATAGCGGAAGATGTCTATTTGGTCAACCATTAAATTATACAGTTAACATAAGTGGGTGATTTTCCTCAATAATCAATTTCCTATTAATGTTTGTTGTTGCTTCTCACGAATCGCTTATCGGTGGATGCTTGCCGCGGGCACGGCCTCAGCTAACTTGGTCAAGAAGGTCACTTGACCAAGTGGATCTTCGGCTCGCGCTGTTCCCGCAGGCGTCACCACCGAACGCTCATCGTGGAATCAACAGTGGTTCATCTTAAAAGAGTGATTTTCTTGTACATTGAAAGAAGCCGAGTTGAACGATAAAATCTTCCAACTTAACAGCGTGGGAGGCAGGTCGCAAAAAACGGGTAGATTGGAATTTAACAACTTGCATACTCTACAAGATTATTAAAAACTATAATTCAAACTGATCATTTTCCGCTTCACCATTTCACGGACCGCATATTTCACGCCTTCATATCCATACCCCGAATCCTTTCTTCCTCCGTAAGGCATATGGTCGAATCTCAAAGTCGGAATGTCATTGACCAGCACTTGTCCTACATCCAATTGGTGACTCATCTGCAGGGCCTGGGATAAGTCAGTAGTGAAAATGCCGGCATTCAATCCATAATTCGAGTTATTCATTTCAGCTAGCGCCTCTTCACCACTCTTTACTGCGTTGACGATGGCGACAGGACCGAAGACTTCCTGACAGGAGACCTTGTCAGATGCCTGGACACCTTTTAAGATTGTGGGCTCGATCCCGTTCTGGCAGGCTTTTCCACCATGGACGATTTCAGCTCCGTTGTGGCTCGCTTCCACGATCCATTCGAGCAGCCGTTTTTTCGATTTTTCATCAATGAGAGCTGACAAATCAGTACTTTCTTCTAATGGATCCCCATACTTCAATTGTGATGTCGCCTCAATGAAATGACGGGTGAACTCTTCGGCAATCGCTTCATGGACATAGATGCGTTGAGTGCTTATGCAGACTTGTCCATTATATGAAAAAGCACCGACAACTGCTTTCTGTGCTATGTCATCAAGTCTCTCTCGCTGACTTTCATCAATATATAGAGCAGAATTATTCCCAAGCTCAAGTGTCACTTTCTTCAGTCCGGATTGGGATTTAATTAATTTTCCTACCTCAGGGCTGCCGGTAAATGTGATTTTCGCCACTTGTTCATGATCGATCAGCACCTTCCCAAGGCGCGGTCCATCTCCGGTAATGACCTGAAACGCACCTTCAGGGAGCCCTGCTTCCAGGAA
This sequence comes from Halobacillus sp. H74, assembly GCF_052246715.1. Lineage (NCBI taxonomy): Bacteria > Bacillati > Bacillota > Bacilli > Caryophanales > Bacillaceae > Halobacillus > Halobacillus sp. H74. The sequence continues at coordinate 229,347 of NZ_JBQQCI010000004.1, read as the reverse complement.
GGCTTCACGTAATAACAGCGAAGATAAAGGGGTTTTTTCAGCCGGTTTTACAATGATGGTGTTCCCTGCAGCGATGGCTGGACCCACTTTATGTATGACTAGATTCAACGGGAAATTGAACGGGGTGATCGCACCTATGACACCAATCGGTTCGTAGATCGTGTAGGCATCCCGTCCGCCACCATTGTTCGCTGCATCGAGACGGATCGATTCCCCTTCGAGTTTCCGTGATTCAATCGCAGAAAATTTCAAAGTCTCCACCGTCCGCGCTACTTCCCCTTTGGCGAACCGAACCGGCTTACCCGCTTCATTCACAATCGCTTTAGCGAACCTTTCACTATTTTCTTCTGCAATACGTGCCGTTCGCTCAAGAACCTCCGAACGCTCTGCAGAACTCCATGTCTTCAGTTTTTCAAAGGCCGCTAACGACTTTGCGATCGCTGTTTCCATTTGCTCATTCGTACACTCGGGAATTTCTTCGATTTCTTCTCTCGTATGGGGGTTAATCAGCGAATAAGTCTCCCCTGCTTCATCCCTTAATTCATTCAAATAGGTTGAATAATTCAGCATGCTGTCGCTCCTTTTTATTAATAAATTCAAGCTGCGAAAAGAGAAAAGCCTCTTGTTCGTAAGGAGGCATTCCTGTCAGGACACAACCGCACCTGGTCCCTTTATGGTCAGTAATTCATCAAACGAATCTTCCACTATCTCGTCTTGAAAATTAGGACACATCATCATCATCACCTGTATCCTTTTCTTTTCAAAAGTATAGCAAAGATATAGAAAAAATTATTCGTCTGCGGCGGGCTGTTGGGTAAGCGCCAGACTTGCGACGGTATCATGCATCACTCTCAATGCTTTTTCGATGTCCTTCCAATCGGTCTCCTCTTCCTCGCAGTGACTTTTACCTGCTTGGCTCGGTGTGAATACCATCACTGTTTTTCCTAGCCGGTCGAGATACATAGCGTCATGCCCGGCCCCGCTGAACATTTCTAAATAGTCGATTTCATTTGTTCTACAACTTTCCCGTAAAGCATCAATCAATGAATCATCAAAGGCTACGGGCGGCATGAAGGAAAGATCTTCACAAAGACTCTGGGTATCATCCTCCAGAGCCACTTCCCGTATCAAACGCTTGACCGCTTCGACTCGATTAAGTAATACGGAATGATCTGGATGCCTGATGTCCAATGAGAAAACCGCTTCGCTTGGAATCACGTTGATGGAGCTAGGGAGCGTATCGAATTTTCCGAAGGTGGCAAGGGTTTCATCCTCTAAACGATGGATCCAGTTGTTGATCCGGCTGATGGCTTTGACAGCACTCAGTAAGGGATCTTTCCTATGCTCCAAAGGCGTCGTTCCTGCATGATCAGATTCACCGATGAATCGGACTCTGTGCCAGGATAATCCTTGAATCCCTTTGACCACACCTACAGGTTTTTCCCTGGCTTCAAGAAGCGGCCCTTGTTCGATATGCAATTCAATAAATGCTTCCACATCCTTCAGGCGATTTTCTTCCTCACCTTGATAGCCGATTCTCTTCAATTCATCTTCAAAGCGCTTGCCATCATCATCCTGCATGTCATACACATGCTGCTTGGAAAAAACCCCTGTAATCGCCCCGCTTCCTAACATGGGAGTAGGGAAACGCGCACCTTCTTCGTTCGTGAAGACAGCTACTTCAAGCGGAAAACTGAGGTCCTCTGCCTTCTCCTGCAACGATTCCATGATTTCAAAACCGACGAGCACTCCGAGCGTGCCATCGAATTTTCCTCCCTTAGGTACACTGTCTAAATGAGAACCCAGGACAATCGGTTTTTTTTCTGGGAAATTCCCCTCTAAACGGGCAAACATGTTGCCGAAGTCGTCGACCCTCACTTTAAATCCTGCCTCTTCCGCCCAGTGGGTCCAAAGATCCCGTGCCTCCCGATCCAGATCACTCAATGCCAGGCGATGGACGCCTCCTCGCTCCGTCGCCCCGATCTGAGCCATCTCGTCAAACCTCCGCTTCAGCCTTTCTACTTTCATACCCATCTCTCCTTATAAACCAATTTGAATGAAAAAGAAGCGCCAAAAATGTCACCCGCATAAATCGTGGAAGGACGACTGGATAGATAGAATGAGAACATCAACATTCATTTGAATTTCACTCCTCCACACTCGCTGCTTCACACCATTCCAACACCGTCTCCGCTATGATTGAAGCGGTCTCAAAAATTCTTTCCAATTCAATATACTCGTTCGGGAAATGAGCCATATTCGTTTCCCCTGGACCGAAAACAACCGTCGGGATACCGGCCAAAGCCGTTAATAATCCACCATCCGTCCCCCATGGTGAAGCTTTGATAACCGGCTGTTCACCAACCTGAGATTGATAGCTTTCCTTCAAAGTCTTCAAGAAAGGATGGTCATCATCAATTTCTCCCGGTAGCCAACGTGCACCGAACCATTCCACTTCTACAGGCGCCTCGGCAAACCATACATCTGCCTCGTAAAGCTTCGCCACACGTGCCTCGAATTCCCGCTTAGCGTCATTTATTGATTCACCTGGGGCTACCCCCATTCGCCCTTCCATAGTGACTTGGTCTGGGACGGATGAAGGCCAATTTCCTCCTTCGATTTTCCCGATATTAATCGGCACAGGAATTGGGTTTCCTTGATAAAGCGGGCTATCAAGAGGTTCGTTTCTTTCCCTCTCTAAATCAAGAATGACTTCATGAACAATGCCGGCTTTTTGAATCGCACTCACACCTTCATAACGTGTACCTCCATGAGCGGACTTTCCATATACATGGACTTTGAACCACATGGAGCCCTGCTGCTTAGGAAAAATACGCATATTCGTCGGCTCGGGAATGAGCGCCGCATCCGCACGATAGCCCCGTTCAATCGCAGCCAGCGTTCCAGAACCCCCACTCTCTTCCTCGACGACACTTTGAAAGATCACATCACCCTTCAACTTGATCCCAGCTCCCTGAATCGCTTCAATCGCAAGCAATGCAGCCAAATTCCCACCTTTCATATCAGTCGCCCCACGTCCATAAAGCTTCCCATCTTCCACTTTTCCGGAGTATGGATCAAACCTCCATTGCTCCCTTTCACCTTCAGGAACCACATCGATATGGCCATTCAACAAAATCGACTTTCCATCCCCTTCTCCTTTCAAAACACCCACAACATTCTCACTACCGTCAAAATCAGCTCGAGAAGCACAAAAGGCTTCATGTTCGGATAACAACTTATAATCAAGCTCCCAACGATCCACTTCAAATCCTTTAGAAGATAGACGATCAGCCACTATGCTTTGAACTCCTGCTTCCTCACCTGCTTTACTAGGCTCTTGCACCATCCTTTTCAACAATGCTATGTAGTCTTCACGGTTTTCTTCCATAAAAGACTGAATGCTTTTCATATTGGCCATGATTTCCTCCTCCTTTTCTATAATTTTAATTTCAGTAAATTTTCTGATATCTCAATAAAACAATACAGGGTTGCCTTAAGTCAAATGTAACTTAAACAATATAGACGCTGATTCACCTTTTAGTTAGCTGTAAAACGGCGGTAGCAGCCTTTTATCGGCGTCAGATGAATTTTTATCGGCGCAACTCAGAATTCATCTGCCTGAGAGCATTTTATTAGCGCAACGTCTCAAACTCCCCTCCCCAAAATACAAAGCACCCAGACAGCGCACAAACGCTTTCAATTATTGAAATATTCTTGTAATAACCCCCAAAACAAGGTAAAATCATGTAGATGTAAGGAGTTAATTTGATTTGAATGGGAATGACGATTCACGCCCATTCCTATCAATTTCCAAATCTATTACTAGGGGGTAATCTTTTTGAAAAAATATTCATTATTTACTTTTGTCATCCTGCTGGCTGTAAGCATGTTACTTAGTGCTTGTGGGGAAAGCGGTACCAACAATTCTTCCAACGGCGACAGCGAAGGCGGTGGCGGTGAAGGAGAAGAGATGACGAACCTTACGATGGGCACAGGTAGTGTCGGAGGTGTCTATTATCCACTTGGCGGCGAGATGGCCAACCTGTGGAAAGATATGATTGAAGTCGAAGGTTTCGATGTCAGTTCCGTTGAATCCGGGGCTTCTGTGGAAAACATTGCGAAAATCCAGTCCGGAGACTTCCAACTGGGCATTGCGCAAAACACCACGATGCTTAATGCGGTTGAAGGCACAGGAGAATTCGAAGGCAAAGACGTCGGGAATGTCGGGGTAATTGGATCACTTTACCCGGAAGCTCTTCAAGTAGTGACCCTTGAATCTACAGGAATTGAATCGATTGAAGATTTGAAAGGGAAACGTGTAGCTGTAGGTCCTCCTGGCGGGGCGACACGCGAAGCGGCTGAAATGGTCCTTTCCGCTTATGGAATTGAAGAAGGAGACTATGAGGCATACGAAGAAGGCTTCGGTGATGCGAAAAGTAAACTGCAAAATAACACAATTGATGCTTCCTTTGCAGTTGTAGGTGTTCCATCTTCTACAACAGACGAGCTGGATGCAGCCACAGGCGAAGTGAAGTTCTTGAATATTGAAGGGGAAGCACTCGAGAAAGTCGTTGCAGACAGCCAGTATGAAGCTTATACTGTCGAGCCTGGCACATATGAGTGGCAGGATGAACCTGTCCAAACGATTACGGCGATGGCCCTTCTTTTAGGATCCACCAGCCAAGTAAGCGAAGATTTAGCGTACGAGCTTACGAAGACACTTTATGAGAATTCCGGTGAAATGTCTATCGCTCAAGCGAAGCTCATAACAAGTGACAGTGCACTCACTGGCGCTCAAGACCTTCCTCTTCATCCTGGTACTAAGAAATACTTTGAAGAAGAAGGCATCCTTGAATAAATGATCTCAATGAGAACCGGGCAGTATTATTGTCCGGTTCTTTCACTGATGATCAAGTGTGTGAAACGGAGGTAGAATCAGTGGCGACACAAGATAACAAAGAAGTAGACAAGCAGGAGCTTATGGCGAAATATGACAAAGAAAGTACATTCCGCACGAATTTAGGAGCCTGGGGTTGGTTGACACTCATTTTAGGAAGTGCACTTACGATTTTCCAATTGTACACCGCTTACCGCGGGGCTTATGTATCCTTGATGCAGGGGGCGATCCACCTCGGTGCAGCCTTGTGCTTAGTGTACCTGCTCTATCCGTTCAAACCTTCCTCATCATCTAAACGGGGGATTCCCTGGTATGACGTCATTTTAGCTGCCCTGGCGCTCTACACGAACTTTTATATCATTCAAAATTATGAACGATTGATCAATGAAGCGATCATTTTCGGTTTCACTTATATGGATCAGATTGTCGCAACAGCTGGAATCATACTTTTATTAGAAGCAACAAGACGAGTGGTCGGCCTGCCTATTGTCATTATTGCAATGGTGGCACTGCTTTACGGATTATTCGGAAATTTCATTCCGATCATCGGTCATGCCGGTTTTGACTGGCCGTCTTTAGCCACCAAAATGTTTTTCAGTTCAAGCGCAATTTTTGGAATCCCGATTCAAATTTCATCCACTTACATTTTCTTGTTCCTCTTTTTCGGGGTCATTTTGGTCAAAACGAATATCGGACAATTTTTCAATGACCTCGCCCTGCGGCTGACCGGCCGTTATACAGGTGGGACAGCGAAGGCAGCCGTTGCAGCAAGTGGACTGCAAGGGATGGTCAGCGGAAGTTCTGTAGCCAACACAGTCGGATCAGGGTCATTCACGATTCCGATGATGAAAAATGCTGGCTTCAAACCGCATTTCGCGGCAGCTTCAGAAGCTTCTGCCTCAACAGGAGGTCAACTGATGCCGCCGATTATGGGAGCAGCCGCTTTTATCATGGCTTCCTACACAGGCATCCCATATAACGAAATCATTGTCATTGCCATCATCCCCGCCCTATTATATTTTTCGGGCGTATTCTTGGGAACCCACTTTGAAGCACGCAAACAAAACATTCGCGGGCTTACAAAAGAAGAACTGCCGAAAACGAACAAGCTGTTGAAACGGCTCGATCTCTTTCTTCCGCTTGTCATCATTATCGGCTTCTTGCTGTCAGGACGTACACCGACTTATGCGGCCTTATTCGCAATCGCAACAGCCTTTGTCATCAGTTTCTTCCGACAAGAAACCCGGATGTCACTTAAAGGGATCATCAAGCTCCTAGAAGAAGGCGCTCGTGTCGCTCTCCCGGTCATCGCTGCCTGTGCGACAGCCGGTATAATCGCAGGAACCGTGACAATAACAGGTCTTGGACCGAAAATCGCCGGAGGGATCATCGACCTTGCTCAAGGTCAATTCTTCCTTGTCATGTTCTTCACGATGATCGCCTGTATTATTCTCGGCATGGGGCTGCCGACGACAGCCAACTATGTCGTAACTGCCACGATGGCAGCACCTGCTTTGCTCGCATTTGATGTGCCTGTCATAGCTGTCCATATGTTCGTGTTCTATTTCGGCATCGTCGCAGATATTACGCCGCCCGTCTGTTTAGCCGCATACGCCGGGGCCGGGATCGCGAAGGCCAATCCGATGAAAGCAGGCGTGACAGCTGTCAAATTGGCGATTGCCGCTTTCATCATCCCATACGTTTTCGTGACCAACCCTATCCTCCTGTTGCAAGGAGATGCAAATGCAGTAAACGTCTCGATCAGTGTGGTCACCGCACTCTTAGGGATGGCCGCCATCAGTTCAGCTATGATCGGTTATTACGTAACAAAAGTCAGCTGGCTGGAACGATTCGCTTTATTCGCAGGCGGACTGCTGCTCGTTTACCCGAACTTCATCATATCCTTGATCGGAGTGGGCATTTTCTGTCTCATCACAGTTGTCCAGTGGATCCGTAACAAAAATGAGGATAATGAAAATCAGCAAGCAACGTTATCATGAATGCTTTCTTTGACACTCATGCGAAAAAGCGATCCTGAGTAAAGGAGAAGCCCGTTCTTCATTCTGGAGAACGGGCTTTTTTTCTATTCGGAAAGGTTTTCTGGCTGAACTGAGTGTTATTCTGTCCCATCCAGACAATATTTTTTCCAACTTACTGGTGAATCTGTCCGATTTCATAGTGAATTCATCCAAACTTACGGAGAATCTGTCCAAACTCACCTTTAATCAAGCGAAACTCTGGAACAGCCGGTCCCAACTCCTGAGATTACCCTTTCTCAATCGCACCCATCCCCGCCAACAATGTTTTCGCGTCTGTGTTCAAGTAACCAAGGGCTTCCTTTTTCATCAACAAGCTTTCCTTATCCTTGATCAGCAGCTTCAGCCCCCGCACATCAAATCTGGTCGAATAGATATTCATCGATTTCAAATCAGAGAGTTCCTGGCGAGTGAGCGGCTTCTCTCCTTTTTCTCTTTTCTCCGCAAAAAACTTGAGCAGCTCCCGAGCATTCCGGTTTAATTGATGCTTGTTTTCATCAAGTGCCTCGAAGTTTTCTTCCATATAAGTTCTGGCTGTGACCAAATCCATATCCTCGACACTTTTATTGACTTTTTTAAACAGCTCATACTTTTGCACGCTTCTACAGCTCCCTCAAGATCTCTTTTCTTTAATATCGGTATGTTTCCAGCGGATTCAAGATGGCAGGTTTTTCTGTCCAAAAGGAGCGATTATCCAGCCGCTCCACGCAATAATTTTTCCAATCGCCTCATAATCAGTCCAACTTCAAGCAGATTCATGCCAAAGCAACTAACAATCTGTCCAAAAGCCTTCATAATCGAGCCAAACAAAAAAAGTGCCAACCCCCGGCTAACGCAGCTGAGGACAGGCACTTCTTTATTACTATTCAATCTCAAACTCCACACTCAAAACCGCTTCCACCTCCGTATTTTGAGCATCAAATGATTTAATGACCCTGTACTTTCCTGAGCTCAATTCCAGTCTGCTTAAATCTATCTTCTGGGTGTGGGTTTCTTCCGATTGAAGCGTGTATCCGATTGATGGGAAAGCCTTATCATCCCCGAGTACATCATTCCAACGATTGCTCGTGTACTGCTGTAAGTTATAAGGTGTGCCGAACTCGAGAATTGTCGGGCCCCAATTTTCTATATGCACTTCCATGGTGTCATCTTGGGCGAACTTGAGCTTATCCACATACATCCTTGCATTAATTTCTTCCGGCGGGACGTAGTAGACGACGACATCGGTATCGAGCACCTGATCATCTTTCCCTAGAACTTCCTGGCTGAACGTATAAAGGGCGCCGGTTTGACTTGGAATCTGGACGGCCAGTTTTTCTCCATCTTCATAGATCTTTTCTTTCACCACTTCGACCTTTTCCAAATTTCTCTCTCGTTCTACAAGCTGGACGCGGACCTTCTCGTCTGGAAAGGATTCATGAGAACCGACATCTGCTCCAGGCTCTACCATGAAAAAGGTGTTGTGAGCAAACAGGCCTTTGAAGAACCTCCCTGTATATGGCTCATATTCTGTCTGTTCGTAAATATCTTCAGCTGTCCACTGATCACGGTCAGGAGGCTGAACCTTGTCGTTCGCCTCCCCAATTTTATAGGAGATACCTGAAGAGTTTTCTGCTTTGTCATCCTCGTGAGGGCTATCTGTTGGTTCACTGTTGTCAGAGCATCCGATAATCACCAATAAAAGTAGCATTCCGAGGGATTTTTTCATAAAGTACCTCCCTGTCTAGTAAACAACTTTTCTCACAACAATTCCTCTCGTCTCCCGTACCATATCTTTTATGTAATCGATCCAGTAATCACGGTCGAAGTTCTTCCGCTCTTTATTCGAAATAGATTCATACTCTTGGAATACACTGTACATTTCCTCATTCAGGTTCATAACGTCTTTAAGAAAATTGATTTGCTCTTCATTCAGCTCTACACTTTCATTGTTTTCATCCTTCATTCTTTCCAGGGTAAAAATAATATCAGAAAGCTGCTCATTAATATGATTATTATTGATCCCCACACCTTCCAGTCGCTCAGCTATACTGGCTAAACTTACAATATAGTCTGTTACATTGTTATAAGTCGCTTGTAAGGTGGATAAATTTTCTAGGGTGAGTTTTTCTTTTTCAATCGATTCCTCAATGATTGGATTCAAACTATATAAAATAAATTCTTCCTCAAGCATAATTGAGGCAGGTGTAAATTCCTCATCTTCTACAAATTGATGGTACGAATTGAGTTTCATATGTAATGTTCCTGCATAAATCGCCAGGCCAGCCACTAAGACGATCAAAGCTATACGCTTCTTATTCATACTTCCCCTCCTAACATATATTGGTAGTCTATCATATTTAAAGTGATCTTTCTGTTTACAAAAAAAGAGGAAGAACACGAATAAGTTCTTCCTCCTCCGTAGCATTTATCGTAAACGATGGACGACCGTAGCAGCTTCTGCTCGGCTCGCGGTTCCTTTTGGTGCAAATTTGTTTCCTGGTACACCAATCATGAGATCAAGCTCATAAGCGGCCGTGACCTCATCCACAAAACCGATGCGGATTTGGTTTTGATCTTCAAATGGGAGATCCCCGGACGGATCGTATTCTTCTCCGTCTTTGAATTCAAAAGCACGGACGACCATCGCGGCCATCTGTTCGCGGTTGATCCAAGCATCAGGATCGAAGCGGTCGGCGGATACCCCGTTGACGATTCCATTTTCAAAGGCAGCTGTGACCGCTTCCTGGTATCTTTCAGGGACGTCTTCAAAAGGACTTTCTCCCTCTGCTGTCAGTCCTAGCTCTCTTGTCAGCAGCATCGCAAACTGAACACGAGTCAATTTATCCTCAGGTCCGAAGTTTCCATTTGGATAACCTTTAATGACCCCGTCTTCAACCAGTGCATAAATCTCATCAGCAGCCCAATAGTTTTCAGGCACATCCGGGAAGGATACGGATGGTTCTGAAGCTGTCAATTCAACAGCGTATTGAGCGAAGCCATCTGATTGTGTTTCAAGGTAAGTGATTTTCTCTTCCTGTTCCGCATATTGCTGGCCTTCTGGAGAAGAGCGGAAAGTCAATGTGACATCCTCCTCATCAATCGGAGCAAAGGACCAATTGCCATCTGCCTGTGGATTGATCGTGCCGTTTTCACGGATGTAATTGACGAGCACTTGACGATTTTCATCAGGCGATTCTATGACAACATTATCTCCATCAGGATTAGCAAATTTGGAAGCTGCCCGATAGTTGTTCGTCGCTACCAGGAAGTCCTGCTCAGGATTGATAGGTTCGCCATTGAATTTCACATTGACGATGCGGTGGCTGTCATTGATTTTGTCACCATCATTGTTGTAACGGGCAGGTTCTGTCACATCGATTTCATATGTGAGTCCGTCAATGACGTCAAAGTTGTAGCTCGGGAACCCTGGCTCTGTACTTGTATTTTCTTTGACCAGCTGTTGCGCTTTTTCTGTAGCTGTATCAATCTGGTTGAATTGCCCCGCACTCCACTCAAGCCATTCAATGACCTGAGCACCGTTGATCTTCGTCGCCCTTACCGTGTTCGGGTATTTATATAGGGACGTTGTGTCTTTGATAGCTAAACCACCCTCAGGAATGTCAGTGTAGTCCCCGATACCGTCGCGTCCTGCTTTGAAGGGGGCGGCAGCAGAAAGTACAGGCAATCCTTCAAGTTCAGTACCCTGGATATATTTTTCAATATAACTCTTCTGGGCATCATTGACGATTTGAACCGTCGGATCATCTAGAACTTGGGAAAAATAGCTGTATAGCGGCGCTTCCGTTTCGCCGACAGGAGTGGCTACATATTCCTTCGTCCCTTCATGATCCTCTTTCACGGCATCGACAATCTCCTGATCCGGCTCTACCAGTGGTTCGCCTGTTTCAGAATCATAGATTGGACGCGCTTCCGATTGTCCATCCACGACATCCCATTCACCTGCTGTTTTTTCCAACTGTAAATCGATGATTCCTAAATCAGAACCCCAGAATCCTGCCTGGGTCGTCGGCACACCGTTGATCGTCCCTGTACTCAAATCAATGTTATGCTTGCCATCAAGAGACGCATAATCCTGACTTGGGAAAGTTTGGTGAGAGTGACCGAAAAGCAAAGCATCGAAACCATCGACCGTCGATAATTGATAGGTCTGGTTTTCCGCCCTCTCCACGTATTCCTCAGTCGAACCAAGGCCGGAGTGAGCGATTCCGACAATCACATCTGCCCCATCATCTTTCATTTTCGGGATGAATTTTTCGGCTGTTTCTTTCAAGTCACGAGTCGTAACATGACCTTCCAGATTATCTTTATCCCATGTCATGATTTGCGGTGGGACAAAACCGATGACCCCTACTTTAATCGTGTGGGTCTCCCCGTCCTGGTCGACAACTTCGCGATCAAGGATCACATAGGGATCGAAATAGTTTTCATCCTCTGCACCCGCTTTATAAACATTTGCGTTCACATAAGGGAATTCAGAGCCTGAAATCGCCTGATCGAGAAAATCCAGTCCATAGTTGAACTCATGGTTTCCGTAGTTCCCTGCATCGTAGTCCAAAAGATTCATCGCTTGATAGACAGGATGGACATTCCCTTCCTCATCAAGAACTTCCTGATCGACAACGTAATCAGCCATCGGGTTCCCCTGGATCAAGTCGCCATTATCAAACAGCATAGAGTTCGAAACTTCATCTCTTGCACTGTTGATCAATGCCGCTGTATTAACGAGACCGACCGTGTCATCCTGCTGTCCGGAAAAGTAATCATAGTTCATCACATGGCTGTGCAGATCCGTCGTTTCCATCAACCGTAAATCTACGACATCCTCATTAGTTTCCGCCGCAGTCGCTGTCGACGGCAATACTGCAGAGGCTGCCAAACCGAGTCCAAGTGCCGAGCGAAGCCACCATTGTTTTTGATTCTTTTTCACTCTCACATCTTCCCTTTCCAATTGGATTTTTTATGTAAAATCTTGATGTTTCTTCTATTATTTTATCACCTTATCAAAATTATTGTATGTCTTAACCTAATTTTTACAGGAACCTGCTATTTGGGGGCAAGCAGCATCAAGAGGTCCGGGCTCCATTCCTACGTCTGATCGGTTCTGTACCGAGCGGACCTAAGAATGCCTTCTGATCGACGATATGACATCCTAAAAAAGAGCCACCATGGAGGTGACTCTTACTTAACGAAAGAGATTCTATTCTTTTTTACTGTTTTCGCTCTCATCATTGATAACATGCAACTTTCTGACTTTTATTTCTTCTACAATAATCGATATGAACTCTGGATCCAAGTTGTGCTTCTTAGCTGCATAGTATGCTGAGAGCAGTGCCTCATTTGAAAGTTTATTCATGCCTGATCCTACTCCTATAGTTATAACTTTATCTCTCTTCTTTTATTTGTTCCTTTGCTAACCAATACAAGAATTCTTTTTCTTCTATAGTGAGTTCTCGATCTAATTTGTCTTCAAACTCACTTACAAGACTTCTCTGAAGTTCTCTTAATCTATCCATAATATAATCCCCCGTGAAATATTTAACACCCATGTATATTAACATAAAGAAAGCCTGAACAAAAAAGGGCTTCCTTAATAGAAAACTCGGCTCCAGAGTGGCAGTGGTCAGTTACCCATGTGCGAACGCTAAGCCCTTTGACCAAGAAAAAAAGACAGCCCTGATTTACCAGGGACTGCCTTTACCATCCTTCACGTTACTTATTAACTTGTTCGTTCTTTGCCACTAAACCTTTCAGAATATCCATCACATCATCTTTAAGATCCGGACGTTCCAAAGCGATTTCAATCGTCGTTTGAATGAAGCCTAATTTTTCACCGACATCATAGCGCGCACCGTCAAAGTCATAAGCGAACACGCGCTGGATTCCGTTCAGCTTCTGAATCGCATCGGTCAGCTGGACTTCTCCGCCGGCCCCTTTTTCCTGCTTGTCGAGGAACATCATGATTTCAGGCGTCAAAATGTAACGGCCCATGATAGCAAGGTTCGATGGTTCTTGACCTTGTGGCGGTTTTTCGACGAATGTCTTCACTTGATACAGGCGATCCTCCTGGTTTTCCGGATCGATGATTCCATAACGATGGGTTTGATCGTCAGGCACTTGCTGGACACCGATGACAGAAGAACGCGTCTTTTCAAATTGGTTGATCAATTGCTTCAGACCAGGTTCCTCGGCACGGATGATATCATCGCCCAATAGCACGGCAAAAGGTTCATCGCCGATGAATTTACGCGCACACCATACAGCATGGCCCAATCCTTTCGGCTCCTTCTGGCGGATATAGTGAATGTCGACATTGGACGTTTCATTCACTTTTTCCAGCATGTCGAATTTCTCTTTGCTTACAAGGTTATCTTCCAGTTCATAGTTTTTGTCAAAATGGTCTTCAATCGCACGTTTCCCTTTACCGGTTACGATGATGATATCCTCGATTCCAGATTCAATCGCCTCTTCGACGATGTACTGGATCGTAGGCTTGTCCACGATCGGAAGCATTTCTTTCGGCATTGCTTTTGTAGCAGGCAAAAACCTTGTGCCCAGTCCAGCAGCAGGGATAATTGCCTTTTTGATTTTACTCATAACATTGACCCCTTCATTTCATACAAATAATAGTTATTATCACTATATTTAATTATAACAGTTTAAAGTGGAAATTTATAATAAGCCTGGTAAAACTCTTGTAAATAATCCCTGTGGTCCCACTGGAACCATTAAAGGACGGTTTCATTAAATTTTGGCCATATGTTTATTAACGACGATTTTTCATTCTGGTCGCTTTTAATATTACATTATCATAACAAAAAGTTAAATTATGTAATTTGCGTTTAGGGGCAAATATAAATGGTAACACACTAAACATAGCAAAGGATAAATCCTTTCTAAATTTCATTTGGAGGTGGAGTTACAATGGCTAACAAAAAGACTTACAAAACTGGTGAAAAAGCAGAAGAAAATGGAACATTCAAGGTAGAAAGTCTCGTCAGTGGTGGTTCAACCGCAAATGATAATACAGAAATCAAACTGGAAAAAGGAGAACAATTCCCACCGTCTCCTTCAAGCAATGAAGCCGCTCACTGGGTTAAAAGTTCTTAAGAATATATCGAATCAAAAAGACGCTGGAATAAAAGAATTTTTCCACTAGAAAACCCGAACAAGTCGTTCGGGTTTTCTTTATGAGGCAATAAATGCCTACGCTCCATCTGATTCATCCTCCTCTAACGTTGGCCTTTTCCAGTGGCAGTTATCGTTTTTCCCAATCTTTTTTTATACAGTAATCGCGTCCCCTGCATCTCTCTTTGAAACCTTTTTTCTCCAAGTAACCGTCCTCTCCATTAAAATTTTTCATTCCACTCCCGTAATTTATAAAGCTGAATTCTTTCCTCCTGCTTTTGCAAAACTCCCTCTTCACCATCACAGCAGTAAAATAGGACAAGTTTCCTGTACATACCTTCTATATATAAACGTTATAAAAATGAAGGAGAGACCCTATGAGAATTCATGTCGTACAACAGGGAGAGTCTTTATGGCAAATCGCTCAATTCTATGGTTCCAATATCAATCAAATCATTCTCGTAAATCAGTTATCCAACCCTGATGTCGTCGTCATCGGGCAGGCGCTTGTCATTCCTGAAACGAATAAAGAGTATGTCATTCAGCAGGGCGATACGCTGTGGTCGATTGCACAAAGGTTCGCCGTCACGACAGGCGAGCTAGCGGAAATGAACAACATTGCTGACCCTTCCCTTCTATATATTGGTGAAATGTTGATTCTTCCTTATTTCACGTATGTCGTGCAGCCTGGTGACAATCTTTGGAGCATCGCCAACCGTAATGGCGTCACAGTGAGCCAAATCGTGCAGGCGAACAACATTTCGAATCCTGCGCTCATCAATGTGGGGACACCACTAAGGATTCCCGCCGCTTCAAGACCCGAGACAGAAATCAATGCTTATACGACACAGACGACACCTCAAGGAGCACAGGAAGTAATCGCACTTGGAGAGCATTTCACATACCTCACCCCATTCATGTATGCGATCAGGGCAGACGGAACTTTGACGGATATGCAAGACACAGCTTTACTCGATGCCGCAGAAGCTCAAAACATCTCCCCATTACTTGTCGTGACAAACTTTGCGAACAACAGCTTCGATTCCGATTTAGCTGCAGCGATTTTAAGAAGTCCAGATTTACAGGACACTTTGATCACAAATCTTCTGGAAATCATCCAAACCAAAGGTTATGAAGGTGTGAACTTTGATTTTGAATATGTCTACCCAGAAGATCGCGAAAATTATAACGCTTTTCTCAGAAAAGTAGTCGAACGCTTCAAGCCAGAAGGTCTGCTTGTATCGACAGCCCTTGCCCCGAAAATCACAGCAGATCAACAGGGCTTACTGTATGAAGCTCATGATTATCAGGCCCACGGAGAAATTGTCGATTTTGTCGTAATCATGACCTACGAGTGGGGATGGGCAGGCGGGGAGCCGTGGGCGATCGCTCCCATCAACAAGGTCCGGGAAGTACTCGATTATGCCGTCACGGTCATCCCTCGGGATAAAATATTGATGGGCATACCGTTGTATGGACGCGACTGGAAAATCCCCTGGGTCCAAGGAACCTTCGCGCGCACCGTCAGTCCCCAGGAAGCCGTTGCTCTAGCTGCAAGATATGGCGTCACGATTGAATATGATGAGGAATATCAATCCCCCTACTTCCGCTACACCGATGAAAGCGGTCAACAGCACGAGGTTTGGTTTGAAGATGCCCGGAGCATTCAAGCGAAGTACGATACGATGAAGATTTACGGTTTGAGAGGGGGCAGTTACTGGGTGCTCGGCACTGCTTTTCCGCAAAATTGGCCAGTGCTGCAAACGAACTTCAAGGTTCGGAAGCTGTAAGAAAGGCAGACTAAGAAAGACTCTCAATTACATGAGTTTCAGCCATAATAACGAAGCAATAAAGCGCTAGAACTGAAACCAAACACCTTAAATTATTTAAGATGTCATCCATTGTGTATGGCATCTTTTTTGTTATAAATTCCCTCTAAATTCTTCTCGATTATTAATGTGGTCATGTTACGTTACATAGATCGAACTTCCATTTTAGCGGATTAGCGTATTGCTTCTTGGTCGATAATGTGAAAAGATAGAATTGTTTAATTATGCAACGATTGAGGTGGGGATAAATTGATTAAAGCACTTCTCATTGCGCCCTACCAGGGGCTTGCGGAAATTGCTAAAAATTATAAAGATGTCGATCCTCATTTGAAGGTTGATGTGAAGTCAGGGAATTTAGAGGATGGGGTCGGCATCGCGAAACAAGCGGAAGCCGATGGTTATGACCTCATCATCAGCCGAGGTGGTACAGCGAGCTTGATCGAAGAAAAAGTAAAAGTTCCTGTGGTAGATATTAAAGTAAGCGGCTATGATATCCTGCGAATCTTAACTTTGCTGAGAGGTACCAATGGGAAGGCTGCATTGGTCGGTTTCGCTAATATCTCAAGAGGCGCTTCTACGATATGCAGTATTTTGGACATGGATGTAAGAACCATTACGATCACAAACAGTGATGAAGTCACAGAAAAACTGGAAGAACTGAAAGCTGATGGTTTTTCTGTGGTCATCGGAGACGTAGTGACCGTTCATGAAGCAGAAAAGACCGGCTTACAAGGAATTCTCATCACTTCTGGAAAAGAGGCGGTCCTGGAAGCATTTGATGAAGCGAAACGGTTATATCACCTCCTTCAAAAAATGCAGACACAAGCAGGGATCTTTTCTGATGCTCTTGAGAAGTTTCCTCATCCATTGATCACGGTCAAACAAGATCGTGGACTTATCTTTAAAAATGAAAAGTTCAGAGAAGTGATGGATGACCAGTTTGTCGAGAGTGCAGAGGTCATGGCGCTTACAGAAGAAGTAGTCAGAGGAAAAGAAAAAGTGTGGAGGCCGGTCGAATATCAAAATAAAAGCTATTTTCTAGTCGCTTATCCTCTCAATAGTGACGAGGATTATGTAAATATTTTAATATACAACGGCTTTACTCAAAAAGAAGAGGGTGTGAAGTTATACCCGAACTTTTCTCATAAAAATATTCCCGGCGAAAGTACGGCAGCTGTTTCATTAAGAAACAATTTAAAACGGTACGCAAGTATGGACGCTCCCCTTTGGATCGAGGGAGAACCGGGTACAGGAAGAATGACATATGCAGGGAACCTTCATTTTGAAAGGTTTCAGCAACGCGCTCCTCTTGTATCTGTAAATCTGATGAAAGTTTCAATCGACCGGCTGCGTGATTTATTTTTCGCGAATGTGGAGAGTCTGCCTAAAGAGGGAACCGTTGTATTTCATAACATCCATAAAATAAATGAGGATGAACGGGATCGTGCAGAGGCATTCATCCAGGATATTTCTGAAAGGTATCAGACCATCCTCCTCTCCCCTGATGATGTGGAAAGTCTGGTTAAAGAGGGACAAGTGAGTCATTCTTTGTATTATGACGTACCAGAGGCTCGCATCTATCTCCCCGCTTTAAGAAATAGGACGGAAGATATCAAAAGCCTTGTTCAAGTTTTCATTGCCCAAAGTCACATCGACTACGGATCTGAAACCGTGGGGATCCGTGAAGAAGCCGTAAATGAGCTGATGACCCATGACTGGCCCGGCAACATCGATCAGTTGAAGACGACGCTTGAAAAATTAATGGCGATGACGAACGGCTCTTTTATTGAACGTAAAGATGTCGAAACACTCATCCATAAGGAGAAACCTTCAGAGCCGTCTGATTTCGACCACTCCATCCCTGTCCAGGGAACGTTGAAAGATATGGAAAAACGAATAATCATGCAAGTGATGCAGGAAGAGAATAACAACCAATCCAAAGTCTCGAAGCGGTTAGGAATGAACCGCACAACATTATGGCGCAAACTTAATTCATAAGTTTGCGCTTTCTTTTTGCCCAAATATGCAACAACTATGATAAAAAATAAGCTGAAACAGATTAAAAATAAAAATATGTGTTGCAAAAATAAATTGTAAGCGTTATTATATTCAATGTAATCGCTTTATATATTTCTTTTTGTTTAATTATGAAACATAAATGTTATGATAGGAGGAGTAAAGATGAAGATTAAGGCGACTTTGGAAAGAATTCCTGGCGGTATGATGGTTGTCCCGCTTATTTTGGCAGCTATTTTGAATACAGTAGCGCCTGATTTACTTAGAATCGGCAATTTCACGCAAGCTCTGTTTGTTGATGGTGCCGGGACGTTAATTGCTTTGTTCTTATTATGTACAGGTGCACAAATCAACTTGAAGACAGTCGGTGTCAGCCTCGGAAAAGGCGCGACACTCTTAACCGTCAAGTGGATTGTAGGGGCGGCTTTCGGTATGCTTGCCTATGTGTTCGCAGGTGAAAATGGTTTATGGTTAGGTCTTGCTCCGATTGCCATTATTGCAGCCATGACAAACAGTAATGGTGGTTTATATATAGCTGTTGTCGGTCAATACGGAAATAAGACGGACCGGGCAGCCTATTCCTTACTTGCGCTGAATGATGGACCATTCTTTACAATGGTAGCTCTTGCCATATTCGGTGCGATGGGCTTTGTGGACGGTTTGTTCTCACTGACAGCTTTCATCGCGGTATTATTACCGATTGTCGTAGGAATGGTGCTTGGTAACCTTGATGAAGAAATGCGTAAGTTTCTGGATCAGGGCAGCTCCATGTTAATACCTTTCTTCGCGTTCGCCCTTGGAATGGGAATCGACTTCGCTAAAATTATCGAAGGTGGTATTCCTGGAATTCTTCTAGGTGTTGCGACAACGTTCATCACAGGGACAGCAGGATACTTTGCTTTTAAAGCCTTCGATTGGAACCCGATTGCTGGTGCGGCTGAAGGTTCAACAGCAGGGAACGCAGTAGCTACCCCGGCAGCCATTGCCGCAGCAAATGCCGGCTTCGCTAGTATGGTTGACGTGGCAACCGTCCAAGTAGCAGCGTCTACGGTTACGACTGCGATTCTGCTGCCGATCTATATCGGATTCTTAGTTAAACGCCTGGAAGGAAAAGGAGTCACCCTCCCAGATGATTACCAAACAGAATCGGAAAGGCACGCTTCAGCCTAGAGAGTTTTTCAGAAATGGGGATTTGTCATGGACTTTCGTTTTGGAATGATTGCAGATGATTTAACAGGTGCAAATGATAGTGGAATTCAACTCAAAGAAAAGGGACTTGCAACTTCCGTTTACTTTGAGATTCCTGAGGAGCACCATGAATTGGATGAGGCTATCGTAATTGATACCGACTCACGGGCTATAGATAAAGAAAAAGCCTGTGAAAAGACTAAAGCGGCAGCTGAATTTTTGGCGGAAAAAGGATATCAACAGATCTACAAGAAAATGGATTCGACGCTAAGGGGCTATATCGGGTACGAATTGCAAGCTATAAGTGAAGTGTTCAACCCAGTATTCACCATTGTAGCTCCAGCTTTTCCTGCTTACGGAAGAACAACCCGGGATGGCATCCATTACATGAAAGGGAAACCTGTCAGTGAAACAGAACTGGCCCACGACCCTAAACATCCCGTTACAGAATCCCATATTCCTAGTATCCTTGAAAAAGAAACAGGTCAAAAGACAGCCGTTATTGATGAAACACTACTAAATGCAAAAGACGACGAATGGTCAACTACAATAAATAGATATATAGATGAAGGTATTGAATACCTCGTATGTGATGCATCGACAGAAGAAGACTTAAAGAAATTAGCTGCTAGAATTCACAGCTCCGGCCATAAGGTGGTTTGGAGCGGATCGGCTGGTTTAGCGGAAGTCCTGCCTGCTGTCATAGGGATAGAAAGCAGTGTCCGAATAGAGGACGGAAAACAACTCAAAGGTCCTGTGTTAGGTGTTTGCGGTAGTTTATCCCAGACGACTCAGGAGCAAGTGAACTATGCCATCCGCCAAAAGGATATCCAGCCAGTAGAAATAGATACAGAGAGAATTTTTTATAATGACTGGGAAGATCAAGCCGAGGTCTATAACAAAGAAGCCTTGGAACACCTCTCTCAAGGAAAAGACGTTATTTTCTATGTACCTTCTCATGAGGACATTCGCAGACGAGTGCAAAAGCGGGCAGCTGAGCTTGAGCTTGATTCATTTCAAATCGGGAAAAAGATATCAGAAGCCTTGAGCTTTATGACGGAAACAGTCGTGAGCCAAACGTCTGTTTCTGCTCTGGTTTTGACAGGAGGAGACACTGCTAAAGATGTAGCCAAAGCGTTAGGGGCTACAGGGATAAGGCTCAGTCATCAGCTTGAAGCAGGGATCCCTGTCGGTGAATTGATTGGAGATTCGCCATCGCTTCCAGTCGTCACCAAGGCTGGAGCATTTGGAACAGAGTCCTCTATTTACCATGCAATGAAGAAGATGAAAGGAGCAGTTACAAATGAGCAATAAACCGATCATCGGCATCACGATGGGTGACGCTGCTGGCGTCGGCCCTGAGATCATTATTAAAAGTTTGGAGAATAAAGAGCTTAAAGAACAATCCGTTCCGGTGGTCATCGGGGATTTGAAGATCCTTCAACGTGCAGCTGAACTTTTAAATTCCTCCATCACTTTTAAAGAAGTGACCCAAAATGATGAGTTTCCTGAAATGGATGATCCGAACATGGTCTACTGTGTCGACCTTGATCTCTTACCTGCTGACTTGAAATATGGCCAGGTTTCCAGTGAGGCAGGCCATGGATCTTTTGAATTTTTACGTACAGCCATTGAATTAGCGAACGAGAAGAAAATCAATGCCATTTGTACAGCTCCATTAAATAAAGAAGCTCTGCATAAAGGCGGGCATCTATACCCAGGTCATACAGAAATCCTGGCAGAGCTCACAAACACGAGTAACTTCTCTATGATGCTGTCTTCACCGAAGTTGAAAGTCATCCACGTGACTACGCACATCGGTTTGAAAGATGCCATTGACCGTATTGAACCAGAGCGTGTGTATGATGTCATAAAAATGGCTCATGAAACCCTCCATAAGTCGGGCATTGACGCACCAAAAATTGCGGTTTGCGGAATCAATCCACACGCCGGCGAGAACGGACTCTTCGGATATGGAGAAGAGGAAGAGAAAGTGATTCCAGGCGTAGAACGCGCTCAAAAAGAAGGAATCGAAGTTCAGGGTCCATTGCCTGCGGACACTCTATTTTTCCGTGCGGTCCGTGGAGACTTTGATATCGTCGTGGCGATGTATCACGACCAGGGTCACGGTCCGATCAAAGTGCTAGGTCTCGATGCTGGCGTTAATATCACAGTAGGATTGCCTATCATAAGAACAAGCGTTGACCACGGCACAGCTTTTGATATAGCCGGACAGGGGATCGCTGATGAAAAGAGTATGCTGGAAGCGATGAGACAGGCGATTGAGCTTGCACCAAAATAAATCGAGTTTCCATTTTAAAAGCACCTCCTCCCTTCGATGGGTGGAGGTGCTTTTAACTTTCTTACACATCCCTACCATAAAAGAATCTTCACTTATTCCTCATGAACCCTCACCCAAAGTCTCCATAACCGTTTCCACAAGAATTCTCGACGCTTCAGGCATGACCTTATGATCGAACGCCATCTGCGGATGATGCAATCCAGGCTGCAAGTCACAGCCAATCGCCAGCATCGATGCTCTCAACTCTGGTCGCTTGATCGTATAAAAATGAAAATCATCTCCACCTGTCGTTTCGATGACAGGTTTGAGAGATTCTGGACCCGCAGCTCTTTCGATGCCCCGCTCCATATAGGTGACGGCGTCGTCGTTTAAGACAGCGGCTTTGGCATCAGATTTTAAATTGACCTCAACAGAAGCACCGTACAAGTTGGAAACAGCGTCTATGATTGCTTCGATTTTCCCGGTCAATTCGTCCATCACTTCATTCGTCTGTGCGCGCAGATCAATGGAAAATGTAGCACTTCCCGGGATGATGTTCGTGCTTTTTCCACCGCTATGGAAAGAAGTGATTTTAGCCGAATGGGGAACCATTGGATCCAAATGGATGTTGTTGATCATTTGAATGATTTCCGCTCCGAGCTCAATCGCATTTTTGTTCAAGTGTGGGCGAGCACCGTGGGCATCTTGCCCTGAAATCGTCCCTTCCAGGAAGCGGGCAGCTCCATGCTGAATGCCAGGGGCGAACTGTCCTGTCCGTAATTCCTGAATCGGCCGCAGGTGAAGGCCGTACAGATAATCGACGTCATCGACCAATCCTTTTTCCACCATTTTCTTGGCACCTTCCATCGTTTCTTCTGCCGGTTGAAAAATGAAACGAACCGTTCCTCCGAGCGCCGACTGCTTTTCTTCTAATGCAAAAAGCGTCTCGAGAACAATAGACATGTGGGCATCGTGCCCGCAGGAGTGATTCGCTTTGTGTGTGCCACCGACTTCCTGCCAGAGCGCATCCATGTCTGCACGAATCGCAATGACTGGCTCCCCCCTTCCGAGTTCTGCCACAAGTCCAGGACACTCATCAAACCGCTTCACCTTCGCCTTAGTTTTTTCTAATAATGAAGCGATATAGTCGGTCGTCTCCGTTTCCTGCCAACTGACTTCCGGGTGCTTATGTAAATGATCGAACATCTCTTGCAGTGTTGGGCGTGTTTCCATATATAGTCTCCTCTCCTATCTTCTCTTCATTTGCCTTCCATTCTACTTTTCCATTCAGCTTTTAGAGTCAAGTTCCTTCATTATTATAAAAAAACCGAGCCCCGCAGCTTAACAGAGGGACTCAGACATCTTCAAAATTAAGAGAATATATGATCGATACGTGAAATCTCATCATCTGACAAGTCCACATCAAGCGTCTTCAAATTGTCGACTACCTGCTGGGTCCTTTTCGCTCCGGGAATGACCGCATCAATCGAAGGCTGATTCAGATACCAAGCCAACACGATATGTGGAATATCAACCCCTTTTTCTTCAGCGATCGGTCGCAATTGCTCTACTTTAGCTAGATTCTTTTTAAAAGCTTCTCCCTGAAAGAGAGGGTTCTTTGCTCTGAAGTCCTCGAATGTCGTGTTTTCATCGTATTTACCAGCTAACAAACCTGACGCAAAAGGGAAATAAGGGACGAACGTAATCCCCTTCTCGGCTGTATATGGAAGCATTTTTTCCTCTGCTTCACGCTTGAACAAATTATATTCGCCTTGAACCACATCCACATAGCCATCTTTATTGGCCTCTTCCAATTGTTCCACCGAAAAGTTCGAAACACCGATCGAACGTATTTTACCTTCGTCTTTTAATTCTTTCAAAGCACCAACCGCTTCGTCCTTCGGTGTATCTTCATCTGGAAAATGGATATAGAATAAATCAATATGATCTGTACCCAAACGCTGGAGACTACCCTCCATCGACTTCTTCAAGAAGGAAGGAGAATTGTTGAAAACCACATCTTCCCCTTTAAATTGGTGTGCCCCTTTCGTAGCAAGCACGATGTCATCGCGCTTATACTCTTTCATGACCTGGCCGACCAGTTCCTCCGAGCGTTCCGGACCATAGATGAAGGCCGTATCTAAAAAGTTCATTCCATGCTCAATAGCTGTTCGGACGACATCTTTACCTGCTTCTTCATCTAAATTCGGATAAATGTTATGGCCGCCAACCGCATTGGTACCGAGCCCTACAGGATTGACCACTAAATCTGATTTACCTAGATGTATCTTTTTCTCCATTTTATTCAACTCCTTTTCATCTCTATATTCAAGTGTTTTCCACGTTCGATTTAATGGAAAACAAATTCAACCCTAGATGAATGACGGAATAGAGAAACTGTTAACGTTTGTTGTTGCTTCTCACGCATCGCTTGTCGGTGGATGCTTGCCGCGGGCACGGCCTTCAGCTAACTTGGTCAAGAAGATCACTTGACCAAGTGGATCTTCGGCTCGCGCTGTTCCCGCAGGCGTCACCACCGAACGCTCATCGTGGAATCAACGTGGTCCATCTAAAAAGAGTGATTTTCTTCAATTTATAAATGAGAATCACTCTGCGTGTACGCAGCGGTAGCGGAATTCACCGTCAATATCAAACGAAAACTAAAGCTCAGGTATAAACCCAGGTGCCCCTTCGAATTTATAGAAGAAGCCGAGTTGAACGATAAAATCATCCGACTCGGCTTCTTTATTTGATGCATAACTCAAAAAGTTGCAGGTCTTCAATTGCCTCCCATAATGCCTAAGGGGGCATGCCTATTGAGTCCCATGGTTAAAATTCTTCATAGGTCGCCGGGTCCTGATCTTTTATCCGGCCATCTGGACGAGTTAATTCTGCTATCCTGTCCATTTCTTTGTCACTTAGAGAAAAGTCGAAGATCGAGATATTTTCCAGCTGACGCTCAGGAGATGAAGACTTAGGAATCGGAATCGATCCCAGTTGATAGTGCCATCTTAAAATCACTTGTGTAATCGTCTTGTTGTGATCATCAGCAATAGACCCAATTGTTTCATTTTCTATCACTTCACTTGCTCGGGCTAATGGACTCCAGGATTGTGTTTGTATGTTCTTCTCTTCGTGCCATATTCTTTGTTCTTCCTGATTGAAAAATGGGTGCAACTCTATTTGGTTCATGCTTGGTTTCTTGCCGGTTTCCTTCTCTAAGCGTTCCATATGTTCCGGTAAGAAATTACAGACACCGATCGAACGTATAAGTCCCCATTTTTTAGCGTCGATCAATGCTTGCCATGCTTCTACATAGATGTCTTGTTTAGGGTTGGGCCAATGGATAAGATACAAATCATAATAGTCGAGGCCGCCACGATATAAGGATTCCTGGATCGTAGTCACGGCTTTATCGTACGAATGATAACGGCCGGGCAACTTGGAAGCGACTCTTAACTCTTCTCTCGGAACTGAGGCACGCTGAATGGCTTTACCCACCGTACCTTCATTTTCGTAATTATAAGCCGTATCAATGAGCCGATAACCGCTGTCGATGGCACTGTTGATGGCATTGGCACCTGCATTGCCATTGAGTTTATATGTACCAAAACCCATCGCTGGCAAAGTAAGGCCATCATTAAGTTTGATTTCTGGAATTGAACTCATAACTATCCACTCCTTCCTCTATTAATTCAAGATTACCACCCAATAGATGGTCTTCCAAATCATTGAACTTCTACTGTTTTCTCAGCTTTATTTTGAGAGGATCTTGCAAGTATAGGAGAAAACATAGCCGCATCTTGAACCCACCGAAAGTGTATGATCTGAAAAAATTGACCATGAAACTATTCATAAATCAAAGATTCACTCACCTTGCATCGCAATATATGGAATGAAATTATACACCGAGGTAGAGCAGAGCCGGTGTTTACTCACTTCAACCTAATAAGTACATTATTCCCATCGAAAGAACCGATTCGATACGAGGAGGGATAACGCTGCAAATAAAAACAGCACAACTATATGAGTCATGTCAGATAAAGAAAATGCACCTCGCCAAACCAATTGCAAAGCGTCGTGTACATAATACAACGGTATGAATTTAGCTATGGTTTGCACGGTTTCAGGGTAAATTTCTAAGGGAATTGTAACCCCCGATAAGAATAACATGATATACATAAGAACGAAGGCCATCCCTAATCCTGCACCGATTGTTTTAGCAAAACTTGTTATGATTAAACTGAAGCTGCAAAAACATATCGTTACAAATATGAGCATTAAGGTGTAAGCGGCCAAATGGTCTGTGAGTGGTGCATCAAACATGAAATAGGCGATCAACATGATTTCAACTGCTCCAACAAAAGTGGCGATCAGAGCTTTTAAAAGAATGCTTGTGAACATCACCCATGGCCGTAGAGGAGTCCCTTTCAGCCTTCTCAAAACACCTTTCTCACGATCGATCACTAGCTGAAGGCCGATCGTAAACAAACCGATGTTCAAAATCATGATAGCTACCATCGCAGATATGTATAATTGGAAATATTCAACACCGCCGTAGGACTCACTGCCGAATATATTGCCGAATATTATAAAGAGAACAGCTGGTAGTATGAACGTGAACCCCATAGCCATTGGGTCTCTCATAAACAGCTTCAGGTCTGCTTTCACATGGGATGTTATCATTCTATTCATGCTCGCACCTCCTCTCTCATAACCCCAGTCAGGTTCATGTATACATCTTCAAGGTTTCCTTCTTGACCTGGAAGATGTTTGACCAGATCTTTCTTCGACCCGCATGCTACCATCTTGCCTTTATTAAACACCCCGATACGGTCACAAAGGAATTGTGCTTCCTCCATGTAGTGTGTTGTCAAAATAACGGTTTTCCCTTCCGCCTTAATCCTTTGGATGATATGCCATATATCTCTTCTGATCTCAGGATCAAGGCCAGTAGTCGGCTCATCTAAAAATACAATGTCCGGATCATTGATTAAAGCTAAGGCAAAGGAGACCCGTTGTTTCCAACCTCCTGATAAATGCTTGATAGATTTATTCAAGTAACCTTCCAATTGCAACATAGAGATTAATTCTTCTAAAGGTCGGGTCTTCTTATAATAAGAAGAAAACAGTTTCAGCACTTCTTTCACTTTGAGTTTTTCATACAAGCTAGAATGCTGCAGCTGCACTCCGATTCTTTCCCTTAGCTGATAGAAATTCTTCTGGGCCTCTAATCCCAGCACTTGTACCCTCCCTTTATCCGGCTTCCTGAATGCTGTAATCATTTCAATGGATGTAGTTTTACCTGCACCATTAGGACCGATTATTCCAAAAATTTCCCCTTCATATACCTTTAGGTTCAGATCATCTACTGCCACAAAGTCCCCATATTTTTTCGTTAAATCTCTCGCATCAATCACTAGATTAGACATCTCCATCTCCCCCTTCAACAAAAACACTATTTCAGATAAATGGAAACCACGGAAAAAAACCTATTCAATAGGTCTCACCTTTAACAATAGATTGACCCTTCTTAGTAGTTTCACATTTGATACGCTAACTTTCCTGCTAATAAAAGATACACTTCGCTATTTCTTTTAAAAACTTCCTTATTTAATTTTTTCCCAGATGGTTCCTTGGAACTTATGTATTTCATTCATAAATCACGATAGGAAAGAACCTTGAGGACAGTAATCCTTCATTTCACTTATATTTGAAAATCTCATTAGTTCTTCCTACCAACCAACTATATTTTACCATATATAAAATGACAATTCCTTCCTTTATTCAGCTGTTCTTCTTATAAATCATAAAATAAGTTCAAACAGTTCACTTAATTCACTTTGTGACATATTACTTTGACACACACAGTAATATGTTATACATTGTTATCAAGGAGGTGATGTTCCATTGACAAAGAAAATTTCTACAGACCTCATTCGCGGTCATACCGATTCCATCGTTTTGAACATTCTTCATCAGCACGACAGCTATGGCTATGAAATTTACAAAACGATCCTTGAACTGAGCGAGGGGCAGTATGAACTGAAGGAAGCAACTCTGTACACCGCATTTCGGCGGTTGGAGAAAGAAGGGTTGATAGCTTCCTACTGGGGAGATGAAACACAGGGGGGGCGACGCAAGTATTACCGGATTACCGATGAAGGAATCGGACGCTTTGAACAAAACAAGAAAGATTGGGAATTCGCAAAGGAAATCTTAAACAAATTGATCGGAGGAGGAATCAATCTAAATGAAACAAAAGAATAAGGCAGATAATCAAATCAGAAATTACCTCGACCGGGAGTTTGCCGGAATCGGGGAAAGCCAGCAGTTATTTGAGTTGAAAGAAGAACTGATGATGAATCTTAAAGAAAAAGTAAGAGATTACGAAAAGGCAGGAAAAACAGAGGACGAAGCGTTTAAAGCTGCCATCAATTCAATGGGGGATTTGAGCGGACTTAAGGAAGATATGCGACAAATCGGTGACGACCATACGAAGAAGGCTGTTTATACATCGATGGCCTCCCGCATTTCTACCGCAGGCTTGATCGTCGGAATTCTTATCGCGGTTTTCGGTGCGTTGACTTCAACCATGCTTTATTTCATGCCCGTACCGGGAGAGGCGGTTTTCGGACCCGCGATTTTCATTGTCGTAGGCGGAGCGCTCATCACCTATAGTGTCTTGACACGAGAAACGGCTGCCAAATATGCGATGAATAAAATCAGAGCCCTTTTATACGCCGTAGCGATAGGAATCCTTTTATTCAGCCTGTATGTCGGCTTCATTTCCGGATGGGCTACCGGCGAAGTATTTGTAGCGATCAGCTCATTCATGATGTTTTTCATTATAGGGCTGGGACTGCTTTTAGGCCTGCTTTTTTCAAAAGGAACCGATCGAAGAAAATGAACTACGGGGGTGAAACCAAATGTTTTTAGCATTTAAAGAAATGAAGCGGGCTAAGCTCCGGTATATTTTACTGAGCCTGATCATGATTTCGATTTTGTTTTTAGTGTTTTTCATGACAGGGCTTGCGAATGGTTTATCGTTTGCCGACAGCTCTTCTTTACAAAAAATCGAGGCCGACTATATTGTGACGAACGAAGAAGCGGAAGGGGCGGTCATCAATTCTGAATTGACTAAAGAGCAGCTCAATGAGATCAGCAGCACGCTGGAAGAACCATCCTCTCCACTCACATTGACGATGTCGACCGTTACTGGAAAAGCAAGTCAAAAGGATACCGATATGATTTATTTTTCCGTCAATCCTGACCAGTATGGGGACATTACCGTCACAGAAGGAAAGAACATCAGTGAAATAAAGAGCAATGAAGTATTAGTTAATGAGAGTTTTAAAGAGGATGGCTATGAATTGAACGATCAACTCGTCGATGAAAGTACAGACAAGACGATGACGATCGCAGGTTTTATCGAAAATCAAACCTATTCTTTTCTCCCTGTCGTCTATTCCGATATCGATTCGGAAATCCAACCGGTACAAGGCAATGAGATCATGTATAACGCCGTTGTCTATAACGGTTCCAAGACGAATATCGAAGGATACGATACTTCGACAAATGATGAAATTGTTCAATCGATGCCCGGATATTCAGAAACACAAGGCTCATTCAATGTGATGAAAGCCTTCATGTTCATCATTTCCGCTTTTGTTTCCACGGTATTTTTCTATGTCCTTACCATTCAGAAAACGAGTCAGTTCGGCATTTTAAAAGCGATGGGCGCAACAACTTCTTATATATCGAAGAGCATTGTCACACAAGTGCTGCTTCTTACCTTGATCAGCCTATCCGTCAGTGTTTTAGCTGTCGCAGGAATGGCGCAAGTTCTGCCTGAAGGTGTCCCTTTTCAAGCATCCGTATCTCTGGTACTTGGAACAGGCGCTTTATTCATCATTTTGAACTTAGCTGGATCGCTTCTTTCCTTATATAAAGTGACGAAAATAGACCCATTAGAAGCAATCGGGAGGAGTGAATGAACATGCCCAAAGAAATTCTGACATTGCAGCACATTTCAAAGTCATTTCCAGATGGCGATCGCACCATCACCGTCTTAGACGATATTTCTTTAACCGTGAAAGAAGCAGAATTCGCAGCCATCGTCGGTCCATCCGGTTCTGGAAAAAGCACGCTATTATCAGTCATCGGCGCCTTATTGACACCAACGAATGGAAAAGTTGTCTTAGATGGGAAAGATATTTCAGGTTTCAAGCCAGCCCAGTTAACAGCAACACGCGCAAGTAACATCGGATTCATTTTTCAATCACCGAATTTGATCCCTTACTTGACGATCAAGGATCAGCTTCTGTTAATAGGAAAGATCAATAAAATCAACAAGAAGACAAATCGCAATAAAATGAACGAATTAGTTCGGGAGTTAGGATTACAACATCGAGTGGACAACTATCCAAGCAGTCTATCAGGCGGGGAAAAGCAGCGGGTAGCGATAGGAAGAGCTTTTATGAATGATCCGAAAATCATCCTCGCTGACGAACCGACCGCAAGCTTGGACTCCGAACGTGGCAGAACGGTCGTTGAGAAAATAGCTTATGAAGTGAAAACGAGAAGGAAAGCAGCCATTATGGTGACCCATGATGAAAGAATGCTGGATGTTTGTGACCGCGTCTTGCATATCGAAGACGGGAAACTGACTGAAGATCAATCATCACAAAAAAAGAACCACCCTACGCCTGCCCAGACATAAGGTGGAAATTGGAACAAACCACTTTCATGAAAGTGATAAAGAGAAGTGTTGGCGCACTTCTCTTTTTTCAATCATACAATAAATTCAGTTATTCATCTAGATACAGGACTCTTCATTTATTTTCATCTACCTCAAAAGTCATATAAATACGCTACTAACTTGTCAAAATCCTGATCGGAGGAACATTCGATTTGTAAATCAATAAAGGTCATGACGACTTCTTCATCTTCAAACGGAAAATGGCTATTATCTACGTTACTCAGGATCTCCCTATTGGAAAGACCTTTCTTACGTAACACCTCAACGGCTTGCTTCATTGAAGATACTTCTGCCATGTTTTTGCCCCCTAGTATCGTATAGTTTCTTTTCTGAAAATTTCCCGTCCTTGTTCTCAGAATCTGGATTTAAAGTGAAAACGCAGACGGAAGACAAGGATCCAGATAAATAGACCTTTGTATGTATTAATTACTACATAATCAGGCGATTTTCCTGCTTGAAATTTAAGAGAAAGCCTTATAATCTCTCTTAAAATGCTCATTCTCCCCCTTTTATTAAAAGTAAATAGGCTGCATCTATAGTAAAGTCAACAAAACTACACGATTTACACAGCGTAAAAAAGCGTAGCACCGAAAGGGTCAGAACCCTGGTGTTACGCCTTCTTCATTCAGGTAACGAAATCCAGCTACCTTCTATCATTCATATAAATTCCGAGAGAAAACCTAAAGTAACTAATAGACTGATGACCCCGAAGAACCCCGATGCTATAGAGAAAAAGATCGGACGTTCCTTTCGCACCCAAAAGCTGAGACAGTAGAAAAATGCTGGAAATGGAAAAAGAATACTAGCGATTTCCCATGAGGTAAACAAAAAGACAATAGCCAGAATCAAGGCCAAGTATCCGGAGATCTTCCTCATTTCCAGCAATCCTCTCCGACCGCCTGCTTCCTCCACTTCCCATGACCCGAGCGCTTCTTCTGTTCGCTTAAGTTTGTTTGGTTTGGCTGCATTATAATAGAAGTACATAGGCTGGAAGTATGGAATTTTCCCATTGAGCGCACTTTTTCCCCAGGTAAACGATTGACCAGCAAGGGGAAAGGTCTCGTACGAGTGATTCGATTCATTTTCCTCCCCGGGATATACTGGAGAAGGAACATGTTCGGTATCGATGGAAAAAACGATCCGCTGATTTTCGGTCTGACCAAAGTACTTGTGCCAGCGTAACGTTTGAATCGAGGAAAAAAAGAAACGCCACAACTGTCTCCGCACAGTGTATGCCATACTCGTATCGACCGGGATCCATCCATCATCTTCAAGATAAATCTCATTCCATACGTGGGCCTGGTGTTTTCCCATCGCAAAAGCGCCAACCATTACTCTGCACGGAATTCTCAATGACCGACAAAGGGAAGCATATAGGAAAGAGTACTCCCCGCAATCGCCTTTTTTCGCCTGCAAAAAATGATCGACTCCGCGAGCTTTGACAGGAAACTTGTATGTATAATTTTTGATCATGTATTTGAACAATAACCAGCTTTTTTCTCTATTGTCAGAAGCTTTTTCCGTCACACCTGCAGCCATTTGTTCGATTTCATCGTTTACAGGAATCATGGCTGTCGAGCGAGTGTATCGCTCTCTTTCTTCATCAGTCAAAGGAGAGGCTTCCCGCGCCTCCACTTGCATCCCAACTCTGTAGGAAGCGTTGATCTGTTCCCCGGGAGCCAACTCATAGTAACTGATTCTGTTGCCAATCACATCTTTGTATTCCTGCACAGGAGCCAGCTTCTCTTCTGATAAAAGGGTCTGCATCCCTGTTTCTGGCGGGTTCGCCAGCCATACATTCACATGGTCAGTAGTTTGATTTTCATATTCAAAAGAATAGTTGACCTTTTTCACCACATCACCTACTTTTCTGCTTAGGAATCGGACAGGAATCCCCA
Organism: Halobacillus sp. H74; assembly: GCF_052246715.1. NCBI lineage: Bacteria > Bacillati > Bacillota > Bacilli > Caryophanales > Bacillaceae > Halobacillus > Halobacillus sp. H74. The sequence goes on along the minus strand of NZ_JBQQCI010000004.1, from coordinate 197,310 downwards.
TCACAGCCTCCAACCGGGAGAATCGTCCTTCGCTCAGCTAACCAGTCATAGAGCTTTGAACCCGCACCTGCCCATATAGATAGTTGTACAAAAGGAACGAATACCCACAAGAGGGGTAACTGCTTCAATATTCTTTGAATACTGAAAATTCCTGTTTCAATCTTTTGATCTTTTATCCGGAGAGTGTGCATCCTTTTTTCAGCTGCTTCTTTATTTATATGATACATCTCCAGGATAGAATTGTCTCTGATCGATTCATAACGGAACTTAAGTCTCGTATCAAGCTTCCTAAGCACCCGCATACTTTTGGAACAAACAGGACAAAAGGAATCATAAAATATAGTGACAGTTGGCCGGTTATTGGACTTGTTTGGTCTCATAATTCTTCACCTTCGCGTTTTGGAATTTAGCCCTGACTTTTGTGACTTGTTTTCTCACATAGGCATAGACCATTTTGTATTCTCGATCTTTCAGCATGAGGAACTGCATCGTTATCATAGCAGCGGAAAATGTGAAAAGACCCATCACAACTGCTATCCCTATGTGTAAACCAATGATATTGAACATAGCCACGTATTTGGTGTAACGATTCACTAGTAAAAACGGGAACGACAATTGAATAAATATCGCACTGTAAGCACCAATCAATAATATGACTTCAGAGGAGGAGATGATATTTTGAAAGAAGGGATGGGTGTACTCCCCGACTTGTAAGATATAATAAAGAGCAGTTCCATTTGTCCACATTTCCCCCATCACTTTGTGTAACCCAGATGATAAATACATGAAACATACTTGTAGAATAGAAGCTAGAACGGCAAGGTTATGTAGTGTGTTCGATAAAGGTTTAGGTGGGGAGACCCGCTCGCCATTACGCTTACGATCGATAGAAAAATAGCTGGTGGTATTGGCGAAGATCATATAAAGCAGAATGATTCGCATAATATTATCACCGCCATCGAGAATCAGCACATTGGCATGCTGCAACGACCATAAGAAGATGAAGTTAAAAACTGCTACGGTTCGGTTCATAAAACCTAATGTAAACAATAGGGCAAACAAAATTCCTAAATGGAAAATGACTTCAAAATAAACCATTGAATCCGAGAGCTGGTATAAAGAAAAATTGCTGGTCAGTGTCATTTGGTCTCTTAAACTATCATGATTCTGCATTCCATTTGGTCCCCAAAGAAAACCTCTTTGAGCATAATGAATTAAATACATATACAAAATCAATAAACCGAACGAAATTCTAAGGATGCTTGTTCCAATCAACATATGTTTCTTATCTGTCAGTTTACCAAATAATCGTTTCATTGCCATTCCCTCCTTGAATTGCTTCAATCAAAGACAGGTGAAACTGCCACATAATCTTTCCACTCAAACTCGTGGAGATTGACTTCCCGTTCGTACTCATCATTATCATTTTCTGAGAAAGGCTTAGCTTTTGTTTCCTGCATAATGATTTGTGTTTTTTCTATATCCTGGTTTGGATAGACACTTCTCACATACGATTGCGCATACCGATTTAATGCTTCTAAAGCATATTCATCTTGTTTCTTCGTGCGCTCATTCTCAAGCATGTGTTCATAATCTTCCCGGTTTAAATTCTTTTCTTCAATTGTTTCTGATATTTTCAGAGTCACTTCATCGGTCTGGTACAGGGAAGTAAACGCTCCTCTTTGAATTCTTACTAAGCGATTGTAAGGGGTGAATCGATTAGCCTGATTTTTCTCGATCATAAATGTCGTTAAATCGAGCCAGTCTGTCGTTTCTCCGTCTGCGAACTGAGCACGGACGAGAAACTTATTATTCGTGGAAGCAGGGTTGGGAGCAAACAGCCGCCAGTTTTGGGAAAATACCGGTTCCATATAGCCATTGATGGCAAAATTATATTTCGCTTTGACAGGGTTAAAAGGAGTTAAGTATAGAACAGTAAAAATTAAATGCCCGGAAAATAGAAAAAGAGATAAGATGATCAAAACTTTTTTCAACATAATGTCACCTCTCCATAAGCAACTCACCTGCCCCCTGAAGCAGAGGACAGTGAATTGCGTTGTTAGTGATAATCTAAGTATGAATAATTATTGGTCAAAAACGACCTTCACATCTTCGTAATCTTCATGGGACGTCTTGACAGAGCTGCCGCCTAATTGGTCTTTTGCCCAATCATAAGCATCCGCTCCAGCTTTAGCTGTTACCCCGGCGACAAAAGCACCACCTGCAACTGCTGCCCCTTTAAGCGCATAAGCTCCAACTACAGCTGGAATCGCTTCAGGCGTTGCATCGTCTGCTGTCACATTTTCAACCTCTATCTTAGACTGCGAATCGATATCATCTGTACTCGCCAAAGCCGAAGTGGCGGTCGTCCCTCCCATAAATAATCCCAACGCCAAACTACCAGCAATCAATTGTTTTTTCATTATTGTTCTCCTCCTTCATTGATATCCCTATGTCCCAAATTATCAAACAGCAGAAGTATATACGTCCCATTAATCCCCCCTCTCAAATTGTCTTAATTTTTTCACATTTATTTCTAAATCAATGGTATCATTGAATTGTTCAAAGCTGTATTTCGCATGTCCGTGAACTTATTTGACGATTTGTACTTTCATTTTTCAAACTTTGCGCAATATGTATCAAGGAAGTGATCGAATATGGAAATGGGAAAAGTGTTGAGGTACTATCGAGTAAAAAAAGGCATGAGCCAGGAAGAAGTATCCGAATCCATTGTTTCACCTTCTTATTTATCAAGAATCGAAAACAATAAAACAACTGTTGAAAAAGAGACCCTTGTGTTGCTGCTTCAAAGAGTCGGCATCGATTATGAAGAAATACAATCAGATGAAGGAAAAATTGAAAAACTCCTCCATCAATGGGAAGAGCCTCTCTTAGATAATAGAAAAGATGAATGTGAACGCATTTATAAAGAACTACAACCTATGATACACCCCATTACAAATACACAACTCCAGGCCGAATATCATATAAAGAAAGTTCGAGCAGCAATAATTTTGAATACATACGATGATTTGGATCATTCCCTAAGATTCATGAACGATTTCTACGATACGTTATCATCAAGAAACCGCTTCTTTTACTACAAACATCTAGGGAACTATTATTGGATCACCAATAATGCAGAGAAAGCTAAAAAATACTTCGAAAAGGGGTTAGCCGAGTATTCTTCCATCCATCTAAGTGAACTAGAACAGGCCGACCTGTATTTCCTCTATGCTTTGTCCTTATATGTCGATCGGAAAGAAACAGTCAGCTTTTCATATGCGCAGTCCGCTCTCACTGTCTTTCAAAACAATTATAAACCCCGGCAGTGTTTAAAAATTCACATCCACATCGGGATTTGCTTTAGCAATATCGGTGATGTACATTTCGCCCTGTCTAACTTTGAAAAAGCCAAAACATTAGCGGAAGAAATTGATGATACGGATCATCTTGGTGTCATTTACCATAATATGGCCACCATGCATTTACGAAAAAGGGAAATATCCCTTTCCATCACCTACTTAATGAAAGCTATGAAGTATAAAAATCAAACAAGTCTCAGTTATTTTAAATCGTTGGTGTTGCTACTGTTTGTGTATAGTCAGGAAAAGAAAACCGGAGAATGCCTCAAAGAACTCAATACTCACCTATATTTCGCTGAGAAATTACCCCAAGACAATAATCTGACGAAAGAGTTCTGGTTCTTCTATTACTTCCTTAAAGCAGATGAAAAGAAATGGGAGGAATATGTCAAAAAAGAGTTTCTGCCATCTTTAAAAAAACATCGAAAAATCCAAGAAATGGAAAGGTATTCGCGATTTTTAGGAGAATACTATGAAGCAAAGGGGGGATATAAAAAAGCTGCGTCCTATTACAAATTAGCGCTGGATTGCAATCAAGTTGTGGACTATTAACAAATGCTATTATTCTTTAAGGGGGATTATTGAATGAAAAAATTTATAATTATAACCGGTTTCGTTTTTGTATTATTGGGAAGTTCTGCTTCCGTGGTCGCCGCTGATGCTGTGAACAACAATAGTAATAATGGAAAAGGAAATAGCGAAGTTGCGCAACAAGATCATCCCGAACCACCTGCAGTCAACCCACACGGGGATGAACTTCCTTTCAGCAATTAATACTTATGTCGTCTCTCTTCAGGCGGCCAAACATGGAATTTACTCATAAAACGATAGATCCGTATCCTTATAGATTGAACTGCACCCTTAAGTATGGATTGTTCGATAGAAAGAGCCAGGCTTTTAATAGGTGACCCCGGTATTTTACTGGGGTTATTTTTTTAAGGTTCTCAAAATAAAAGTCACATCCAGCACACTGATTGTCATGAATTTTCACTAAAACATTTGCCGAAATTTGTGGATTTATCATCCATTTCGGTAAAAAACTTAGTCTTTTTTTCTTATTTTTCTGAATTTTTAGTACATTATATTGCTTATTTCTCCCTATTTGGTAAATTAGTAAATGTAGGATAAAAAAGTATAAAATAGGAAGGGGTAATTTTATTGAAAAAGACGTCAAAAATTGTAACATCAGCTCTAGCATTAGCTTTAGCTGTGGGGCCCATGAGCGTAAGTGCATTCGACACACCAACGACCGGACATGAGCATGTACATAAATCGCATACCCAAAGCGGGATGCCTTTCGATGCAGCCATTGCCAATGATGAACGTTTAATTGAGATGTTGAAGGAAAGCGGTAAGATTTCAAAAGACGCAACACCCGCGGAAGCTGAAAAAGGCCTGAAAAAGTTCTTGAAATCCAAATCAACATCAGCAGAAAAAGCGACAGGCCACTTTGATGATGAAGAAAAAGAAACTAAGAAAAAACTGCAAGAAGCGATGGACAATGACAGTTTGACCAATGGAAAAGGAAACAAGCTAGGAAAAGCGGGTACTCCTGATGGGGTTGAAAAAGAAGCTTATAATGGTGAAATGCGGACAGATAAGGTCCTTGTCCTTTTAGTTGATTACCCAGATAAGGCTCACAATTCCCTCTCACCTGAGGAGACCGATATGTATTATGAAGGGGAAGGTGCATACTCCCGCGAGCACTATCAGGACATGCTATTCGGAAATGGCGGATGGACAGGCCCTGACGGAAAAAACTATGTATCTATGAAACAATATTATGAACAGCAATCGGGAGGCAGTTATTCCGTAGAGGGCGAAGTGGCTGGATGGTACACAGCAAGTCAACCTGCAGCTGCTTACGGAGGAAATTATCCGACGGAAGACGGCAGTGACGTCAATCCTCGAGGACTTGTCAAAGAAGCTTTGGAATTAGCTGCAGCTGATCCATCTGTCGACATTTCTGATTATGATCAATGGGATCGCTACGACCTGGACGGCGATGGGAACTACTTGGAAGCAGATGGCCTGGTCGATCACTTGATGGTCATCCACTCAGGTGTCGGCGAGGAAGCTGGCGGCGGCTCGCTTGGATCTGATGCCATTTGGTCTCACCGCTGGAATCTAAGTGGCGTTACACCAATCACAGGCACGGAAGCATCCGTTGATTATTGGGATGGAGCGATGGCTGCTTATGATTATACGATTGAACCTGAAGATGGAGCAGTCGGTGTTATGGCCCACGAATTCGGACACGACCTTGGACTGCCAGATGAGTATGATACACAGTACACTGGTGAAGGCGAACCGGTCAGCTATTGGTCCATTATGTCAAGCGGTAGCTGGGCTGGAGATATTCCAGGGACGATGCCTACAGGATTCAGTCCTTACGCGAAAGAAATGCTGCAAGCCTCTGCAGTCGTAGACAGTGAGGGTACCGAAGGAAACTGGTTATCCGGTACAGAAATCAGTGTTGAAGACGTCGATAAGAAAGGCATGGAATTCCTTTTAGATGAAGCGAACACAAAAGGGACGAACAATGATGTCGTCAAAGTCAATCTGCCACAAAAAGAAACGGTCATCAACGAACCGTTCAGCGGTGAATATGAGTACTTCTCCGGCAGTGCAGATAGTTTAAACAATGTTTTAACAACAACTGTAGATTTGACGGATGCTGAAAGTGCTACCTTCAACTTCAAAACATGGTATGACATTGAAGCAGACTGGGATTATGCTTATGTAACTGTAAACGGTGATACGGTAGCGAGCGACATAACTACAAACACGAACCCTAATGGTTCAAACCTTGGGCATGGCATTACAGGGAACTCTGACGGTTGGATTGATGCCTCATTCGACCTGTCTGCATATGCTGGCCAAGAGGTGGAAGTGGCTATCGAATATGTGACAGATGCCGCTGTATCGAACCCTGGCCTTTATGCTGATGACCTTTCTATCGTCGTCGACGGGGAAGAAGTTCTCTTTGATGATGCAGAAGGTGACGCGAAGTTTGCCCTCGATGGTTTTACGAAAAATGATGGCATAAAACGTTCCGACCACTATTATTTGCTGGAATGGCGCAGTCACAATGGTGTCGATGAAGGATTAGCGAATATCCGCCGTGGCGAAAGTCTGATGACATTCGATGATGGACTTGTCGTCTGGTACGTGGATAATCAATATTCCGAAAACTGGACTGGTGTTCACCCTGGGGATGGATTTTTAGGTGTCGTGGATGCAGACCAGCGCACGAACAAATGGAGTGACGGCAGTCTTGGTTCGACTCGTTTCCAAGTCCATGATGCTGCTTTCAGCTTGGATAAGTCTGAAAAAATGTATTTGGACTACAGAGATCTTCTTGGTGTAACAATGAAAGATAATTACACGAAGCGCACACCTCTTTTTGATGATAGTGCAGACTACTCGAACAAAGGCCTTGTTGATGCCGGACGTAATGTTCCTGAATATGGACTGAAGTTCCGTGTATCTGGACAAAGTGAAGATGGTACTGTTGGTCAGGTACTGATATTCAAATAACTTTTGCTTAAAATTAATTTAATGACAAGAAAGCATCCCAAGGGATTTCCCTTGGGATGCTTTTTTTGTTTGTAATACAGAGGAACTGTTAGGTTGACTTCACTTCTCTCAACTTTGCAAAAAATTCAAAGCCGCTTGCCGGTATATTTCTGTCGTTTCTGCCAATTCATCAATGTCGACATATTCATCAATTTGATGAGGGACTTCCCGATCCCCTGCACCTGTAGTAATGATTGGTACACCAGCTACATGTAAGAAGGTACCGTCCGTCGCTCCTGGGACGCCGTTATAGATAGGCTCCTTTTTCAAGACCTTCCGCACGGCTTTTGCTACGGCTTTCACGACCGGTTCCTCTTTCTCCGTCGACGTCCAGGGGCGGTCTTCGATTACCTTGTAATCGGCTTTGAAATCCGTGTCATCTTCAGCGAGTCTATCAAAAATTCGCTGGATTTCCTCTTTTAATATTTCATGATCCTGCCCTGGCACGGTACGGATGTCCAGTGTCGTCATACATTGTTCTGGAATGACATTGACTTGCGCATCTCCTTTGGCAGGGGCTTGCAGGATGGTCGGGGTGATACTTGGCCAGCCAAGGGTTGGATGCTTTCCTAGACGCTCTTGCTCCCTTTTTTCCAGTTTTTCTAATTCGACGATGATTTTCGCCATCCGCCAGTTCGGGTTGATGCCGCTCCACGAGATGGCTCCGTGCGCCATTTTTCCATAGGCGGTCAATGCGATTCTCATCGCTCCTCGTTGGGAAATGCAGACTTGATTCTCCTCAGGCTCGCAAATGATAGCGCCATCTACACCTTCTGCCCATCCTTGTTCGATGAAGTGTTTGATTCCGATCATCATGCCCTCTTCGTCACACGGAATACATAAAATGATTTTCCCAGTCCATTCTTCTTTATCTTCAAGCAGGGACTGGACAGCCGTAATCATACAGGATAGGTTCCCTTTCGTATCATTGGTTCCACGGCCGTACATTCGGCCCCCTACAATTTCAGCACCGAAAGGATCATATTTCCACGAGTCACGGTCCCCTTCTGTGACCACATCTGTGTGCCCTTCAAATAAAAGCGTTCGTCCCGGCTTTCCAGAGTCGACTACGCCTATGATATTCGGGCGTCCCGGCTCAACCTCTTCCACTTGAACTTCGATGCCGAGTTTTTTCAAGTGGGCAGCAACGTACAGGGCAGCTTTTTCCTCATTCCCTCCTTCAACTCCTGGTCTATATACACTCGGTATACGGACGAGGTCTTGCGTTAAAGAGAGAACACGTTCTTTATCTCGTGATTTTCTCGTTTCTATATGAGTATTGGGCATACTTTAAACACTCCTTTCAATTTGATCATGAAAAACGGATTGGTTTTGAATGAGTGACTTTGTCAGCAAACTGACGGTTACAAAGGCGACAAAGGACAGCAGAATAGGAACGACGACGTTATGCATGCCAAACAAATTCGGGAAAAACTGATCGACGATGATATAGGAAACAATCCCGACGACCATCGAGGCCAAAGCGCCATACTTATTTCCATCATCCCAGTAAAGTCCAAGGACAACCGGCCAAATGAATGTCGCTTCAAGGCCCCCGAAGGCGAACAGATTCAGCCAAATGAGTAAATCAGGCGGACTCAGTGCCATGAGGAAAACGAGAATTCCAAGGACAGCGGTAACCCCGAAACTCATTCGCTTGATGCGTTTATGTGATGCATCCGGCTTGATATAATTCAAATACACATCCTTGACAACAGCTGAACTGACAAGCAATAACAAGGAATCCACTGTGGACATGATCGCAGCCATTGGTGCAGCTAAAACAATACCAGCAAGCCAGGGCGGCAATACTTCCTGGGCAATCAACGGCATGACCTTGTCCCCGACTTCGATTCCAGGAAGGATCGGACGTGCGAAAACACCGATCAAGTGCATGTTCAACATAATGAACCCTACGACAATCGTTCCGATAATGAGGGCACGGTGCATAGCACGAGAATTCTTATAGGCCATGGCCCGGACGGTCACTTGTGGTAAACCGACAACGGCGACACCGACAAGAATCCAGAAGGAAGATACGTAAGTCGGACTCAGTCCCCCATCCGCTCCATAAGGGGTTACGAGATTCGGATTCTCAGCAGTTAGGTCTGCCATGATGTTGCCGATTCCGCCTCCAGCAACGATGGTGGCGATTAGCAAAATAAGCGTACCACCGAACATGACGACCCCTTGGACGGTATCTGTCAGGGCTACGGCCTTGAAACCTCCGATAATGACATAGACGAGGACAGATACAGCAAAAATAAACAAAGCTGTCGTATAATTGAGACCAGTGAGGGACTCAATCAGCCTTGCACCGCCGACCCACTGGGCTGCCATTGCAGAAAAAAGGAAGACGATGATACTGAATGCGGCTGTCAATACGACCCACTTACTTTGATAACGCCCTTTCAAATAGTCGATGAGCGTCACCGCTTTGTACCGACGTGCCATAATCGCAAATTTTTTACCGAGGATCATTAAGACAAAATAACCGGTAGCTACTTGAGACATCGACAGAAGCACCCACCCGAATCCTTCTGTGTACGCGACCCCCGGACCGCCGATGAAGCTGCTTGCACTTCCATATGTCGCAATCATCGTCATAGCGAGGATGAAACCGCCGAGCTGACGGCCACCGAGAAAATATTCCTGCAGAAATGAGTCCCCGGTCGCATTTTTCAATGAGCGGCTCGACCAAAAACCGATGGCAAAGATGAGAAGAAGAAAAATAAAGAGTGATATGACTACAGGTGTATTCATGTCTGCTCACCTTCTTCTTCATCAAACGGAACCTCTACAAACCAAAATTTGACGACAATGATGACGAGTACAGCCATGATGATGAATCCAAGCACACAGCTGTAAAAGAACCAGGCTGGCAAACCGAAAACATACGAGTAATTTTCAGGGGTCCGACCGCCGAGACCGTAAGCAAAAGCGAACCACCAGACAAAATTGAAAACGGCTAAAGCAACACCTATCAATGCTTCACGGTTGGCGATTTTGAACCGTTCATCTGGTTTTTTCTTCCTTTCTTTTTCCAACTCCCCATCTCCTTTTTACAACGTCAGGTCAAAGGGGGTCTCCCTCTACTCCAACGCCTATTTAATTAAGAACTTCAACTGGAAGTTCTCCTCCAAAGAGTGCTGAAGAAAACCGGCTTCACATTTTGACTGCAACGTTTTTCAGGGTGGTGTAATTCCTTAAGGCTTCGAGCCCTTTCTCTCTGCCGAATCCGCTCTTCTTATATCCTCCGAATGGCATCTGAATCCCTCCACCAGCCCCGTAGTTGTTGATGAACACTTGTCCGGCTCTGATTTTTTTCGCTAGACGGTGACCACGGCCGATATTCTCTGTCCACACTCCTGTCACTAACCCGTATGGGGTAGCATTCGCAAGTTGGATCGCTTCTTGTTCATCTTTGAAAGTGAAGACACTGAGAACGGGTCCGAATATTTCTTCCTGGGCTACTTCACTTTTCACATCAAGCCCATCGATGAGTGTCGGTGCGAGGAAATAACCATTTTCATACCCTTCCACATGAGCTCGTTCACCACCAGCCAGAAACGATGCGTTTTCAGTACGGGCGATGTTCAAAAATGTTTCGATCCGCTCGAACTGCTTTTCTGACAACACTGGGCCGAGATCAGAATCTTGCTTGCCTGGTCCCAATTTCAATGAAAGCATACGGTTCTTCACACGTTCGATGAAATCGTCTTTCACTTCTTCCTGGACGAGCAGCCGGGAGCCTGCTGAACATGTTTGTCCTGCATTCTGAATGACTGACTTCACGACCCAATCAGCCGCTTCATCCAACTTCGCATCAGAAAAGACGATGTTTGGTGACTTCCCTCCAAGCTCTAAAGTGACCGGAACGATATTCCGGGAGGCAGCTTCCATAACAAGTGTGCCAGTCTGAACCGAACCAGTGAAAGTAATATGATCGACTTCCGGGTGATGAATTAACGCAGCGCCCGCTTCATTTCCGTATCCTGTCACAACATTGAACACACCTCTAGGCAGAGACGTTTCATCGAATAACTCGGCTAGTTTAAGTGCCGTCAATGGAGTATCTTCCGCCGGCTTCACGACAACCGTATTCCCTGTTGCAATGGAAGCTGCCGTACTCCTTGAGGCGATTTGAATCGGGTAGTTCCATGGGATAATATGAGCGGTCACACCGACCGGTTCTCTCACAGTATAATCCAAAATGTTCGCCTGGACAGGAATGGTTTCACCAAAAATTTTGTCTGCCATGCCGGCATAATATTCAAAATAGCGAGCAGCTGCTTCAGCATCGCTTCTAGCCTGAGAGATCGGCTTTCCTGTATCCATCGTTTCAAGTTGAGCGATCTCTTCAGCAGATTCGCGAATCTTTGCAGCCATCTCATAAAGAATCCGGCCCCGTTCCTCTGGGGCAAAATGCTGCCATTCGTCCGACTCGAAGGTTTTTCTTGCTGTCATGATTGCATGATGAATTTCTTCTTTTCCTCCTCTTGGCACTTCAGCGGTCATCTGTTGAGTCGCTGGATCTTTGGTTGTGATCGTTTGCTTGCCTTCACTTTCAATCCATTCGCCTCCGACATACATACGCTTCATATTCTCACTCCTCTCTCCTATGTTCAAATGCCTCGGCCTCCGTCTACATTAAGGACGCTCCCTGTTACCATCCGGGCACCGTCAGAACTCAAGTACAAGGCGGCTTCTGCGATGTCTTCAGGTGTCACTAATTCACCCAAAGGTACGCTTTTCTTGAATGTCTCTTCCTTCACCTTATCAACATCCCCGCCTTCAGGACTGAATTTGCCCAGCATACTAGTATCAGACGGTCCCGGATTAATCGCATTGACACGAATCTTGTATTCTGCTAATTCAATCGCCAGCGCCTTTGTAAAAGCGATTGCTCCCCCTTTGGATGCTACATAGGCATTCAGCCCCGGTCGAGGTCGTTCAGCAGCAATAGAGGCGACATTGGTGATCGAGCCCATTCCTTGTTTTTTCATCGTTTTCACGACCTCTTTACTTACGAGAAATAAAGAAGTCGTATTGACAGCCATCAAACGGTTCCATTGGGAAAATTCCACTTCATCGATGGGAGTGGCAGACTGGGCTATTCCCAATGTATTTACCAGCGTTGTAATCTCCCCTAAGAAACCGGTCGCCTTTTCTACCGCTTCCTTTACTTGTTTTTCTTCGGTAAGGTTAGCAGAAACAGTTACAAACCGATCCGGATAATCGTTCTCCCATTCTTCTAATTCATTGACATGCAAGTCAATGGCAGCTACTTTCGCCCCTCCCTCTAAAAATCGTTTCGTAATGGCTTGTCCCATACCGCCGCTTGCTCCCGTGACTACAACCGCCTTATTTTGAAGATTCATAGTGTCCTCCTACATTTGTTGATGGATTTGTTTGACAATGGCATCTCCCGTTTCAAAAGTTCTGGCATTTCCTTTCAAGTCAGGAGTCAAAGTCGTGGCGGATGCCACCACCTGTTCAATGGCTTTCATGATTACTGCGGAAAGATCTTTCCTACCTAAGTGTTCCAACATCAGAGCGGCTGACCAGATTTGAGCAACCGGATTGGCGGCTTGTTTCCCGGCAATATCCGGGGCCGATCCATGAACCGGTTCGAACATAGAAGGGAAATCGCCCTCCGGATTAAGGTTTGCCGATGGGGATAATCCCAGCCCTCCGACAAGAGCTGCGCCGAGGTCTGATAGAATATCTCCGAATAGATTGGAGGCGACAATGACTTCAAATGACTCCGGGCGCTGGACGAAATGCGCAGCCAGCGCGTCAATATAGGCATCCTCCACTTCTATACCAGGGTATTCTGCAGCGATGGCTTTCACCGATTCATCCCATAAGCCCATGGAGTGGATGATCGCATTGGATTTTGTGGCGTTTACGACCTTTGTCACATCATTCCTCCGGGCATAATCAAACGCATAACGGGCCAGTCGCTGCACACCTTTTTTAGTGATCACCGTATTTTGGATCGCTATTTCCTCCGGCATCTGTTGATACAAACGCCCTCCCATGTTGGAATACTCGCCCTCCGCGTTTTCTCGGAATACGTAGAAATCGATTGGGCTTTCCGTATGTAGTGGACTCTTCACACCAGGCAATTGCTTGATGGGACGCAGGTTCACATACTGGTTGAAATTTTTTCTGATCGGCATGATCAACTCCCATATCGGGATATGTTCAGGGATGCGCCGGTCGCCGAGGGCACCAAAGAAAATGGCATCAAAATTCTTCAAGGTGGTCAAGCCGTCCTCCGGCATCATCCGTCCATGCTTTAAGTAATAATCTGAATTCCATTCAAAGGAAGTCATCTCCAGCTGGAAGGATGGATCAGCTTCAGCTAAAGCCTTCAGGACCTTTACTCCTTCAACCATCACTTCCGGTCCGATTCCGTCTCCAGGTAAAACAGCTATGCGGTATGTATTCAAACAAATCCTCCTCCTATTATTGTTGGATGAATCAAAAGCTTAAGAATGGTAAAAGGGCTACCATCCATAATGGATGATTGTAGAACTATTTTTAAATCCGTAGCAGCAATAGCAAGCAATTGAACTCCCACAAGGGAAGTCTGCCGAAATGTGAAAAATTGTATTTATGATGAAAAATGGACGCTAGTCATGGTGGAAAGATATATGATTCCCATCGGTATATCTTTTACAGGAGATGTTGGCAGGGGTGGATGGTTTACTTAGAAACTCATAATTGACGAGCATGTGCGGTAACAGATATGCTTCAGACAAATGTTTTTGCAATTTGTTCGTGCGTACATCATACGTATGATGTAATATATATAGTATATTATCTGAATTTTTGAATAATGTAAACGCATTTTATGTAAAATTCTGATTTATTAAAATATTTATCAGTGAGGATGGTCATATTGGATATTTCATTCGACAGAATCCATCAGAATCAAACAAAAACCATGGGAATCGTGTCTTTGATTAAAGACTATTTAATAGAAGGAAAATTAAAACCTGGAGATAAACTGCCTACGGAAGTGGAATTGATCAAGCAATTAGGGGTAAGCCGGACGCCTGTCCGCGAAGCCATCAAAATACTAGAATCCATCGGTGTCATTCAAATCAAACGCGGAGAAGGGATGTTCATCACAGATAACTCCTCGAAACTGACCATGAATCCTCTTATTTTCAGTTTGATAATGCATAGCCATAACGTCGAGAAGCTCATCGAATTCCGTCAGCACTTTGAAATGCTGTTGATGAATATGATTATTACCAAGAAAGAAAAAGATCTGAGTAAAATCGAAGCTGTGTACGAATCCCAAGTGGAACGCATGACTCCCAATTTGACCCCTGAGGATCTGGTTGACATCGATTTAGAATTCCATTACGCCATTCTAGAAGAAGCAGAAAATCCTTTCACGATAGAAATCGGACGTACCATCTATGAATTGATCCGTCCGAAGATGGTCCATTTCAAGGACCCGGAAGGCATCGGCCGGACGCTTGCTACCCATAAGGAACACTTGGAAATATTGAAAGGAGAGAAGTTATTCAATCCTGAAGAAGCTATTACGAGGATGATTAAGAATAATGAAGATATGATTAGGGAGTGATAGAATCTGTCTCTATTATTAAATGGCTCTCACGGGTCGCTTGTCGGTGGATGCTTGCCGCGGGCACGGCCTCACCACCGAACGCTCCTTGTGGAATCAACGATGCCTATCTGAAAAGAGTGAATTTCTTTGATTTATAAATGTCTCATCGAAATAAAGAAGCCGAGTTGAACGATAAAATCGTCCTGCTCGGCCTTTTCTCTGAGCATTCAAGTCATGTGTCATCATTCATCTTTTCTTTTTCATTCTTAGTTTCTCAAAAATATAGATTACTTGATCATAATGATAATTCAATTCATCCATCGACTTCGCTTCTTCCATCTTGCTCAAGTGCATATTGATTTTCTGAAATTCCTCTTTAAACTCACCTTTTCCTGACGGTCGAAAAGGAATCAAGTCCCCCATGTCATTCTCTCCTATTCAAACAGACATAATTTTACAATACGAAAGAAAAACAAAAACGTGTGGACCTCTTCCACGTCAGAACTCTTCATTAAAATGATCTTTCCTCAGGTCATCCATATATTGGATGACCTGAGGAAAGATCTCATTTCATCACGAGAATTTTCTTTTTTGGTTCTTCCGATAATATTTCACAGCATATAAAGTTCCGAAGAATATGACCAAACCTGAAAATAGCATAATCGACGAATCCTCTACTATCGTTTTATTGAAAATCATCTCCGATCCCATGTTGAGCAAAAACAATAGACACCAAAAAATAAAAGTTGCGCTTGTTGCAATGTCCGTGCTTCTTTTATCGGCATTCTCGTCATTTTTAAAGAACATGTAAGGATGCCTCCTTTGTTCTGTTCCATATTTTTGAAGTCTTCTTTATGATAACACCTTCTATTTTCGCTGACTAAATCACAAAAAATTAACTACCCTATCACGACCAGCCATTTACAACACCTTATCAATCAAGAACGACTGTCCAGTTAAATTAACCGAAAACAAGAAAAACGGCGAATTTTAGATGAAAACTGTACTATTTCCGTTACGAAGATAAAAATATGGCAACAATGAGTCCTAAGATTGTCTTTGATGATGGAGGACGGATATCACATGAATTTACAATTACTTGAAGTATATACACCCATGGATTTCTTGGATATGAAAGAGATCAAAAGGAAATTTCCTGTAGTAGCTCATTGGACTTTCAAAGAATCAGAAGAAAGAATGCTGACAAGGATTCTAGTAGAAACAAATGATGTAGAACAAATTCTCAATTATTTAGAGAAAATGCCCATCGAGAAGAATGCTTATCAGGTCATGTTGCTACCTGTCAAAACCTTTCTCCCTCGCGAAGAAGACGAACAAAAGGATAAAGAGAAAGATTTAGAGCGGGCCAGCCGGCATGAGTTATATACAGCTGTTGAAGTATCAAGCTATACAAGTATCAGCTATATGTGGTTCATCATTTTTTCCTCCATTGTTGCGACGGTCGGTATTATAAAAAACAGCCCGGCCATTGTCATTGGAGCCATGGTCATTGCGCCTATCATCGGCCCCGTTACCGCAGTTTCCTTCGCTTCCGTTCTTGGGGATTTCAGGTTAATGCGCAAATCTTTACTTACCTCCTTATTCGGAGTAGGAATTCCCATCTTAGTGGCCACTGTTTTCAGCTTTTTCTTTCAACCTCCTGCGTATAGTACTGAGTTTCTTTCCAGGACCGACATTCAAATAATTGATGTCGTTGCAGCCCTCGCAGCAGGTGGCGCCGGAGCACTCTCTTTTGTGAAAAGGAACGAGGGAGCTCTTGTTGGTGTAATGGTCTCTGTTGCTTTACTGCCGCCTGCAGTCGTATTCGGCATGATTCTCGGCACGGGGAAGTGGGAAGAAGCGGTTGTTCCTTTTCTTTTGCTGATGGTCAACGTCAATTCAATCCTTCTGTCGGCTGTGATCGTATTCTGGGTTAGTGGCATTAAACCGAACAACTGGCAGGATATACAGAAAGCGAATAACTCCCGTAAACTTTCTCTTCTATATATTTCCTCTATCTGTATTGTACTGACGACGGCTATCATATTTATTAAATTCGTTTGATCCATAAGTAATAAAAGACAGGTATCCTCCCAATTGAACTCACTCGGGGGCTACCTGTTTCTTTTTTGACCGTATTTTAGTTGAATTTCCCACTATCTTCTACTTGAGATTGCTGCCTCCATCCCCAAGACCTTCTGGTTTCGTAAGTGTTTTCACTTGATTCACATCAATGATGGTCAGCTTTGCTGTGTGTGTTTCGTCATCAGTGTCATAGGTGGTGGTCAGACTTGTAAGATAAAAGGTTTCTTTATCGATTGTGATTTCCACGTTCCCGTCAGTAGTCTCATCTTCATTTCCGCTTTCCCCCATCAGCTCACTGACAACTCCTGGTGTCACATCATTCAGTTTTGGTGCTGCTTCATTAGAAGTAATCAAATATTGATCGCCCTTATCCTGCACTTCCCATTGCATATTTTCGCCCACAAGCTCATCGACCTGCACGCCTTTAAATCCTTTCAATATATTGGAGGATTGGCCTTCTGGCATCGGAACTGAAACCCACTGGTCTCCTGTCTTAATGTTCATCGATTCTTCACTCACAAACATCTCGATCACTGCAGCTTCACCACCTGAAGATGTGGTCGTTGATTTCGTATGGAGGCCGGGATTTTCATCTAACACCAAATCTGCTGAAAGCACAGTCGTTTTCTTTACATTATCATTGCTTTCTTCCACAACTTCCCCTTCCAAATGGAAGCTTGTCAATCCTGCCATCGCTTCTGCTGATTGACGCAAGAGTTCCTTAGCCTCCACCGATACTTGTACTTCTTTCGATACTACAGGAACGGCATCTTTTCCATTAAAACCATCCCCGAATGAAGTGGTTTCACTCAATGCGACTAACGTAACGACTCCTCCGACAATCAGGACACCTGTAACTAGTTTCTTCACTCACGTTCCTCCTCTTTTTTATTCCACTTGCATCCTATTAAATACGAAAAGATATTTATGAAACCCGATCTTGCTTTGCGCAACAACATTTTTGCTATCATTCAACTAAAGCGGCTTTTACAATCAGCCTGTGCGTAGGATCAGGAACCGGATCACAGGTAATTAAAGTCAACATAGCTTCTCCCTTTGGTTGCTCCAATACGGATAAGTCATCAGGAGTCACAAGAAAGGACTCCTTGACTCTATATTCATATTTCCCCTCTGTCGTGTTAATGACCACCATGTCACCTTGCTGAACTTCATCCAACCGGTTAAAAAGCTTGCCATCACTATATCCCCTGTGGGCAGCCAGTGCTGCATTACCATTATGGCCAATGGCGGCCGTCCCATTCATATGCCCCACTCCATATTTAAGATTGTCGGCATTTGCCCCCTGCAGTACAGGCAGTTCCAGTTGGATACGAGGGATTTCAATCGTGCCTACTAAATTCGTCTCCTTTTCATCATTCGCGAAAAAAAAGTCACTCGCCTCTCCCTCCTCAAGCAGCTGGCTCACTTCTTGTAAATCATCCTTAACTTCAGGTGGGGCTGCTGCGCTTACCTCCCCGGCTTCAAATTGTTCAATCAGCTGATTTTTCTTATACGAATCATATTGATCATTAAAAAAAGGGTAAGACAGAATTCCAATCCCTATGAGAATGATTACGACCGCTATCCATTTCATTCTGCCGTCCTCCTTAATATGAAAAAGAGAGCAAAATCATCTTATGATTCTGCTCCAGCCATTTTACGTTTTTTCACGATGATACTTTTGACATACAGCGAAGTTCCCGCTGCCAAAAGCAACCCGCCAATAAGGTAATACAAGTATGGGGACCCTTCACCTGTTTGAGGCAATAAACCTCCTCCGGAAGATACAGGCTGTGTATTCGGCGATTCGGGTGTGCCGCCATTGTCAGAATCAGAACCGGCACTTGGAGTTATATCCCCTTCGGCAACGAATTGGAAAATGACTTCTGTTGCTAAGCCCTGATATTCATTTCCGGATTCATAAGGAAATTCCACTCTAAGTGACAACTCATCTGAACTTTGCGCATTTAATCTTCGCGCTTCCATCCCTTCAAAGTCTGATAAAGAACCACTGAACACATTCGAGTTTCCGAACGATAACGTCAAATGTAATTGATTGTAGAGTTTCTCTGATCCGCTTTTTAAAGAAGAAGTCATTTTATAGTGAAGGTCTGAAGTGCCATTATTGTCGAGTGTCAAAGTCCGGACGGCATAATCCCCCGGTTTGAAATTTTCGATATCCATGACACGTTCATGTGAGGTTGATAGATCAATCGTTGATGCGTTTTCTAACGCTTGAGTTGATCCAATCGGTTGGAAGAGGACAAATAATAGAATAAGCAGGCTATAAATGCTGAAGATTTTAAGAAAAAGAGGGGTGTTTTTCATATGTAATCTCCTTTAATTTATTAATAAAAGGCGGGGGAGATCCCCCACCTTTTAAAACACTATTATCTAGCTTCTCCAGCGCCCTGTTCACCTTCAAATGTCCATTCAAGAGATAAGGAATCTCCTTGGAAGTGATTTTGATCCTCTCCATTATCTACAAACTCATATTGTACATATAATGTGTCGGAAGTACCTGCAGCAAGGTTCCCTCCTCTTTCAGCCAACCATCCACTAAAGATGTTTCCTTCTATTACATCAGGACTCATACCTTTCAAGTCAGCTAAGGTAGTGGAGAAGATCGGTGCATCTAACTTATCTGCGTTAAGTAGGAAATTCACTCGAATATGATCTCCAAAGTCATCTCCATTATTATTTCCGGCACCTGATACTGTATAATCAGTAACTAAATTAATACTAGCAATATCCAAGCTGCCACCATTGACTAGATCAAAAGAGCGAAGCATCGTGTCTCCAGGTTTAAGATTATCTACCCCAATAACTGTAGTTGGTTCCGCAGATAGATCAAGCGTACCTGCAGCGAATGATCCACTCGCCTCAGCTGAATCACTGAAGTAGGCAAACGTTCCTCCACCAACCAAAGACAATCCCAAAGCCGCCGACGCAACACCTAAACCTAATTTCTTTTTCAAACCCATACATCTTCCTCCTCTAAGTATTTATGTTTTTTTATATTGAATCCTTGTTATGTACAAGGAGTACAACCGTTAAGCTTTTGCTGATTCTTCTTTCGATTTATCATCCAGCTTGGAAATTTCCCGCCAGATCGAGTAACACCCATAACTGAATAATCCGACACCTGGCACAACCAGAAGTAAAAGTGAACCTAATTTAGAATTTGCAAAATCCATGACATACCCTATATATGGAACCGTGAAATCAACATATTTAGCGACGACATTGCTGGCTAGAACGGGTTCCAAATCGGCTCCGTCATTATTATCCCCTTTGGTAATGTAGCTGGTGTTTTCACCTGATCCTTTAACTTCGAGAATCCGGTGAGTGACAAGCACGCCTTCTTCTTTAAGAAAAGTGATGACGTCCCCTTTTTTGTAGGTGGCCCCATCTTCTGTTGGCTCGACCGCTATGATAGAACCGGTTTGGAAGGTAGGTTCCATTGACCCGGAAAGCACTGTTTTCAATTGGTACCCCATGAACGTGGATTCTCCACCAGATATTTTAGATACTGCGACGATGACGACCATGAAGATCAAAATCCCGTAGAGTAGAAATGTCATCGCCGTACTTAGTATGTTCTTCATCACCAAACCCCTTTGTGTTCGAATTAAGGCTTAACCTTATCTTCTTTAATTTCTTGCTCATCATCTTCATCGTCCTTATCTGAAGATGCCTTGCTTGCTTCTTTCTTATCAGGCTTTTCACCTGTTTCATCTTTTCTGACTTTTGTCTCGGCAGTGTCAGCTTTTTTCGAAGAATTGTTTTCTTTCTTCTCCTCTTGGCCAGAAGCATCTGTTTTATCTTGTTTCTTTTCCTTGTTCTCTTTCTTTTGTTCATCTTTTGGTTTATCGGCTTTTTCTTTATCTGGCTCAGCTGCTTTCTGGTCTTCCTGTTGATTCGAATCGGATGATTCAGACGAGTCGCTGCTGCCTTCCTGACTATCACTATCCTGTTTTTCATCTTTCTTCACTTCGTCTTTAGCAGGATCACTTGATTTGTCATCCTTTGCTTCTTCATCAGGTGAAGCATCTGCCTCATCTTTCTTAGCACTCTCTTCTTTCTGCTTCTCTTTCTCTTCCTTCTCTTTTTCTTCTTTTACTTTTTCTTTCTTCTTCAATAATTTTTCAACAGCCTCAAGATCACTATTTAACCCTTTGATTTTTTTAAGGGTAACCTCAAGGTCACTATCGATCTCGTCCTTGAGAGGATTTATCTCAGAGTCTATCGATGCCAGAAAACTTTCCCAAACGGCCTGATTGATCTCCGGTTTCCCACTCTTACCAAGTTGGATTGTGTGATAATAGACTAAGAGATGCTCGATTTGAGGATGACTCAGCTTGTTCTGTTTGAATAACTCGGCAAGCGCCCCGGCAGTTAATGGATACTCATCCTCTAGACACGAAACACTCGCACGGCTTGGAAACTTTTCAATTTTTTTTAGCAGATTATAAATCGTATTCGCTCTTTGTTCTAAATCGCCAGCCAGAGATTCACTCTTAGATAATGTTTCACCTAAGTGAATTTCGGTTTCCTGCAAGCTCTTGATGCCGGCATTAATCTTGGTAACTTCCTCTTTCAGCTGGGGAGTCGTATAATCCTTCCATTCAGCAGCAGGTTCATAAACAGACTCAAGAGCTGAAATCTCCGGAAGCCGCTTCAAGTCTTTTTTATAGCGAAGCAGGTCATCGTTCAATTCTGAGAAAACTTCATTTATGTAGCTTGGGAATACTTCGCACGCTTGTATTTTTGAAGCTGTCGTCTCAGAATCATTGAAGGCTCCTAACGTTTTACCGAACAACTGTGAACTGGTTCCGACTAACAGGGAACTGATGGCTACACTACAGGTGATCTGTTTGGCTTTTTTCAACCGTTTCACTTTCCTTTTCCGGCTAATTGAATCTTTCCTTCGCTCCAGAGGATCGCCCCCTTTCACCGCATCGTTCTTTTAAAATTAATTTTGTTCGTTATTAAGAATTTGTTAACCTGAGTATATCCGATGCTTCATATTTTGGAAACACTCAAAAAAGCTAAATTTCCTTTATAAAGAACAAATAAACTACTATTACCTTCGTTTTTCTAAGTTTTACTCAATTTATACATTTACCTTTCTTTTTTTAGAACAAAATTGTTCTAAAAAAAGAACTGCTCGAAATACTAATTAAAAGAGCTTTAAGCACCACAAAAATGCTCACATAGACATACGATGGTTTCGTAAACACAACTCTTCCGTAACACTTTCCATTTTTTAACGACTAATTTAACAAAGGGGGATGGGAAAGGTGAAGAAACTTGGGTTTCTATTCGTTTTAAGTGTTTTATTTTTATCGGCATGCGGCCAATCCGAACCGTCTCAAACAAAGAAAAAGCCTAAAAGCGGGGACGATTCGGACAGCTATTCAATGATCGTGGACTCCTGTCCAGAGCCAAACTATGACGGGGACACATTCGATGAGTTGTCAGAAGATGAACAAAATTTGTATGATGTAGAACAGATTTCCGATGAAATGAAAGAACATCATCCAGAAATGTTGCAAGTCTCCACACTCCAATCGAAACGGCAGGAATTCTTAAATAAGGGGATTTCTGAAAAAGGCTACACGTTGGAGGATTTGAAAAACATCGGTGACATGTATCTGGTTAAAGGGACAATCATTCTTCAATTCAAAGAGCAGTTGACCGAAGAAGAACAGCAAGTGAAAGAAGCTTTTATAAAAACAGCAGATGAACTCAAACAAAAATTCAATGAAAATGCTATTCATATCGAAGAAGTAAAGCTTTCTGCAAATGAGCTCAGAAAACAGAATGATGCTTTATCTAAAATCATAGACGGTTCTTCTATAGAAGATAAATTATGGGGCTTTGGCACATGTACATCTTCCAACCAATTAAAGATTGATGTGACGGAACCATTAACGAACGAAGAGCTCCAACATTTAAATGAAAATGCTGAAGTTAAAATTGCTGTTCAAGTGGAGGAGCCGAATCAATTAAAGGGTTACGTGACTGAAGTCAAAGAAGATGAAATGCTTGTGGATATGATTTGGTTCAGTAACCGTCCAGAGGAAGTAAAAGTGGGGGACCGAGTAAACGTCTCTTACACGAATGTAATGGAATCTCTTCCGGCACAATCAGGAGCTAAGGAGACGGAAATCTTAAAGGACCTTCAGCCTGAAGGTGCTGATATGAATACATCTGAAGCGATAGAAAAAGCAGTTGACCAGGGGAAACAAAAGATCCAAAGCTCTTCCCCACATCCCCAATATTTAAGTGTAAAAGAAATTGACTACAATAAGGAAAATGATCAATGGAACGTATTATTTGAAACGACAGCCGGAGATGAAGCCGTGGATATTCAAGTGGAAGATGAGTGAAAAACCGGGAAAATAAGTGAGGCTGTGACAAAAAAATTTCCGCTAGATTGTCCCAGCCCATAAAACAAAGGCCGCTCTAATCATAATGATTAGAGCGGCCTTTGTTGCAGAAATATAGCTCAGCTGAACTGACCCCTGTAAAAAAATCAGCTTAGTTAGAGTTAATTCATCTATACTGCAAGTTTCAAAGTCTAAATAGCTTTATCTTCTTTCTATACGTGTTCCATATAACTTGCTTTTATTTCCCTTAACACATCATCACCTGGACGATCCCAAATGGACTGGTTAATGATTTCCACTTCTATTGGACCGTGGTATCCAGATGCTTCAACAGCTTGGCGAATCCGATTGATTTCAATAACTCCGTCCCCCATCATGCCCCGTCCTTTAAACATATCAGGAACAGGTACAATCCAATCTGATACATGAAAACCCAGAATTCTTCCATTCGCCCGATCGATTTGGTTGTACAAGTCAGGGTCCCACCAAACGTGAAAGACATCCACAACGACTCCAACCTGGTTGGGGCTGTATTGTTCGGCTATCGAGTTCGCTTGCCCTAACGTGGAAATCACGGACCGATCGGCAGCGTACATCGGGTGTAGCGGCTCAATGCCAAGTTTTACGCCATGAGATTGAGCGAAAGGTACGAGTTTTTCAATTCCTTCTGCTACCCATTTGCGTGATGTATCAATATCACGGTCAGGTCCAGGTCCACACACAAGGACCAAAGTATCTGTGCCAAGTTCTGCCGCTTCTTCGATTGCTCGCCGATTATCATCCAGACGTCTCTCCCGCTCTGTGGATGTAGCAGCAGGGAACATCCCGCCACGGCATAGACTTGAAACCTTCAATCCAGCATCCTTAACGAGCTGTTTACTTTCCTTCAGCCCTATTTCTTCTACTTTATGTCTCCACAGTGAAATCCAGGGAATCTCAGCCCGGGCACTTCCATCTACGGCTTCCCGTAAGTTCCACTGTTCCGTTGTGATTTGATTCAGACTCAAATTCTCCATTAAAGGTTTTTTACTCATCTTCATCCCCCTAGCTAATTCCCGCCTGAGCTAAAACCAGTTTCATTCGTTCTGTCGCAAGCTCTGGTTTTTCCAATAATCCTGCCTGATCTGCCAAAACGAATAATTCGGCAAGGTGTGTGATAGAACGAGCTCCTTCCATGCCGCCGATCATCCGAAAATGGGACTGATGGCCATTCAAGTAAGCCATGAATACAACACCTGTTTTGTAAGAAAAGGTTGGCGTTTGGAAAATATGGCGAGATAGTGGTACAGTTTTTTCCAAGATAGAATCATATGTTGATAGATCGTCTTCATCCAGGGCGTGGAGGGCTGCCGAGGCTGCCGGGGCTATAGCGTCAAAAATGCCTAACAAAGCATGGCTGTATCCCTGTTCATCCCCTTTAATTAAAGATGGATAATTAAAGTCGTCACCCGTGTACATCCGTACACTATCAGGTAATAAACGACGCATTCTAATCTCTTTATTTGCATCTAATAAGGATATTTTTATCCCGTCCACTTTATCTTCATTCTCTCGAATAATTTCCAGACACACGTCCATGGCTTCATCTGAACTTTCATATCCCCAGTATCCTTTTAAAGCGGGGTCGAACATATCTCCAAGCCAGTGCAAAATAACCGGCTCAGAAACATTATTTAAAATTTTATTATAGACACGTTTGTAATCCTCAGGTCCGTTAGCGCAGGCAGCTAAGGCGCGGCTTGCCATCAGGATGATTTGACCGCCTTCTCCCTCAACAAAAGCACATTGCTCCTCATAGGCTGCTTCGACATCTTCCAATCGAACATCCGGGCCTGGCGCTAGCTGATCTGTACCAACACCACTCGCAATCTTCCCACCAACGGCCTGCGCTTCTTTGACGGATCGATGAATCAATTCCTTAGCCGACTCCCAGTTCAACCCCATCCCTCGCTGGGCTGTATCCATGGCCTCTGCTACGGAAAGACCGAGTGACCATAAGTGATGACGATATTTCATCGTGGCATCCCAATCAACTTTTCCATTAGACAAAGGATCTGTATCCGCTAAAGGATCGCAGACGACATGGGCAGCTGAAATGGCGGTTCGACTTTGAAATGATTTGCCTTTGGGTATCTGAAAGGGGGTGGATCCCTCTGGTTGATAGGTATAAATTTTGCGGCCTTCTCCAGGTAATATTAATGAACTAACCATTGCTTTTCCTCCTATAACTTCAACTCTGGAACATCAATCCAACGTCTTTCTTTCCAGGACTGTAAACCGAGATCGGATAGTTGTGTACCTTTGGCTCCCTCCAAGAGATCCCATTCAAAAGGTTGATTTGCAAATACATGCTTGAGGAACAGCTCCCATTGGACTTTAAAGCCGTTATCAAACACCTTGTTATCCGGAACGTCCTCCCACTGTGCTTGGAAATCATGCGGGTTTTGAATATCCGGATTCCAAACCGGTTTCGGCGTGTTGATACGATGCTGGGTTTTGCAGTCGCGCAGACCTGCCACAGCACTTCCTTCTGTGCCGTCAACTTGAATGGTCAATAAATCATCACGGTTGACCCGCACGGCCCAGGAGGAATTGGCCTGAACAACGATTCCACCGTCCAGCTCGAAGGTTCCATATGCGGCATCATCAGCCGTACACTTGTACCTTTCCCCCTGTTCATCGACACGTTCTGAAATATGAGTGGCCCCGAGGCAGGATACCGAACGAACCGGTCCGAATAAGTTGTCGATAACATAACGCCAATGGGCGAACATATCCACGATAATTCCACCGCCATCTTCTTCGCGATAGTTCCAGGAAGGACGCTGCCCCTCTTGCCAATCTCCTTCAAACACCCAATAACCGAACTCCATCCGAACAGAGAGAATTTCCCCGAAGAAGCCTGAATCGATCAGTCTCTTCAATTTCAGAAGCCCTGGCAGAAACAGTTTATCCTGCACGACCCCATTCTTTACTCCCGCTTCATTCGCCAGCTTCGC
Source organism: Halobacillus sp. H74 (assembly GCF_052246715.1). Classification (NCBI taxonomy): domain Bacteria; kingdom Bacillati; phylum Bacillota; class Bacilli; order Caryophanales; family Bacillaceae; genus Halobacillus; species Halobacillus sp. H74. Next base: position 171,296 of record NZ_JBQQCI010000004.1, on the reverse strand, counting down.
TAATTGCAGCGACTCTTCCACACTAGTCGCTGTCGGTTTCTCACAATAAATGTGTTTCCCTGCTTTGATTGCTTGACGAATGCCTTCTGCACGTCTGACTGTCGTTTGGGAATCAAAATAAATTTGATTGTATGAATCTTCAAGTGCAGCATCAAGATCTGTGCTCCACCGTTCGACTCCATACTTATCTGATAACGCTTTCAATTTATTCTCATTTCTTCCTACTAAAATAGGATCAGGCAAAAGGGTATCCCCATTATCCAACAGAACTCCGCCTTCTTCTCTGATTGCTACAATCGATCGAATTAAGTGCTGGTTTGTGCCCATACGGCCTGTTACACCATTCATGATCAAGCCGATTTTGTGTTGTGCCATTTTAACTTCCCCTTTCGATTTGGTTGTAAATTTATCTTAAAGCATTAAAAAAAATCCGTCTTATTAATCTAAGAACGGATTTCTTAAAATCGGAAACGAATTCACGATTCAGGGAAGTTCCACTTTATATGCCGTCCGGTACTTATTTGGCGATACTTCGGTGGAATTTTTAAACGTACGATAAAAAGTGGACAATGACTCAAACCCAACTTCAAAACAAATCGACGCAATGTCTTTATCTGTTTTAGTTAACAGTTTTTTAGCCAAGTCAATTCTTACCTCTGTTAAGTATTGAATTGGGGTGACCTGATAGCGGTCTTTAAAAATATTATTGATATGTCTCGTACTCATTCCCAGCTTGGTAGACAAATCACTTGAACTAATAATCTCAAAATAATGAGTGTCTATATAAGTTCGTAAACGTTCCGCACGCAATACATTGGCATCAAACGCTTCCGGTTGCGCTTGTGATCTGGTGAACTTCAGTAAAAGCTCCGATAGAAAAATTTTCATCGCCACATAATTGATGGAATTCCCATGTGACTGTTCATACAACATTTTACGCAATAACTGCCTGACGTTACTTCCATCCAATGGATTCAGTTCAACTAATCGAGTATCCGGAAAGTAAGGATCTAATAAGTCGTCATTGACGGAAGAACCTAAGATGGATTGATCGAAGGCCAGCACCAAAACAGTCAGCTTGGAATCTGAACTGATGGAGTGTGCCGAATACGGAACAATCACCGCAACACGGTCCTGCTTAAAGGGAAAGCTCTTTCCGTTTAAAACAACCTCCCCTTCGCCTTCCAACGCATATAAAATTTGATGAACTTCATGATGATGCTCCTTAATCATATCGCCTGCGGTATGGTTACTTTCATATAAACGTATACCCTCTGTAGTTAAATCAAATTCTCTACTACTCATAACCAAATGCCTCCATGAACCATTTTTTCACTAATCTGATATTTTATATCTTAACATAGATAAATAGTTTAGAGGTTCAGGCATTTCAATAGGAAGAAAATGGTCTGCTTCTTATCCGTTCCTATCCCTCATATATTGTTATAGCTTTTAACATCACCACATAAAGAATAAATAGAAAAACTATAAGGGGATGGATGAATGAGAACAAGTTACAGAAAGTGGTCAGAATATCCTTATTCAGGAGAGCAAACCCCGCCTGAACCCTATCCCGCCCCCGCTTACTTTCCAATGTTCTTTATTTTCAGGCAAGGAAACAATGAATTCCTGGATCCTTTCAGACAGCGTATTCATTGGCAAATCAAAACTCCTGATAGTATTGAATGGGGAGCAGAGCTATCGTTTGTAGAACAGATCTTATCATCCTTGACCCCTCAAAAGATCCAACTTGCGCAATACTGGGGGAATGCTGAAGCCACCCAGAATATGCTTCCTATGATTTTCAATTTAGCGGAAAAATATCGGATAGGGTCACCGCAAACGGCCCGGGTGCTCGGATATTTTCACGCGGCTGTCAATGATGCCTTTGTGATTTCGTGGTATTTTAAATATCTTTGGGATGTGGCCCGTCCAAATCAATACGGTCAGAACCTGGTGCCTATTTTGGCTACACCGCGTTTTCCATCCTATCCTTCTGCCCATGCCACTGTAGCAGGATGTGCAGATTCCATATTAAAGTATTTCTTCCCAGCAGAAGCAGCAGGCATACAAGAGACTATGGAAGGATGTGCTTTATCACGTTTGTATGCTGGTGTACATTTTGAAGTGGATAATGATGAAGGGTTGAGATTAGGCAGACAAATCGGAGAAATCGTTGTAAACGTACTGAGAACACAAAATCTCAATAATGGTTAATGGCACACTTTGATTTGAGGGAACGATTCACCTTATACAACAGTTGCCCCTCAAGTTTCACAAACCTCTTAGGGCGTCCGGTAATTCTAAACAAAAAAAGTAACTGTAAGCCGTGGATTGGCTGACAGTTACTTTTTTGAGAAAGTTACAAAATCTTCACTCACCGACTAAATCTGTTAAAAACAAAGAAAGTTGCGGGTTGAATGTAATGATAAGCAAGGCGAAAATGAGAACGAGCATAAATGGGAAAGCCCCTCGTGTAACACTCATAATCGGCATTTTACTAACCCCTGCTGCGACAAATAGATTCAAACCGAATGGAGGTGTCAACATGCCGATGGCCAGGTTAACGATCATAATTATTCCGAAATGAATCGGGTCGATGCCCATTTCAATAACAACGGGAAGCAAGAGCGGGACTAAGATCAGGACGGCGGCACTGGAATCCATGAACATCCCTACAAATAATAATAAAACTGTTGTAATAAGTAAAAAGATCAGAGGGGTCGAGGCCACTTCAATAATATGTGCAGCTAATTGAGTAGGAATCTGTTCGAAAGTTAAGTACCAGCTGAATATTTTGGCTGCAGCTATCACAAGCATAATCATAGATGCGGTGACAACAGACCTTTTCGTAACCACAAACAGATCTTTCAATGTCAATTCCTTATAAACAAAGAAACCAATCACTAAACTGTAGACGATAGCCACAGCAGCTGCTTCGGTCGGAGTAAAGATTCCTTTATAAATTCCTCCTAAAACGATGACTGGCATGATGATGCCCCACACCGCAGACTTCGTAGAATTCCATAACTCCCTGCGGCTAACTCGCTCATCCGGCTTGTGCCCCTGTTTTTTTGCTATGATGAAACTGACGATAATCAAGACCAAACCGATGAAGATTCCAGGAACAATCCCTGCTATGAACAACTCGCTTATCGAAACTTCCGCGACAGCCCCATAGACGAGTAATGTGATACTTGGCGGAATGATGATCCCCAAAGATCCAGCAGCACACATTAAACCAACAGCAAACCTCGGGCTGAATCCCGCCTCTTTTAAGGAAGGAATCATCACTCCACCAATAGCGGCTACCGTCGCGGGACTGGATCCGGATAATGCAGCGAATACCATGGAAGAGAGAACCCCTGCAATAGGTAACCCGCCAGTGGTCCAGCCGACCAGTTTTTTCGCTAAATCGATCAGTCTTTTTGATGTACCGCCTGCAAGCATCAGGTCACCGGCAAAAATAAAGAATGGAATCGCCATAAGGGAAAAAGAATCGATTCCTGAAAACATCGTTCTTGCAAAGGAATCAATCGGGATGTTTGCTTGGTACATAGCAATAAAACTGGACAGACCAATAGCAACAGCAATTGGAGTACTAAGCAGCATTAGTATAAGAAAGATAACAATAATCACAGCTTAGAAACCTCCTCTAGCTTCACGTCCTCCAGCGTCTCCTTTTCGTTCCGGTTTTTAATATGATTCACCAATTGTTGGGTAAATCTGATGAACATTAAAACTCCACCAACAGGAATCGCTAAATACGGGACATACATCGGAATTCCAAGTGACGGGGTTACACTTCCGAAATTCATTACATTTGAAATGATTGCGAATCCAGAAATGACCAGGACGATGCAAAAGGCCATAGCCGCCAAACTAGCCAAAACGGAAAAGATCGTCTTCCATAACTTTGGCAGATAAACAATAACGGCATCGACGGCGACATGCGCTTTTTCCCTTACTGCAATACTGCTTCCGATAAATATGAACCACACAATCATATATCGCGCAGCTTCTTCAGACCAGACTAGTGAGTAGTTGAAGGAATATCGAAGAACAACTTGGATAAAGACAAGGAAAGAAGTGATGATAAGCGTGGAGACAGCAAGATATTCTTCGAAATGATTGAGAATTTTATTTAATTTATCCACAGATAACCCTCCTTGATGTTCAAAATGGGACGGCTCAAGCCGTCCCAAACTAATTATTTTTCTGCTTCGATGGCATCAAGCATTTCCTGACTGCCTTCAACTTTCTTGAATTCTTCGTAAACTTTTTCAGTTTTCTCTAAGAATTTCTCTTTATCTTCTTCATCAAATTCAGAAATCTCAATCCCTGATTCTTCTAAAGTCTCCATATACTTCTCTTCATCTGAAGAAGCAAGCTCCCATTGCCACTCATTGACTTCAGAAGCTACCTCATCAACTGTCTTTTGTAAATCTTCAGGAAGTTTCTTATAGAAGTTGTCACTGATTAATAAAACATACCCCATATATCCATGGCCACTTAAAGTTAGATAATCCTGAACTTCGTAGAACTTTTTACTAACAATGTTCGATAGTGGATTTTCTTGACCATCAACCGTCTTCGTCTGAAGAGCTGTATAAAGTTCAGAAAAATCGATGGAAACACCGCCAGCGTTAAGGGCCTGGAATTGAGAGATTAATAACGGACTCTGAGAAGCCCGCATTTTTAATCCGTCAAGATCTTCAGGAGATTCAACTGGATGGGAAGAGTTTGTGAAATGCTTGAAACCTCCATCCCAATACCCAAGAGCACGCAATCCCTGTTCACTTAATTTCTCATTTAAAATATCTCCTAGTTCCCCATGCATGGAGTTATAAGCAACATCTTTATCCGGAAATAAATAAGGCAAATCAAAGATTTCAAACTGTTTCACAAAAGATGGAAGTACCCCTGTGAATGGCGCATTCATCTGGATTGAACCCGACTGCATTTGTTCTGTAATTTCCCGGTCTGCTCCCAGCTGAGAGTCTGGATAGATCTCAACTTTGATTTGACCGTCCGTTCTTTCCTCAATCAACTCACCAAACTTCTCTGCTGCTTGTCCTTTTGCTGTAGAAGAACTTACCACGTGAGCGAATTTGATGGTGTACTGTTCATCGCTCCCATTACTACCTCCGTCTTCACTTGAAGCAGGTGATTGACTACAGCCGACAACCAACATGAAAACAGCACATAAAGATACCAAAAATAAGAATCTGGATTTTACCATTTCATTCATTCCCCCTTTTATTAAAGCGCTTTCAATTGAATTGCTATGTTTTTTATTGTAGGTTAAATGAATTTGATTGTCTTATTAGATTCGGAAATGAATTCTTAATTTTGGAAAAACTGTTCGGACAAAAGAGGTTAAATCTTTGAAACCCTTGCTATGAAAGTGTTTCAAAGGTTCCCATCAAACTAGTATAAATCCTACTTTTATAAAAAAAGTTAAATCAGAGGAAGGGATCAAAATAATTCAAGTACCTCAATAATTTTCCCCCTGTGCTTTCCGAATTAGAATCGTGGAGTAACTGGAAATTCAATCTAGAATCTTTCTAAACCTAAAAGTGGCCAGTAAAAAAAGGCGGCTCTTAAAGTGAAAATCACGATACTCCCTATCAAAAAAGTATCACGACTGCTGTAATAACCATCGCATAAGAGGGCGGTAGATGTATAAAGGATCCAGGAGTTCTTGACGGTTTCTAGATAGAAACGGTTTTAGGTAGTCTGAATGTCTGAAACAATATATTTGAAGTTGAATATTTAAGGTTTATCTATATTTGTCCTAAGTATGAGAAGGGTTTTAAAATTAGGCTCAAAAAAGCCGAAGACTTCGGTCAGGATATTTTAAACATTTTAAAATCCAGTACTGTAAATTAATGAGTTGTTTTAAAAGACCTCTCAGACTACGAAATCAACTAGGAGAAAGTGACTCTCACACCCCCACCTTTTCTGGTAAAAGGGTCACGGTCAGTCGTTTCATAAAATAAAAGCGCCTGCGACATATTGTCACAGGCGCTTTTACATTAAAATATACCCAGCCTTTTCTTCGTTCTTATTCGTTCAGGAGGAGCTGTGTAAACCATTTCCCCCTCTAACACTACATGGGCGTTCTCCATATAGCGATACATGACTCCAGCTCCGTATTTTTTACTGATCTTATTATAAGCTTCCTTCATGTAGAATTGATGTTTTTTTGTGGCAGAAGCATTAGAAGCCACCAGATGAGCCAAGTTATATTCGATCATCTGATAAGCTAACTTTTGGGGTTCTCTTCCATACTTACCGACAAGGCTTCCAGCGGTTATTTGAGTAATAGCGCCATTTTTGACGAAGTGATAGAGTAACTCGGGTTGCTGTTGGAGGATGCGGTTTCGTTCTGGATGGACAATAACCGGTTTGTAACCATCTAATTGAATATCGTAAAGGACTTGCTTCGCATAGTGTGGAACTTCATGTTGCGGAAACCCAATATAAATGTATCCACTATTTTGGTTCATTGGAAGAATATCACCAGAGTCGATAGCTTCAGATAGTTCACCGTGCATTCGGACTTCTTGGCCAGGTAGAACCTTCAATTCAATTCCTTCCTGGTACAATGTATCATTCAATTGAGCACACTGTTCTAAGATCGCCTGACTTTTATTATCATACCTCGAATTTAAATGGTGAGGTGCCGCGACAATCGTATCAATTCCTTGCTGAACAGCTGCTTCAGCCATTTTCAAACTCTCTTCCTTGTCCCTTGGACCATCATCCATCCCGGGGAGTATGTGACAATTAAGATCGATCATATCTTCCACCTCTTTTAAATGATTTATAAGTAAATAAATGTCCATTCTTCTAAAAAAAGTTCTTTAAAATGAACGCGCTAATAAAAAAGGAATTCTTCTCCAATAAAGGACCCAATAAAATCTGACCTCCCAGGAACTAATGATTTTTTGCTCGTAGCCTGACTCATTACTAATTCTTCATGAAAAACGCAAGCAGTTAAATAACTTCAACTTGTTCTTAATAATGAATGATTAAACTGATTATAAGACTTTCTCTATTATTTATAAATCGTCAAAAAATCCAATAGAGTTCTTAATATAGAATCACCCCTTATAATTACTCACTCATTCTCTTCTTTTCGCATATTTTGTTCTTTTTAATGAACATTGACTTCTGAGAAAATTACAATAAAAAAGAGTCAAAACCGGGATACCACTTTTGATTCTTTCTCATGGATTTACTAAAGGTTCATCAGAATTATCATTTTCGTCATCCACTATATTTTTCAGAGGGTATCACAGGATTTCGCAAGACTCAGATATAGAAAATAATGATTTCTTTCTTCGATTTGGAAATGTCCACGTCCCAAATCATCCCTTCAATTGTAGTTTCATTTCCAGAAGAGCTAACAGTCAGTGGGAGAAAAAAGAAAACAACAATGGGGTCAGTGGCATCGACACTAAAAAACAGAGCGCCCGAGATATTCTCCGGACGCTCTGTTACTTATTATCATTTGAATTAATCAGATTTGAATACGTTAATCATCTGCTCGCGCTTTCCGAATTAGAAGTGTGGATTATCTGGACATTAATTCTAGAATCTTTCTAAACCTAAAAGGGGCCAATAAAAAAAGGCGGCCCCTAAAGTAAAAATCACGGTTAATACTGTAATAATACTTCCTATCAAAAACATATCACGACTGCTGTAATAACCGATCGCATAAGTAGTCATACTTCCTACCGATTGGGATGGAATGAAATAAGACGTACTACTTGCAACAACACAGATCATGCCTAACCATACTGGGTTGAAATCGGTTCCTGCAGCGAATGTTAATGCTACTGGCATCAGAGATGCTACCATGGCTGTGAAATTTGTGAAAATAATTCTTATGACAATAAACAAACTCATAAGGATGAAAGGCAGGAAGAGAGTAGATATATGCTGCAAGTTATCTTCGACTAAAGATGTAATCCATATAATAGCTCCGCTTTCCTGCAGAGAGAAGGCAATCGTAAATCCAGCTGCAAAAATGAACGGAACGCCCCAATTAACATCAATTTTAGCTTCTTTCCAACTGATAACATTAACCCCCGGGATAAACAAGAAGATGGATACCAGAACTGCAGTCATAGAAATAGGCAGACCATTCCAATCTTTTGTTATCCATAAAAACAGTAATATTCCATACAGAATAATCAGTTTGATTTCTTGGTGCGAAATGGCTCCTAACTTTTTTCTTTCCTCTACTATGTAGGGGACAATCCCCTTTAAATTTTTCTTCTTTAACGGAAATAAAACCAACACCAGCAACCAAAAAGAACCAAGCAACAGCAATGTAATTGGCGTCATTAAAACCATCCATTTTATATAGGACCATTCATAACCTAGAATGGAATCAAATAAGCCCACGGCGTAAATAGACCCACCTGCCCCGGTCATAATACTGATAGTGGAAAGGTAAGGCACGAACGTAATAATGAGTATTACAGCCTTTGAAAAATTGTCCTCCATTTCTTCCTTGAATGTTTCAATCAGGCTAAGCCCAATAGGGAGCAGAACAGCGAGCCTTCCCATTGCATTGGGGATAATAAAAGTCAATAAGAATGCCAGTAAAATCAGGTTCAAATAGATCCATTTAATTTTTCCATGGGAAAGTGACAACATAAAGAAGGACAATCGTTTATCAAGATTTGTTTTCTTTACAGCAGCTGCCATGATCAGCATAGAAATGATCAGCCATATCATTTGGTTTCCTAAACTGCTTGCAGATTCTTCAAAAGTAATAATGTTAAATAGCGGATAGGCAACGATGACGATCAAACTGGTCACTGTGGCCGGGATGAGTTCTGTCAGCCATAATAGGATTGCAAAAAATAGAATGGCAAGTGTCAACTCCCCCTCAGACTCTAATCCATTTATCCATTCATAGGGAGTATAATATAATACCAATATCCCGATAAGACTCCCACATATTAAAAAAAGTTTAACCCCATATCCACTCATAATCTGCCACCTCATTTAACTAATAAGACTTAATTTAAATTAGCATGATAAAAGACCTTGATTTATATAAATCAAGGTCATTATCACTAAATACTAAATTATTAAACGAGCACTTTTTTAGTTGCGCACAGTTCTACAATATCCTTAATAGAACTTACATTATCAAGGTTATCCAAGTTTTCTATGAGTTTTTGACTATTTTCTTTTCCTATAATAGGTGAAACCAGTTTATTAAACTTATGATTCAGATGATCATTAGTCATTGGGTTTTTAATACTTCCTGTTGCATGTTCAATATTCACGGTATGGGTTTCTCCGCTTTTTAAAATCAAAGTTGCCACAGCTTTATCTTCTTCCATAGTTTCATCTACTGTTGGATTGATTTTACTTCTGAAATCTATGACATCTTGTCTATTCACTACTTCATCTTTATATTGATTTTCCCCAGCATCTCCTTCTAAAAATCCGATGGTTGCTGAATGATAAATGCTGAATTTCCCTTCCAATCCGGTCTTCGGCGTCGGCTTCCCAGTAAGTTCCAATACATATGGGTTAACAGTAATCTTAATTTCTTTCACTTCTTCTGGTTTCGCATATTCTTTCAGCTTTATACAAGCGTCAATGGAAGGATGCAGGACAATACCGCAAGCGTAAGGCTTAAAGGCATTCTTCTGCAATTCCCATTGATAGCCCCAATTTTCATTTACACGTGATAGGTCATGTTCTGGTGCCAACACAGCTGCAAATCCTCTTTTCGCTTCGATAGCTTGAGTCGAACTGGTAAAACCTTTTTCGGCTAACAAAGTAGCTAATAACCCATTTTGTGCTGCTTTACCTGGATGAAAAGGCTTGGTCATAGTGCCGAACATTTCCCTCAGACCACTGGCCTGGGTAGCAGCGATTCCAATGGCATAGGTCATTTTTTCCTCCTCCAGGTTTAAGAGAAGTCCTGCGGCCACAGCTGCACCAATTACACCAGCAGTACTTGTTATATGCCATCCCAAATCATAATGGCTTGGATACACCGCATTACTAAGGCGTAATTCTGTTTCACAACCTAGCGTAAATGCTCTGATCAATTCTTTTGTATCCAAATCAAGGTGCTCCCCTAGAGCGAAAACAACAGGAGCAACGGGGCCACTGGGGTGATGAATCGTATCTAAGTGTGTGTCATCAAAATCAAAAATATGTGATGACATACCATTAGTAAGAGTAGCCAGTAATAAATCCACTTTTTCTTCTCGACCTAGTATGGATACCTGCTCACCAGACTGTAAATCTTTTTTCAATTCTAACACCATTTCAACGGAGGGGTGATAAGCTGCCCCTATGGTCACGCCGGCCCAATTCTTAATGCTTTTCTTCGCATGCTCTATCACTTCATCAGGGATGTCTTCATATTTAGTATTCAAGATATTTTTCACGAGTGTTTGTGTTGTCATGGGAACTCTCCTCTTATTCTTATTTTGTAATATCCATTTTCTTTAAAGCCAGATGGTAAGATTTTCTCACATGGGATTTGATTACCGCCTCCGCTAACTCTGGATCCCAACTTTCCATAGCGTCTACGATCATTCTGTGCTCTTTCAAGTTTTCAGGCGGCCGGTCTTTATTGGATAATGAGGTGACCATGACCAAGCTGATATGAGATTGAAGCGTATTTAAAATATTGATTAAATAGAGGTTCTCAGATGCCTGGGCGATCTCCATATGAAAACTGCTATTTATGGTAGAGAGGGAATGAATATCGTTTTTTTCCACTGCTTTTTCAGCTTCTGTCAAAATGCCATTCAATTTCTTTACTGCACTTTCATTTCTTTTTTGTGCTATTAACCTGGCTCCTAGACCCTCTAGTACTTCCCGTACCTGGTATAAATCTTCAATTCTTTGTTTGGTCATGGATATGACTTTAACGCCTCGATGAGGCTTAGATTCCACAAGTCCATATTTCTCCAATCTCCGCAAAGCTTCCCTTACCGGTGTTCGGCTCACTTGAAGTTTATTCACTATCTCAGATTCAGTTAATGTTTGGCCGGATTCGTACTCGCCGGATTTTATACCCTCATAGATATATTGAAAAACCCTATCTGTTTTGACCTCTTTTTCGTTCTCCACTTTCATCCCACCTAAGACTTAGAATCCGATTTCCTAAAACGTTGAATAATAGGTACGATCAACGTTGCAAGAGATATCACTAATAGAGTAACTGTAATTGGCTGCTGTAAAAAGAAGGTGAAATCCCCCTCGCTTACAGTTATTGCTCTTCTGAAATTCGTTTCCATCATATAACCTAGTACTAGGGCCAACACCATCGGGGTTGTTGGAACATCAGCTTTTCTCAACCCATATCCTAAAATTCCGAATATAATCATTACCCAGACAGGAAACATGGAATTGCTGAATGAGTATGCCCCTAGAATACATATCCCTAAAACAAAAACAGCTAGTACTTTTTTAGGAATCAGGACGACTTTAGCCCATAATCGGACCCCGCCCAATCCCACGGCCAACATAATGGGGACTCCTACAAATAATGCGGCAAAAATGGAGTAAGGGATCTCAGGATTTTTAGTAAATAACATCGGACCAGGTTGGACTCCTTGGATGGTTAGAGCTCCGATTATAATGGCAGCACTAGCTGATCCGGGGATTCCTAAAGCGAGTAACGGAGCAAACGCCCCTGATACCGCCGCATTATTTGCTCCTTCAGAAGCAGCGACACCCTCAGCATTTCCTGCTCCAAAACTTTCTTTTGTCTTCGATACTCTCCTTGCCTCATTATAACTGACAAATGAAGCGATTGTGGTTCCTGCTCCAGGAATAACCCCTATAAAATAGCCGATCAGAGGAGAACGGATGAGAGTGAGTTTCATATTTTTGAAGACTCCGACCGATGCTCCCAATCCGGTTACCCCTTTTGATTTCGGTGGTTTACTTTTTGCATCTTCCAGCATATAAAACACTTCAGAAAGGGCAAATAAACCAATCAAAGCCGGTAGAAAAGGGACCCCTTCCATTAACCCGTTAGTAAATACGAACCTCGGCGTCCCCATAACAGGATCCAATCCAATCGTAACGATTAAGAGTCCGATCAGCATACTTAACATTCCCTTTAGCAAAGAACCCTGACTTAAGGAACTAACCAAACTGAGCCCAAAAACCGCTAAGGCAAAGTACTCCGTCGGACCAAACTGTAAAGCGAATTTAGCCATCGGTATTGCTGTAAACACTAGTAGAACTGAACTCACCATAGCGCCTATGGCTGAAGCGACAATCGAAACAGTCAGTGCTTTTCCAGCCTCTCCTTTTTTCGTTAACTCATAGCCATCGAAAGCCGTAGCTGCTGCAGCAGGAGTTCCGGGAGCATTCAGTAGAATGGCAGTGATTCCCCCGCCATACTCAGCAGCCATGTATAAGGATACAATGATGATCATTGCCATTACAGGTTCCATCGTAAAAGTAAAGGGAATAATTAATGCTATTCCTATACTGGGAGTCAAACCTGGCATAGAACCTATAAAATAACCTATCGCAATTCCGATAAGAAGACCAAGAAAGTGCGATAATTGAAAAACGTGGCCGAAACCTGAAATTAATCCTTCCAACACGATTTTTCACTCCTCTACGGTAAAGGGACGCCCAGTAAATTCCCGAATACCCCAAATGCAAATAATTCAAAAACCACTGTTACTAGTACAATTCTTTTCCAATTCCTTTCACTAGCCAAAAAAAGCAGAATCGGAAAATAGATGGCGGCTGAGATATAAAAACCTAAGTAAGGTATTGTAAGGCCAAAAAGTAAAATGCCCCCGATAAACATAAGAATACTTTTAAAGCGATTGATTTTTATCTCATCATCACTCTTTTTATTCAAGAAAGACTTAATAGTGATAGCTAGAGAAAAGAGAATGATTAAAATTGAGATAACTTTGGGAAAAGCAGCCGGTCCAATATTTACCTCATTTAATGGTGCCGGTAAATTTCCTGCAGATAGTAGGAACCAGAGGGCAAATAAAATGGATAGGACTGCTAGTATGATATTAGCTTTTTTACTATTCATCACATGTTTCCCCTTTTTCACCAAGGGGGAGAGCCCCCCCTGTTATTTATTGAATGCCGAGCTTTTCAAGCCAATCCTTATTTACTTCCATTTGTTTATCAATGAATTCACTAAATTCTTTATGATCCATATCTCCATATTCCTTCTGGGCGTCCTTCATGTAATTTTCAAATTCCTCTGTATGCATACCTTCCAGAAAGGCATCACTTAGTTTTTTGAGGACTTCATCAGGTACATCTGCGTTTGTATATATTCCTCTAAATTGGGCCCATTCGACATCAATAGGGACACCAGCTTCTTCATAAGTAGGAACATCAGGCATGGACTCTAATCTTTTGTCATTAAAGACCCCCAAAACCCTCAATTCTCCAGATTCAACATATTGTTTTACTTTTCCAGGATTTGAATTTGCAACATCGATATGATTTCCCAATAATGCAGTTACTGCATCACTTGTACTTTCATAATTTGTCCAAACCCCTTCTACTCCCGCTGAATCCGCAAAAATATTCCAAGCCACATTGTGTCCTGAACCAACTGCGCCATATCCCCCGACTTTCAGCTCGCCAGGATTTTCCTTCATATAACTTCTTAATTCTTCCAAGGTTTTAAATTCACTCTCCGCATTAACAGCAAGAATGTATGGGTCCAGTTGCACCCGCGTCACGAAGGAAAAATCTTCTGGTCCGTATTGTTCTTTTAAATTACTGTTCCATGCACCTACATGTGTAGGAGTGATGGAAGCAAGGGTGTATCCATCTGAACCTCCTGATTGGAGTGCAGCCATTTGAGCAGCACCACTCCCACCTTTTTTATTTTCCACAATGATCGACTGCCCTAAAATCGGTTCTGTTACTTCTGCTAATTTGCGAACCATCGTATCGGTAGGTCCTCCCGGGCTGGTATGTACAATGATAGTAATATCTTTAGAAGGAAAATCATCTGCATCGCCCCCTCCACTCCCGCCTGCAGAACTTTTGGAAGAACAAGCTGAAGCAAAGACAACTACTAACGACAAGGATAAAACAAACATGAAGCGCTTACAAAAAACCATTTTTTAATCCCTCCGTTTCTTTGTGTTAGGTAACATTGTATACGATTCGTTTTAATTTTTCAACAATTCAGAACAAAATAACTTTTTAAAATACTTAAAATGCTGATAAATAAATGTTTTTATTGAAAAATTTACAGATGTATTTTCATATTCATTTTAGATTGTATACAATTTAACCCGTTTAGTATCTGTGATACCAACAAAAAGATAAAAGCAATTATCATTATTTGCGTATAAATAATATTTCGGAATGTCCTCAAAAAGCGGAAGAATTCGGTCAGGATATTTTAAACATTTTAAAAAACAGTGCTGTAAAATAACTGGATATTTATATAACAAAAAACGCCTGGCTCCCATCACGCTAAATTACTAGCGTGATGGGAGCCAGGCATCGTCACCAAAAAACAGAGCGCCAGAAATATTCTTCGGACGCTCTGTTACTTATACCCATATCAATCAATGTATCGCCTTGCACCAGAAAATTCACTAGAATAATAGTCTGATTCAAATACGTCGATAACCTCAACAGTGCTTGCCGAATTAGGTGCGTGGATCATCTCACCGTTTCCGATATACATCCCGACATGGTGGACAGATCCTTCTCCTTCATCATACGCGAAGAACAACAGGTCGCCTTTCTGCAAATCTTCTTTTGCTACAGGAGTCCCGTTCTCCGCTTGCACAGAGGAATCTCTAGGAATCGTTATGCCATGCGCTTTGTGGATGGTATGGGTGAATCCGGAACAGTCGAAACCGAAACCGGAAGCCCCTGCCCATAGATACGGCAGACCCAAGAATTGTTTTGCTGTTTCTTCGAGGTCTTCTCCGTCCGGTGCAGGTATATCTTCCTTATCTTTGTAAATGGATACGTCTTCACTGTTCATCCATTTCATTCCGTCGCTAGGAGTAGCAACGAGAATCATCTCTCCTGTCTGAGCTACAACAGGAAGGCGTGTATTGAAACTGATTTCCTTGAATTCTTCCCTCTTGCTCCTGTGGTCATAGAGATCAGCTGTCGGTGCTGTGACAAGCGCGAAAGGTTTGCGCTCTTTCAGTACACTGTAAAGTTTTTCATCAGTGAGTTGGTTCTTCGGCATCCAGGCCGGATAGCCGAGTTCATTTTTCGGTGTCGGCTGACCTTCGACAGCGACTTTCACCCAGTCCCCTTCTTCTTCGAGTACCGTCACTTTCTGTCCGTAAAGGGCTTGAGTCTGCAATTCACCGACAAGCCATTTTTTCTCGTCGACCGTCATGCTTTCCGTCCATGCCCACATGTCGACGGGGTTACCTAAAGACGGGGCGTCCAATTCCCTCGCTTGATCCGGTTCACTCCACAACGTAGCAACAGAAACATCGACATACATTTCCTTATCATCCGCATGTACAGTAGATCCAAAAGCAATACTCAGCAGCATAACTAATGCGATCAGCCAATATTTTTTCATCATTCATACCCCTCCATTAAAGATTAATAGAAACCAAGTCCAGGCAAATCAGTTACCGTCACTTCCCTTCCTTCGTAACTCATCCCCCCTTTCAATCCTTCATCTCTCATCCATAACGGCGCATCAAGGTCATAGATTTTAATATTCGGATGAGCCATAGCCAGGTGAACAGCCGCTGTACCGGAAACGGCCGACTCCATCATACTTCCGATCATGCAGGGGATGCCTGCTGTTTCACAGATATCAGCGATCTGCCCGGCTCTTCTCAGTCCTCCCGCTTTCATCAGTTTGATGTTCACGTAATCGACGCATTCCATCTCAACCAACCGAAGGACTTCACCCGGAGAAAAGACGCTCTCATCTGCCATAATCGGCAAATGGACATGGTCCCGCACATATTTCAGTGCTTTCAGATCATGGGCGGGCACGGGCTGTTCGATGAATTCAACATTGATGTCCTCTTTTTCAAGTCGATTAATAAAATGGACCGCCTGTTTCCCGTTCCATCCCTGATTGGCATCAAGGCGCAGACGGACGTTGTCTCCCACCGCTTCTTTCACTTTCAGAAGACGCTGGAAGTCCTCCTTTTCCTCATGACCGACCTTCAATTTAAGGACATCGAACCCTTCTTCCACTCTTGCCACTGCTTCATCCTGCATTGTGGCCGGATCATTGATGCTGACGGTCATATCTGTTTCCAAAACTTTTCTCTCCCCGCCGAGCAATCGATAGATAGGGAGGCCGCACTGTTTGCCAAAAGCATCATGGATCGCTATATCGACTGCCGCTTTGGCATTTGAATTATTGATGCAGCTTTTTTCCAATTTCAAAAGAAGATCATTCCGTTTATTCATGTCCTCGTATAGAAGAGCGTCCTTTATCGGTCCCTCGACTGCCGCTATCATGCCATCGAGGGAATCACCAGTAACCTGAAGCGTCGCTGTTGCAGAACCAAATCCTTCTGTGCCATCTTCTGTTTGCAAATGGACATCCATGACTTCGATCGTTTCCACCGTGCGGACAGCGGTTTTGAAAGGTCTTTTGAGGGAGACGGTTCTCTTTTCACAAACAATATCGGTAATTTTCATTTTCCTTCCCCCTTACAAATTAGACAGAATTTCAGCAACCGCTAGACCGCCATAAGTACCGAGGAACGAACCTCCGAGCGCCATCAGTACCCCGATTGGAATCAACGATCTGTGAAAAGCTCCCGCTAAGAGTGGCGCAGAGGCCATCCCGCCGATATTGGCCAGACTGGAAACACCAAGTGTGAAAAGATCCAGCTTGAACACCTTCGCGACAATCATCATGATGATCGCATGGACAGCAAGGATGACAAATCCGGAGATGATGTAAACCGGTGCCTGTCCCAACTGGGAAAAGTCCGCTCTCGAAGCGATGAGGGCAATGACGATATAAAGAAAGACGTTCGCCATATCCATCGATCCCGGAACTTTGGCCAGCTTAGTCATAGCTAGCACTACCCCGAGGATGGAGACGATCAGAATCGTCCATGTCGTCGCGTTCACTACGGTACCGAAGGACGGCAATAGACCCCCGATTTCTGCAGCAATGGCGGAGACGAAGATGGCCAAAGCAAGCAGTCCGAGCATGTGAACAAAAGAGATCGTTTTTCCTTCTTTTTCTTCATCTTCTTCCATCAGCTCTTGTGTTACTTCATCAAGATGTTCGGTGTTCGATTTCGCCCATTTGTTGAAAACGGCAGCGAAAGGCACCAGCCAAAACATGAGCATCACCCATGTCGAGTAGTTGATCGTGTCCATAATCAACGCATAACCGAAGATATTTTCCGGCACTTCCAGGATTCCCTGGATGATCACCATGTTGGCAGAACCGCCTGTCCAGCTTCCTGCCAGAGCACCGAAAGCTTCTGACGTGTTCGGTGCATAGAAACCTTGAAATAATAGGAAAGTGATGACGAAACCAGCCATGATACTGAAAGCAGCTGCAAAATAGCCGATCAGCATTTTCGGCCCGAGCTTTACCAGCTTCCTTAAGTCACAATTGAGAAGCATGAGAAAGATGAGCATCGGCAACAGCACATCACGGACATTCCCATAAGTGCTGTCGATCGTTTCCGTCGATCCGATGATGCCCGTCGTCTTCAGAATGGCCCCGCCAAAATAAATGAGGACGATACCTGGAACAACCTTGAAAAACTTACTTTTCGATGACTCAAGGACAGCGACAAGGCCGGCCAGGCCGATAATCACTCCCAAATACAAAAATCCATTTTCGATCATAAAGCAATTCCCCCTTGAATGATGTAAATGTATAAAAACAAAAAACCCAGCCGTCAAGAATACTCTTCTTGTCGACTGGGTTTTATCCACGATTAAGTGAGATAAAGCAATCTTCATCCTATATTCATTAGATCACAGTACTTCAACTGTGCCTGTTTGAAAGCGGCAATCAGTGCTTTTTGAGATGATCCGAAATAGCGCTCCCGAATCGCCTGCTCGATCGATTCCTCGTCCGTCATCTTCTTTCCGATAAACAGACTATGTACAAAATAGACCGTAATATCCATCATTGCGGTACATTCGACATCAACAATCTCATGGTTTGTCGTATCGACGACGAATCCCGCAAAAAAAGATTCATATTTTTTCGTAATGGCGTTGTTCCCGGGTGATTTGGACTCACCCACCACATAACATGTGTGCTCTGAATACATTCTGAAATGCCTCCGATCCTCTGACATCTTTTGTATGGAAAGCCTGTCCGTCAAAAGACAAACTGCCACTACAAAATGCAGATTCCTATCGGTGTTCATTGAAATGTTATCATTATTTTGAAACGCTTTCAATATATTTTTTGGAATTCTCTAACAAAGTCGTAACGATTTATACATACTGCCTGAGCTGAATGTTTTCACTTCCTTACAAGGCCAGGGGCTGCCAAACCCCTCTACCTTCTACAACGCCTTCACTAACCCGCCATCAACGACCAGCGACTGACCCGTCAAGTAAGTATTGGCACCAGAAGCAAGAAAAACGACGGATTTAGCGAACTCTTCAGGTTCTCCGTAACGCCCCATCGGGATCGACTGTTCTGTTTTCTTCTTCAACTCTTCCACAGAAGTCCCCAGTTTGTCCGCTCGTTTTTGATCGAGAGCAGCTACGCGGCCAGTCGCGATCCTTCCAGGCCCTACTGTATTGATCAGGATATTATCTCCAGCTAATTCTTGAGATAGACTTTTGGCGAGCCCTACGATTCCTGCCCGGAAAGTATTGGAGAGGATCAAATTATCCAATGTTTGTTTGATGGAGGAAGAAGCGATATTTACGATTTTTCCCTGTTGCTGCTCCTTCATCGATGGCAGCACCTCGCGGATGGTGCGGGTGAAGCTGAGAAGGTTCAACTCGAAAGCTTTCTGCCAGTCTTCATCTGAAAATTGATCGAACGTTCCTGCAGGTGGTCCGCCGGCATTGTTGATCAATACATCGACCGTTCCATTCCAATCGATGGCTTTTTGAATCAGCTGTTCAATGTCGTCTTTCTTTGTGACATCGCATACTTGATAGTCAATTTGTTGATTGCCGCTCACTTCTTTGATCTCCGCTGCTGTTGTTTGTAATTCTTCCGAGCTGCGGCTGGATATCAATACGTGAGCTCCTTCTTTAGCGAATTCCGTACTGATTGCTTTTCCTAATCCTTTACTGGAAGCTAAGACTACCACTGATTTACCTTTTAACTGCAGATCCATATCGGGTTCCTGCCTTTCTATTGTTTTTTTAAATCGTTGACCGGGTTTTTCAAAGCTGGAAAACCATCAATCTGACATTCTATGATGTCCCCATCTCGCAGTACGATGGCCCCTGGGGTTCCTGTAGAAATAATATCTCCCGGCTTTAAAGTCATCACTTGGGAGTGGAAAGAGACCAAGTCATATGGTGGAAAGGTCATGTTTGCTACTTTGTTCGACCGGTGCACCTCTCCGTTGAGGATCGTGGCTACCTCCAGTTGATCTAAATCTCCGATTTCATCCGGTGTCACGAGTTGTGGACCAAAGCTGAAAAAAGTGTCAAAACTCTTGGAACGAGTCAAGTACCGGGGGTTACGCTTCAGAATATCTTCTGCCGTCATATCAATGATCGTCGTATATCCTGCGATCACCTGCTTCGCATCTTCTACGGAAACATCCTTACATTCCTCGCCGATGACGATCCCGAGTTCAGCTTCACCCGTCGTCCGTTCCGATTGATGGGGCAGACAAATCTTATCCCCATGACCGATGATGGTCGTGTCCGGTTTCATAAAACTTGCCGGTTCCCCCTGTGGGGCCTGTTCGTCTAAATCAGATGCATGATCGACATAGTTCAGTCCAATCCCCCAGATT
Source organism: Halobacillus sp. H74 (assembly GCF_052246715.1). NCBI lineage: Bacteria > Bacillati > Bacillota > Bacilli > Caryophanales > Bacillaceae > Halobacillus > Halobacillus sp. H74. Next base: position 151,362 of record NZ_JBQQCI010000004.1, on the reverse strand, counting down.
TTACTGGGATGGCGGTAAAGAGGGCCATATTCCGGAGATGCGATCCGTTCGATCTGGTCGGTCTCCTCTCGTGATTGGTCCTTCCACCACTGCTGGAAGGCTATGAAATTTTCCGGTTGGAGCAATTCAAATAAGTCATTGGACCAGAATTTGTTAAAGTGTCCATTGATCGAAGGCAGCGGGATGGCTTTTGACGCCTCATCCAGGACTGCTGCTTGTTCTTTTCCATTGTGTTTAATCGCTGCGAATCGCATGATTACTCCACCTTTCTAATTAAAGTGCAGAACGGTGCTGCTGAATTTCATCTGTTTTTCTCAAATTGGTTACTAAGATCAGTACAAAGACGGATAACCCGATAAGGTCTGTCACAAGACCTGGATAAATGAGCAGCAAAGCGCCTGCCCCTGCGAGCATTCGTAACCAGCCCGGTATACTCGTTCTGAGATACCCCTCTGTCATGATCGATAATAGGAAAACACCGATCAGGGAAGTTATCGTGATCAGCAGGATATTCATGATGGTCGCATCAATCATGAGCATTTCATGGGAAAATACAAACATGAAAGGAACGATGAAACCTGCGATGGCAAGCTTCATTGCCTGGAACCCTGTTTTGTTCGGATCGCCGCCAGCGACTCCAGCACCTGCAAAGGCAGCGAGAGCGACAGGTGGCGTGATATTGGCAAAAATCCCGAAGTAGAAGACGAACATGTGTGCAACAAAGGTAGCTGTCTCCGTCGAACCTGCCAATTCCCTGTATAAAGGAAGCTGCAATAAGATCGGTGCTGCCATCGTACTTGTGATGATATAGGTCGGGATACTCGGTAAGCCCATCCCTAATATGATCGAAGTGATCATCGTAAGTACGAGTGTGATGAGCAACTGGATAAGCGGACTGTCGACGGCACTGCCGATACTGACAATGCTGTTCGCGATTTCCAGTGCTACCCCGGTCAAGGAAGCGATTCCTACGACAATCCCTACAGCACCACAGGCAATCGCTACAGGGACGGTTGTTTTCGCCCCGTCTTCAAGGGCCCGCAGGCAGTCGGTGATTCCTACTTCATCCCCGGTGATGTTCATCAGCTTTCTTCCTAGATTAATAGCTAATGGGATTACCAGGATAAGGAGCAGCTCCCACCAATCACTACGGACATTCGGCATGCTGTTTCCTGTTATCAAAGCAGATAATTGCGGTTGGAAAATCAAAAATAGAGAAATGGCTACGATGACAGGCAACATTCTCTTTGAACCTGCAATGACGATGGTTGCGATAATCGACCAAAATGCGGCATAGAAAGGAGTCTTCCCAGAGAAAAGCAAATAAAGTAATGTCAGCATCGGCACAATCAAATGTCCGCGTTCAGCGATCACTTCCTTCAAGGAAGGGAGCTCACTTTTCGGCAAACCTTTCAATCCACGCTTAGCTGCCCGAAAATGAACTTGCAATAAGATCCCGACATAAAATAAGAGCGCAGGTATGATTCCTGCCATAATGATTTTCGTATAGGCCATATTGAGATTTTCCGCCATGATGAAGGCTGCTGCCCCCATGATCGGCGGGAGGATTTGGCCGCCTACGCTGGCAGCTGATTCGACGGCTCCGGCGAAGTTTTTCTTGTAGCCGATTTTTTTCATCAACGGAATGGTGAAGGTTCCTGTCGTGACGACGTTGGCGATGGCAGAACCATTGATCGATCCCAGGAAACCACTGGCGATGACGGCCACTTTGGCAGGTCCACCCTTGGTATGGCCTGCTACTGCTAGGGCCAAATCATTGAATAGTTTCCCCATCCCAGACCTTCCCAGAAAAGCCCCGAATAAAATAAACAAAATGATATAACTGGCTGATACACCAATCGCAGTACCGAGCACCCCTTCTGTGATGAACACCAATTGAGCGATGATCTGTTTGGATACATTCACCAGCACAGGCATCGTCAATTCCGGATAGACGGACAGTTTCACGTAAAATCCATAAATCAGAAATCCAAGTCCAAGCAGAGCAAGGCCCCAGCCCGTCACTCTCCGGGTAATATCAAACAATAAAAGGATGATAAGGATCCCGACATAAAAATCCATATCGTTGATTTGCCCGCCGGATTGAATGATCCGTTCTGCCGTCGCCAGCATATAGATGGCTACAAATAAGGACAGACCTGCCGTGATGTAATCATACAAAGGAACGCCATTGCTCCCTTTTTTCCTTATAAAGGGATACATAAGAAAACCAAGCGTCATCAATGTATAGAGGTGGATACTCCGTTGTTTGATATCCACCAGGGAACCTGCGTATGAGGTGTATAAATGAAACAATGATAACGCAATGGCTAAGATCGATATCGTCAAGGCGACCGGTTTAGCAATATTTACTCTTGTCGTACTTTCGCGGTCGTACTTTTCAGCTGTCCCGCTTTCCTGCTTACTCATCCCTATTCACCTCTTTAATTTCACTAAAATGTAGTACCTGACTGTGTTCAGTAAAGAATGTTGACCGACATTGATTTTATAAGCTTTGTTCTTATCAAGATTAAAGCTGGCATCCTTTCCATAGATAAAACGGTGATCTGTGGATTCACCTGTCCTCAGTGAGAGATGTTTCCCTATCGTTTGGTCGATGCCAGTCATGTAAACCCAGCCATCCTTGATAAAGGTGCGATCCCCCGTATCACTTGGAACACCTGCCCCGAACGTTTTAAAACGAGTACCTGTCAGTTCAATCATCCCATCCTGCAAAACGAACATTTCTTCCCATTCTTCTTTTTCCACCGAATGCTTCCACCTTACTTTGAATTCCGCTTCTTCTTCATAAAGGTGAAATTTTTGCACCGTATCTTCTGATGTAATTGTCAGCGTCGGAACTTTAACAATCATAAGTAAAGCGATAACCGTCCCCATGACAGCTGCGAGCAATATCATATGCTTCCATTTCATCGAATAAAAAAGGGCACCAGATCGATGCCCTTTTCCCTTTACTCCAGAATGCCTTGTTCTTCATAGAATTTCTTGGCCCCAGGGTGAAGTGGTGCAATCAAGCCTTTGGCAATCTCATCCCGGCCTAATTGTTTCAATGCTCCGACAGACACTCCTTCAGTTCCAAGGTACTCATAGTAGCGTTTTGTCATGTCATAGACGACATCTTCACTCAAGTCAGGGGACACGATGATCATATTCTGGATTCCGACGGTTTCGACTGGTTCTTCCAAGTTATACCTTGCTTCATCGCCAGCCTCGATCGTATTCGCTTTATAGAAAGGATACTTTTCCATCAAAGCATCTGCCGTATCTCCTTTGATTTCAACAAAATTAATATCCGTTTGCTGCAGCAGGTCGGTGATATTACTGTTTGGCACACCTGACGTAAAGAAAGCAGCATCAAGGTTGCCATTCTTCATTTCCTGGACACTATCCGCATAACCGGTGTGGGTCACTTTTGATAGATCATCATAAGTAAGATCAACCGCTTCAAGAACCTTTTTAGCACTTTGTTCTACACCTGAGCCTACTTTTCCGACGCCTACTTTCTTCCCTTTTAAATCCTCGATGGAAGTTATCCCACTATCTTTAAGTGCCACAATTTGGACAACGTTCTGATACATCCCCGCCATCGCTTGCACCTCGACAGCATTTCCTTCAAACTGACCGTTGCCTTCAATCGCATCATAGCCGACATCACTCATGATGATCGCCATCTGGTTCAGGCTGTCCTTGATATTCTGGATATTCGCAACAGACGCTCCCGTCGACTCAACCGTGACATTATCGATGCTGTCACTTTCTTCAAATACCGGCTTCAACGCACCACCGATAGGATAATAAGTCCCTGATGTCCCCCCTGTTCCGAAAACAATCGATTCTGATCCAGAGTCCCCGGAACCTGAAGCTTCTTCAGAACCGCCATCACCTCCACAAGCAGCTAAAATCGTTGTAAGCGCAAGGGCTAATACAAATAATAATCGTTTAATCATCTTCCCATCCCCCATTTCTTAATATTCTAAAAATAATGATAACGCTTACAAACTTTTTTTAGAATATTATGAACATATTGGACATTTTGGTCTTTTTGGTCATTTAGACAAAAAAATCGAGTCCACTGAAGTTTTTAAGTTATGAATCAAATAAAAAAGCCGAGTGGGACGATTTTATCGTTCAACTCAGCTTCTGTTGATTCCACGATGAGCATTCGGTGGTGACGCCTGCGGGAACAGCACGAGCCGAAGATCCACTTGGTCAAGTGATTTTCTTGACCAAGTTAGCTGAGGCCGTGCCCGCGGCAAGCACCCACCGACAAGCGATTCGTGAGAAGCAACGGCCCTCACACTTTCATTTGATAGCGATTCACAGGACGGCCAACTTCCCCGTACTGGATTTCAATCTCTACTTCCCCTATTTTTTGAAGATATTCTAAATACCGGCGTGCTGTCACTCGAGCCATTCCGATCCCATCCGCCACTTGCTCTGCGGATAAGGCACGGACACTTTGTTGAAGGAATTGTTTAACCTGTTCAAGGGTCTGCTGATTCAGCCCTTTAGGTAACTCTTTGATTCCTTCCTGGACATAACTGCCAATCAAACCATCCACTTGTGCCTGTTGAAGGGCTCCTTCGCCGCTTACTTGGGAATGAAAGGTTTTGTAATTGAGCAGCGATTGCTGTAGCCTTTCGAATTTGAACGGTTTGATGATATAATCCACCACCCCATTTTGGAACATTGAACGGATCACTTCTTTATCATTGGCAGCTGTGATCGTGATGACGTCGACATCAAAGGCATAGTTCCTGATTTCTTTTAATGTCTCCAATCCGTCCAAACCCGGCATGTAGATATCAAGGATAATCAGATGGGGAGATAACTTTTCAGCGAGACGCACGCCTTCTTTTCCATCAGAAGCTATATCGATCACTTTGAATGGAGAGACCCTCTCGATGAATTGCCGGTTCACTTCCTGGACCATCGGGTCATCTTCAATCAACAATACTTCAATAACCTGTTGTTGTTTGCTCATATACGCCCTCCTCGTATGCCATAGGGATATGGATGACGATGCTTGTCCCTTCCCCTTTTTTGGAGATGACTTCTATCTCTCCTAAACCTTTCTCCACGATATTGTTCACTAGATACAAGCCTATTCCTGAGCCCTTGCTTCCTTTAGTCGAGAAACCTTTGTCAAAGACCTTTGTATGTTCATCTTCAGGAATTCCTTCCCCATTATCCTCGACAGCGAGCGTGCAGATCTGATTGTTCTGGGTAATCGAAATATCGATCCACCTTTGGTCTCGTTCAACATCGTCAAAAGAGTGGAAAGCATTCTCGATCAAGTTGCCCAGGATAAGAACGAAGTCATGTTCATCCAATAAAGGGGGGTATTCATTCAAGCTGCTCTGTGCATCAATCGCTACTTCAATCCCCAGTTCTTTCCCGCGGCTCACTTTGCTCAATAGCAAACCGGATAAACTGTAATCTTTAATATTGTTCACTAAAAATTTCGATAATTTTTCTTGTTTCTCAGAAGTTTCAAAGACAAAATTCAAGGCTTCTTCCTTTTGATCCAGTTGGATCAAGCCTGCGATGGTATGTAGTTTATTCATATGCTCATGGTTCTGGACTCTTAATGCATCCACAAACGCTTTTACCCCTGTCAATTCTTCAGCGAGTTTGGTCACTTCAGTACGATCCTGAAAAATGGCAACCGCTCCGATCGTATCATTGTCGACACGGATAGGAATTCGATTACTCATGATCAACGTGCTCCCCAGACGGATTTCTTCATTGAAGGCAACTTCTCCTGAAGAAAGGACCTCCGCTAATTTAATGTCTGGAATGACTTTTTTGATCCATTGATGAGTGTAATCTCCGTGAAGACCAAGAATCGTCTTCGCTTTCTCGTTCATGATGGTAATCTTCCCTTGCTTATCAATCGCCACGACGCCTTCGTTCATCGCTTGAAAAGTCGCTGTCCGTTCGACAAGCAGCTGAACGATTTCATGAGGTTCTAAGCGATAGGTTTGCTCTTTCAAGTGCCTTGCAAGAAGCCATGATCCTGCTATCCCGAACAGGGAGGTCAAGAAGAGAACAAAGAGGATTTCATTTTTCATCTTTAAAAGGATCTCTTGTACAGATGGCAGAAGATTGCCGACAATAACGACACCGATTTGTTCATGCTCATCATTCATCACAGGTACAAATCCTCTTACAGCTATCCCAGATTCTCCTTTCGCTTTTGAGGTATAGCTATGCTCAGCAAAAGCAGGTCCTTCGTCTTTTCCTGAAGATAAGGTACCAAGCTTTTCATCCACAGGGTGGGAATATCGGACGCGGTTCATATTCAGGACGACGATATAGTCTGCGCTGTTGATCGTCCTGATCCTCTCCACCATCGGATTGACTCGTATCCATCCCTCTGATTCTGTCAGCCCCTCTTTCAATGCAGAAAGATTCGCTACCGTCCTTCCTGTCACAAGGGCACGCTCTCCGAGTGACTCTTCCTTCGTTTCTATTGTATTTCCAATAATGATGATGCCACCGATCAGAATAGCAAAAAGAACAATTCCGAATGATAGAATTGTAATTTTCCAGCGGATGGGCATACGTTTCAGTGACATAACCATTCTTCCTTCCTCCTCTAAATAGAGTGCGTTCAAAAAAGGAGCATAAAAAGGACCGGGAAGTTCAAGGCGGCTCAGCTTTGAGCACCGAAGTGTACGCAAATAGGTACATAAGGAGCGGAAAAGCGAGCCAATGGAAGTGTCTTTTTTACCGGACTTTTTGAACATCCTCTTGTAGAGCGCGTTCAAAAAGGAGGATAAAAACGACCAAGAAGTTCAAGGCGGCGTAGCTTTGAGCACCGGAGTGTACGTAAACAGGTACATGAGGAGCGGAAAAGCAAGACAATGAAGAAATTCGAAGTGTCTCTTTTTACCGGACTTTTTGAACATCCTCTAGTATTTCTAGTGTATCACTTAAAAGTCTAGCTATGGTACACTGATGTAAACGATTCCAAGGGGTTGTTCCTTTGAAAACTTTCGCAGCTATCAGTCTATTCATTTTCACTGGAATTTTCACAGCTCTTTTTTTCGGGTTCGATTTAAGCGAAGCTGCTGAACCACTGGAATATGACGATGAACAAGAGGGATTAGAAGATGAGGTCGTCATCAAATTCAGTCACGTCGTAGCCGAAAACACACCGAAAGGGAAAGCAGCCAGGAAGTTCGCCTCCCTCGTCCAAGAGCGGTCGAACGGCGAGATCAAAGTTGAAGTCTATTCCAACGGCACCCTTTACAATGATCAAAATGAATACACAGCATTAAAGAACGGTCATATTCAAATGATCGCTCCCGCCACTTCCAAACTGACCGAGCGTTTTCCCAAATGGCAGGTTCTTGATCTTCCTTACGCTTTTCCTACATATGAAGCTGTCAGACAAGCATACGAAGGGGAAATCGGCACAACGCTGTTAAACGACTTGGAAGAGGACGATGTGAAAGGAATGACTTTTTGGTACAACGGTTATAAACAAGTGACAAGTAATAAGCAGCCGCTCACTGTTCCAGCCGATTTCAACCGGACACACTTCAGAATCATGCCGAGCCCGGTGATAGAATCTCAATTTCAGGCGCTTGGTGCCAGCACGAGCAAGCTCCCTTTCAACAAAACTTACACCAACCTCGAGGTCGATTTCATTGACGGTCAGGAAAACACACCATCGAACGTCTACTCCAAGAAGCTTTTCGAAAAGCAAAAGTATATGACGATCAGCAACCATGGCTACTTAGGGTATGTCGTCCTCATGAATCAAGCCTTCTGGAAGGATCTTTCTGAAGAACATCAAACAATCGTCCTTGAGGCAATAAGTGAAACGACCAACTGGGTCCGGCGTCACTCCATCGAAATGAATGATGCTTACCTTCGTCAGATGAAGCGGGAAGATTCGATAGAAGTCCACTACTTGACCAGCGAACAGAAAGAATTGTGGAAACAGACGTTTGAGCCTGTCTATGAAGAAGCGGAACACATCGTAGGAAACCGTTTGATGGAAGAGCTCTATGAATTACAGGAACAATACGAATAAGGATAGAGGAGGAAGAAAAATGAAAACCATTTTTGTTGCCGGACATTCGAAGTTACCTACAGGGATCGCTGCCAATCACATCTCAGAATCCTTGACGCTCACGTTAGAAATCGATAAAAAATACGGTGTCATTTTAGATGCCTCTTGTACGTTAGCCACTGAGCATGGGCGGGGATTCATCAAGTCTTTATTAAAGGGCTACAGTTTAAAGGATGGGATTGATGAACCTTTAGAAGTTTTGAAAGAAGGCTACTTAGGGAAAGCCGGGAATGCTCTGGAGGCCGCCTTGAAGGATTCCTACAAACAATACCAACTCCACCAATAAAGCCATGATGTTATTTGTAAGACTAGATTTCGAGACTTTTATTGTGGTTATAGGGCTGCGGGGAACAACTCGCTTTCCGCGGAGCGCGATGAGCCTCCTCGAGCTAAACGCTCTGTGGGGTCTCATCCTGCACTCTTGTCCCGCAGGAGTCTCGCTGTTCCCCTCCGCCCCTTGCCATATGAGTTTCTCGAAATCACTTGATAGGAGAACCTTCCCTTTATGAGGTGAAGGAATTATACTTTGACGCTGTATTAATAGCAGCTTACCAGATAATCCCCTATTAATGAAGGTAGTTTCGAGCATCTTTCAATCGAATGGTGGCTGGGAAAACGGTGAGACTCCTGCGGGATGAACATGATCGGTGAGATACCGCAAGGCGAAGCCTGAGGAAGCTCACCACATGCCCGCGGAAAGCGATCCGTTTTCCAAGCCATCATCACCGCTTACAAAAGCCTCGAAACTGAGTCTTCCAAAATCGAAAAAAGGGCCAGAGTATTTCCGGCCCTTTCTTTCATCCTACCCTCGTATATTCTAATTGTGGTAATTTCCTTGCGATCTCTTTGCCGATCTCTAAAGAGGCTGTCGCTGCCGGGGATGGGGCATTACAAACATGGACCGAGCGTTTACCTGTAATCAAGTGAAAATCATCGACGAGCTGACCGTCTTTCAACATCGCCTGCGCTCTTACCCCTGCATCTGTCGGAATCACGTCATCCGCCTGTATTTCCGGAACGAGTCGTTGAAGACTTTTCACAAAGCTTTGTTTATGAACGGAACGGACCATCTCTTTCATGCCTTCTTTCACATTCGCCCGTGCCATTCTCCAGAAACCAGGAAAGGACAAGACATCAAGTGTATCCTTTAAGTGGAAATCCGTTTTTCGATAGCCTTCACGCTTAAAACTCAAAACAGCATTCGGACCGGCATGGATACCGCCATCGATCATCTTAGTAAGGTGGACACCTAAAAACGGGAAGTCCGGGTTCGGGATCGGATAGATGAGCCCTTTGACAAGATGGCTTTTCTCTTCCGTCACCTCGAAATACTCCCCGCGGAACGGAACGATTTTTAAATCGGTATGAATCCCCGCCATTTTCACGAGACGATCGCTGTATAAACCGGCACAGTTGATCATGAAACGGGAATGGAGACTTTTCTCCGGGGTATCGATCACCACTTCATTTTCCCGTTCCGAAATATCCACAACCGCTGATCCAAGCATGAAATCAGCGCCTGCCTTTTCTAACAGTTCCTTAAGTTTTTCACTTACTTTACTGTAATCAACGATTCCTGTGCCAGGTACTTTTAACCCAGCTATGCCATTGACATGCGGCTCGATTTCATGAAGCTCCTCTTGATCGATTTTCGTTACGTTCAACCGGTTTTGCTGGACACGCTCATACAATGCTTCCATTCTCGGAAGCTCTTCCTGTTCGGTAGCGACCAGCACTTTCCCGCAAACTTCGTGAGGAATATCATGATCCTGGCAGAACTTGACCATCGAGTTCCGCCCCTGGATCGCCATCCTCGCTTTTAAACTCCCTGGTTTATAGTAGACTCCAGAGTGGATCACACCACTATTTCTGCCGGTTTGGTGAGTAGAGATTTGCTGTTCTTTTTCCACGATGACCATCTTGGCATGCGGATATTTTTGCATAAGGGCATATGCTGTCGATAAACCGACAATTCCGCCTCCGATAATTACGTAATCATACATTCCTACGACCTCCTACTACTGGACGAACCTTCCTCTTTGGCGCAAAAGCTCTCTGTGTAAATCAGGATTCTTTTCAAAACCATCTCTTCCATGGAGCCAGAACCGGTTGTTCAACATCACTAAGTCGCCTATAGGCAGTTCCAACTCGATAAGCCCTGAAGATTCTTCCATCGAATGGGACAATTCTTTCAAATATTGCGCCTGTTTAATGGTTTCAGGATAGACAAACTGATCGATGAAACAGATACAAGGCTGATTGTTCCACTCATAAAATGTCTTTCGCTGGACATCCTCTGATACATTTTTACTGGCAGGCGCTTTATAAGTGAACGGGTAGGATGCCAGCGGATGATTATAGTAATAATCGAAGTCTTCCCATTCATCGAGGTGAAGGAGTCGGGAGCTTCCGCCAACCGCATTCTTTTCTTCCATTTTCATCATGAGCAGCCAGTCGGTCGGTTCGTCAACATACGTTCCATCCGTGTGAAGGGTGAACCTTCGATAAGCTTGACGGAGATACGAGTCACTATCGTCGGTATGTTTGACGGAAAAACGTGCATAGTATTTTTTCGACATGGCGTCAAAGTTCGGAATCCCAGCTAGATGGCTCAAAGCCGTAGAAAACTTCACATAGTCCTGAGCATCTGTCGTACGATTGCGTAGCCCGATCGTAAAACCACCAGAATCGCGGTCATTCAAAATGTGGCGAATCGTTCTCCCGAAATTTTCATCCAATAATTCAAGAAGCGTATGGGCTACCATCAAACGCTGGTATGGAATATATTCCAATTTTTCATCTGTAATGTCCTGCACTTCTTCTAAAAACCGATCAATGACATGCTCCTCTAACTCAATATTGTAAAGATGTTCATGATCGGAATGAGGCTGAATAAGATAGCCTTCACCGGTAAATGTCGGCAAACTTTCTTTTTTTATTTCCATTGCACACATAATTGGTACCCTCCATTAATTTTTAGTGCGATTCGTTTCTTATGGGCCCATAAGAATAAAAAAAGCCAGTCTTTCCCCCTTGAAGGAAAAACTGGCTTTAAACTGCGGATGAACCTCTGGTTTGCAGAGATTGAACAGTTTTACAGTTAAATGATTCACTTTAATATCGCTACCATTGCAACCGGGTATTGAAAGGGTACAGCCTTTCTATAGGGTTGCTTTCTGACACCATCTTATAACTATTTAAATTTTCTGTCAACAACCAGATTGGAATTTTTCATTCTTCCTCAAGTCATCCATATTCTTCCACCTAAGGTCATCCATATTTTGGATGACCTTAGGTGGAAGTTCTCTGAATTACTCATCAGTAAAAAATTACCTTATCTTATTCATCCCGAATCAATTTAAATGTGCCCGTCCCCTTAGCAATCATGGTCCCTTCTTGATCATACAACTCTCCCTCGGCGGTCACGATACGGTATCCTTGCTTCAAAATTCTCCCCTTTGCCTGAATCTCCCCTCCACTCGCCGGAGCAAGGTAGTTGATATTCAGGTTCATCGTTGTACAACGGGTTTTTGTCGTCGAGCGGATCGCCATTCCTAAGATCAAATCGATCATCGTGGCGTGAACTCCACCATGAAGCGTGCCGTTCACATTATAAAGCTTCTCATGGACCGGCAGCTTAAGGAGTACATTTCCTTCTTCAAAGTGCTCGATATCAAAACCTAAATGGGAGAAAAAAGGGCTCGATTCAAAACTCTCTCGTACTTCATCAATAGTTTTCGTCACTTCAACACCCCTCACCTCATTTTCCCTGGAAAACGGCTGATCTTTTCTCGAGAAATGCCTTTGTCCCTTCATTCTTATCCTCTGAATTGAACAAAATAGCTTGTGAAAGTTTCTCTAACATCAGCCCTGTTTTCATATCTGTTTCGGTTCCCATATGTACCGATAATTTTGCCAGCTGTACAGCTAATGGGCCTTTAGCAAGAATCCTCTTACTTACCTCTTCGACTTTATCCTGCAGTTCTTCCGATAATACGACTTCAGTTACGAGTCCGTATTGCAAAGCTTCGTCTGCATCAATGATTTTTCCAGTCAAAATCATCTCAAGCGCTTTTCCTTTTCCTACTAATCTAGCTAATCTTTGCGTACCACCCGCCCCGGGGATGATGGATAGATTCAGTTCAGGGAGACCTAATTTTGCGTTTGTTGAAGCAATGCGGATATCACAAGCCATCGCTAACTCACAACCGCCTCCGAGCGCGTACCCATTGATCATAGCTAACGTAGGTTTTTCAAAGCTTTCAATTTTATCGTAGACTTGTTGCATACTATCTGGTTGTAATGCATCGACCGCTGACTTCTCCTTCAGTTGGTTGATGTCAGCACCTGCCGCAAAGGACTTCTCACCTCTGCCTGTAAACACGACTAAACCAACTTCAGGATCATCTGCCGCGCGCCCTAATGTATCGACAATCTCATCCAATGTTTCTTTATTCAGCGCGTTACGGACTTCTGGCCGGTTGATTGTAATGAAAGCAAGCTTGTCTTTCCTCGTGTATTCTACATTTTGTAATCCCATATCGCTCTTCCTTTCTAATCAGAGTCTCTAGACAGCACTTTGAATGTCCCGATTCCTTTTGCTACCACTTTCTCCTCACCATCTAAAACGGTTCCTTCCCCTACGATCATCTTTCCGCCTCTATGTGTGATAGAAGCATGAGCCGAGTAAGGACCATTATTTGTTAAATCGAAATAATTCATGCTCAAGTTCACAGTACTAGTGGGTGCTTGTAACGCTTCTCCGATGGTAGACCCAATCACAATGTCTAACATACTCGAGAACAATCCGGAGGGAATCTTTCCTTCTTCGGTGAAGACTTCTGGTTTTACCTCGAGATTCAATATGACACGTCCATCCCTGTCTAAATATTTATGAAAACCGACGCGTTCAAAAAAAGGCGAGTAGTCTCTCACAATTAGGCCTCCTCAAGCATCACCTGAATTTTTCCACCATGATGGCCATGCCCTGGCCACCGCCTGCACATAGAGTAGCCACACCAAGCCCCTCATCTCTTCGCTTCATCTCATGCAAAAGCGTTGTTACTATTCTTGCACCACTCGCACCGACAGGGTGACCTAGAGCGATAGCTCCTCCATTGACATTCACTTTATCCTTATATAGTCCGAGCTCCCGTATAACGGCTAGTGATTGAGAGGCGAATGCTTCATTCAACTCAACCAGACCAATATCCTCCACCGTTTTACCTGTTTTCTGCAAGAGCTTTTCAACAGCAGGGACAGGACCGATTCCCATCAATTCCGGAGAAACTCCAGCTGTCGCCCAATCGATGATCCTTGCCATAGGCGTCAAATCTAATTCTTCCGCTTTCGAAGCCCGCATCAGAACAAGTGCTGTAGCCCCATCATTACGGCCGCAGGCATTACCTGCTGTCACTGTGCCATTCTCCTTGAATGCAGGCCGCAAACTCGACAGCTTCTCCAATGTCGTATTCGGACGAGGATGCTCATCTGTAGCGAAAGTGACTGTGGATTTCCTCTCCTTCACTTCGACGGGTACGATTTCATCTTTGAAACGTCCGTGTTCAATCGCTTCAGCAGCTCTTCTCTGACTTTCAATGGCAAAGGCGTCCTGGTCCTCTCTCGATACAGCGTAACGTTCTGCTACATTCTCGGCGGTGATTCCCATTCCTAAATGGTTACCATAGATTTCTTTCGGCTGCTGACCGGCTTCTGTATTGGAATCGACCAGTTCTGTTTTGTCCCCCCCAAATCGAGAATTCCGTAAATAGATAGGGGAACGGCTCATACTTTCCGTTCCACCAGCAACGATGATTTCTGCTTGTTCAAAGCTGATTTGCTGGACACCTGAGGCAATGGTTTGCATTCCGGAAGCACACAATCGGTTGATGGTATATGCAGGGGATGATTCCGGGACACCTGCTCGTAATGCAGCTACTCTAGCTACATTGGAAGATTCCGTCGTCTGACGGACTTCACCCATAATGACTTCATCCACTTGCTCTGGTGATAAACCTGCCCGATTAATCGCCTCTTTGATAGCGACAGCGGCTAAATGTCCGGAAGATTCTTTTTTCAATGAGCCCCCATAACGACCGATAGGAGTTCTGACGGCACTGACAATAACGATTTCATCGCTCATTTACATCCTCCTTATAAAGCATATTCTTTTTTCAACTGACCGGATATGATATTTTTCTGTATTTCTGAAGTGCCTTCATAGATTCTCGTAATCCGAGCGTCGCGGAAGAAACGTTCAATTGGATAGTCAGAAATGTAGCCGATTCCACCATGGACTTGGACCGCTTTATCTGCCACACGATTATAGACTTCTGATCCATAAAGCTTCAGCATCGCAGCCTCCTTGATCACTTTTTGCCCTTGGTCGACCATCCAAGCGACCCTGTATGTGAAAGAGCGAAGGGCTTCTGTTTCAACCGCCATTTCTGCCACCATATGCGCGACAGCCTGATGATCGATGATTGGGACACCGAATTGCTCCCGCTCCTGGGTGTACTTTATTGATAGGTCGAGCAGTTTCTGACAGGATCCCAAGTTCCTTGCAGCTAGTCCGGCTCTGCCATTTGCCAGTATTTTCAAAGCATTTACATAGCCTTGCCCTTCTTCTCCAAGTACATTTTCCTCTGGGACTTCACAATCCTCTAAGATGATTTCAGCTGAATGGGAGCCGTGTAACCCCATCTTCGGCTCAAGCGCACCGACTTGGAATCCAGGGAAGTTTTTCTCTACTATAAAGGAAGTGATCCCTTTTGCACCTTTACTTGCATCCGTGACAGCCATAACAGTGAAAACATCCGCTTCCGTTGCATTTGTAATGTAATGCTTTGTTCCATTGAGGATATATTTATCCCCTTTTTTCACAGCTGTCGTCTTCAAATTGGTGGCGTTTGATCCAGCACTAGGCTCTGTAAGGGCGAAAGCTCCTATCGAATCGCCACTTGCTAAGGCAGGTAAATATTTTTGTTTTTGCTCCTCATTTCCGAGTTCTACAATTCCGACCGTCCCAATTCCTGTATGGGCACCGATCAACGTTGTAAAGCCATTATGGGTGGCACCTATTTCTTCATATAACGCACATTTGCCAACCATACCGATCCCCAAACCGCCATATTCTTCAGGGATACTCAATCCAAAAAGCCCCATTTCCTTTGACATTTCTATGATTCGTTCGGGGATTTGGTCTTCTTTCTCAATTTCCATCGCTACAGCTTCTACTTCTGTCTGAACAAAGTTGCGGACATTCTCTTTCAGGAACTGAATCTCTTCATCTAGTGTAAAATCCATGCTTATCGCTCCTTCATTCTAAGTGTAGTAATAAAAACCTCTGCCTGTTTTCTTACCTAAGTGCCCTGCCTTCACATACTTGGTTAAAATCGGGCAAGGGCGATATTTTTCTCCTAAGGTTCGATGGAGGTATTCCATGTTCTTCAACCGTGTATCTAAACCGACCAAATCGGCTAGTTCTAAAGGACCCATCGGGTGATTCAATCCCAGGTTCATAGCTTTATCAATGTCTTCTACTGAGCCGACACCCTCCATCACCATGTTCATGGCTTCATTTCCAATCAGACAATTCATTCGACTGACAGCAAAGCCAGGGAATTCATTGATTTTTACACACTCTTTTCCGATGAGTTCACCAAATTGAAAGGATAGATCAACTGTTTCATCAGAAGTTTCTAACCCGCATATGACTTCAATCAATTTCATCTTAGGAACTGGATTGAAAAAATGAAGTGCGATACATCTCTCTGGCCGCCCCGTCTGTGCTGAGATTTCGGTCGGGCTCATCGTCGAGGTATTTGTTGCGAGAATCGAATGTTGAGGAGCGTACCGATCGATCTCCTTGAAAATCTCTATTTTCAGATCCATATTTTCAGGGACCGCTTCAATGATCAGATCTGAATGGGATACAGCTTTTTCAATCACCTGATGATAGTCGATGTTTTCTATCTTTTCGGCAGCTTCCTGACTCGATATTTTTCCTCTTTCTACACTTCTTTTAATCTGCTTTTCTATATAGGTCTTACAGTCTTCGATTCCTTTTTCATATTTGTCTTGGATGGATACAGATAAGCCAGATAACGCGCATACAAGACCTATACCTCTTCCCATCGTTCCTGCACCTATTACACTCACATGTTGAATCATTGATTACACACCAACCTTCATTTGCTTCACTTCTTCTACTAAAGCCGGAACGATTTCGAATAAATCACCTACAATCCCATAGTCTGCTATATTGAAAATATTTGCCTCTGGATCTTTATTTATGGCTATGATGATTTTCGAATTGGACATCCCAGCTAAGTGCTGGATAGCCCCAGAGATACCACACGCAATATAGATGTCAGGGGTGACGACTTTTCCTGTCTGGCCAATTTGCAATGAATAATCACAAAAACCAGCATCACAGGCCCCCCTGGAAGCACCGACCCTTCCACCGAGAACTTCAGCTAAGTCTTCAAGCAGAACGAATCCCTCAGCATTTTTCACTCCTCGACCGCCGGCAACAATGATTTTCGCTTCTGATAAATCAATGCCCTCACTTTTGTTGTGAATGACTTCCTGGATCATCGTCCGCAAATTCTCAACCTCAATATCAACCGATTCGACCGCCCCTCCCCGAGATGAATTCCTTTCAAGAGGAGGAATATTATTCGGACGTATAGTCGCCAGCATCAAGCCTTCTGTAACCACCTTCTTCTCAAATGCTTTCCCGGAAAAGAGCGGCCGAGTAAAAACAATTCCTTCCTTTTTCCTGGAAATGTCTGTTACATCAGAGACCAGGCCGGCTTCCATCCTGCTTGCAACTCTTGGCGCAAGGTCCTTACCAATATCGGTATGGGCAAATACCAGACCGTCTGGCTGCTCTTCATCAATGACTTTAAAAAGAGCCTGAGCATACCCATCTGACGTAGCATTTCTGAGATTTTCATGCTCCACTTCTATGACCCGGTCGGCTCCGAATGCGATCATCTCTTGGGAATACCCCTGTACTTCTTTCCCTATGAGTACAGCTGCAACTTCACCATTACCAGCTATTTCTTTCGCTGCAGCAATCGCCTCAAATGATACGGCCTTCAGGTTTCCCGACTTTATTTCCCCAAGAACTAACACGTCTCTATTCACCATTCAGCCACTCCCTTAATGGAATATTTTCGCTTCTTGCCTAAGAATGGTCATTAACTCTCCTACTTGCTGATGGACATCTCCTTCAATCCGTTTTCCTCTTTTCTTTGAGCTGGGAAGGAGGTCAACCGTTTCTGTTTTCGCCCTAACATTTTCACCATTTATCCACTGCCGTTTTTCAATCAGTATCTTTTCAGCATTCTTGAGCCCGGTCACAGGAATAAAACGGGGGGAGTTCAATCGTTCTTGCGTAGTCATAAGAAAAGGAAGGGACGATATCACCTTCTCCTTATCTCCTTCGACATCACGCTCCAGGATCGCACTCTCTCCAGACATTTTCAGTTTAGTGACATTCGTGACAGCAGGGACTTCCAACAGTTCGGCAAGTCTAGGACCTACTTGACCTGATCCTTCGTCGATAGCTACAGGGCCAGCAAGGATCACATCCGCTTCTTCGTCTTTGAAAAAATCCGCAAGTGCTTGAGCGGTTGTGGATGCATCCCCGCTTCCTTTACCTGAATCGATCCATACCGCTCGGTCTGCCCCCATGGCTAACGCAGTTTGTAATGGATGGCTCACTTCCTTGCTATCCACACTTATAGCAGTGACCTCTCCACCGTATTTCTCTTTTAATCGAATCCCTTCTTCAATGGCGTGTATATCATAAGGATTTAGCATATACGAGACATGGTTCTCATCGACCTTCCCATCCTCAATGAGAAAGTTTTCTTCTGGATTCAATATACGTTTTATGAGGACATAGATTTTCATAGGGCTCCCCCTGTTCAGCTATATTGATAAAAACCTTTTCCTGTTTTCCGTCCCAACTCGCCTTTATCCACTTTTTCTTCCACGATCTTCGCCGGTCGATCTGCTTCATCCCCGGATTCCTCGTAACGTTGCATCCTGACGAAATAGTTCACATCAAGACCAGTCAAGTCCATTAAAGAAAAAGGGCCGATGGGATGGTTCAGCGCTTTCGTGCAGACGGTATCGATTTCTTCGTGTGTGGCATAATCATTTTCGAGTAAAAAGACAGCTTCATCCATCAACTTCCCGAGAATACGATTGGCAATAAAACCAGAAATCTCTTTTTTCAGCATGACTGGTGTTTTGTTGATTCCTTCGATAAAATTAAAAGCTTGTTGTGCTGTTTCCTCTGAGGTATGCGGCCCTTTCACCACTTCCACAAGCTCCATGACCAGCGGCGGATTAAAAAAGTGGAGATTACAAACTTTTTCCTGGCGATTTGTTGCGTCGGCTATTTTAGAGCTGACAATGGTCGAGCTGTTTGTAGCGAGAATGGTATGGGGAGGAGTAAGTTCATCAAGCTTCTTGAACAACTTCCTCTTGACGTCAAGCTTCTCTACAACAGCTTCTATCACTAGGTCGGCATTGCTGACAGACGTAAGGGCCGTCCCCATTTCCAATCGTCCAAAAGCTTCCGCCACTTGCTGTTCTGTCAATCGTTGCTTTTCGATGCTCCGTTTCATCCTTTGTTCCAATTCTTCCCGTGCTTGTTTTAAACGCGCTTCATCTAAGTCGTTCAGAAATACTGGATAGCCTTCTAGTGCACAAATCATGGCTATTTGTGCACCCATGGCTCCCGCGCCAATGACAGCTACTTTTTTAATGGGATTGGATTCCATGTGTGTGATCCTCCTTTTTGATTTTTTGTTTTTCCGATTCTATAAGCTTCCGCTTCAAAAGTTTTCCGACTGTATTTCTTGGCAGTTCTCTCGTGATTTCAAATTTCTTCGGAACCTTATAACGCGTTAAATTGCGGTAACAATGCCCTTTCAATTCCTCCAAATCGATGGTGTGCCCTTCTTTCGCAACGACATAAGCTTTGACGATTTCTCCTTTTTCATGGTTAGGAATTCCGACCACTGCAGACTCTTTAACGTCCGGATGTTCATATAAAACGCTTTCAATTTCCTGCGGATAAATGTTGAAGCCACCATTGATAATCATCTCTTTCTTTCGCCCTACGATATAGAAATAGCCATCTTCATCAGTCATGGCCAGGTCTCCAGTGTACAACCAGCCATTCCTTAACACATGACTCGTTCCATCCTCATTCTTCCAGTATCCTTTCATCACTTGTGGACCTTTGATGACCAACTCCCCTACGCTGTTTTCAGGAAGCTGCTGATTCTCTTCGTTGACAACTTTGCTGTCTGTGCCCGGAAGAGGGATTCCGATACTCCCCACTTTTCTTACACCAAACGTAGGGTTTCTATGTGTAGAAGGAGAGGCTTCTGTCAATCCGAACCCTTCACCTATGACAGCCCCCGTCAAATTTTCGAATCGTTTAATGATGTCTACAGGCAAAGGGGCTGAGCCACTTGAACAAAATTTCAGACAATCCAGCCCATAAGCTTCTACGTGGGGATGATTTACGAAAGCGTTATACATCCCCGGAACTCCTGGGAAAAAAGTCGGCTGATATCTTTTAATCTTATCAAGGACATCTTCTACCATGAATTTACGAATTAATAGAATGGAAGCACCTGTATAGATTCCTAGATTCATTGCGCTTGTCATGGCATAAACATGGTACAGAGGGGTAGCGGTCAGAACCACTTCTTTTCCCTTCTCCATCTTCTCCCCGTACATAGCATGACTTTGAACGACATTCGCCACAAGATTGAAGTGGGTGAGCATAGCTCCTTTCATTTTTCCTGTTGTCCCGCCTGTATATTGGATCACAGCTACATCCTCTTTTACAGAAATAGGGATTTCCTTTTCCAATGGAAGGGCCTGATGGATGAGATGAGTGAGCGAGCGTGAATCACTGTCACCTCCATTGGCCACAAAAACTTGACTCAAATCGCAAATATCCTTCACTTGCTCTACGGTTGAAAGTTGTTCCTCCTCAACGACTAAAAATCTCATGTCCGCATCATCAACGATCTGCAATAATTCCCTTGCTGTATATCGTGGGTTGATTTGGACGACAATCAAACCGAGCCTCTGTGCTGCATAGTAGGCGATAATATAGTCAGGATGGTTCGAGACCATCAAACCAATCCGCTCCCCTTTTAGCAACCCACGATCATCCCAGGCACCGGCAAGCTGATCCACCTTCCTTATTAATTCGCCATAGGTAATGGTCCCCTCTGCATAAATGAGAGCCGCCCGATTCTCATACTGTGCTGCAGTATGCTCCAACAATTTATACAACGGAACTTCAGGATACGAGATCCCTTTTTTCATTTCAGGTGGATAAAATTCATACCATTTACGATTTACTAATTGATTCAATCCGACTCCTCCCTCAGGCTATAGTGTGGGTTCCCTATTCTAAAGCTCCGACTTCCTCATAGTATTTTTTCGCTCCTGGGTGCAGAGTTTCTGGGTCGATTCCATCCAAAGCTGTTTCTACAGTAAAGTGCTTCGCTCTCTCAGGTATTTGACTTTCAAATTCGGGGATATTCTCCCAGAACAATTTGGTCAAGTTATAGGCGTACTCTTCTTCAATATCACTTCGTGCTGTCAACATTGTCACCATTGTGTAGGTAGGAATCGCCTTGTCCAAATCTTTATAAGTGTCTGCAGGGATCTCCCCTGAAGCAATACCGATTTTCTTCTCCTCGATGCTCTTCAGCTTGTCTTCCTCGATAGGTATGACTTTGATGGGTTTAGTGATTTCAATCTCTTGTAGAGCAGGAATGAAGGGCGCTCCGCCTCCCACAAAAACATCCACATTGTTATCCTTTAACATAGAAGCACCGTCGGAATAGTTTCCGTAAGAAATTTCCCCACCTGCTTCTTCGATCGTCGATTCATCGATTCCATACTCTGCCATCATGTTCCAAAATGCTACTGGGCCACCTCCCCCTTTAGGACCAAGGAAAATATGTTTGTCGACAATGTCTTCTACAGAATTGATGTCTTCATGATCCGTCGTCGTTGCGATTGTTTGATAAACGGGATATAAAGCCCCGATAGAGGAAATCTCACTTAGCGGCTTATCAAAACCTTCCCCTCCATCGATAGCTGAGGTGAAATCAGAAGTGTAATTCAGCCCCATCTGAATATCCCCAACTTCCAGAGATTTTAAGTTAGCTGTCGAGCCCCCTTCAACTTGTGAAACATTCAGTCCTGAAAACCCATCCATATATACATCCAACATAACTGTAGTAATCGGGTACCAACCTGAACCCATCGGACCACTGCCGAGTTTCAGGAACTTTTCGGGTGCTGACGGTTTGTCACTTGATCCTGAGGTTGCATCACTATCACTGCATGCGGCCAAAAGGAATAGACAAGACAAAACAGTCAACAAAAAAACCATTGTTTTTTTCATTTAATATCCACCTTTCTTGGGATTATCCACTCATTTGATTAGAGTTTTGCGACACATAAGGTGAAGATTTTTTCTGCCATAAGATCAAGAAAATGACAAGAGCGAGTCCGGTCAAGTCACCTACTAGACCCGGCATGACCAACAATATGGCACTTGCGAATAGCATCAGCCTCTTTAACACACCTAAAGGACCAAGCAAATAATTTTCTAATGCACCAGCAAAGAACAAACAGCTCAATAAGGCACTGGATACAGCTATGACAATCTGAGTCGTATCCCCTCCTTGAAGAAGCAATTCTGGATTATAGACAAAAAGGAACGGGATGAAAAATCCGCCAAGTCCTATTTTCATCGCATACAGGGCGGTTTTCGTAGGATTTGAACCAGCGATTCCCGCTGTCGTATAAGCAGTGATGGCAACAGGAGGTGTCAACCCAGACAGGACACCAAAGTAAAAAACGAACATGTGGGCGGCTACAACGTTAACGCCAAGATCAATCAAGGCAGGCGCACCCAAAACGGCAAGGATCACATAAGCAGAAACCGTCGGCATCCCCATCCCCATGATAATGGAAGCACCAGCAACGAGGACTAACAGCAGTATTAGTGAACCGCCGGCCACATCAATGACAAATCGCGAAAAAGTTATGCCTAGACCTGTTAAGGAAACAGCGCCAACGATGATACCTGCGGTGGCACATGCAGCAATCACGACTAACGCATTCCTGGCCCCATGTTCCAAAGCAGCTAAAATATCCAACATACTCATTCTTGTCGCTTTTCGGATCCAGCTTAGAACCACCGTCGCAATAATCGCATAGAAACCGGATTTCATAGGGCTGTAACCATAAATCATCAAACCGATGATCAGTAATATCGGCAAAAACAGATAGCTTTGCTTCAGTAATACCATTTTTAAATTCGGAAGTTGCTCTTTAGGAATCCCCGCCATTTCCAGACGCTTGGCATGATAGTAAACGACCATGCCAGCAATGAAGAAATAGATAAACGCTGGAATTATCGCAAAAAGAGCAAGTTGGATATAGGGAATTCCGATGGTCTCTGCCATGATGAAAACCGATGCTCCCATAATGGGCGGCATAATTTGCCCCCCCTGAGAGGCCACAGCTTCTACAGCAGCCGAAAACCTTTTACTATACCCTAACTTTTTCATCAGAGGGATAGTAAATGATCCGGTGATGGCGGCATTCGCAGCCCCATTTCCGGTGATGGTCGCTACAAGTGCACTTGAACCTACAGCGGACAATGCAGGCCCACCTGTCTTATTTCCAAATAGACCGAAAGCGAAATCTGTGAAAAATTGCCCTCCCCCAGACTTCATCAAAAACGATCCGAAAATCACAAACAGGATCAACACCGTTGAACTGACGTAGATCGGGGCACTGAATACCCCCAAAGTACCATTGAACATATGGTCGACCATCTTTTCATACCTGACACCAGGATGCGCCAACGCTCCAGGGAAGTACCTTCCTAAGAAGATGTAGGCTAAAAAAAACACCCCGATCAAGGACATAAGTATGCCATTCGTCCTCCTTGTCGCTTCTAAAACAAGGGCAATGAAAATCGTTCCAAACACAACATCGCCATTGTTTATATTTCCTTGTCGGCTCTGAATCATCTCGGCACCTGTAATCATGTAATAAGCCGTCACCAAAGTGAGCAATACAATCAGTACATCCATAAAGCCGAATTTTTTCCCCTTTTTAAAAGGGAACAACAAGAAAATCAGCAGCAAAGCCCACAGGACGTGGACACTCCGTTGCTGCCACGATGGCAACGTACCGAATCCCGCTGTGTACACGTGAAAGATAGATAATCCGATGGCAAGCAGGCTGATGACCAGGATGAACAAGCGCGGTCCATTCCATTTTTCTTTCCTCTCATGCCAGAGCGTTTCTATATGTGCAGGCTTTTCCTTAATGGTCGTGTCCAATTTCTTAACGTCCGTAACGTCAATACTCATTTCCGTTCACCTCCAAGCCAATCATTGTTAACGCTTACAATCAGGCGTTTAATTTTCATCCAACACTTTTCTGGCAACTAACAGGCGTTGAATCTCATTTGTTCCCTCATAGATTTTCGTAATTCGAGCATCTCTGTAAAAACGTTCTACCGGATATTCACTTATATAACCGATGCCGCCATGAATTTGAACGGCCTTATCAGCAACCTTATTGAAGACTTCAGACGCGAACAGCTTCGCCATCGAAGCTTCCTTGATTACTTTTTTACCTTCATCCACCTTTTCTGCTGCCATCATCGTCAATGTTCTTGCTGCTTCCGTTTCTGTTGCCATGTCAGCTAACATCCATTGGATCGCCTGGTTGTCAGCAATCGGCTTACCGAACTGCACTCGTTCCTTTGCATAGCTGGCCGAAAGTTCGATCAGCTTGTCACAGGACCCCACCGCTCTAGCTGCAAGGCCGATGCGTCCTTCACCTAAGATTCTCAAAGCATTGATGTATCCCATTCCTACTTCACCTATGACATTTTCCTCAGGTACGATACAGTCTTCGAAAATGACTTGAGCTGTATAGGACCCTCTTAATCCCATTTTTTTATCTTTCTTTCCTACAATTAGCCCGGGGAAATCTTTCTCAATTAAAAAGGCTGTGATGCCCCCTTTGGCTCCCTTTTCTCTATCCGTCAATGCGAAGACTGTGAACACATCGGCCACAGGAGCATTCGTGATGAAGTGCTTGGTTCCATTCACCACCCAATGCTCCCCTCTTTTCTCTGCATGTGTAGCAAGATTGGTTGCATCAGATCCTGCTTCCGGTTCAGATAAAGCGAATGCGGCGATCTTCTCTCCCGTTGCCATTGCAGGTAAATATTTCTGCTTTAGTGGTTCTGACGCCAGCTTGACCAACCCGGTACTGCCGATTCCTGTATGGGCACTGATAAGGGAAACGAATCCGTTATGGGTCCTTCCCAACTGCTCCAGGACAATCGCTTTTCCGACAGCATTGAGCCCGATCCCCCCATACTCCTCTGGAATACTCATACCGAACAATCCGAGTTCCTTCGCTTTTTCTACCAAATGAGCAGGAATGGCATCCTCATCTTCAATTTGCTGTGCGTATGGTTCCACTTCATTTTCCACGAAACTACTGATCATCATTTTCATTTGTTCTATTTCATCTGTAATCGTTGCCGTCATTTGTAACATCCTTTCATTTTTTGGCCTTCACCTTAATAACAAGCAATTTTCATGCCAACTTCATCTAACTTTTAAAATAAACCATAAAAAAAGCCTGCAAATGCAGACTATACTTGAAAAATATTTTTTATATTTTTATAAAGAAGGGGGAAGTTTTTCTAGTTCCCTCAGCATTCATCCACTTATGATTTAAAAATGAATCACAAGTGGATGAATAGATGCATAACGCGTGATTCATTTTTGAAATGGAAGATTCAAAAGTGAATCACGCTTTTAACTGGGATGTCCGCCCCTGTTGCTGGTTCACAAAATTCAAGGCACTGTAGACCGAATGAGTGGCAGGAGTTTGGATTCCATAAAGCTCTCCCTGCTTTGTGATATATCCACACATGGCTTCGACTTCCATCCGTTTTCCTCGAAGGCGGTCTTGCAGCATGGACGTCCGGTGTTTTCTGGCAATTTCAGCACGAGAGAAAATTTGGGAGACAGTTGCTTCGGCATTAACGGGTAACCCTTTTTGTATAGCTACATCAATGACCTCTCTACAAATCGTTTCCGCCGTTTTCCTCAGGTGATCATCATCTAAGATTTCGCCTACCCGCGCTCCAGAAAGCGCTGACAGCGGGTTGAAGGTAGCATTCCACATTAGTTTGTTCCATTTTTTCGATAAAATATTTCCTGATGGGACGGTGTCCACACCCGCTTCTTGTAAAAGCGAAACAACTCCACTTTTAATGTCTGTCGAAGGGGCCAGTTCTCCAATAACCAGCTTCACTCTCCCTTGTTGACGGACCTTCCCAGGCGCTTCGACGGCTGCTTGAATATAAGTAACAGCCGATAATACCCGATCAACACCAAAGACGTCTTTCAAAATTTCTTCATTTTCTACGCCGTTCTGCATCGTCATAACAAGCGCCTTTTCCTTGAGAACAGCCTTCAATTGTTCAGCCATTTCTTTTGTATCGTTCGATTTTACACAGAAGAGCACAAGATCAACATCTGCTAAGGCACTCACGTTATCAGTAAAGATGCCATCAACTAACAACTGCCGGCCTTCTTCTTGAATCACTAAACCCTGCTGTTTCATGGCATTCAAATGTTCTCCTCTGGCTAAAAACATCACCTCATGTCCAGCTTCATACAGTCTCCCTCCAAAGTAACATCCCACTGCTCCTGCTCCAGCTACACCTATGTTCAATCGATCACGCTCCCTCTTGGAATCCTTAAATGATACTTCTTAAGCTTTCTTACAACAGTCGGTTGACTCGTCTCTAACGCCTTGGCAATGTCATACGTATTTGTATACTTTTCTACAGCTAGCTTCAATACATTTTCTTCCGCTAACTCTGCTGCTTCTTTTAAAGGAAGAATGGAAGATGGCATGTTAGCTGCTTCCGTCGTATCTTGATACTCCGGAGGAAGGTTCTCCATTTGAATGGTATCCTCCGGAGTGGTCACAACGAGTCGCTCAATTAAATTAGATATTTCTCTTATATTCCCTGGCCATCTATAGGAAAAAAAGAAGTCATTCAGTTTTGAATCGATTCGCTTACTCATTTCATATTTTTTGTTGGCCTGCTTCAAAAACATCTCAATTAATGGAAGGATATCATCCCGACGATTTTTCAAAGAGGGAATTGATATCGGAAGAACATTCAGTCGATAGAATAGATCTTCCCTGAACTCTCCCTGCTCCACCATCTCCTTCAAATCCCGATTGGTTGCCGCAACAATACGGACATCGACTTTTCTGGGCTTTGTGCCACCGATCCTCTGGATTTCGTTTTCTTGCAGCACTCTTAAAAGCTTTACTTGCAATAAGAGAGGCAATTCTGCTATTTCATCTAAAAAGAGAACACCTTTATCAGCCATCTCGAACATACCAGGCTTTCCTTTTTGACTTGCCCCTGTAAAGGCTCCATGTTCATAACCGAAAAGTTCAGACTCCAGTAAATCCGCTGGGATCGCCCCACAATTGATTTTTATAAATTCTCCTTCACTGGAACGTGCACTTTCCTTGAAAATATGTTTGGCGAGAATGTCTTTCCCTACCCCTGTCTCACCTAAGATCAAAACGGTTGCGTTGACATGAGCAATTCTTTCCGCTGTATCATAAATTCTCTTCATTGGTTCACTTTGGATGACAAGCCCTTCTAACCGGGACGATCTATTTTTTAAGAGGTCCAGTTCTTTTTTGTACTTGTCATTCAACTGATTCATTCTGCTCAACTTCGTTTGGAGTTCGTTCAAGTCTGATAGATCTCTGATATTGGTGACGACTTTCTCAACTTCTCCAGCTTCATTGATTACAGGTGTTCCTGTAATCAATGTTTCTTTTCCCTCATAGTTTTCTTGTACGAGAGAAACAATCCGGCGCTGCTTGACGACTCGGTGGGTAACAGAATTTTTCAGAATCCCCCTTTTGATCAGGGCATCGACGTTTTTTCCTATATAATACTCTTTCGGAATCCCTGTAATCCTCTCTATCGCTGAATTGGTTTTCCAGGTGACCCCTTTATGATCGGTGATATAGATGCCGTCATAAGAGTTCTCAATAATCGCATCCAGCTCACGGGTCAGTCTTTTTAAATCCTCATTTTCATTCTTTAAAGCTGATAATTCAGATGTTTCTGTCCCTACAAACAAGTGGGTTTGATCCTCATAGGTGGAACTTTTTATGAATACATATCTCTTTTTCCCATCTTCAGCCAAAATCAATTTAGAGGTCGGCTTTACATCCCAGGTTGGAAAGGTTTCTTTAATACTCATCCCCTTGACCAATGCGGGTTCTATGTTCGTCTCCATTTGTTCATTAAAGGAAAGAATCTTCCCTTCTTGATCAAGGATGATAGCTGGGAGGGGAATATGTTCAACAAGGTCGATCAGTACCACGATTTCACCACCTCATTATTATTGGGTCATTTTAATCTTGTGATTGACTTTCAGGTTTTCGCCATTATCAGATCTGTTCCATAAAGTTCACCGATGTTGACGGAAAATGATGGAACCAAAGAATATCATGAAACACCACCGTTATAGTGCTTTAATTCAGAACAAGCCATAAACCGTTATGGCAACAATCAGTATACTCACTAAGCTCATTACATACGCACCATTCCACCGAAAGCCTATCGTCAGCCCATTCCGCTGCAAGCAATTACTGACAATAATATTAATGGCATTCAAAGGGCATAAGACGGCCGTCATTGACCATGACATGATGAAAATCAGAGCCAAAAATTCTGGCGACATTCCTACACTAGCTGCAGACACCTGACTCGCCAAAATAGGAATGACAACAATCTGATGGACACCGATAAAAGCAAAGAACAGGACAACCAAAAAGATGATCAGGACGAATAGCAACAAGGATTGTTCCGCAAACCCCATCAGGAAGGATTGGAGCTGATCAGCAAAAGCTGTATTCCTAATGGCAAGCCCGAACAAACCTGCACTTAAAAAAAGAGTGATTTCATGATCCATTTGCGAAATTTTTTGTGAATATCCTTTGAATTCTGTCGCTAATACTTTCCATTGATTCAATATCAATGCCCACAAGAGAGGAACAAAAACTGCTATCAGACTGACTAGAGTCAACATGGATATACTTGTTATATACTGAAGAAACAATAAGGAGACAACCATAGCGACCAGCGTACAAAGGATTTTCAGCAAATTTCTCCGATGGACTTGATCGTCTTCTACCTTTGGAGATATGCCTTCCCTCGCTCGTCTAAGATTTCCATAAATTTTTTTGGATGACCGTCTGAACAGCAGATTCCCAATCATCAATTGGATGAGGGCGACCCCTAACCCGAGCATGATATATTGGTTGAACTGACCTCCAACTTCATGTAGAACAATCGCTACGGAGGCAAAGTAAGGCGACCATAGCATAGATGAAGTAAAACCGATCAAATAGGATTTCCCCAGAATCATCGGGTTGATTTTCAACTTATCTACCATTTCGTGGACGATTTTCACTGACCCCATATTCAAAATAGGACTGATCAAAGCAAGAAAACTAGAAAGACCAAAGAAAGCAAGCCTCGGCTGATTTTCCCACTTTCTCATAAAATGCTTGATTGAATGAAAGTAACCACCTGCTTTCAGGGGAATGGAAAGCAATGGGACCAAGATGATCAAGGCCAGAAGAGGAAGGTTTTGCTGGATACCTTCAAGAGCTACCTCTAAAGGGTCATCTTTGGTATTCACATTAATCCATATAGCTAGCGAGAAGAGTGTAAGTGTAATGAACCTCGCTATCCCTCGAACGGTCAGGACGCCAGAAAAATACACAACGAG
The DNA here is from genome assembly GCF_052246715.1 of Halobacillus sp. H74. Lineage (NCBI taxonomy): Bacteria > Bacillati > Bacillota > Bacilli > Caryophanales > Bacillaceae > Halobacillus > Halobacillus sp. H74. The sequence goes on along the minus strand of NZ_JBQQCI010000004.1, from coordinate 122,301 downwards.
ACAGAACCCTGATAACAAATAAAAAAGTGGTGGGCAGGGAAAGAAAAAATAAATAAGATAAAACACACACATCGCCAATATGAACCATGACTTCCAAGTCCGAAACGAAACCATAGAACCGGTTATTAAACTTCTTCCTTTACATGTGCATAAGGCCAAGCAGGCAACATTTTAGACAACGGTTTATCTGAGCGATATCCGAGAAGGTATTCTGCTTGCATAACCGTATGGATTTCTCTTGTCCCTTCATAAATGACGGGGGCTTTCGAGTTCCTTAAAAACCTTTCGACAGGGTATTCATTGGAATAGCCATAGGCTCCGTGTATTTGAACAGCATCGTTTGCCGCTTCATTGGCAAAATCACACGCTTGCCACTTGGCCAATGACGTCTCTCTTGTATTCCGCTTCCCTTGATTCTTCAGTTCTCCTGCCCGGAAAACAAGCAGACGGGACATTTGATAACCGGATTCCATTTTAGCAAGCATTTGCTGTACCAGCTGGTGTTTTCCGATTTCTTTTCCAAATGTTTTTCGCTCATGGCAATACTTGATACTTTCTTCAAGACATGCCATTATTTGTCCACATGCGCCTGCAGCCACAGTAAAGCGCCCGTTATCCAGGGCTGCCATAGCGATTTTGAATCCTTCACCTTCTTCTCCAAGCAAATTTTCTTTCGGTACCTTCACCTGATCAAAAAATAGTTCCCCAGTATTTCCAGCTCGTATGCCAAGTTTCCCTTTGATTGCTTTAGAAGAGAATCCAGGCATCGTCCTCTCGACGATAAATGCTGAAATCCCTTTATGTTCTGCATCTTTATCGGTATAGGCAAAGACAAGAAAGTTATCGGCATGATCGCAAAGAGAGATCCATGTTTTCTGGCCATTTAATATATAGTAATCCCCTTCTTTTTTCGCAGTTGTTTTCAATGAAGCGACATCAGACCCGGCATCAGGTTCTGTCAATCCAAATGCTCCGACCTTTTCTCCCTTGGCCTGGGGAATGAGATACTTTTGCTTTTGATCTTCATCACCCCATTGAAGCAGTGTCATACTATTTAAGCCTGTATGCACGGAAACGGCTGTCCGAAAAGCAGTATCCCCTCTTTCTAATTCTTCACACACAATGGCAAGGGTATTGTAATCCATCCCACTTCCTCCGTATTGTTCCGGAATACAAACACCCATCAAATCCAAAGCAGCTAAACGTTTCATGACGGAGGGTTCAAAATGACCTTGCTCATCCCACTCCTGTATATATGGATTAACCTCCTGATCTACAAATTTCCTGACGACCTTCTTCACCATTTCTTGTTCTTCTGTCAAATCAAAATTCATGGGTAGATAATCCTCCTTGATCTTTTTGTAATTGGCTTTGTTAACAACAGCAAGAATTCCTGTTCAAAAATAAAAGCCAGCCATATCAAAGAAATCTTGATATAACTGGCTTTGATCTACGTCGAAGCTCCACATGACAAATGCGGTGAACATAGATTCCACAGTTACCTTATGATTCATAATGTCTGGCTATATTCACGGATCATGAAAGAGGTAATCTTTCTAGACGTGAATTTCTTATTTTGATTATACATTTTTTAAAATTTTCCGTCTAATCTGAATATTAAACTCTACTCTACGTTAATGGTTACTACTTCCCCACCCTCTACAGCTGCAATGCGAAGGTTAGTCGTAAACCCGCCATCTTCTCCAATTTCTTCAATGGTGTAAACTTGTTTGTCTTCAGGTAAAGCATCCAGTCCATCCTGCATATGAGCACGAATGGCCTCTGGATCATCCACGGAGCCTGCAGCTTTCATCGCTTCCATGAATGTATACATAGCTACATAATGATATCCTGCTTCTGAACCAGGATTTTGCCCATGTTCTTCTTTGTACTTTTCTATGAACTCTGCGGTTCCAGGGTAATCAGAGTTGATCAAAGGCGTCACGCCGACAGACCCTTCCAAACCTTCATAAGACCCAATCACACTCTCCATTTCATCAAGCTTGGCCTGGTCCATAACAATGAACCCACCTTCAAACCCCAATTCTCTCGCTTGCTTAGCTACTTTCGCTGTCGGTTCAGAAGGGCCGCCGATGAATAAAACATCCGGATCTTCTTCCAAAGCGTTCGTAACTAAAGTGAAGAAATCGGTATCTTTCGAGAAGTCGATGGAAGAATTATAGACCACTTCCCCACCTTGTTCTTTCCAATATGGGACAAGCGCTTCTGTCCAATCCTTTCCATATTGAGAAGCAGTCGGAAGTGCAGCAAGTTTCTTTCCGTGGTTTTCCATGGCATAGTTGGTGAATGGCTCTAAGTAACCGGCATAGCTTGGAGGAATTCTGACGGTCAGTCCATTTCCTGCTTCCGTGATTCCAGGTTCGCTCGTATAGGCTCCAATCAGGAAGTTCTCCTGTTCATTGAATACTTGCATTGCTTTGATCCCTCCGCTGTGAGGAGAAAAGATGACAGGTGTCTGGTTTTCCTGAAGCAAACGTTTGGCATTAGCTGCTGTTTCGTTCGGCAAATATTTATCGTCCAGGGAGACCAAATTGAATTTATAATTTTGTCCATCCACTTCGAATCCGCCATTGTTGTTGATTTCTTCCACAGCCATTGTCAAACCATTCAATGTCCGTTCGCCATAGTAAGCCGCCGGTCCACTTAAAGGTCCGCTGTATCCGATATTGACAACCTTTTCTCCTTCTTCTACTTCTGGTGCTTCCGTTTCGGTTTCACTTTCATTCCCACCTTCACCACTAGCCGCATCGTTCGAAGGGTTATCAATACATCCCGCCATCATCAACAATAACGCTGATACCACCAAAAAAGCTGATAACTTGATAAATTTCATATGAGTTCCTCCCATGGTTTGTTTTTTCCCATACTTGAACAAACGAGCCTTCCCCGTTCGGCAAAAAATTTATCTTCAGGCCCCAATATAGGCTCTTCGAACGGTATCATTGGCTAACAACTCTTCGGAAGACCCTTTGACGACAATGGACCCACTCTCGAAAACATAACCGCGATCAGCTATTTTCAAAGCTGCAAAAGCATTTTGTTCGGCTAACAGAACCGTTGTTCCGTCTTTATTGATCTTTTGGATGACTTCGAACATCTGCTCCACGATCAATGGTGCCAAGCCAATGGATGGCTCATCCAGCAACATCAACTTCGGTTTGGCCATCAACGCACGACCGATTGCAAGCATTTGCTGTTGTCCACCACTCAGAGAGCCTGCTGCATTCTCCTTCTTTTCATATAAAATCGGAAAAAGTTCAAATACTTCTTCCAAAGAACGATTGACTTGCTTCCGCTTCCTCCGATGAATATATGCGCCCATGATCAAGTTTTCTTTGACTGTCATTTGCGGGAACAGCTTACGATCTTCCGCACACTGAACAATGCCTGACTGAACGATTTTATCCGGGGCTACTCCATGGATTGGGCTTTCTTCAAAAACGATTTTGCCCGTACTCGGTTTTTGCAGGCCGCTGATTGCATTGAAAATCGTACTCTTCCCTGCACCATTGGAACCGAGAAGAACGACCAATTCACCTTTATCTACTGTGATATCCACATGTTCGACAGCAGTAAAACCACCATAATCAACCGAAACGCGGGATAACTCAAGCACTCGCGTCCCCTCCTAAATACGCTTCGATGACAGCCTGGTTATTCATGATTTCATCCGCTGTCCCCTCTGCAATTTTTTCTCCATAATTCAACACCATGATCTTATCTGCCAGTTTCATAATCATCTTCATCTTGTGTTCAATCAAACAAACCGTGATTTGCTGCTTAACCATTTTCTCCATTAGATCAGCTAATCCTTCGGTTTCCCCAGGATTGATGCCAGCTGTAGGTTCATCCAAAAAGACGATTTCCGGATCTGTAGCCAGGGCTAATGCGAAAGCCACACGCTTTTTCTCTTCCTGAGTAATACTGCCTGCAAGCTGGTCGCTAACATGTGTCAACCCGACAAAGTCCAACACTCCCATAGCTTTATCCCGACACTTCTTCTCTTCCCTTTTGAACCGTTTCGTTCTTAATACCGCATCTAATAAATTCGACTCCGTTCTTAACCGGTGACCGACGATCACATTATCAAGCACCGTCGATTGTTCAAAAAGGTTCGTCGTTTGAAAAGTCCGGGCGACCCCAAGCTTGGCGATCTTATTAGGAGGAAGTTTCGTGATGTCTTTGCCTTTATAAATGACCCGGCCGGAAGTGGGAGAATAAGAGCCACTGAGAAGATTGAAAAAGGTAGATTTACCCGCCCCGTTCGGTCCTATGATTGCGTTGATTTTACCTTTTTCAATTGTAAAATCAACTTCATTGACAGCAACCAGTCCACCGAACTTTTTCGTAAGTTTCTTTGTTTCTATAAGCACGTTCATCCCTCCTTGATCTTTTTCTCAGTTTCTGCAGACCGTTGTTGGACGTATTTTTGCTTCCTCTCAGATTGTTTCTTTTTCTTCGCCATACTTTTGTTCCGCCAGTCCTGATAGGCTCCGACGATTCCTCGTGGGTAAAAAATGATCAAAAACGTCAATAATGGTCCGAAAATCAGCATACGATAGTCTTGTAGAAATTGAAGAGACTGAGATACGGTGACAATAATAAATGTTCCTACAATCGGACCTGCCAATGTGCCGATCCCACCTACTAACAAATACGTAAGCAAGTCAAAGATGATCGTGATGTAACCGATATCCGGGCCTATGAACCGAATGAAAGAGGCATAAAGTGCTCCAGCAAGTCCAGCGAAAAACGTGGAGATCACGAATACCAACAGTTTATTTTTCATCGTAGATATACCGATGGTTTGAGCTAGATCCTCACTATTCCGTATCGCGATAAAAGTCCGGCCTGTCAAGGAATGGACGATGCGATACATGACGAGTACGGTGAACAATAAGAAAAATAAGATGAGATAGTATTGGGAAAGAGGATTCTGAAAGGATATTGGACCGACCCTAGTTGGAGCAGGGATTCCTATCAAGCCGCGAACACCACCTGTCAAGCCATCCCACTTATCAATCACAAGGTAGATGATATAACCGACACACAATGTATAGATCGCGAAGAAATGCTCCCTCGTCCGTAAAGCGACCAAGCCTACGACTGCACCAATGGCACTTGTCAAGAGACAGGCAAGGACAAGAGATACCCAATAGTTGAGACCGGCCTTGACTGTCAACAGCCCCAGACTATAGGCACCAATCGCGAAGAAACCGGCATGAGCTAGAGACAAATACCCTGTATAACCTGCCAGCAAGTTCAGTCCATAAACGGCAATCATCCAAATGAAAGCCAGCGTCAAAATGTGTAGAAAGTAGTCATTTTGTAAAACAAATGGGAAACATACAGCAGCGAAGATGAAACCGATGATCCATCCTCTTTTTTTAAGAATTGCCCCCAATCAAAATCCCTCCCTGGAAAACAACCCTTTTGGCTTGATTGATAAAATGACCACAAGCAGTAAGAATGCAATGAGATCTTTGTAGTCATTCGATATATAAGTAGCTCCCAAACTTTCCGTGAAACCGAGGATATATCCTCCTAAAATGGCACCAGGCACGCTGCCCATCCCCCCGATAATAATGATGACAAAAGCTTTCAATATGACGAGATGACCCATACCAGGAAAAACGAGGTTGATTGGTGCGGATAAAGAAGCCGCAATAGCGGCCAACCCACCGGAAATCATAAATGTCAGCATCGCCACTTTATTCGTATTGATTCCGACGAGGTGTGCTCCTTCCCGGTTTTGAGCCATTGCTATGATCGTTGAACCGATGTAGGTTTTTTTCAAAAACAGAAAAAGCAGAATCATAACAGCAATCGCTCCGACATTGATCAATACGCGCTGCATCGTTGCCGTCACACCGAACAGATCGATGACTTGACCATAAGGCGTCTCCATCGTCCGGTAGTCTGCGCCCCATATCAGCTGGGCAAAAGCTTCCAAAAACAACAGGATTCCAATGGCCGCAATCTTGTCATGAATCGGAGGCGCATTTCGGAGTGGATGGAAGACGAGCCTGTCCATAATCACACCGAGCAAGCCAACCACAAGAACTGAAACAGTCATCGCTATCCAATAATGGATACCCCACAAAAGCATCATGGTCAATGTAATATAAGCGCCAAGCATATATAAGGCACCATGGGCGAAATTGGGAATATGCAGAATTCCATAGACGAGGGTAAGACCAAGAGCGACTAAGCTATAGACACTGCCAATCGTCAACCCATTGAAAAGTTGCTGTGTTAAAATATCCATTGAACTTCTCCTTTACCCTTCATTTTTGAAGATTTTAGCGCCCTGGATATGCCAAGGCGCTCGGAACTATGGTCAGGTCTTCCCGTCGGAGTGGCTTTTTTCCCGCTCTTGCTCCTGCAGTTTTCTCCATAAAATCTTACCGCTGTTCGTTGTCGGAAACTCTTTTTTGAATTCGACGATCCTCGGATACTTGTAAGCAGCCATCTGCTCTTTTGCCCACTCCACGATATCTTCTTCTGTCACTTTCCCTTCATATCCATCATTCAGGATAACGAACGCTTTGATGTTCTCACCCTTACGCGGATCGGGAACGCCGACAACGCAGGCTTGCTGGACTGCGGGGTGATCATATAGAGCCGTTTCAACCTCTGCCGGCCAGACGTTATATCCGGAAGCATTGATCATCCGTTTTAAGCGATCAACCATGTAAAAGTAGCCTTCCTCATCAAAGCGACCGATGTCTCCAGTCCGGAAAAAGGATTTGCCAGCGATATCGATAAAAGCATGTTCATTTTCCTCTTCACGGTTGTAATAACCGACCATCACCTGGGGCCCATTGACAACGATTTCCCCGATTTCCCCTGTTTCCATTTCTCCATTTGTCGCCGGATCGATAACCCGTGCATCAACATCAAAGGAGGGAATACCCAGACATTGCAGCTTCGGTCGATCAGGTGGATTGAAGTGGGTCTGAGCTATCGTCTCTGAAAGACCATACCCTTCAACAAATTCGAGGCCAGTCAGTTGATAGAGTTTTTCACCTAACGCTTTAGGAAAAGCTGCTCCTCCTCCTGAAATGGCGTATAAGGAATGCAGGTCTTCTGCTTTCACTTCCTGATTGGCAAGGAAATCGACCAGCATCGTACTGATCGTCACCCAGTGGCTGCATTTCTGATCACGGATCAGCTGGCGAGCGGTTTCACGGTTCCACCTTGTCATGACGACAATTTTATTCCCGCTGAAAATCGGCATGTGCATACTATGAACCATGCCTGTGACATGAAAGTAAGGTAAGGTAGCAAGCGTCCTCGAATCCGTCGTCGCACGTGCCCAATAGAATGCCCCCACGATATTTGCCTGGACCGTCCGATTGGTATGCATACATCCTTTCGGAAGTCCGGTCGTTCCAGAAGTGTAGGGTAAGACTGCCAAATCATCTGCAGAAACTTCCCGATCCTGAGTCTCTGTCCAAACATTCATTGCATCTGCCCACGGATGGATATGGACGTCTTCAAAGCTTACCCTCGGTTCCGCAACTTCCGGCGGCAAAAATTGGTCATGATCTTCACCTTTATAATCGGAATAAGCAGCAACTACCAGATCATTCAAGGTTGTGTGCTCAAGGAGAGGGGTAACTACATCAGCAAGTTCTTGCCCAACAATGGCCGTTTTAATCGAGCAATCTTTCACATAAAATTCGAGTTCAGCTGTCTTCAGCATCGGGTTGATGGGGACTACGACTGCTCCAGACTGTAAAATTGCGTAATAGCCGATGATGAACTGTGGTGAGTTCTGCATAAACAACAGCACCTTCTCACCCTTAACGACACCCAAATAATGCTGAAGGTAGCCGGCTAAATGATCGACTTCCTCTAATAACTCACGATAGGTCAAGGTCTGTCCGTAATAATAGATAGCTTCGTGATCCGGGTATCGAGTTGCCGAAACCTTCAAGTTGTCGTAGATAGACGTTTCCGGAACAGTTATGGACTTCGTCAACTTCGGCCAAAACTCATAATGTTTCGTTTGCAAGAGACCACTCCTTTTAATTTAAATAGCCATTTGTAAGCGTTATCATTAATTGCCAAAAAAATTTCTCCTACTTAATCATCCATCCTCCATCGACAAGTAAGTCCGAACCTGTCATATAGGAAGCTTCTTTTGAAGCAGCAAAGGTGATGACTTGGGCAATTTCTTCTGGCTTCCCTACCCGCCCTAAAGCAGTGTTTCTTTGAATCGCTTCTTCAAATTTTTTATTTCTTAACCCTTCCTCAGTTAGCGGGGTTGCCGCGAATCCTGGAGAAACGGAATTGACCCGGATGCTATAAGGAGCAAATTCCAATGCAAGAGACTTAGAAAAATTGATGACCGCCGCTTTTGAAGAACTGTAGTGTGGAATCTTGGCTCCCGCTTTATGGCCAGAGAGGGAAGCGACATTGACGATCGCTCGATTCCCCTCTTTCTCTTCCTTTTCACTTGCTTCAGCCATCACACGACCGAGAACTTTCGATACGAGATAGACACTTTTCAAATTCGTATTCTGGATGCGATCCCATTCTGTTTCTTCCATTTCCATTATGGTGGATTTCCCTGATGTGCCCGCATTGTTCACAACGACATGCAGGTCCCCATAAGTTCTTTGAACAAAATCTGCAAGCTTATTAACCTCGTTTTCTTTTGTTACATCCGCTTGAAAAATATCAGCTGCAGGCTCAGTTATGCCTTCGTTTATTCGGTCAGCCACCTTTTCCAATTTTGAAACGGTTCTGCCCACTAAGACGATTTTTCCACCCTCTCGAGCCATTTGAAAAGCTGTCTGTTCACCGATTCCACTCCCGGCACCTGTTACCACAGCTACCGTATTTTCGAATCTAGTCACGCGATCGATCTCCTTTCTTATCTAGTTCAATGCTAAGTGTGTTTCCAATATCGCCCTAAGTTCCTCAGAGATTGACTCACTCTTTTGCTCTTCATAATTGAAATGAACAATCGTCGCCTCCGCTTCAGCAATGTTCTCTCCTGTTTCCTTCACTCGGATATTATGATTAAAACGAAAGCTTTTGTTTCCGATGTTCGTAATCCAGGATTGGATGACTAATTGTTGTCCGAAATAGGCTTGACTTACATAATCACATTTCGTCGAAGCCAAAATGAATCGGCCGACTGTATTCAAGTGCTCAGGAAAGATATCACGGAAGAACTTTCCTCTTGCTTCCTCTAAGTAAATAAAGTAACTGGTATTATTCACATGACCAGCCATATCAGTTTCACAAAACCTCACTCTTATTTCTGATTCATGTGTCAATGAGACTGCCCCCATTCCGACCGGTCAGTATCTAATCCAGATGGCCCGATTGAAAAGGACCTTACCGATCAATCAACCTTTTTATTGATACCATTCAAAATCATATCGAGGTAAATCGTTGTCAGCTCATCTGCAGAGATGTCCCCTTCAGGATCGAACCAATAGTAGCTCCAGTTCGTCATGCCAAGGATGCCCCTTGTCACCATGTCAGGGTCCATTCCAGCTTGGAATTCACCTTTTTCGATACCCTCTTCGATGAGAGTTTGGAAGTTTTTTCTGAACTGGTCTCTTTTTTGAACGTTCTGTTCCAAGTAGGCTTCCTCAAGATTCCGCATTTCCCTGAAGAAGATGCGAGCACTTTTCTTTCGATCCTTGATGCTGTTGATAACCATGAAGATCATTGCCCGCAGCTTATCCTGGCAGCTTTTAGACTCATCGTGTAGGATTTCCTGCTGATTTCTCAATAAAAATTCGATGAAATTCAAGTGGATATCTGTCAAAAGCTCCTGCTTATTTTTGAAATAATAATAAAAAGAACCCTTTGTTACATCAAGCGCTTCAACGATTTCTTGCACGGATGTTTCTGTGAAGCCCTTTTTATCAAATAGATGAATGCTAGTATCCAGTATTTTCTGTTTCATAGATTGATGTTCCTCTCATTTAGGGGATGATGTAACAGTATAACATTCCTAAAGTCCCCCAAAGTGATGAAATCCTATCACTCTCGCTCAAGGATCATGGCAATCCCTTGACCGCCACCTATACAAGCAGTAATCAATGCATACCTCCCCTGGCGTCGCTGTAATTCATAAATCGCTTTTGCAGCGAGGATTGCACCGGTGGCTCCCAGAGGATGACCGTGAGCAATGGCACCACCATTGACATTCACCTTTTCCATGTCCATGTTCAATTCTACCTGACAGGAGAGGACTTGAGCGGCGAAGGCTTCATTGATTTCGATGATGTCCATTTCTTCAAGGGTAAGCCCAGTACGTGCCAAAACTTTTTGCGTTGCTGGTACTGGACCGATGCCCATGATATTTGGATCGACCCCTGATACCGTGCAGGCTCTTACTGTTGCGAGCGGTGTTGCTCCTACCTGCTGGGCTTTTTCTCTAGACATCAATCCAACAGCCGAGGCTGCATCATTCAGTCCAGAGCTGTTCGCAGCTGTGACAGACCCATTCTCCTTGAAAGCAGGGTGCAGTTTGTCCATCCCTTCTACGGTAGACTGTGGTCTGGGATGTTCGTCTGTGTCGAAAACGATCGGCTCTCCTTTTCTGACTGGAATGGTTATAGGCACGATTTGTTCATCAAAACGCCCCTCTTCCATGGCAAATGCCATTTTCTCCTGGCTGCGTTGGGCGAAATGGTCTTGCTTTTCTCTTGAGATCCCGTATTGTGCTGCCAGATTTTCTGCCGTGATTCCCATTGGCGGATCCCCGATTTCCTTCGGTGATAATTTGGATTTTCTGAATTTTGGAGGAGCGGGACTATAAGGACGTTCGGGTCGTTCCATCAAGTAAGGTGCACGGCTCATGCTTTCTGTCCCCCCAGCGATATACACGTCCCCGCTCCCTGCCTGGATCGCTTGCGCCGCTAAATGAATTGCATTCAATCCTGATCCGCACTGCCGATCCACGGTCAACCCTGGGATGCTCATCGAGAGACCCGTCTGCAATGCAGATAATCGCGCAATATTTCCCCCGCCACTCAATACGTTTCCGAAAATGACATCCTCAATCATGCTTGGTTCTATTCCTGAACGGGACACCGCTTCTTTAATGACTTCAGCGCCTATTACATGAGGAGGTACGGCAGCCAGTGCGCCCCCTTGCTTCCCGATCGCTGTCCGGACCGCAGATACAATAACAGCATCTCTTTGTGTCATTTTTCCACTCCTTTCTTTTCCTTACATTGCGTGGGTGCCTCCATCGACAATCACTACATCCCCTGTAACATGGTTCGATGCAGCTGAGCTTAAGAAGATAGCCGCCCCCTTCAAGTCATCCTCACTTCCGAATTTCCGTAATGGTGTCCCTTGTAGAAATGCTTCCTCCCCTTTATCCATCAAAGCTTTGGACATTTTCGTAGGGAAAAATCCTGGAGCGATGGCATTGACATGAATGCCTCGTGGACCCCATTTAACAGCAAGATCTTTAGTAAAAGTGAGCACAGCCCCTTTACTCGAATTGTAGCCGATCGTATCCATATACTTCGGATCAGATCCCTTCATGCCAGCAACGGATGAAATATTGACAATCTTTCCTGATCCTTGCTCCAGCATCACTTTTCCTACCATTTGCGACATAAGGAACGTCCCTGTCACATTGACATTGAACACTTTCTGCCATGCTTCAAGAGGCATCTCCTCAACAGGAGCTCCCCACGTTGCCCCACTGTTATTGATCAGTATGTCGATACGCCCAAAATGCTCGACGGTTTGATCGACGACCTTTTGCATACTATCCGGATTCGTCACATCACATTCGAACGCGAGAGAATCGACTCCGATCCGTTTCAGCTGCTCGCTTACCTCCTGGCATGCCTCCACTTTTCTTGAGCAAACCACGACATGGGCTCCTGATTCAGCTAAGCCTTCTGCGATTTGTTTACCAAGCCCTCTCCCACCGCCGGTGACGAGTGCAACTTTGCCAGTCAGATCAAAAAGTTCTTTAGCGTGCATACACTTCCCTCCGGTCTTGAGATTTGGCAAGCTCATATTTAGCAATCGCTCTTCGATGTACCTCATCAGGTCCGTCAGCTAGACGCAGTGTACGGATATTCGCCCATTTGGCTGCAAGTCCTATGTCAGCACTGACTCCCGCAGCACCGAACGCTTGGATCGCCCGATCAATGACTTTCAAGGCCATATTCGGTGCCACAACTTTGATCATGGCAATCTCTGATTTCGCTTCTTTATTTCCAACCGTATCCATCATATAAGCTGCTTTCAAAGTGAGTAAGCGTGCCTGCTCGATTTCGATACGGGAATCTGCAATCCATTCACGGATGACACCTTGATCAGCAAGCTTCTTACCAAAAGCCTCCCGTTCACTTACACGTTCACACAATTCTTCCAGAGCTCGCTCAGCCGCTCCTATTGTCCTCATACAATGATGAATCCGGCCTGGCCCCAGGCGGCCTTGTGCGATGGCAAACCCTTTCCCTTCCCCCCATATAAGATGAGAAGCAGGCACGCGGACATCCTTAAATTCAATTTCAGCATGGCCGTGCGGAGCATGATCATAACCAAATACCGAAAGCATTCGCTTGATTGTGACACCTGGTGTGTCCAGAGGTACGAGAATCATAGATTGCTGCTCATGCCTCGAAGCATCCGGATCCGTTTTACCCATCACGATACTGATCTTACACCGGGGATCTCCAGCTCCAGACGACCACCATTTCGTTCCATTGATGACATATTCATCTCCGACTTTTGTGATACTTGTCTGGATGTTTGTAGCATCAGAAGAGGCAGCATCAGGCTCTGTCATAGAAAAACAAGAACGGATATCACCATCCAGGAGAGGCTGCAGCCATTGCTCTTTTTGATTATCTGTTCCATAGCGGACGAGCACTTCCATATTCCCTGTATCAGGGGCTGCACAGTTGAAAACCTCTGGTGCCATTGTGGAGCGACCCATGATTTCACAAAGGGGTGCATATTCTGTATTGGTGAGTCCGGCACCATATTCACTTTCTGGTAAAAATAAATTCCATAAATCAGCTTCTTTCGCTTTCTGCTTCAGTTCATTCAGAATCGGTGGGATAACAGCAAAGCGGTCATGCCCGTCAAGCTGCTCTTCATACAAAGCCTCATTTGGATAAATGTGTTCATCCATAAATCGAGTCAATTTTTCCTGGAGATCTTTCACTTTCGGTGAATATTCAAATTGCATATCATCCCTCCTAATATGTAACCACTTCTGTTAAGCGCTTACAAAAAACGACATGACCTTCGATTACATTTTTTCCATCTTGATTTTTTGCACTGACGTCAAAAGTGATTACCTCTTCCTTGTTGGATTCAACGACTGCGTGTAAGGTGAGGATATCATTCAAGAACACCATCCCTTTGAAACGGATGGAATAGTCCTGGATAAATCCTTCCTCATAATAAGGGGTGAACAGTTTCGCAAGATTTCCCATCGTCCACATCCCATGGGCAATCACACCTGGAAGGCCAGCTTTTTTCGCCTCTTCGTCGATTGTATGAATCGGATTATAATCACCAGATGCCCCTGCATATTTAATCAAATCAAGCCTTGTAACCGCAGGAAGGGTGACAGTCTTAAGCGACTCTCCTGCTTGCAATTCTCCTAGCAGCGTCATACACGTATCTCCTTTCTTACAGCTTCGGTAATGATGACAACCTGCTCTTCAGAGAAAATCATCTTTCCTTCCAAATCTTCTCCGTACCGTTTCACCTTGAGAAAACCCATGTCTCCACTTTTCCCGCTTCTTTCAAAATAATCTTCCACAACTGCATAACAAAGGATGTCTTCTCCGACGAGCAGCGGACGTTCATAATGATAGTTCTGTTCCCCATGGATCAACCCTTTTTTCGGTAAATCCAGACCCTGGATCTTTCCATAATCAAACACGCGCGGAAAAGTAGGGGGAGCTATATTCCTGAAGAAGTTCACATCATCAATGAAAACAGGATGAGAATCCCCGATTGCTTCAGCAAATTTTTTGACCGCTCCCGCTTCGACCGTGTTTTTCACTTTGTTGGACCTCTTCCCAATAGCATGTTCAAACATCAGAAAGCCTCCTTTTCGATCAGTTTTTTGGACCGCCAGCGACATATAACACTTGGCCATTCACAAATGATGAATGTTCATCAGCGAAAAATGCGACCGCATTAGCGATATCTTCAGGTTTCCCACTTCGTCCGACCGGGATTTTATCAACGCTTGCTTTGACGAGGTCTTCAAAGGAAATGCCGATGCGGGAGGCGGTCTCTTTCGTCATTTCTGACTCGATAAAGCCAGGAGCAACTGCGTTTGCAGTAATTCCGAACTTTCCAAGCTCGACCGCCAATGTTTTCGTGAACCCTTGCAAGCCAGCTTTTGCTGTTGCATAGTTCGCCTGTCCACGGTTCCCTAGTGCAGATGTCGAGGAGATGTTGATGATTCTGCCATATTTATTTTCGACCATATACTGTTGCGCCGCACGAGCAGCGTTGAATGAACCTTTGAGGTGGACATCCATCACAGTACTCCAGTCTTCACTCGTCATTTTGAATAACATGTTGTCCCTGATGACCCCTGCATTGTTTACTAAAATGTCGAGAGAGCCGAATCGCTCGAAAGTCTCCTTCATAGCTGCTTCGACTTGATCGAATTCCACCACATTAGCTACTTTACAAAAAACATCAAAACCTTCTTCCCTGAATTCAGCTTCTGCTTCTTGTAAAGCCTCTTCATTCACATCGATGATGGCGACCTTTGCTCCTTCCTGCGCAAAGCGTCTTGTAATTCCTTTTCCGATTCCACGACTTCCACCTGTAACGAATGCGACTTGATTTTCAAACTTACCTGCCATGTTCTCATTCCTCCTTAAAATGACTACCCGATTTTCACATGTCCTTTTAATAGATTACGAGAGATGATCAGACGTTGAATTTCATCTGTACCATCGTAAATTCTCCAAAGTCTCGCTTCACGGTACCACCGTTCAATCGGTAATTCTCTGGTATACCCCATCCCGCCGTGAATCTGAAGGACACGGTCGATAACGTTATTCCCCATATTCGCTCCATACAACTTCGCCATTGAAGCGTAGTGACGGTTATCTTCGCCCTGATCCAGCGTAAAGGCTGCATTCAGTACAAGCCACCGCGCCGCTTCAATTTCAACAGCTGAATCTGCGATTTGCCATTGGATCGCCTGTCGTGTGGCAATCGGCTTCCCAAATGTTTCGCGCTCATTGGCGTAATCGATTGCCATATTGAGGAGACGTTCTGCAGCTCCGACCGCACGGGCACCAACAACCCAACGAGCAAAACCGATCCACTCGAGACCAAGATCATAACCATGGTTGATTTCTCCTAAAATATTTTCTTCAGGAACCCGGACATTTTCGAAAATAAGTGCCGCAGGTCCCCATTCACCCATCGTGTGGATATATTCGGATTCCCAGCCCATCGCACGGTCCACGATAAAGCAGGTTACGCCTTTTCTGCCATTTGAAGACTTATGAAGTTCTTTGTCAGTGATAGCAATAGCCATGACGAAATCAGCTTCGTTTCCACCAGTTATAAATGTTTTCTCACCGTTCAATACCCACTCATCGCCGTCTTTCACAGCGGTCATACGGAGGTTTCGCGTATCTGACCCAGCTCCAGGCTCTGTCATCGCAAAGCAGGATTTCTTTTCCCCGTTGATGGTTGGAATCAAGTATTTCTCCTTTTGTTCTTTATTTCCATAGTACAAAATATTATCTGCTGAACCTCCAAATTGGAACGGAACGAACGTGCGAGCCACTTCCATTTGCACGATGGCGAGCATCATTTGCCCCAAATCAGCCCCCCCATATTCTTCAGGTGTATTGATTCCCCAGAAACCAGCTTCTTTGGCTTTTTGCTGCAATTCGTCCATCTTACCTTCCGGGAGACTTGGTTTACCTTCTCTTTCGTTCCTTAATACATCATTTTCAAGTGGAATCAATTCTTTCTCCACGAATTTTCGTATCGTCTTTCTTACCATTTCTTGTTCATCAGTCAACCGCAAATGCATCCCATCATCCCCATTCTAATTTTTCGTGTAGGATCTTCCTCATTTTACATACCTACCGGTTGGTATGTTTGTTTTTATATTATTGTAAATTTTCTAAAAATACAACACCTATTGATAAATTATCCATATTTGTTAGATTGATCAGGGAGACCGTACCGTCGAGTTAACCGTTTTACAATCGGTTGTTACGCAGAGAATCGATAACATCTTCAGAAGATAGAAATAGAACCATTCACCAAGCAATAATTTCTAAAGCTGCAATAAAAAAATCATTGACGAAACATGTCCATACATTTGGAAACACACAGATAAAATTTACTACTAAAAGTCAAATGGTGTAACCCACACAATCATCAGAACTCCAGTCACGCTCAGCCTCCCTCCTATATGTCAATATGCGCAAAAAAAGCGCAACACCAAAGGGAAACCCCTTGGTGTTACGCTATCCTTTAATTCTTAGTAATTCACGATCAAGCCTCATCAAACTGGTTTCTTCAATACCGAATACATCTCATGTTCTTTTTCTTGATTGGAAGCTAACGTAATCGTCACTACAGTAATAATCGATATAGGCAGCCCTATGAAAACAGGGTGAAGTCCGAATGGATGACCGGCAATTTGCCATCCGACTGCGATAATGAGTCCTGTCCACATTCCAGCAAGACCTGCCGTTTTCGTAGTCCTTGGCCAAAACAAACCGAACATAACCGGTGCCAGCATGCCAGATACAAGCATGGCACTACCAGTGATCCATAGTGTGACAAGCTGAGGGATATAAAGGGCCAGCAGAAGAGAAATGACAGAGACGGCCACTACAGAAAATCTACTGTAAAGCAGCATTTTTTTATCGGTCACATCTCCAAGCCGAGGTTTGACAATATCATTGACTACAGAAGATGATGCGGCCAGAAAGAACGAATCCGCACAGGAAATGATTGTAGCCAATAAAGCAATCAGCATCACGATGACAAGCGAGAATGGTAAAATCTGACCTATGATTTCATAATAGATTAAAGCGGGGTCCGCGACAGTGATATTCAACCCGAATTTTCCAAGAAAACCAATAACGACCGTTACTGCTGCAGTCAGAAATCCAAGAACGATCGCTATCCAGAAACCTGTCTTTGCGACCTTATCATCTTTGGCTGCCCAGAACCGCTGCCATACGTCCTGTCTGACAAACTGATAGGCACCAATGGTAAACATATAGACAAGGAATTCTGAAGGGCTGATATTGAAGATGCTTAACATATTCCCGTTTTCAGCATTTCTTGCCTGATCAGCAAGTGCACCCCAATCCCCGACCATGAACATGATGACGATCAGCAGAAAGAAAATACCGACAGTCTGGATCGTTCCATGAATGGCATCCTGCAGCATGACAGACTTCAACCCGCCAAAGTAGGTCTTCAATGTTAAAAGCACCCAGCTGATAAGGATACCTGCCGTCATGCTCAGTCCAATGGTCAGTTTCAAGATGGTGGCAATAGCAACGAACTGCATCCCGGTGATAGCAGAATATGCACAGAGGATACTGAGTACTGTCGGCACCCTGGCCCCTTCACCGAACCGGAGTGCAGTGAAATCTCCCATTGTGACCATGTTATATTTTTGACCAAGAAGACGAATTTTCTTTAATAAAAATGCCGCGATAACAATGGAGGTAAGTGTAAATCCGATAGCCAGCCACTGCTGACCCATCCCGAATTGGTAGCCTTTCGTCATATACCCGAGCAGGATCGAGCCGCCTATGGCTGTTCCGACAAATGTCAGGACGAGCGGCATCAGTTTCGTAGAGCGGCCGGCTACATTGTAATCTTCATAGGTTTTGACATTTCGATTTACAAATAAAGACAATCCGAATAAAAATACGAAGTAAATGGCTATGATCGTAATCAATATGATCTCTTCCTGGTTACTGAACAATAGATTCACCCTTCCTGTTTGTTTGATTGTGATAGATTCTTCTGCCTTCCAGATAGGTACTCACAGTTTCTATTTCGAGCAGCTTTTCCACCTTGATTTCCAGCGGATTATCGGAAATGATCATTAAATCCGCCTTCGTTCCCGGCTTGATGACACCAAGTGTCTCTTCTTCAAAAGAACTGTAAGCGGCATCAACAGTAAACGCTTTCAGAGCATCATATACACGGATGCTTTCATCATCTCCTATTACTTGGCCGTTCGAAGTTTTTCTCGTGACTGCTCCATAAATTCCCGTCCAGGGGTTGCCATCGGTGACAGGCAAATCGGAATTACCCGGAGCTGTTACTCCAGCTTCCTTGAAAGAACGATGCGGGAAAGCATGCTCCATACGTTCTTCTCCTAATTTGTTCATATAATTGTCACCAATGTGGTAAAGGAATCCCACGGATGAGCCTGCCACCAGTTCTAAGTCTTTCATTTGTCTGATTTGTTGAAAGGTAGGAAAAATGCAGTGTTCAATGCGATTACGCATGTGTGTGATCGAGGTGGATCGATTGATGGCGGCATAGGAATTGATGGCTACGTCAATGGCTCGATCGCCGATGGCATGGATCGCTGTTCTTAAGCCGGCATCTATTGATTTATTGAGCAATGGAGCGATTTCCTCCATTGTATTATAGAGGATCCCTGATTCCTGAGTACCGAGATAAGGTTCGGAGACAGCCGCTGTTTTTCCACCAACACTGCCATCGAGCATGAATTTGAGCCCCTGGATTTTTACCATGTCGTTTCCAAAACCGCTTCTTAAGCCGACTTTTAGCACTTCATCCATCGCCCCGTCGAAACCATTCTGGTCGATCGCCCACAGCCATGGCCGCACCCGGACGTTCAGTTCTTTTTGTTCTAAAAGAGATTGATATAATTGCAGATCGGCTGTTTGGGTGGACATGCAGTGGACAGTCGTGACTCCCCATGAGGCAAATTTATCCTGGGCTAACTTCATTCCTTTGACCATATCGTCATGAGTGTACTCAGGGGCTTTCAGTAACCCTTGTGCTTTCTCCTGGAGCAGACCTGTCAACCTGCCTTGTTCATCCCGCTCGATATTTCCCCCATCAGGATTTAACGTATCTTCGGTAATTCCACTTAAAGTAAGGGCCTTCGTGTTCGCAACCGCCATATGGGCACAAGCCCTTTTTAAAACAACGGGGTGGTCGGGTGCTGCTTCATCGAGGTCCCAGCGTGTAGGATTACGCTTGTCCTCCATTTTGCTATCGTCCCAGCCCGATCCCATAATCCACTCTTCTTTTTCAGTAACTTCTGCTATTCTGCTGATTTTTTCCTTAATAGCAGAAATAGAAGGGGTGGTTTCCGGCTTACAATCGACTTCCAGTAGTGTTACACCATAAATAGACGGGTGGATATGACTCTCGATGAAACTCGGCATGAGAGTCTTTCCTTTTAAATCGACGATCTCCGTCTGTTCATTTTTCAGCAAAAGCGCTTCTTCAGAATCTCCGGCAAAGACTACTTTTCCACCTTTTACAACTACCGCTTGTTTTGGAGGTGTGTCATCTTCCATCGTGAGTACATGGCCGTTGATAAATATCAGATCTGCATCGTTCACAATGACTCCTCCTCTTAAATTGTTTTCAGTTGTTCTTGTACGGCAGAAATAGACTGATGCAATTGGTCTATGATTTCTTCGACTTGTCTCTCATTAATGATCAATGGGGGTGCAAAGCAAATAATATCGGTAGATTCATACGTGACCGACCGGCAAATGACACCGCGCTGATGCAATTCTTCAATCACTCTCGGCGCAACCTTCTGCTCTTGGGAAAAACTTTCATTCGTCTCCGGGTTTTTCATCAATTCAACAGCACCGAGTAAGCCCTTCGCCCTCACTTCGCCTACTATTTCCAAATCATCTTTAATCCGTTTAAACCCTTCTAACAGTTTCCCGCCCATTTTTCTTGAATTCTCAACTAGTCCCTCTTTTTCTATCAATTCAATATTCTTTAGTCCAACAGCAGCTGCTGTTGGATGACCACTGTAGGTGAAACCATGGAATAACGTTCCTTTGGATTTTTCTTTCAGGACATTATGGATGGCATCTGAAACGACCACACCGCCAAGAGGAATATACCCACTTGTCACCCCTTTGGCGAAAGTGATCACATCCGGCACAACCTCCCAGTTTTCCAGCCCGAACATGGTGCCCGTCCGGCCAAAACCGGTGATCACTTCATCTGCGATAAACAATATGCCATATTCATCACATAGCTTTCGCACTTCTGTGAAGTAATCATCCTGCGGAATCAAAACTCCCCCCGCACCCTGGATGGGCTCTGCCATAAAGGCAGCGATCGTCTCAGGACCTTCTGACTCGAATTTTTCACGGAGCGAGGCAATCGCCTCTTGAGTCGTGCTTCGGTAAGGAGTGGCTGCATGAAAAAAATCGTCTTTCATATGACCAGCCATCTCCCAGAACTCCGGGATGCCGGTAGCACTGGTCGATGCTGATGCTACTCCATGATAGCCACGCTTCAACGCCACGATTTTCCTGCGGTTTGGCTTTCCCTGGACTTTCCAGTAATGCCGTACCAGTTTAATCGCCGTGTCGTTGGATTCAGAACCACCAGATGTGAAGAAAACGGCGTTCAAATCCTTCGGTGCGAGTTTGGCTATTTTTTCAGCCAGGCGAATCCCCGGCTCATGACTGAATGAGGAAAAGGCTGAACTGAACGCCAGTTTTTTCATTTGAGCAGCAGCCGTGTCTGCCAACTCTTCGCGGCCATGGCCAATATGTACGTTCCATAGAGAAGACATGGCATCGATATATGTCTTGCCATCCCTATCTTTCAAATAAATCCCTTGTCCGCTTTCAGCTAGCAGCTTTACGCCTTGTTCCTGCTGCTGTTGAATAGATGTAGTCGGATGCAAAAAATGTTTTTTGTCGAGTTCAATTAGATTGTCCAAAGCGGCTCCCCCTGTTCTGTTATTGATCATACCCCTCCCCCGATGTTCGAACATAACATCCTAATATCATTCTAGTAATCATCCGGGGATGGAGCTGGTTGTATTAAAGAAACTTGGCTTCTCAACATTAGATCCTTATGGTGAGAGCATTTCAAACAAAGATAAGTTGAATAAAAAAACCAGCATTATGCATGGGATAGTATTAAACATACTTATCTCTGGGCATAAAACTGGTTACTTTCTAATGGTTCGCTCCACCTTGAGCCAGTAAAGTCGATTAGAATAGACAGTTTTCAACAATTACTCTGTAGTTTTTATAATTGTAGCAAGAACCAATAATAATATCAAACCATTATTCTAAATCTTCTAATAACTTTAGGGGACACAAGGTATTTGTTTAAAAAATGCTATGAATTGTTTACGCCTCCATTACGCTTGTATAATTCCCAGACCCTGTAGCCACAGCCACTTCTTTTATCATGGATAATAAAAGACGCAGCACCAACTGAAAAAACTTAGTGCTGCGCCGTCCCTTTAGTCCGATAATGTTTCGGGTACCTCTTGTTTGGTGGTTTTTTTTATATTTTCCAAAAGAAATAAAGGCTCCTTTCTCATGAGAGAGAAAGAAGCCTTTATTCATTGAGTTGATCTGAATTCAATTCATCAGAGCCAGTCCTAATACTTAAGGTGAAAATTCCTTAATCAGTCCATCTGTAATGGCTCTGGCTACTTTATCCGAATATCCATCCTTTTCTATGACAGCTAAATCAGAAGAGGTTGAAAGAAAACCTAATTCTACAAGAATGGAATTGTCGATGTTTTCCCTTAGGACATGGAAATTCCCGAATTGAGCACCATCATTTTGCAGGGAAACTTCTTGCGATAGCTCTTGTTGAATATTCCTGGCAAGACCTTCGCCTGAATCATGATAGAAATATGTACTTATTCCTTTTGCATAAGGGCTGCTTGCAGAATTAAAATGGACACTGACAAATGCGTCAGGGTCGGAAGAACGAGTGATTCGAACACGATCTTGTAATGAAACGTAGCGATCATTTTCACGCGTGAGTATCACAGTAGCCCCTGACAGACGCAGCTTCCGGGCAATATGATCCACCGCTTCTATGGTTGATCGTTTTTCCAACAGACCGTTCACGGCAACAGCCCCGGGATCATAACCCCCATGTCCAGCATCTAAAACAATGTTAACCCCTTGTAATGGAAGTTCTGAAGAAGGAGTTGTATCACTAGCTGTTACTAGCCAACCAGCAATCCATCCCACTTGCCCATTTTCAAGCCGGACTTTTATCCATTCGCCTTCTTCCTCTATCTTCTCTAAAGAATCCCCGTAATAACTTCCTGCAATAATTTCATGGTTTACACTTGGCCCAGACCGTATGTAGACGCTTTCTGCATTGACATGGACTTCTTTTGATGAAGAGGACTGTTCCCCATCTGTTTTATTAAGGTATTGGGAAGCCACCCAACCCTTTCCTCCTGAGTAATTCACATAAGCCCATCCATGTTTCTTTTCTTGCACTTCAACGTCCGTTTGTGCCGAAAGAGAACCGACTATACGTGACTGGAGAGTTGGTTCGCTTCGAACATTCAGAGAGGGGACGTCAACACGATAGCTTTCCTTCTCATGAGCAAAGACGATATTGGATGTCGACAAAAAAATAAACATAACAATGAATGAAACAGATAATTGAACCGTCCGAAGAATTCCGACTTTGACATGGTTAACAAACATAAAATCCTCCTTAATAGCAATGGTGTGATATATGAGATCGGTACCTAGACCGTTTTTTGGCAGCATATATATTTTTTTATATCCATAATTATTTCCTGAAGTATTTATCCATGAAGGATTTTTTAGTTTAGACTGCGGGAGTCCAAAGGGAAAATGGAGTTGTCCACTATTCGACAATATATACATCATTCTACGTTCCTCTCCCCATAGTGTATATAGGAAAAATGCTGTTAACCTACCTTACCTATAGAAGGAATAATACCTATAAATGATGTGTTTTCTTAAGGCTTTAAGCCCCTCCTCTATGACAAATCCGTTTTTCTTCTGTCCTCCAATATTCACTCTGTTGGATAGTGTGCGGAACACCGTGAAATGATAGATGGTTTGTGGACGCATGCAGATCCCCCCTGTTGTCGTAGCCCCCCCGACCAGCTTTGCAGTAATCTTCATGATATAAAAAAGCGTAGGATTAACCGTTACATGTTAATCCTACGCTTTTCTTTAATTCGCTGACGCGGTGGGCCAGTCACCATAGCTTATGTAATGGAAGAGGTGCCAACAGCTGCATCAAACAAGCTATCCATCTCCCAACCCTTGACCTTCCCAAGTGACACTTCCCCCTTTAATCAGCGTTATTCCCAAGGCGATCCGATGAATAAATGTGTACAAGCACCATTCCATTTACTGATTTAGCCTGGATTAAGACAGGCTGGTTGAATTCATTTTTGAAAGTGAAGTCAGGCCCGTACCAACTGACCGTCGCATCCCTTCCTGGCGGCACATAAGGGACTTCCTTACTGTGAGAATAGCGTGCCACAATGGTAAGACCAGCGTGATCGACGGCATTATATAAAGTAGAGGAGACTTGGCAAATCCCTCCCCCGATGTCTTCTGACAATTCGCCCCTGACAATGACAGGCGCACGGACGTACCCTTTTTCTTCTGTCCGTTTTCCAACCACCTTATTAAAAGAAAATACTTCTCCCGGGAAAACCACATGGTTATTAATCGCTTCAGTCGCTAGAGAGATATTATTCGTCCTTCCTTTGTTGGTCTTTTTATAGTATGTCAGATAATTACCGATTTGCTGTGTTCTTATGTCTGTCAGAAGTTCCGCATCTACTTGAGGATAAACAGGAGACATAGGTATGTTGGTGCTTCTTAAACGACTTGTATAGAAATATTGGTAAAATTGCGCTTTCAATTTCGCTCGGTCTACCCTGGTGCCATTTTCCCCCTGGACGATGCTGCCATTTTCATCAATGATTGCATTTTTGGGTGCTCTAGCCATTTTATCGTCTAATTCATCAAGGAAGGCATCAAACTTCTGTTGATCCACCATCCTTTCATCAAGATAGGGAATAATAAAATCTTCTTTATCGATCTGCTCAATGACTTGCCCTTCATGCTTAAATTCAAAAGTATCAGGTACATCTTCCTGTGGCATGATAAACAATAACAAAAAAGGTATATACATGAACTTCATTGCTGATCACCTCTACAGGTAGTATGAATGAAGCCTATGAATTCATGCATTGTAATCGGTGTGATTTGGAGTGGCTGCCTCTTAAAAATTATGCTTGATTTCGAATAATGACCAATAGTATAAAAAGCGCACTACCCAGCCTCCTTGCGCATATTCACCCATGGGAGAATAAATGATAAAATCCTATAAATGCGCTCCATTGATAAACTTCCCGTACTCCTTCACGAACTCAAGTTTCACACTTCCCACCGGACCATTCCGCTGCTTGCTGATGATCAGCTCCACCTCGTTCTCCTCGCCTCCATCGCGATTGTAGTAATCCTCACGGTATAAAAAACCGATAACATCAGCGTCTTGTTCGATGTTTCCGGATTCTCTCAAATCGGCCATCATCGGGCGCTTGTCTTTGCGCTGTTCGACCCCTCGGGAAAGCTGGGAAAGCAGGATGATCGGTACTCCAAGTTCGCGGGCTAACAGTTTCAGTTCCCTTGTCATCGCACCGACTTCAAGGTCGCGGCGTTCATAGCGGCTGCTTGAAGCTAATAGCTGCAGATAGTCGATGATGATCATCGGCTTCTGTTCGCCGTCTTTGCGGATCGACTGCCTGACTTGGGCACGAATGTCAGCAACCGTGCGGGCGTTCTCATGGACGTGGAGGTTCCAGTCGGCGATTTCCCCGACAGCGGTGAAGCATTTCTCATAATCTTCCCGGGAAAAATTCAGCGTGCGCCACTTTTGGCCATCGATGCCTGCTTCACAGGAAAGCATCCGTTTGAACAGTGATTTCCGTCCCATCTCCAAGCTGAACAAGTGAGCACTGCCGTTGTTCTTGCAATGGTGTGCGGCGAGGTTCAAGGCGAACGCCGTTTTTCCCATCGATGGTCGACCGGCGAGGATGATTAGATCGCCGCCCTGGGTGCCGCCTGTCATGTCATCGATTTCCTTGTAACCGGTGGCAAAGCCTGTCATCCCATCAGTTGGTGGATTTTTCAGTTCGCGGGTGATTTCGATTAACGTTTCGTAGGTGGTGGCCTCTTCACTGACCGTTCCTTCGCCGCGATAGTCTTCCAGCTGAGCCATCAGTTGATCGAGGGTTTCTTCATTGGGGTTTTGGACGTAACGGGTCGCTTCTTCCTTCGTCTTGCGGTTGCGGTAGGCATCGAGAACGAGGCGTTGATGATGCTTGAGGTTGGCTGTGGTGGGGATCGAACCCGCAAGATCCGTTAAATAACTCACACCTCCCACTGTTTGAATCTCCTTATTCAACTCGGTCGTGACGGTCACAAGGTTGACCATCTCCCCGGCTCGCTCAATTTTGCGCACCGCTTGATAAATCAACCGGTGGCGCTGGTCAAAGAAGTGCTCTCCCCTTAATGTCACGTCCTTGGCCAGTTCTCCTTCCAACAGCAATGTTCCAATGACGGACTGCTCGGCTTCCTGGTTATAAATCATTCGCCCTTCCTCCTGATCAGCTCTTCAAACTTCTCCAGAAATCGCTGCTTCGTCTCTTCCGGCACATTGGCGGCTTCTTCATCCCAGCGCCGCATCTTCTCCAAATAGTCGTTTTCCTTCGGTGGGTAAACCGCAATATCCGCAAGCGTCGGGGGATAGGGATATTGAGAGGCATAATGATAGAGCTTGTCCATCACAGGCGAGTATTCCATCTTTTCAAGTTCGGGCACAAACACCGTGAGCTTCCGCTTCGTAATCGTAAACTTCCCTTCAAACAGTTCCTCCATCGTCTCCAGCACATCTACCGCTTCTTCATACTTCATGCCTGACGCTCCTTCCGATACTCATTGACCATCCGCTTCAGTTCTGACGTCCGTTCTTCCTTTTTCCGCTTCTTGTTCGGTGTCTTCGCTTCCACCCGTTCGACATCGGCAAGCGTCTTCACCTGCTGGTTCTCCCAGCGTTTCAGAATCCCTTCACAATAGTTGAAAAACAGCTTGTTGTGCTGAGTGGCGATCTTCATCGCTTCCATCACCAGCTCATCGGAAATCCGGCGGCACCAATCGGTGAGCTTTTCGGCCATGAACGGTGTGAGCATCCCGAAATTTTGTTCGTAAAACGCAAACGGATTCCTCCCGCCCCCTTCACCTTCTTTTCTCTTCCTTTCTTTTCTTTTAAAAGAGTCCGTCGCGCTATCCTCCGTCTCATCCTTCACTTCATCCGCCGCCCCTTCCTTCACGATATCCTCCACTTGCCCGATCTCTTTGTCTTTTACTTGCGAAATCATCTGATAGCCAGGTGTCTGATGGCGACTCCCCGATTGGAAAAGGATGTACCTTTTCTCCTCCAATTCTTTTCGTGCTCGAAGAAACGTGCTCTCACTCAAGCCTGACTTCACTAAAATCGCAGCTGTCGGGACCGTAAACTCTTTCTTCCATCCTGTCTTGTTGTTGAACTGCATGAGCACATACCAAAGCAGCGAAGCAGAAGCCGAAAGTGAATTCAGTTCTACCTCATCATGAAATGCATTGATCTCTTTTAAATAATTCATCTCAAAACGCCTCCTTGAAAATTAAGAGCAATAAAAACACTCCTTCATATCAATAATCGAAAGTTTGGAGGGTTTTGGTGTCAAAGAAATTGAAATTTCTACAAAAAAAATTTATAGAAATCAAAAAAGCGAGGGAATTTTTCTCTTTATGAATATCTCAGCTCCCGAAAAATTTATTGCACAAAAAAAAGAACCCGAGAATGTCGAGTCCTTAACTTATGATTCAATATCATCTGTCGGATCAAAAATTTCATCTTGAACTGAAGCCCTTCATAGGATTCCATCATTTCACGAACCTCATCTATTACAATCTTAGTTACTAATAACATTCCAGTTCTAATACCTTTGGATAAAGTCGATTAGAAACCAATAAAAAGTAACCAAAATTCCACTTCTTCTTCAAACGACCCATCAAAGGTCACAAATGGTCGTTCATTTATAAGTAGCAATCCAAAGAATAAGGGGATTAAAGCAATATTGTAAATCGCAAAGCGGTTAGAGACAGATTTATATTTATCTTTACTGATGATTGCAATGATAAATACGGGGATTAATAATCCTATCGTTATACCAAGCATATTAGCAACAGCATCTAAAAACTCAGCACTCCTATCAGGCACCATATATTGTCTATACTCTTCAAGGATACCGATGAAAACCAATACCACCCATGCAAATTTTATCCTTCTTTTGAAAGACTGTTCATTAGAAAAAATGATAATGACGATCCCTGAAAATACTGCCATCATTGCATAACTGAAAAAGTGCATCTGCTTATCCATACCTAAAATCAGTCCATAATCCAGTTCCATATTCATCCCCCTTCATTAAAAAGGCTTGCCCAAATGAAGGCGGCCTAGACTTTAAATTACGAATGATGTTATTTTGCTCTGTCGCCCCTCCTCCTGAACTTCGAATGTTCCATCCACCTGCCAGAAGTGCTTCTACTACTACAATCGTCACCATAACTCGAATCGGTTCGTAATTCCTCATGGTTTGTAATAAAATGAGGGCGTACACTTAATTCAGAAAATGAGCCAAGCCAAAAAAACTAAAGGAGAGGTTCAAATGAAAAAGATCGTCAACGATCCAGAATATGTTGTACGGGATATGCTCGAAGGGTTGATCGCTGCTCACCCTGACACACTTAAGCAAATCCCCGAAACGACAGTCGTCGCGAGAAAAGATGCTCCCTTACAAAATAAAGTAGGGATTGTCAGTGGCGGAGGAAGTGGACATGAGCCTGCTCACGCCGGATATATCGGGGATGGAATGCTCGATGCAGCGGTTTGCGGGGAAGTATTCACTTCACCGACCCCAGACCAGGTACTTGAGGGCATTAAAGCGGCCGATGGTGGCGCAGGGGTGTTCCTGATCATCAAAAATTACACGGGAGATGTCATGAATTTCGATATGGCTGCTGAAATGGCGGAAGCAGAAGGTATAGATGTCGAGAAAGTCGTCGTCAATGATGATGTCGCCGTTGAAGACAGTTCTTCCACAACTGGACGCCGTGGCATAGCTGGTACCATTTTTGTTCATAAAATTGCTGGAGCTAAAGCTGCAGCTGGCGGATCATTGCAAGAAGTCAAAGACATTGCAGAAAAGGTTACAGGTAATGTACGCTCCATGGGCATGGCCCTTACTCCTTGCACTGTGCCTGCTGCCGGTAAACCAAGCTTCGTCTTAGATGAAGACGAAATGGAAATCGGCACCGGAATCCACGGGGAGTCGGGAATCGAGAGGAAAGAAGTGACTTCTGCAGACGAAATCGCTGAGGAACTTACGAACAAAGTCCTTGAAGACATTGAATTCAACCAAGGCGATGATGTAGCCCTTATCGTCAATGGCATGGGTGCTACACCTGAAATGGAATTGTATATTTTAAATAAAAAAGTGAATGAAATTTTAGTGGAACGCGGTTTGAATATTCATAAAACCTTAGTAGGGAATTACATGACTGCCCTTGAGATGTCGGGTTGTTCTGTGACACTCCTGAAACTGGACGAGGAAATGAAATCTTTGCTTGATGCTGAATCAAGTGCACCTGCTTACCATATCTGATAGGAAAGGAGAATCATTATGGAACTTACTGCGAATGACATCATTACATGGGTGAATAAAACCAATGAAAAAATTCAAAACAACAAGGAATATTTGACCTCTCTGGATCAGGCAGTCGGAGACGGGGATCACGGGATCAATATGGCCCGCGGTTTTAAAGAAGTCGTGGTGAAACTCGACGATAACAGTTACGTGAGTGCATCCGATGCTCTTAAAGATACAGCGATGACATTGATGAGTAAAGTAGGCGGCGCAGCTGGTCCGCTTTATGGGACAGCGTTCTTGAAACTGTCTACTTCGCTTAAGGATAAGAGTGCGGATTATACTCATTTCGTAAACGGTTTAGAAGAATCGCTGGCGGGACTGAAGCAGCGCGGAAAGTCGCAAGAATGTGAAAAAACCCTCATTGATGTCTGGGCTCCTGTCATTGAAAAAATGAAAGAACGGGAAGACTTCGATGCTGCTCTGCTGAAAGATACGGCAGAAAACGCTCTGGAAAAAACAAAAGATATCAAGGCCACCAAAGGCCGCGCTTCTTACTTGGGTGACCGTTCCATCGGCCATCTCGACCCAGGTTCCGTCTCTTCTTTTTATGTATTTGAAGCTTTAGCTGAAACGATCGAAGGAGGTAGATGATCCATGGAACCAGCAGGTATCGTACTCATTTCACACAGCGCAAAAGTCGCAGAAGGCATTAAAGAAATCATTCACCAGGTGGAAAAAAACGTACCTATCGCACTTGCCGGCGGTACGGACGATGACCGTATCGGGACAAGCGTTGAAAAGATCCAAACGGCCATCGATCAAGCTCATACAGAGGGCGGCGTTCTTCTCATTTACGATTTAGGAAGCGCCATGATGAATGCAGAAATAGCAGTGGAAATGAGTGATTTCGATGATATTGAAATTGCGAATGCTCCATTATTAGAAGGTGCCTATGTAGCAGCTGTCGAATCTGGAATGGGTAAAAGCCTCGCTCAAGTGAAGCAGGCTGCTGAACGGGCATTGCAAGAAGACTAATGATTTTAGCAGCACATTCAGTTAAATAGACTAAAATAAGTAACCGTCCGTTTTTCATCGGGAATACGGGCGGTTATTTTTTTAGCAATTACCTAAAAAAGCTACTTCCATCTTAAAAATGAATACAGGGTCTGGGAAACGACCATTTTCTGGGTTCTTAACGAATCTGTAAAAACTACACTCATACTGATTTTCTCTTGTTTTTCTTGTGGACGTTTCACAGACCCTGGTGCATGTGGAGATCATGAATGTCAGGTTCTGGCTGAGGATAGGCGGGGGGAGTCAAGCACATTAAAAAGGGATCCTAGCAAAACTAGGGTCCCTTTCAAATAATTTAAAATTAACGTAGTAACTGAAGTACACCTTGTGGTTGTTGATTTGCTTTCGCAAGCATTGCTTGAGAAGCTTGTGCAAGGATTGAATTCTTTGTTTGGTTCATCATTTCTTTCGCCATATCTACGTCACGGATACGAGATTCCGCAGCAGTTAGGTTTTCAGAAGATGTACCTAAGTTATTGATTGTGTGATCTAAACGGTTTTGCGTAGCACCCAGTTTCGAACGCTCACCCGATACCTGATCAATTGCATTCTGAATTTTAGTTACTGCAGACGCAGCAGCGTCATGACTAGAGACGTCAAGCGCCTGTTCTTTTATTTCATTACTAGTTCCATCGGTAACACCCAAAGCAGCTGTTGTTCCAGCTGTAGTAATACCAAGTGCATCTGCACGCATATCAGAAATATCTAATTTCATACTTTGATTTTCATTTGCACCAATCTGGAAACTAAGAACCTTGCTATCATCTTTTGTTCCTTCTGTAGTGGTAACTGTTTCAGCAGTAACATTATTTGCTGACGAAAGGTCTGCGGTCATGCCTTCCGAAGATGCATTTGATTTTGTTTCAATAGTCACTTTATTAGTAGCAACAGTTACAGAATATTCTGCATCTAATTCGGCATCAGCTTCAATAGCTGTTTTAATTGCTGTGGCAGTATTTCCTGGCGCAGTATCAAAATCTATTTCTTTCCCCATAACTTTAACAGAACCGCCATCCATACCAGTTAAATCAAATTCAATACTTGATGATGAAGTATACTCTGAAGCCTTGTCACCATTTAGTAGATTTTGTGTATTAAACTCAGTAGTATTACCAATACGGTTAATCTCAGAAGTTAACTGATTAACTTCTTTTTGTATTTCGCCACGGTCCGCTTTTGTATTCGTATCATTGGCAGCTTGCGTTGCAAGTTC
Organism: Halobacillus sp. H74; assembly: GCF_052246715.1. NCBI lineage: Bacteria > Bacillati > Bacillota > Bacilli > Caryophanales > Bacillaceae > Halobacillus > Halobacillus sp. H74. Next base: position 91,255 of record NZ_JBQQCI010000004.1, on the reverse strand, counting down.
ACGCATACGTTGAAGGATATCAGTAGTTTCGCTTAAAGCACCCTCGGCAGTTTGTATCATTGAATTTGCATCTTGGGCATTCGCAGAAGCTTGATCCAAACCACGAATCTGACCACGCATTTTCTCTGAAATTGCAAGACCTGCTGCATCATCAGATGCATTGTTGATACGAAGACCTGAAGATAGTTTCTCCATTGAATTTTGTTGTGCGTTGTTTGCTTGACCTAGCTGACGGTGTGTGTTTAGCGCCGCAATGTTGTGATTAATTCTCATAATTAATACCTCCGTGTTTTTTTGTTTTTAGCAGAACACATCCATTTGTTCTGCGAATATATAATAACTCTAAATAGAGTCACTATCAGAATAAAGTTCTTCCCTTAAAACTTTGAAATTTCGTCCGGCTTCAATACCTAGCCGCAACATTCCATCATCTGTTTTGATAACCTCAATCTCCATCTTTTCTCCAAGATGCTCTACTATTAATTTTTCTCCCGGTTTTCTTCCTAATACTAGCGCCATACTTAACATCCTCCCTGATGTTTTTTATATCGGTTCTTCAATTGAATAGTTTAGTAATTTTATAAAAAATTCCTCTTTTGATTGTGTTTCTTATACTAGATCTCGCAAGTTTCAGTTATACACAAAAAAAAGAACCCGACCGCGTCGAGTCCTTAACTTATGATTCAATATCATCTGTAGGATCATAAATCTCCATCTTCAACTGAAAACCTTCATAGGATTCCATCATTTTGCCAACCTCATCCCACGTGTATGGCTTGCCATCAATCACAATCACCGGTCCGCCGTTTTCTCCCATCTCAATCTGACCGAAAAAACGATCATCTTTGAGAGAATGATAGGATTGACCATTAGGAAACGCTTTTTCTTCAATATAAGAAACATCTAACCCCTGTTTTACTTTTTCCATAAGTCGTTCAAATAAGGCCACCTGATCTTCATCCAATTCACCATGTATGGCAAACGTATAACCATATCCGTTCTTCTCTTCAGCCTCTATAAAAAGGCCTGCTGGATCAACTCTCTGCACTATAGAAAAATACCGGAGTACCCCTGCGTGATCTCTAAACGTCACTTCTTTCACCTGATCCAATAACTCCACGCCAAGTTCCTCAGCCAGTATCGCATTATAACAGTCTAGACAAAGGCTTATAGATTCTCCATCTATTTGAGTATGAATAGTCGAATCATTCTTCTTGCATTGATGACACCTTTCCATTCCTCCGCCACCTTTCAAAATTATTATTACAGGCTGATGTTACTAATATAGCAATCCTTAACTTATAAACCTATCATTCTCATTCGCTGTCCTCCACTACCAATTCAGTTCGATATATGGATACTGTCCATCTTTCTAAGGGATTTCTTCCGGCTGGTAAATATAGTCCGCTGCCGCCGCTTTCACATCGATTTACTTTTTCCCATTCTGCTAAAACACTAAAAAAGCGTAACATTAAATAGGAAGTCCTCTCGTGTTACGCTATCCTTCATTTTGTTAACGCAGTGGGAGCCAAAAAAACTGCCTCTGAAACTTGCAAAGATTTATTGGTTTTAGGTATTTACCAAATGACTTTTTTGCAGTATTCTTGTTTATTGGAATTGTACAAGGCCCCTGCGCTATCCATTATAAAGAATTTTGTCATGTAATAGAATAAGTGCTGGATGTTTTAATATTATCCTTCCAACGCTGGTAATCTATAAAATATTTATTTTTCATTCGGTGATGGAGGGTTGAATAATGAGAAAATTATTAGCGACATTGATTTGTGGGAATATTACCTCTATATGTTTTGCTATTTATTTTACAAAAGAATCAGATATGTTCCTTTTTAACTTATATGGCATTTCCTGTTTGGTCTTTTTAGGACTGTTTTTGTTGGCTTTCCCCTTTTCGTTTTTAATAGAAAAAGTGGGTGGTAAGCTTGATGTAGGAAGGTTTTTCATTAAATTAGGGTTATATATTCTGTTAGGAACTATTGCAATGATTCTACTTATACCAGTGTTGTTCCATTGTAGTTCAATGGCGATAGTAGTGGCTGTTGTTTTCCCTATCATTCTCATTCTGGTAGAGAAAATACCTGAAAAATATGTAAATGCGAGTGTTAAAATCAGTTTGATTTTCAGTCTAGGCTCATTTATCGTTTTATACTACACGATTAGATGAAACCGAATCAAAGTAAAATGTTTTGAATCATATCGTAATACCGCATCATTTATATGCCATTATTTCCAAGTGAAAACATCTTTATGGTTTGAAAAGATGAGATACGCTACTTACATAGTGAAGTCTGATCAAGTTCAATCCTCAGTAGTAAATGCCTAAGAAATTCGTATTATACAAAAAGGTGAAAACATGGGTTGAATAGAAATAATGGTTGGAAAGGCATCGTTATTTCTAACCGTCACATTTAGTTATATGGTCTGAAACTAAATGTAACGTCAATACGCCTCTTTATATGTGCATTTTGCTGGAAGGTCGATTCAAAGCACGAACATTGACCTTCCTTTCACTTTCTTCAATGAATGTTCCGTTCGTGTCGATTTGATCTTCCTTCATAATAAAAATACTCTTCATTTTTATTGCAAGAATTGTTTGCTAAAAGTTCCGTTCGATATATTCACGTTCTTCTTCTTCGCTCATAAGACCGTTCGCTTTTCCAATCGTCCCGTTTTGCCATTCCCAAATGGTATTGTGAACAGTCACGGCGTTCGAAAAGTCGCCTTCGTCCCATGCCTTCAATGTCTTCTTATAAAAATCAAAATTTTCGTAATATCTTCTCTATTTTCAACCGTCTTCAAAATTCCAAGCATACTGTCGATTTGTTCCGCCGTCATTTGTTGAGTTCCACGCTTTTCATTTGCCTGGACCTTTTGGTGCGTCATTTCGTGAAGTCTTTGCATGAAAGCACCTTCGGAAGGAACACCATCTTCTTTAACCGCTTTTATTTCCTTTTGTTCGGTCGGTTGGTTGACTTCCTTCATTTTCTCTTCTTGTTCTTTCGTCATGGCATCACCGGCTGATTGTAACCCTGAAAAGACGACCCAAACAATTGCCACAATTGCAATTAGAGATAATGCCCCCAACGAATACAATGACCATTTTAGAATTTTATCCAACATACAGTTCCTCATCTCCTTTTATTTTTTCTGCGCCACGCAAACAACCGCCGACAATGTACCCTTGTTCACTTCGAAATTCATGAAGGATGCATGCCCTATGATCATTTAACAAGCTCGTGATAGCACCTTTTTTCCTTGTCGATCACATAGCTGTTATTTTAAACAGCAACGAAATGACGTTTATAAGCCCTTACGCTATTTCCTTCCTCTTTCTCCCTTCAAGAAGACCCCGTTCAAAAACTTTTTAACCTCAAATTTATGTAATGCATAGAACTAATGTACCAAACCAAAAATCCCCTGCAAATGAAAGAGACTTCCCCCTTCTAATAATTAGACGATCCAATTCGAAAAAAGGACGGTAATTTTTTACATTTATTACTCAAAATACGCAGGGACGGTTCTCGTGCTTCCTCCCTTACTGAAAGAAATTTAAAACAAACGTTTGATTAACTGCAAGAAGAGGTTCCATCCGATCTAAATTCGGATCAGCCGACATACCCTACCCACGTGAACTTGCTAATTCCATTCATAGCTGCAAATTCCCTTGAAGATACTCCTTACCAATTATAAATGACCTGTTCTGCATCCCTTACTAATGCCCCAACGTCTTCCATTTCCCCACTGGATATGGTTCAATTAAAGAAGTGCCCTTTTATCTCCTTAAATGGGTTTTTAAAACTTAAAGTTCCATGAAGAGTACTTCTGAATTCACCCTGAAACGGTGATTTTTTTATCTATCTATTTACTAATCTAGGAACCGTGGTTAAACACCACACCTGCAGACACCGCCTAAAAGAAGTTTGCCCTATAAAAAGAGCTATTGCTGGGTTTAACGAAAGGGCTCGTTGAATCCCGAGACAGATCTCTTTCAAAAACAAAATAAAGGATAAATGTTTTGAAAAAAATAATGTTTATAACGTCTGTTTTTATGGTTTTCTTTTTGATTCCTAATCTTCAAATTCATGCTTCTCCATTTGAACCCGTCGATATTAAGGGTCATTGGGCATATGAAGAACTCGATCAGTTTGCGAAAGCTTCTCTTGTGCAAGGGTATGAATTGTCGGATGGCAGAAGAGAAATTCGACCTAACCAGTCAATTACGCGCTCAGAATTCGTTGTCATATTGAACCGTGCTTTAGACCTGAAAGAAGTAAATGGTGGAACGAATTTCAAAGATATTAAAGGAAAGTGGTATGAAGAGAGCATCCGTATTGCTTCCTCACATGGGCTCGTCTATGGAAATGGAGGAAATAAGTTCGAACCCATCCGTCCCATTACACGAGCAGAAATTGCTTCCATTGTTATTCGAGCGATGGAAGACAGTATTGATTTTTCAAAAGGATCTGTCAAAGCGTTTGAAGACGTCTCTCAGCACTGGGCATTAGAGGCGATTAACCAGTCTAGTAAAGTCGGCATTATTCACGGGGTATCCGCGACAGAATTCAAACCAAACCGAAACGCTAGTCGTGCAGAAGCCATTGTTATAATCAAGCGCGCCTTAGACAAAGAACAAAGTAATGCTCCTTCGAAAGAATATCTGATGAACCTCATTCACCAATTCTCCAAAGACTGGACTTCTGCTCTTGAAACGGAAGATTATGATAAGTTAAGAGCGACACAAGACCGGACCACTGGATATTATGAAGCGATGCAATCGATCGATATTTCATATGACATCAAAGGAATGGAAGATGGAACTTCGATTGATTATGAAGTTACTACTCCGAAACAAGGACATGCCGTTCATATTGCCGATCGATTCGCTGATGTGAAAATTACCCAGGGGGAAATGGAAAGAACGACAACTTTCCCATATGAACGAAATGGAAGTAACGTTTGGACTTCCTCAATCTCTGAGGTTGGGACCTATCGTTTTTATAAGGAAGATGGAACATGGAAGATTTACGCCATGCAATCCCAAGAGAAAGATGGTTTGCTTCTTTATTGAATGTACTCCAAAACCGCTCCAAAGCTAAGATGCTTTTGGAGCGGTTTTTTCATTTGAAAAAGCATTAAACTCAGGTAAATATAAGCTTTGTATCCCAATCGTTTCGGTTTTTTTAAAGCATGGGTAATTACAATGGCGCTCTCTTCTTCAGCTGAATAACAAAGGTAACTGATCAAAAGATACGACTCCGGTTTAGAACAGATCCCCGCCTCGACAGAATTGACATGGATATATTTACTTGCTGCAAGAAAGCAAGCCCTTGTATCGACCAATTTAGAATAGTACCTTCCTTGAAATACATGACCATATACTTTGGGACGGCTGTTAAAATATTTGGCATAACGGAATTCAATGAATTGCAAAATCTCCCCTGACAAATGGTTCTTTACCTCCACGAGCAGGTGAACATGGTACGTCATTAAACAGTAGACATGGAGAATGAACGGCAGGTCCTTCTGACACCAACGAATGAAGTTCAAATAGGATTCGTAATCTGCATCATCATAAAACAGATCACCTCCGCGGTTTCCCCGGGCTGTAATATGAAAACGCGCTTTATTATACCATTGGCGTGGATTTCTAGACACACCTTCCGCCTCCTTACCGATCGACTGTCTTTAGTATAGAAGCTCCTTCCATTTAACGAATCACGAAAAATGAGATAACTGGTGATAAAAGAATAAATTCCACTTTTCGTTAAGGAATAACGGCATTTTTGGCAAGGAATTCATTGCAAAAATATAAAATTTCTTCGGTTTTGAGTAGCACCATCATCAGCAGCACATAACCTCTCCATTATGTGTCTCCTAAAAAACGCACTAATATATAAACACCAAAAAAGCGTAACACCAAAGGGCAAAACCCTTGATATTACGCTATCCTTCATACCGATAATGCAGTGGGGTCAGGCATACCAGCCATTATCGTTTCGTTCTCGGTTGTTTCTCTTCTTTACGATCATGTTGTTGTGCGTTTTTATTCGAAAGTTTTTTGTTTCCTTGCGCCATGATTATCCCTCCCTCCACTCTTATTATTTCGAAAGTCAAATGTTTTATTAATTGAAGCGAGGACGGTTCTCCCTTGCTGAAAGAAATTTAAGCAAACATTTGATTAATTGCAAGAGGAGGTTCCACCCGATCCAAAATCGAACCAGCTGACATCCCTCTCTACAAATGTTCCTATTTACTTTGAAAAACGCACACAAGCAAATCTTGATAAAAACGGCTATCCAAAGGTTTATTAAACGGATCAAAGAAGAACATTCTACAAGCTAAGGACATCATTTGTCCTTAGCTTGTGGTTTTTACATAGTAATATGAACATACACACCTGTATAATCCATAAAACGACACGCAGCACCAACGGTAACCATTGATGCTGCGCCATCCTTTAATTGGATAACGTATCAGGGATCAGGCACTGACATATTTACATAGGAAGCACACGAGCCGTCCCCATGCTTTATACCACTTCTTATCTCATAAGCCGCACTGCCTGCGTTTCCAACAAAAATATATAATTTTCAATAGAGAAACGCTAAGAAACGTAAACAACCCAGGAATGCTTACATTAACCTATACATATATATAGATTATATATAAAGACTTAATAACACAGAAAAACATTAATGGTACTAAACCCTTTAACGCTTAACCCAACCGGGGTCAGTCACCATTTCGTACCATTAAAAGTAGATACTATAAAATTAGGAAGGGGGAATTTATTATGGCAATGGATAGAATTAGACGAGTTTACACTGTTAAAGAAATGGAAGCCGTGACTGATGACTATGTAACTATGGGATATGAAGTTCTATCAAGAGGTGAATCATCGATTAGTCTACGTCAACATGGTGGATGGGGATCAATAGGTATACATATCGTTATTGCTGTTTTGACACTCTGGTGGACATTTGGTATTGGTAATTTAATTTATGCATTAGTTAAACGTTATAGTGGAGAAAAAGTAATGGTCAAATTAACCGAAGAATGATGCAATTAAAAATGTGAGCTACATGAATTGTAACCGTCAAGCAATTTAGTCTAGCAGTTACAAACCTCCATAATGGTTATAGTACCTATACCTTTTCACCTGTTAAAACCAAAAATTATTTAGAATCTGTCTACACGACAAATACTGTGGCATATTGATAACTAACTTTAGAGAAATACTTCCTGGCCCATCGTTCGACTACTAAACTTCTCTCGATATGTTTATATTAGCATTTAAACATATATAGTTTATATAATGTAGCTCAATATCAGCCGTACAACTTGATATTACGATATCCTTTAGCTATCCAACGTGCCTTGGGCAGGAATTGTTTCCTTGCACCATTATCCCCCCTTCGCTCTTATTATTTCGAAAGTCAAACGTATTATTAATGAAGCGCAGGGACGATTCATTAGCTTCTTTCAAACATGAGTTTGTACACTTTTTAAAAAAATATGCCCAATATGTAAAATAATAACAGAATTTTACTCATAGTCTGGAAAAATTAAATCAATCTCTCATTCTAAATTCATTCGGTAGCCATTTAAAAAAGTCCGTCATGAAGTAGGACTGACACAAGAAGAATTGGCAGAAAATGCAGACAGCCATCCGACGTATATCAGTCATGTAGAAAACGGTAAACGTAACTAACTTTTACAGTCGTCTATCAAATTGCAGAAGCTTTAGGGGTTCAGGCACATTCTCTTCTCCCAGAACTTATCAACCAGGAGAAAGAGGAGGATTCCAATGAATAATACAAAAAAGAAAGAAGATTAAATGTGTGTAACGCCAATAGCTTAAGACCTTGGTGTTAAGCCATTATTTAGTTTGCTAACGCGGAGGGGCCAAGCTCCGGGTAACCTTTGACTTACATGGTTCAATATCATAGCATAAGTGGATCAAGAAGATGGCACACCCGGGTCATTTCGATGGCTGTAAACATTGTCGGAAAAAGATCTATTATATTTACATTAAATGTAAATATGTGCATCTCAGTCCGTGGCTGAAACATGCCGTCCATAAGAAGATTTTATTATGGATAATCAATTCAAAAAAGAAGTATTACAAGCCATCGGAAATCAGATTAGGAACCTACGCCTTGAGCGTGGTTTAACTCAACAAGAACTCTCTTTACGATTGGAAATAGACCGCACCTACATCAGTCGAATCGAGAAAGGAATAACAAATGCGACAAACCCGCTTCTTTACCAGATTGCCTATGAATTAGGAGTGAAACCAGCTGACATCTTTGTGTCGATTTATGATGACCCTGGTGAATGAAAATGAAAGGAAGATTAATATGCTCCACAAAGAATTGCTTTACTTCCAAATTCATAAGAAGCCTATATGGTTTGAAGTCATGAAAGCAGACGTTTATATCGTCATGACTAAGCATAACGATCGTCAGTATAAGGTGGAATCTCATGAAAAAAGAGAAGCTATCCAACAGTTGATTAAACTGATCAAGGACGAACATTCTACAAGCTAAGGGCATCATTTGTACTTAGCTTGCGATCTTTATATGATTATATGAACATATACACATATAAAGGCCATAAAAAAGACGTAACACCAATGGGAAAAGCATTGATGTTACGTACTCCCTTTTATTTTGTTTACTTTTTATTGTAATAATTAACATACCAATCAGCAAACTTCTGCAATCCTTCTTGAATAGAGGTCTCTGGTTTAAACCCTACCGCTTCTTGGAGTTGATTAGTGGAAGCATAAGTGGCTGGTACATCACCTGGTTTAATTGGTTCATATTCTTTATTAAACTCTACCTCTCTATTTAGTGCGTTACTTAACGCTTCCTCTAACGACTCAATAAATGTCATGAGCTTCTCCGGGCTATTGTTACCGATATTGAAAACTTTATGAGGAGCACCTTGTTCTGCTTTTGGCTCATTGCTTAACAAACGCTCAATACCAACTACAATATCATCGATATAAGTAAAATCACGGTAAAGGTCATTCTCGAAGTCACCATTGTTATAAACCTTAATAGATTCCCCTGAGAAGTATTTATCAGTAAAGCCGAAATAAGCCATGTCGGGGCGACCCATAGGCCCATAAACTGTAAAGAATCGCAGACCTGTTGCAGGAATATTGTAAAGATGACTATACGTATGGGCCATTAATTCATTAGACTTTTTAGTCGAAGCATATAAGGATACTGGGTGATCAACAAAATCCGTTTCTTCAAAAGGAACCTTTTTATTCGCTCCATACACGGAACTTGAAGACGCATAAACCAAGTGATCAACAGGATTATGACGACAAGCCTCCAAAATATTATAGAAGCCGATAACATTGCTTTCCATATACGCATCTGGATTTTCTATGGAATACCGGACCCCAGCCTGCGCTGCCAAATTAACAACAATATTGGGTTGATATTCTTTGAAGGCTGAATTAATAGCCTCTTTATTCGATAAATCTTCCTTAAGGAATGTAAACCTCTCATAAGGCTCTAGTAAACCAAGCCGTGTTTCCTTAAGACCCACATCATAGTAATTATTTATATTATCAAGACCAACAACCTTACATCCTTCTTCAAGCAACTTTTTAGAGAGGTAATAACCAATGAAACCAGCTGCGCCGGTTACTAAATAGGTTTTATTAGGATCTAGTGGATTGTAGCTCATAAACTTCTCCTCTCGTTACTTCCACTCTTCCTGGTTCTCTACCAACCGAGTGATATTCTACCTTAGCTTTTTTCATTTCTTCTATATCATAGATGTTACGTCCATCATAGACTAACGGCGTACGCATTAAGCCTCGGTACAACTCTGGAGTAACAGCTTTGACTTCGCCCCATTCTGTAAATACAAAACAAACATTTGCATCTTTTAATGCTTCTTCTACATTACTTACATAAGTTATAGAACCTTGACGGTTTGGGCCTTCAGGATAGACTTTTGCAAAGTTCTCTACGCCAACTGGATCATATGCATAAATGTCAGCACCTTGATCTAATAGTAAAGGTACATTGTCAAGGGAAGGCGCCTCGCGTAGATCGTCCGTTCCTGGTTTGAACGTTAATCCTAAAACAGCAACTTTCAAGCCATTGAATGTTATTAAACGATTACTTGCTTTCTTATATAGGGAAGTTTTTTGATTCTTATTCACCTCAATAGCTGCTTTAACTGTCTTAAGTTCATAACCATTCTGCTGAGCTAAATAATCAAGTGCCTGGGTATCTTTAGGGAAGCATGATCCCCCAAAACCGATACCAGCATTTAAGAACTTGGAACCAATACGTTCATCATAGCTCATACCTTCAGCCACATCTTTGATATCCGCACCAACTAATTCACAAAGGTTGGCAATATCGTTCATATAAGAAATCTTCAATGCTAAGAAGTCATTGGAAGCATACTTGATCATTTCAGCCGATCTACGATTTACAGATACGATTGGAAGGTTAAAAGGTTGATAGATTCCTTTCAACATTTGCTCTGCCCATTCTGTTTCTGTACCTATGATAATTCTCTCAGCAAATAAGGTATCGTGAACAGCAGAACCTTGTGCTAAAAACTCCGGGTTAGAAGCTACTTCAACATTTACATCATTAACTAGGAAATCTTGGATAAACTGTTCAACCTTATCATTTGTTCCAACAGGTACGGTGGACTTAACGACTACCAAGCAATCTTTTTCTACCGATTCAGCCACCTGTCTAGCAACGGTTGCTATGTAGGATAAATCAGCTGAGCCATCGGGATTTTCAGGTGTTCCTACACCTAGAAAGACAGAATCTGCATCTTTATATGCAGATTGGTAATCTGTAGTGTAATTAATTCGACCCGCTGCGTAATTTTTCTGCATAAGTTCTTCCAATCCTTCTTCATAGATAGGAGAAAACCCGGACTTCAATTTTGTTATTTTTTCTTCATCTATATCTACACAGGTTACCTGGCGGCCCATTTCTGCAAAACAAACGCCAGCGACTAAGCCCACGTATCCCGTTCCAGCAACCGCTATCTTATACATTTCACAACCTCCCAATTTTTAATTGATCATTTTTCCTATAAACTACTTTAACACAATAACGCAGTAGGGGGTCAGGCACCGACTTTTATTTAATGTTTTAATTCGTCAACATATGGTAAAGTAAGCCACTTACCCATTTCATCCTCAAATTCTATAGGATTAATTTTGCCCATACCACTTTGATGGAAAAAGGTAACTTCCCCAAAGATTATTTTACCTTCTATATAATAAAAGTCCACACGAGCGTGAGGAAATCGTTTTGATATTTTTCGACTTAAATTTATCATTTCATCTAACTTTTTTGGTTTCTCTACAGCTAAACTTATTTCTTTTGGATATGATATCTCCTCTCTCATCAAATTCCAGTCAAGATCATATAAATTCCTTCTTGTTTTAGACTTATTATTAATACTAAAATCAACAGTGATAAACTTTGGGTCACCATTAAAACAAAAAAACCTATAATCTCTTAATTCATTGCCTTTATCTTGTTTGATAAATCTTTCACAGATAATTCTCGGTTTGATATCCCTATAAACATTTTCTTTATTTTGCCAAAAATAGTTTTTTTTCAACCATTTTCTCATCTTCTTAAATTGTTTATCCCAATCCATTTTATATTTGTTTTCACAAATAATATTAAATCCAGACCCGTGGGTTCCTTTCAGAACAAATGATTCTGGCAACTTCTTTAAGTCTATTTCATCAACAGATTCATAAACAGCATAAAGTTCATTTAAATATTTTGCACCTATCTCTTCAGCAATTAAATTACGTACTTCGAACTTATCCGCATATTTTGTAGCAACAGGATCACTCCAATTTAATTTTAACCACTGTAATTTATCATTAAATCTCCTTGGGTTATTAAGATTTAGCTTCCTACCTAACCTTTTTTTGAAATTTCTTTTTAAGATAAACTTATCAGGTAAAAGATACCTATAAAATATATATTTAATTTTATCATAAATAAAACTTTTTTTAATACTTTTAACCAGAGAATTATACACTCTTGCGCCCCCTTTACAATAAAGTAACATTCTTCCGTTTTGATATATTTCTAGATGAATTTTTTTATTCTATTTTCACAATAATATATAGAATATAAAAATGTTACCAATATTGCCAAAGTTGTTCCTATAGCTGTTCCTAAAAGGCCAAAAAATTGAATTAATATAATGCTGAGAAGTATATTTATCACTGCTCTAATAATATTAATAAACTGTAAAACTTTGTATTTTCGATTTGTATTATAATAAAGAGTATAAAAGACTGCCATATATCTTATTAAACTTCCTATCATCAGAATATTAAATATTATAATAGAATTATTGTAACTGTCTCCATATAAAGTTAAAATAATTGGTTTTGAGAAAATAATAACAACCAAATGAGCAAAAATACTGAGGCCTATTATATAAAAGCGTTCTTTATAAAAAAATTGATGTATAGATTTTCCGTCATGTCTTGTAAAGTATGAAGAAACATTCGCGGCATAAAAACTCGAAATTACAAATGAGAAACCTGCTATCGCATTAAACAATTGATATGCTCCATTATAAATCCCTACATCTTTATCAGTCATAAAATACTTAATTACAGCAATGTCCCCAAAGTTTATTAAATATAACCCTGAAAACCCAAATAACTGCCATAATGAAAAATTCAAAACTTCTTTAAACCAAGACTTATCAAATTCAAACTTTCCAATATCCTTTTTATTAATTCCCAATATAAAAAGGATTACAGAAGCATGACTCACTATATATAAAATAATTAAAGTATTCACATCATAAGATACAAAAATGATTAAATTTATATATATTAATTTAGCTGTAATAGAGATCAAGCTAGAATATATTTGTTTGTTTACAGCTAAAAAATACTGATTAAGGTAATTTTCAAGTACACTCACATACAACCAAATTAGTAATAAAAACCAAATGTTTAATCCTATATAATCGTTGATTTGATTTCTGAAAATCATAAAACCTACTGTAGTTATAATTAAACTTATAAATATAATAATATTTCTAGACCAAAAAGTTTTATTAATACTACCGTATTTTTCCTTTTCTTTACTTCCATAATAGAGAATAGAGGAAGAGCTCCAGCTAAAACCAAAAGTAGTTAATAATCCAACCATCATTAATGCAACTGAAAACATACCAAAATCTTCAACACTCAATTCTCTAACAATAAATATATTAGTAATTAAGCTAAGACACATCGTTACTATTCTTAATATTGAAAAAGATATAAAACGCTTCCTTTTCTTTATAAAAACTAAAAGTTTATTCAACTTTGTATACCCACCTTTTAAATTGACTTTAAAAAATCTTATAAATATAAAAACACCTATACATTCTCAAGATTTGACTTTATTTATAATTTCTTTTTTGATGTTTGATAGGTAGATTCCAAATTATAAATATTACAATAAAAAAGGGTATTACACCATAAAACCAGTCTTTTAATAGTAAATGAAAATAGTTCCTTGAAACTGGTAATAAAGCATGTAAAGTAGAAGCCACAAAAAGAAAACGAAGTGGTTTATTTAAATAATTATACTTTGTGTCTATATATATTAACGATGAAATAATATAACCCAATATAAGCATTATAAAAGGAGCAAAAAAAGGACCACTATTTAATAATGCTTCTGCAACAATTGAAAATCCGGCCCCCCATGAAATACCTAGGTAATCTTGTGAAAACCAACTACTTATCAAGGAGAATGGAATATCGAATGCATAGATAACATTATTCGTTATCATCCCCATAAGGGCTAATAGATAAGTGTTAGCATAGGGCCATATATCCCATCCAAATTTTTGCAATACAATTGTTGTTTTCATAGATCCACCCATTTCAAAAAAGGTAGAAATAATAATAGAATTTTTAAAAGAAAAAGCATTAATAAAATCTGAAACTGAAAGGTTAGCTAGTCCAATGTGTCTCATCGATACTATAGCATCGGTAATATACAACCCTACAAAGGAAGTAATAAGATACTTAAATAAAGCTTTAAAATTTATAGGTTTATAACACTTATGACTAAGCCAAATTAAGATAACTATTTTGTACACCCAAGAGCCTCTATCACCAGCTAGTAAATGTAACAATAAGTAAATGAAGAAAATAATATAAACACTTATCCTTACTTTTTTATTAAATTTACTACCGATAAGTAACCCTACAAGACAAGGAAAAAACATCCTCGTTAGTAGTCCTAAAACCGTCGCTTCATTATTAGAGAATTCTGAATAATATAATGACTTATATCCTTGACTAGAAGCAATTTGCAGATCATTATAAGCATAATAAAGTGTTATAGGAATAACTACTATTCCTATAATTAAAGCCGAAATAAATATAGTTTTAATGATTGTAGTATCGTTATTTTTATATAATTTTCTGACCAACTTTACATTATACTTTAACTTAAGGTTTTTTTTAAAGGACAAAACCGCTCCTAAGTGAAACATCAATATCGATATGAGAGTTAAGGATTGGGCTTTAATTATATCTCCATCGGAAGGCACCCCTAATCCAGGAAACAATATAGTTTGGCCTATTTCCTTTGGTGTATGGATTCCTATTGCCCACATAAATGGTTGACCATAATTAAATAAAAAGAAGAATAACATAAAAATTGTATAAGGGGTAAATATAGAACCTGTTATTTTTTTCCATGAATTCACAATGAATATTGCGAGAAATATTCCAAACCAACTAAATGTAAGTATTAACAAACCATTTTCAGTATCAACTTTTATTATAGCTAAAGTTGCTAAATATGCTAAATACGAGATAATTGATAGAAATAGAGTTATTAGCCCTATTTCAAAGTTGTTATTTTTCTTAAAATTATTCCTTAACATTACTTGAGACTCCATTTTTGCCTCCATATACCTTATGAATATAGCCAATCCACATTTTTGCCACTACTTCTTGAGATATCTCATTTCTTATCTTCCTAGATTCGTAAGAGAGATCTAGAGCATACTTTTTGTCGGAGATTATCTTATCCATTGCACTTACTAATCCCCAGGTGTCTCCTACTTTGATAAGCATTCCGTTCTCTCCATCTCTAATAAACATTTTTGCCCCTCCTATAGGAGAGTCTGTCGAAATGACTGGGACTCCTATAGCTAACGCCTCCAACATGGAGTTTGAAATTCCTTCATAATTTGAGGGTATAACAAAAAGTGATGAGTTTACCATTTCAACATGTATGTTTTTTGAAAATCCAGGTAAGAATACATCATTTTCAAGCCCTTTTTGTCCTATAATCCTTAACAAGTCCTCCCTTAATTCTCCAACACCAAAGATTTTTAATTTATAATTAGGATACTTCTTCTTTATCTCTTCAAAAGCCTCTATTAACATTGGTAAATTTTTTTGTTTTGATAATCTACATGCAGTTATAATTGTGTGGCTCTTTTTACTTTCATTCCAGTAAGGAAGTGATGTGTTAATTGGATTTGGAATAATAGTACCAAGGTGTTGAATGGGTTGGACAAAGTAATTTTTAGCATCCTTGGTTTGGAAAACAAATCCATCTGCGAATTTATAGAGGATATCCCTTATAATTCTCAAGTATTTATTTTCCGGGTTTTGGTATGGGTCATTTCTTTCAGATACTATAAGTCTGTTCTTTAAAAGGAGATTAGATAATATAGTATAGATATTTATAATTGCTACAAATGAGATTATGATATTAGGATTAATTTTTTTTATTATTTTCCTTGTTTTATATATAATTTCAAATATCCTGATTATCTTATTCTTTGAAGAATGATCTAGAGAGTGGATATTAACTCTATCATCTAGTAAATAATCATTTTTATTTCCATAAATAGTTATAATATTTACTTCATACCCCATATCACAGAGCTGCTTTGCTAGTATAGATACTACACGTTCCGCACCTCCATTACTCAATACCCCTATCACAAACATTATTTTTTTCATTTCTTTAATACACTCCAATAAAAATCACGATTTTATATCATAATCAAATGTTTTTTTTGAACTTTTTCTTATGATATTTTTCTAATACAAATTTGGGTGTTAAGCCAGCTACTAAAGGTTTATAAGCGAATAATTCATAATAAATTGGTAAATTGAGACTACGTCTCCACATCTTTTTCATTTTATAGGAATCTAATCGATATTTAAACAGTCTCTTTTTATAAGCGGTTTTATCCTCCCTATAATATAATACGTAACCTTTCAATTTTTCCCCTTTAAGTCCTAACGAATATATTTTACACCATAAATCAAAATCTTGTCCTCGCCTTGTATAAGAAGCAACAGTATAGCCCTGCACGAGTTCTAAAACTGACTTTCTTATCATGGTCGTGGGGTGGGCTATGGGTTGATATTTAAATATATTCTCTTTCGTTAGGCTTCTACTACTATTTCTTTTTCCCCAAGTACCATTATCATCAAATAAATATACTCCTCCACAGACAAAAGCTGTTTGAGGGTTATTCTCTAAATGTAACACTTGTTTTTCAAATCTGTCTTCTACCGATAAATCATCTGCATCCATTCTAGCAATATATTCTCCTTTTGACTTATTAATACAACTGTTTAGAGAAGAAGCTAGTCCCTCATTAACTTCATTTCTAATAAGGATTATCCTATTATCTTTACTTATGTATTGATTGATTATGTCAATGCTATTATCAGTAGAAGCATCATCACATATTATAAATTCAAAATCCTTAAAGGTTTGATTCAAAACTGATTGGATTGATTCTGCGAGATGTTTCTCTCCATTATAGACACTCATTGCTACACTAACCTTTGGCATAATATCCTCCCCAGATATAATAGCTATTTATATATTGAATCTAAACACTTAATTACATTAGATAGATCGAACTTTTTTACACTTTCCACATTTTGGGCACCCATTCTAATACGCAATTCGGGTTCCTCTACTAATTTTTTTATCCCTGAAGCAAAACCATTAACATCAGCCGGGCTAAAGGAATAACCACTTTTATTATTTATCGAATAATCGACTATACCATGCACATTTGAAGTAATTAGAGGTAACCCTGTTGCCATAGCTTCTAAGGCTGCCATACCAAGACCTTCACGTCTTGAAGGGAATACGAAAATGTCTGCTGCTTTACAGAGCTGAGCTACATCGTTTCTATATCCTAGAAACTTAACTTGGTTTTCAATGCCTAGGTTTTTAGTTAAGTCCACTAAATGATCCTTCGATGGGCCTTCCCCGCAAATTAAATATTGGATATTAGGATTATTTAATTTTGCAACCGCTCTTATTGCAGTTTCTTGATTTTTATTTTTATTAAGTTCAGCAACAGTTAGTAAGACGATATTATTAACTTCTAAACCTATCTCATTAAACTTATCTTCTTTGTTCACCCTTACATTGCTAAATTCATTTGTATTAAGCCCAACACCTGGTATATAGCTAACATGTGCGGCATTAAAAAATTTTTTAGCTCTGTTAAAATCCTCTTCGTTAACAGTAATAATTTCGTCAGTATGTTTGGATAAATAATATTCAAGTGGAAAATATACCAGCCAATTTTTAAAAGGCGCTCCTTTATGAAAATGAAATCCATGTGCTGTATAGATTACTTTTACATTATTTAATTTTTTACATGATAACCTAGCTAAAACTGAAGCTACTGGAGTATGGGTGTGAACAATATCATATTTCTCCCTTCTTATAATTCTTTTTAATTTTTTATAAGAATCAAAATTACTTTTACTTAATGGAGATCGTCGTATGTTAAGGTTAAAAACCCTAACACCACGTTTAATGATTTTAGGGTTAATCTCATTAACTACATTACAAACTATATCCACCTTGTGTCCTTGTTGTAGTAATAATTCTATATGCGGAATCATAAATGCGTTAATTGTATTTGATAAAGTTGAAACATATAGTATTTTCATCAGCAAAGTCCTTTCGAAGTATTATTCTTTAATTAACACTTCATTATATTTCATCATATAGATACCGTGTTTATAATGACCAATTAGACTTTCATTTACTGTTCCATTTACATTTTTAATAATCATCTCTGGAATGTTAATTCCTACTTCATATGCATGAGGGTATCCACCGCCGAAACGGGGATTTACTTCAGATATATAATATTTATTGTTGATTTTAAAAATATCAATATCTATAATTCCTTTAAAACCTGCAATTTTCACAAATGACTTAATTAAATCAAATAACTCTTTATCAATTACAGATTTGGCTTTATCAGTCTCACCTGCACGCATTTTTAATTTTTCTTTTACAAAAATGCTGACTGTTTCGCCTGAAATCATATCAATGTAAACGTCCGCTCCATATTCCTCTCCGTCCATATACTCTTGAATCATTAAGTTATCGAAACGACTGAACAGCAATTCAATTTCCTCTTTTGAATTTACCATGCTTATATTGAGACTTGCACTTCCATTTAGAGGTTTAACAAATACTGGATAAGAAATATTTCCGTCATTTATATCTTTATAGAACTCTTCTTTATTTATATAACTTTTAGCTGTATTAAAACCACTTTCAACAAGAAATTTAAACATTTTATATTTATCAAAACAGATATCCACTATGTCTAAATTTGAAATTAGTGGTGTTATCCCATTATTAATAAACTCATGTTTATTTTCAGCAAGTAGACTAATTTCTGGATCAATTAGTGATAAAATACCTTTAACATTATTGTCTTGACAAATCCGAAAAATTTCTTCTAAGTATGAGTCATCATCAATTCGCGGAACAATGAAATGTTTATCTGCTTCATATAAGGCAGGGGCGAGAGGGCTACAGTCCGTAGCTATTACTTCGCCTTTCCCTAATATTTCCCGCCTAAAGTATTGCACTATTTTATTCCTCGTTCCACAACTTAGTATTAGTATATTTACATCCTCATTCATTGGAAATCTCCCCCAAACTATCGAAAAATAAAGGTGTACCGCCAGTATGTATAAAAAGAATGTTTTTACTATTTATATGATTTTTTTTAATATATTCCTTCATACCCCAATAGCCTTTAGCAGTATAAGTTGTGTCCATAGGAATACCCTCATTTTTCATCATATCCTCTAAGGTGTTTAATATGTGATCATTAAAATCTCCATAACCTTCAAGGACATATTCATCTATAAATTTGATTATATTTTCTTTTACGGAGTTTTCGTTTATGCTTTTCAAATAAGTATTCACGCTTTCAAGAACTACCTGGCGACCATAAGGATTTTTTCTAGCATTACTTATTCCAATAATTTCTCTGTCATCCCCATTTAGTACATTCCCGACCACAAGACCAGCTTGCGTGGTCCCTGTCCCAGAGGTATGAAATATGTAATCAAAATGGACATCTGTTATATTCTCAAACCTTAATATCTCATCATAAGCATCGATATATGCTTTAGTACCTAGATTTCCATGCCCTCCCCCCTCAATAAAGTAAGGCTTGTATCCTTTATCATTTAGTTCTCCTAATTTCCTATCAATTGTAACTTTCACATCACTTATCGAACAATTTGTAACTTTTGCGTTAAATAAGTTAATTATTTTAGAATTAAATGTAAGATGATTAGATTCACTCGGTGAAATGATATAGCAGGGTATCTTCTCTGAAGCTGCAATGTTGGCTATTACCCGACAATGATTAGAACTACTACTGCCATACGTTACTATACAATCACACTCTTTTTGTATTAAATCTCTAAAGAAATACGAAGCTTTTCTAGCCTTGTTACCACCGAATGAAGTCGGCAGAAGGTCATCACGTTTAATATATAACGTATTGTTGTTTAATTTTTCATCTATCCTTTGAACAGGCGTATCAGTTAATTTATTTAAATCCATGTTTCACCACCTATTTCCCTACTGGATATACCTTTCAACATCTAATCCATAAACATATCTATCAATTTGTTTCCCATTATGAAACAAGTCATTTTTTAGTAGTCCTTCCCTATCAAAGCCAATTCTTTCAAAAAGTCTCTGGGCTTTAATATTCTCGACTTCTGTATAAAGGTATATTTTATTTAAGCCTATCTTTTCATATGCTATTTTTATTAATAACTCTGTAGCAACGTTAGCTATGCCCTTACCTTTAAACCTTTCTTCACCAAGAGTAATATAATATTCTGCTTTTTTATTCTTATAATCAATGTTTAGTAGTCCAACTAATCCAGCAGGTTCACCTTCGTAAGTAACGGTGTAATCAACCCGGTCTTCTCTTTCTTTAGCTTTATTAAACCATGTCAAAGTCTTATCTTCACGCAAGGGTAAATCAAAATGAAGATACTTATTGTTGTTTTCATCGTTAATCCATTTAACTTTGTAAGGGATATCTTTTTCCTGAAACTTTCGAATATCTATCATACTTTTTCACCCCAATATTACTATATTAGTTTGAGCCTTTATTATTATTTTCTAAATAAATACTTTCTTTGACAAATATTTTTTTGAAGGTTTTAAGTAGGATTTTTATATCTAAGAGGATATTAAAATCCTCTACATATTTTACGTCAACAGGTATTCTTCTTTCCCACGGAACAGAGTTTCTTACCGTAACCTGTGTCAACCCTGTTATTCCAGGTTTCATACTAAACCTCTTGACTTGAAATTCATTATAATCATTATATTGATATGGATGATGGGGAACTGGTGGTCTTGGTCCCACTAGGCTCATTTCACCAATTAAAACATTCCAGAGTTGGGGAAGTTCGTCAAGACTATTAGCACGCAAAAATTTACCGATTTTTGTTATACGGTTATCATTTTCTGTTTTAATAAACAATCCGTTTCCTATTTTTTCAGCATTTATAACCATAGTTCTAAATTTTATAACTTTAAATCTTTTCCCACTCTTCCCAAGTCTCTCTTGTTTAAAAAAAAGCGGTCCACGCGAAGTTATTTTAATTAAAATTGCTATTATAATTAAAATTGGTGATATTGTAATTAAACCAAAAAAACTTCCAATAAAATCAATCAACCGTTTAATAAATAAATTTGAAGTTCTCACTATCACCATAACCCCTTAATAATTTCTACAATTTTCTTAAGACCGTTATCGCTTATCTTCGTATCACTCGGTAGACATACCCCGTTCTCAAATAATTTCTCCGCTACATTTTTCCCTACATATGCGTACTCACTAAAATATGGTTGCTTGTGCATTGGTTTCCAGATAGGTCTTGCTTCTATGTTTTCTTTTTCCAAAGCTTCTATAATTTCAAATGGTCTTACTTTTCCTTGCAAAGTTATACAACTCAACCAATAGTTAGATTTATTTTTTTCTTCATTTGGCATAAACTCTATACCTTCTAAGGAGCCTAATTCTTGTTTATAGTAATTGTAGATATAGTTTTTCTTTGCAACTCTATCATCTAATACTTTTAGCTGTCCTCTTCCAATCCCTGCCGAGATATTACTCATTCTATAGTTATATCCTAGTTCGCTATGTTCATAATGACGTGCTTGATCTCTTGCCTGTGTTGCCCAAAAACGAGTCTTATTAATTCTTTCTTCATTATTGGAAACTAGCATCCCACCGCCAGAAGTAGTAATTATTTTGTTTCCATTAAATGAAAAAACTCCATAATCCCCAATTGTCCCTGTGTGGAACCCTTTATAGTAACTTCCTAGCGACTCAGCAGCATCTTCAATGACTTTAACGTTATGATGTTCACAAATTTCCATTATTGCATCCATGTTTGCTGATAACCCGTAAAGGTGGACTACAATTACAGCCTTCACATTCGGATACTTTTTAAATGCTTCATCCAGGGCTTTAGGACACATATTCCAAGTCTCTTCGTCACTGTCGATGAATACCGGAGTAGCGCTTTGATATATAATTGGATTCGCAGTTGCAGAGAATGTTAGCGTAGGACAAAAAACAATATCCCCTTCTTCTACACCAATCGCTTTCAGTGCCAAATGTATTGCTGCAGTACCTGAACTAAGTGCAGCTGCATGTTTGATACCGACATTTATAGCAAATTCATTTTCAAACTCATTAACGTTTTTCCCTAAAGGAGCTATCCAATTTGTATCAAAAGCTTCTTGTACATATTCCATTTCATACCCTTCATCGCTCATATGTGGTGATGATAGAAATATTTTATTTACCATTTAAAAACGTCCTTCCTCTTTCAACTGAATCTTTTTATTAATAAAAGTGCTAAGTTACTTAGTGCTTAATTATAATATAAGTATTTTTTCTAAATAACCACCACATGACAGTGTCTCCTGCAGTAATTTGAGGAGACACTATATACATTTAGAACCATTATTATAATAATATGTTTCATAATATGATAGATTGGCTAACCCTTTCAGTAATTGTTAGTCTACCTACTAAGTGATATTCTATATTTAAGACTTCCTATCTTCTAAGATAAAACAATGTCTATCGTCTATTTATAGAGGATATTCCCTAGAAGAATACACATCTACCCCCACATTACATAATTCTACATTTGACATCTTATTTACTTTATTAAGCAAATCGCACTTTCCTTTTTACGTAAGGTTATCCTCTAGATCGAAGTTTTTATCAAAGTGACCTTCAATGGCACGGTTGCTTTTACCTGTGACAATAATAATATCTTCAAATTGCTTCTTCTACAATGTATTGAATCGTCGGCTTATCAACGATCGGCAACATTTCTTTCGGCATCGCTTTTGTCGCTGGCAGGAAGCGTGTCCCTAATCCAGCAGCCGGAATAATAGCTTTTTTCACTTTCCCCATAATGATACCTCCCTTTTAAAAACCTATAGGACCTTTTCAATAACCTTTTCACTAGCTTCCAGTCGGTTATTAGCCAAATCAATCGCATATTTCCTTAAGTCTTCTACACTGCTATCTCCATGATGATGAACTAAATAATCTACCAGTTCATAGTCAAACTCCACCGTCTTCCCAATAAAGATTTTAGGAAACACTGGGTTCTTATCAACTTCTTTTTCACTCAGAAGCTCCTCGTACATCTTCTCACCAGGTCTGATTCCATTGAACTCAATCGGAATCTCATTCTCCGTAAACCCGGACAAGTGTATCAAGTTCCTCGCTAGATCAACGATCTTCACCGGTTCACCCATATCAAGAACAAACACTTCTCCGCCACGGGCTAGTGCCCCCGCTTGAAGTACCAACCGTGAAGCTTCTGGAATTGTCATGAAATAACGCGTCATGTCTGGATGAGTTACGGTAACTGGACCTCCAGCAGCAATCTGTTTCTTAAACAATGGAATCACACTGCCTCGACTTCCGAGAACGTTCCCAAACCGTACCGCGACAAAATTCGTCCGGCTTCTTTTACTCAGGTTCTGGATCACCATTTCCGCTATCCGCTTCGTCGAGCCCATCACGTTCGGTGGGTTTACCGCCTTATCAGTTGAAACAAGCACGAATGTTTTCACACCGGCATGGTCAGCTGCTTCAGCGACATTTTTCGTCCCAATCACGTTATTCTTCACCGCTTCTTTCGGATTCGCTTCCATCAATGGTACATGTTTGTGGGCCGCTGCATGATAGATATAGGTAGGTGCATAATCCCCCACGACTTGGAAGATTCGCTCTCGATCCTGAACATCAGCGATAACGGTGACAAGTTCTGTATCGATGTCGTAATGTTTTAATTCCATATGAATCGTATAAATGCTGTTTTCTCCATGACCGAGTAAAATGAGACGCTCTGGCCCAAACTTGACGAGCTGACGACAAATTTCTGAGCCGATACTGCCACCGGCGCCTGTAACCATAACCGTTCTCCCTTTTACTTCGGACTCAATCGAGTCGATATCAAGTTCGACAGGGTCACGTCCTAACAAATCTTCTATTTCTACATCGCGGATTTGATTGACGGACACATTACCAAGTGCGATATCTTCAATCATCGGTAGTGTCTGAACATTTTTCACAACACTTTTTGCATTTTGAATAATTTCCTTCACACGTTCGCGCTCTACTGATGGCATGGCGATAACAATGTGATTGACCTGATATTTTTCTACAATCTGTTTTATTTTTTCTGTATTACCAAAAACCGGTAACCCACTGACCGTCAAATGGTGCATCGTGAAATCATCGTCTACAAAGCCGGTGACTTCCCCATTGAATTCCTTAGAGCTGTTCATCTGTCTTGCCAACATCCGCCCGGCTGCTCCTGCTCCGACAATCAATGTCTTTTGGCGGTTAGGATTTTGACTGAGAATCTTCGCTTTTCTCAGTTTCGGATTCACCGTAATTCCATAGGTTTTATAATACTGCCATGCGAACCTCACTCCACCGATCAATAAGACATGTAACATCCACGTGATCGTGAGCGCTCGTTCATAAATCATTCCAAAAGCTAAAACTTGAATGATTGCTGTCGATATAATAGATAGAGTGACGACAGTAAAGATGCCGAGCAGTTCTTCTGTACTCGCATAACGCCATTTCTTCTTATACATACCGAGCATGCTTGAAAATAAATGATGTGAGATTAATAGAGCAAGAGATGATACAACCATGATCCCGTCGAAAACGGCGACATATGGATTCAAGAAGAAATGCGACATGTAGATGGAAAAGGAAACGATGATTGAATCAATGGCAATCAGCAGGAATAAACGTCTTCGATAAGCTGTTGTCATAAACTATCCTCTCCTTTCTTGTGTATGGTTCTTGTTAGTACTTCTTTATTCACCCGAATATACCGAGCAATTTCTTTTTCTTAACAGGCTGTGGCTGGTCACTCATCAGTGCTTCACCTGAAACGACAGCTTCACTGTTTTCCAAAAACAAATCGACAATTTCCGGACCGAACTCTTTTTCCACTTCATCAAAAGCTTCGCTCATACAAAAGCCTCTCGACGTCGTATTATGAGCATCAGAAGCGATGAGGTGAGTTAGATTCGATTCGATTAATTGGTGAGTGAATTTCTTTATTTTTTTGCCGAATCGGCCAATGACACTTGCGGCGGTCACTTGGGTGTAGGTTCCTTTTTCGACCATTTCCAACAAAAGATCTGGCTCCTGGATGAGCTGGGTGTTCCGTTCTGGGTGGACGATGATTGGTTGATAACCGGCGACCTGGATATCGAAAAGCATCTGTTTTGCATACCTCGGGGCGTGATTAGAGGGAAATTCGACAAATACATAGCCATTTTCTTTGTCGTTCAATGGCAGGATGACAGTTTCCTTCAATCCCTCGATCATTTCGCCATGAATCCGTGATTCCTGGCCTGGCAGCACGTTCAGCGGGATGTTGTGGTTTTCTAGATGGTTGTTGAGATTTTCGACAAGTGGAAGGACCTCCTGTCTAGCGTTTATGTACCGGCCATTTTGATGGTGGGGGGTCGCTATTATGGTATGGATACCATCTTCTACCGCTGCCCTTGCCATAGCTATGCTGTCTTCAATTGTCTGAGCTCCGTCATCGACACCTGGCAAAATGTGGTTGTGAATATCTATCAAAATGTACCTTCTCCCTTGTCTGCAATATGCTTGATTGCTATTTTTCCATTTCCGTCACTTTATTGTAATAAATTCATTATAGCAGTTTGCGTTGTCGCATTGAAGGGTGGAATTGTAGTTATTTGCAATATTTTCATATAAAATGTAATAAATTATTGATAATCCGCTTACATTGTTAAAATTCAACGAAAAAAAGAGTAACTCTAGCATATAACTTCATACTAAAAGTTACTATAGTTTTCCATCCTAAGAGATCTATCGATTGAAAATCCCTAGAATCTTGCTTTTTTTCACATGTGCAGGAGGTTCTGAGGTAAGAACGTCTCCAGCGATGATGTCTTCTGCATTTTCTGACAACAAATAGACCATATCAAGCCCGAAATTTTTCCTCACTTCACTGTAAGCATCTTTCAGACAGAAGCCTCTTGTTGAATCATTATGGGCGTCAGTTGCAATTACATGGGCCAAGTTCGCCTCGATCAATTGCTCAGAGAACTTTTTAATTTTCTTCCCGAAATGACCGCAAACACTTCCGGCCGTCAGCTGTGTGAAGGCTCCCCGTTTGACGAAGGAATACAACAAATCGGGATCTTCGATAAGTTGCTTGTTACGCTCGGGATGCACGATAATCGGCTGATAGCCTGCCACCTGTAAATCAAAAAACAGCTGTGACGCATAGCGCGGAACAGCGTTCGATGGAAACTCGACAAATACGTATTTTGTATCTTCATTGATGGTTAGGATTTCATTCTTTTCTATCCCATCGATCATCTCACCATAAATTCTTGTCTCTTGACCTGGCAGTACTTCGAGCGGAATATTCCGTTCTTCGAATGTACGGTTCAGTTCCCCAACTTGAATCAGTACATTGTGTTTGAAATTGTCATACGCACCATTCTTATGGTGCGGGGTAGCGACTATTTTATCAATGCCGTCTGCTACGGCCGCTTCCGCCATTTTTATACTTTCATCCATCGTCTGGGCTCCATCATCGACCCCAGGCAGGATGTGGCTATGAATATCTACCAAAAGAACTACTCCCCTTCCGTTTCATAATCCTATACTTTTCTCTTTTTATAATACTATATTTGATTATACCAACATGCAATTAGTAAATAAAGGTTATTCACTTATTTATCATTCGACTTTATATTTATTTTTTCTACAAATTTTTAATTATTTATAGGTCTTTAGGTATATAAAAAAGAGAGAATGGAGTCTAACTACCCATTCTCTCTTCGCTTATTGTCCATAATAATAATAATAGTTACTTGATTTCAAGTCTTGATCGTTCAAGACCGCACCTAGTAGATTCGCATTAGATTGCTGCAAGTGTTCTTTCGCTTTCACAGCTGCTTCTTTCTCTGTCTGTTTACTTCTGACGACGAGTAGTACACCGTCGACAAAGCTTGATAAGACTTGAGAATCAGTGACAGCTAGTACCGGTGGGGTATCAAAAATAATCATATCATACGTTTTCTTCGCTTCTTCGATGAATGCCTTCATCTTTTGCGAACCGAGAAGCTCAGACGGGTTCGGCGGGATTGGACCACATGGCAGTAAATCCAAGTTTTTGACTTCGCTATTCGTTGCCAAGTCGGTAACCGCTTGTTCACTGACTAAGTAATTGCTCAATCCTTTTGTATTTCCAATCCGGAATGTGTAATGGATGGTCGGTTTACGCAGGTCGGCATCGACAAGCAGGACTTTCTTCCCCTGCTGGGCAAAGACCACGGCCGTATTCGCTGTCGTAATCGATTTTCCTTCAGATGGGCTCGCAGATGTGACGAGCATTGTTTCTAAATCATGATCGACGGTCGTAAATTGTAAGTTTGTGCGGATTGTTCGGAACTGTTCAGCAATCGGTGATTTCGGATTCTCATCAGCAATCAACCTTCTTGCTCTCGTATTAAGGGCTATATTCTTTTTACGTGCCAACTGATTCACCCCTCATTTCGGTTACTTCCGGCTTTTTTCTTGTACGAGCCGTCCGGGTTGGAATGTCGTTTTCTGTAATGGTAGATACAACACCAAGGACCGGCATGCCTAAGGATTCTTCAATATCCGTTTCCGACTTGATCGTGTTATCAAGGTATTCCAGTAAGAAAGCGATTCCTACTCCGACCATCAACCCGACAACGAGCGCAATAGCGATGTTCAACACCGTATTCGGACTTACTGGTGATGGGTTCGATCCGACATTCGCGCTTGATAGAACGTTGACATTATCGACACTCATCAACTGTGGAATCTCTTCTTTGAATACATTGACAGTCGTATTGGCAATCTCCGCCGCTCTTTGTGGATCAGGGTCTGTTACTGTGACATTTACAACCTGCGATTGCTCGGCATTTGCAACCTGCAGCTTGTTCGACAAATCCCCTGATGTCATATTCAATTCCAATTCTTCCACTACCGCGTCCAGGATTCTCGGACTTTGGATAATCACATTATAAGTATTAATGAGTTCCACATTTGTCTTTATATCATTGATATCATAGGGAGAATTCTCCGATTGTTCTTGAGACTGATTGACGATGAACTGTGTTGATGCTTCATACGTCGGTGTTAAAACAAAAAGCGTAATGGCTGCACTGATGATGGCTGCTCCTGCTGCTAAGCCGAGGATCAACCAGATTCTCTTCTTTAAAACCTCGAAAATTTCTTTCAAGGATATGGTTTCTTCCATGAATGAACCTCCAATATTTTGTCGAATTATAGATAGAAATATTATAGCATACTACTTTCATAGTTTAAGTACTTGGTAAGTATTTTCTTGAAATTTAGGTATACCTGTTCATTTAAACTATGATAATGATGCCCCATTATACAACATCGGCCAATTCCCGCATTTGTTTAGTAGGTAATTATTAGCAATCTTCTTTTAGTGCTTGGGTTCGTTACTATATAAGATTTAGGGGGTGGTTGAGAAACAGCTCGCTTCCAAGGCATTTGGTATGAATATGTGGCTCAACGTTTGTTGTTGCTTCTCACGAATCGCTTGTCGGTGGATGCTTGCCGCGGGCACGGCCTCAGCTAACTTGGTCAAGAAGATCCCTTGACCAAGTGGATCTTCGGCTCGTGCTGTTCCCGCAGGCGTCACCACCGAACGCTCATCGTGGAATCAACGAGGTACATCTGAAAAGAGTGATTTTCTTGTCCATTGAAAGAGAAGCGCTAAAATGTCTGCTGTCGAAACATTTCTGAAAAACCTCTTAGAGTATTGGAGCAAAAGTTACGTTCTCTTATGAAATTATTATAGAGCCTTTTCTGGTAAGTACACGAATCTTATCTAGGAAGAATGGTTTCGTTCTTCACATTAACGATATGGGGTCAGGGGAACCATGAGACTCCTGTGGGAGGATAGTACATGGTGAGATCCCGCAGGGCTTTTAAGCCCGAGGAAGCTCACCGTACGCCCACGGAAAGCGAGTGGTTGCCCAGACCCCATTCACACCAATAAAATTACGAAACCGTTCTTATAGAAAAAACGAGCATGCCATTGAAGGCTGCTCGTTTTAATTGTTATAAAGGTCAATAATTCGGTTCAATAACACCTGCTCATCATTTTTCTCCGCAATCTTATCGCCTTTACGGATCATTTCCTCTCTTAGCTCACGAGAACCCATCGCTTGTTCAATGCCCTGTTGAATTGATGAAGCGTCCTTCGGTTCCACGAGAATGCCGGCACCATCGCCGAGCAAGTAATGCAAACCTCCGACATCGGTACCGACCACAGGTGTATGGCAGGACATCGCTTCTAAAGCGACGAGACCGAAGCCTTCAATGTGGGAAGGGAGAACGAAGAGGTCAGCTGCTGCCATCCAGCGGCCGAGTGTCTGCTGATCCTTCGTGCCATGAAAGTGAACGGCATCCTTATATTCACTTGTAACATCTGATTTAAGCTCATTCAAAAAGCCTTCATCCTTCATGCTGCCGATGATGTGAAGCTCCGCATTTTTATCTGGGAGGCGTTGGAAGGCTGCGATCAGTTCCTTCAGCCCTTTCGCTTTGATCAGGTTGCCGACGAAAAGGATGTGGAAACGATCATGAGACAGCTGCAGCTCTTTCTTCACTTCTGCTGAATCGGTAGGCGCAAAGACGGTCCGGTTCACACCCATGTTGATCAGAGACACCTTGTTTTTATCTACCCCGAATTCCTCTGTCACTTCCTGTTTCAATGCTTCACCGACGACGATGACATGGTCGGCTTCTTTCAGGATGTACTTGGTCATCCGGAAGATCAACTGGTTCTTTTTTGCCATTTGATCGAGGTCGCCACCGTGAGAGGTGACGATCAGTTTGCTTTTGAACAGTTTCTTGAATAACAGCGCCGGCAGTCCGCTCGGAAAGATGTAATGGGCGTGCACGACATCATATTTCCGTCCGTTCGTAATCAACCGGATGAGAATCTTCACCAGCCAAAGAATGTATTTGCGCAACAGGTTGATTTTCCCTCCGCGGTTATCCTTGTTTACAGCCGTATCGATCTGGACACCCTTTTCCCGTAGTGCCTGTACCTGGTTTTTGACGAAAATGCCATACGTCGGTGTTCGATTACTCGGGTACATATTGCTGATGACTAACACACGTTTCCCCATTACAAACTCCTTCCTGAACAAACCCTTTTTTATGTAGTAATGCCCGGTTACTGTTGGTTCATGGTACATGGCGCATCCCTTAAAGGCGTGAAGCCCTGGGGCAGGGTAACGGAAAACAATCCGTCCCCTACCCGGAGAAGAGACTAAATGGTCTGGCGGTATAAATCCTTTTTCAAGCCATAGTTTTTGAAAATCGCCCACAGCAATGTATCCGTTCTGTTCACCTGTTTGAATCGCTTCGGAAACTTTCTCGACATCGATTCATGTGCTACACAGTGACGGATGAACCCTTCTGTTTTCCATTCGATGAATCCTTCCGCTGCCTGCACCTTAGGGGAGGTGAGATAGCCTTTGATTTTGTTGAGTTCTAAAAAGCCGTCAAATGCAATCGCCTGTGATGCGAATACATTTGTCGCTTCCACCTTCTGGTCATGCTGTTTGGAAGTATCCACGACAAAATTGATCACATCCGGCGGGAAGGCACAGTTGATTTCATAAAGTCTGACTACCTGCTTGCGGTCCATCTCATTCAATGTATCGGCAAGTAATTGCGCTGTCGCTGTGTGATCAGGGTGCGCGTCGATGTAAGGCGTGCAGTAAATGACGTCAGGATTGATCGTCTCGATTTTTTCTTTGACGTAATCGATGTTGGCCGCACTGCTGCTGACGTGTCCATCGGGGATGTTCATATAAGAAACATCTGTCAGACCAAGAATTCCTATGACCTGATCGATTTCCTCTTTGCGCTGCTGCTTCAACTCTTCCACACTCAAATCACTGACACTGCTTCCGCCATCCGTCATGAACAGACAATGGATTTCCGCTCCATGATCAGCGTGTTGACGAAGTGTTCCGCCAGGCCCGATCGTTTCATCGTCCATATGGGGAGCGAGGACGAGCACTTTTTTTTCGTTTTCTAGAGATGCCGGTGTCCGCTCACCCTGGTAATGGTTCGTCAATAAAGCTTTCGTCACTGGATAATTGACCGGTTTGACAATATTCATGACAAGTTCTTTTTTATTCATATAATCTCTACCCCTTTTTATTACGCTTTCTGACGTTGTTTAATAGGAATAAAAATGCATGTGTCTTCAATAGAAACGCGACTGCGGCAAAGGCGATGGCCCCCACAACTGCTACGATGATGATTTCGACGATGTTCGGCCAGCCTCCGATCAGCTGCTGGACCCCGAGGACGGCGCCACTCATGACGATAGCCGCTGCGGTGATTTTCACATAATCAATGGCAAGATATTTGAAATCGAGCCCGCCGACGAGCTTCACAAATACGACTAAACAGGCCGCTGTATAGAATAAAGCCATCAACGATGCGGCAAGTGGAATGCCTAAATAGCCGAGCCACTTGGAAAAGATGAAATTGAATACGACATTCAAAAGAATCGAGCCAATGCTGATCATCAGGATTAGATGACCTTTTTTCATTGTATAGAAGCCTTTGTTGATGACATTGTTCAGGCTGAAGAACACGACAGAACCGAAGTACAGGTAGGCGACCTGTGTCGTGGCTGTTGTCGCTTGATTGCTGAAGGCTCCTCGTTCATAGAAAAGCTCAATCAAATTCGGCATCAAGAGCATCATGCCGAGCACCGATGGCAAGAGCACCAGGTACATCGTCGTCAGCCCTTTTTCAATCCCCTTCTTGAACTGTGGTGTATCATCAGCTGTCACTGCTTTTG
This sequence comes from Halobacillus sp. H74, assembly GCF_052246715.1. Classification (NCBI taxonomy): domain Bacteria; kingdom Bacillati; phylum Bacillota; class Bacilli; order Caryophanales; family Bacillaceae; genus Halobacillus; species Halobacillus sp. H74. Next base: position 59,397 of record NZ_JBQQCI010000004.1, on the reverse strand, counting down.
ATAGCAGCGGGAAGATGATCGTCGCAATCGTGACGCCGAAAATCGCTTGCGGCATGTGCACAAGGTTCTTCGCGTAGTTGATGTAGGTAACGGCACCCTCCCCCTGGTAACTGGCGAAGATCGTCCCGACCATCAAGTTGACTTGACCGACCGCGACCGTCAGACCGACAGGCAGGAAGATCCAGTAGAACTGCTTCACTTCAGGCCAATCGATCTTCTGCTTCACATCCATAACCTTCCGTGGTACGACGAGGAACAGTTTGAAAATCAGTGACAATACCGTTCCCGCCAAATAACCGAGCGCCAATGAATAAGCACCGATTTGATTGGCGAATAAGAAAGCAGCGAAAATCGAGCTTAAAATGACGATGATCTGGGAAACGATCGATAACGAAAATTTACTCTCCGCATCAAAGAACGCTTCTAACACCGAATTCATCCCCACGAAGGAGATACAGGCGAAGAAGATGACCGTCACCCATGTAGCGATCTCTGTCGCTTCCGGACTGAAATCCGGATAGAAAAGCGGGATAAGATATGGAGCAAGAAGCATCCCGATGATCGACAGGATGAAGGCTAAGACGAAGGTGCCTTTGAACACCTGTCCTAAATACCTCTTCCCGTTATTTTCCTCGACGGATTCGATGTAGCTTGGGACGAGGGCATTTTTCATCCCGTTCGTCATGAATAATATCAGCATATTCGGAATGATGAAGGCGGCCAAATAAGCATCCGCCACGTAACTGTCACCGAAGTAATATGCGATGACCATGTCCCGGATCAACCCGGAAACTTTGAGGAGCAATGTCGCTCCAATGAATAAAATACTGGCAAGTCCTAGTCTTGATTTCAATGTATATACCTCTTTCAATGCTGTGCTGTGATTGCGATTTCCGATAGTTACCACTATAAATCATATCGGAGCATTTTACCATAAACGATAAACTTCCGTAATCTCTCCGTAACCTTTTTGCCACATGATGACGATTGGGGGAAATTTCAACTATCTTTTCCCGTCCCTAAAGGATAGAATGAAGTCGATAGAAAGGGGCTTATCATGAAACGGACAATGATTGACGAAATCTTCTTCATTCGATTTATTGCCTGTTTAACTGTTGTATTCATCCATTCAATCACAGTCACGCAGCACCATTACACATTGCCCGACTTCACTGTTGAAAGCTTCTATATGTTCAAAATGACCTTGATGTTCGCGACACCTGTTTTCGTAATGATCTCTGAATTTCTCTTATCCTATTCCTATCCGGATCGTTTGCCAAAGTCCTTTTGGAAAAAGCGGATACTATATATACTTGTTCCTTATCTCGCTATTGCCTTCATCTATTCAGCCTATCCGCTGATCATGGATGCCAGGTTCAGCTGGGGTGTTTTCTTTGATACCTTCATCGCAAAGACCCTGTTAGGAAAGTGGCACGGGTATTTCGTCCTGATCATTTTTCAATTTTATGCCCTTCACTTTCTATTGAAGAGAGTGTTCGACCGCTTCCACCCTGCCCTGATGATTGGGTTGTCTCTCGCTATCAATCTATTCTATTTGGCGATGTTCAACTTCCAGTGGTTTCAACAAATCCCGTGGATTGCCGTCATGCTCGATTATTACAAACTCCCTTTCCTCGGCTGGATCTTTTACTTCACCATTGCTTATTACGCAGGGAAAAATATCGACACCTTTCTTAATCTATTGAAAAAGTACAACTATGTAATTATCGGCGGAGTCTTGCTTACTGGGCTTGTGCCATTGTTGATGAGGTATAATAAAATCTATTCTATCGTTTCTTCCAAACGATTCGACATTGTACTCTATACGTTGTGTATTTTTTGTATACTCTATTTACTAGCACAAAAAATCAAGAAGAATCCTGCGTTTGTCATGTGGATCAGCAGCAGCTCTTATAGTATCTATTTACTACATCCATTGTTCCAATATAACGTCAAAGATCTTTTGCAAAATGCGCCCTTCTATACAAATCTAGGCGTACACATCCTGCTGTTATTCGTGATCGGCGCAGGTGGACCTTTGCTCGTATCCTATCTGCTCAACAAGGTGCCCTTCGGCGCATTTATTGTCGGAAAGTTCAAGGTACCTAAATCTATTTCTCCAGAACCAGATAAGCTCAAAGTTTCATAGAATTCAAAAGCGCAAGCGCCTTGGTCAGCCCCGACAAGCTTAAGAACGATCATTACAGGAAGCGTCCTTCTTCCTGAAATGATTGGACTTAAGACCTCGAGGGGCTAGGCGCTGGAGCTGGATGAAGCAAAAGCGCAAGCGCCTTGGTCAGCCCCCACAAGCTTAAGCAAACCTTTGAAGTGGCGTTTCTTTGCCACAGCAAAGGGAAAGATGAAGTTCGGCTAAGTTCGCAACATCCTATTGCAATGCCGAACGACCCACATCGTGTGGGGCCAAGACCTCGAGGGGCTAGGCGCTGGAGCTAGCAGGGGCATTATGTCGCACAACATTATTCACTAGATTACGAACGAAAGGCCTGCATATTATGTCGCAGGCCTCTTTTTTATGGATGAAAAACGTTGATTTGTTCCCATTCTATCAGGCAGTAAAACCTATGAAACTTAATTGTTACACAAATGTAAAATTGTGACGAAAGATGTTGTGTTAAGCTTGAAAAGGATTAAACGGAGAGATAAAAACACACAAGGGGAGTATTACTAGAATGAGAAAATTACTTACGTCACTAGTCGCTTTTGCCACGGTTTTTCTACTATTTACACCCAGCTCTTTTGCAGATCAAAAGACTCGGAACCAAGTAGTAGATTTAGCACACAAATATTCATATGCACCATATTCGTACGGCGGAACCTCACCAAGCGGATTCGATTGCTCTGGTTATGCACAGTATGTATTCAGTAAAGCGGGCATCAGCTTACCAAGGACTTCTCGTCAACAAGCGACAGTCGGTGATTACGTAAGTCGTTCTGATTTGAAACCTGGTGACTTGGTCTTCTTCGGCAGCCCGATTTGGCACGTAGGGATATACATAGGAAACAACAAAATGATTTCTGCTGAGAATCCTTCTGATGATGTTACAGTCGCTTCTCTTTCAGGTTACTGGGGACGCAATTACTCAGGAGCTCGCCGTGTAATCGACGACGAACCTGTAGAAGCTGCTGAAACACAGCCAGAAACACTGGATCAGTTCAATGACGTTGAACTTGGTTACTGGGCAGCAGATCAAATCGATTACATGGGCAACAAAGGAATCGTTGAAGGTTACAAAGGTCAATTTATGCCTACAGAAAACGTCACTCGTGGCGCTGTAGCCAAAATGCTTACAGAAGCTCTGGGAATCTCACCATCTTCCGACAAGCAATTCTCTGACGTACCTTCTTCTCACTGGGCATCCGGACATATCAATGCACTTGCAGAAAAAGGTATAATCAAAGGTTATGAAAATGGACAATTCAATCCAGACGCGAACATTACGCGTGAAGAAATCGCTGCTCTTTTCCATGAGACATTCAATTTGAACGGTTCTGCTGGAAACTTTACAGATGTAGATGAAAATCACTGGGCTTACGATCAAATCCAAAGCATGGCAGCATCATCCATCACTACTGGATATCCTGATAACAGCTTCAAACCGACATCTGAAGCAACCAGAAGTGAGTTCACTGTATTCCTATATCGCGCAATCAAATAGTTTTCCACTAAAGACTCTCCTATCATGGAGGGTCTTTTTTAATATATTCCCAGGTTTGATCCACACTTAAACACATACTCCCCCTATTATTGGAAGTTTTTTTAAAATAGCTGTTCTATATGGATTAACAAAGAGACTTTCACACAGCTAGAGAGATCATCAAGGGAATCTTCTTATCTTTTTCTTTCTATATAATTAGACGAACAAGTTTTATATAGGTTACAAGAAAAAGATAATTTTTTTCGAGAGTTGAATAACTACTCGATTAGGGACTGTTGTTTTCTTCTTTCACAGTGTCGATAGCTTACTGGCAACAGGAACAATGCATGCATTTATACTCGGGGCTCTAAATCTATAATAGTCCGCAGCATGGATAGGGATAAAGCTATGAAAGAATTCAGGTTTATACCAATCTCCTTATGGGAATGACCTATATATGGCTGATAGAAGCAAGCTGCCGTTCTTATCCATGTTCTTCTCCTAATATGAACACATGACCTCCCCCTCTCTCCATTTGTCCATGAAGGAAGATAGAGCATTGGTACAAGAACGCTAGCATACCCTATGATTTTTCACACAAAAAAGCGGGCAACCAATGCCCGCTTTTCACTGTGATTAACCTTTCCAATTGTAATAGTCGATAATTCCTTGATAAATCGCCTTTGCTGCCCGGTCTCTCCAATAGCTTGACCCTAGCTTAGAGGCATCTGAATCATTTGTGAGAAAACCCATTTCCACCAGCGCAGATGGAAGAGGAGTATCGTCAATGACCTTGTAAGGGACATCTTTCACTCCGCGGTCATTAGAATCCATCGCCTTAACCAAGCGGTTCTGGATGAATGTCGCTAACTGCTTACTATCTGCAGCTCTTTCACTCAAAGCGGAAGAAGAGTAGAATGTTTCCACTCCGGAAACGTCAGGATTTGAGAAGGAATTCGAATGGATACTTACGAACGTATCTGCATTGTGATTGACAGCATAGGTGACACGGTCTTCTAATTCGACAAATGTATCATCCGATCTTGTCATCACAACATTAATGCCGCTATTTTCCAGGTAGTCCTGAACCCGCTTAGCAACATTCAAATTGACTTCTTTTTCTAACACTCCATTTGCATTCGCTCCGCCGTCACCATCTCCATGCCCTGCATCGATCGCAATGATGTGGGATCCTGAAGTTTTCGGTGCCGTATAGTCTTTGTGCACATATCCTTCTAAATTACCATAAGAGAACTCCAACCAATCGCCTTGTTCACTGTACACTTCAATGGTTGTTCCTCTGGAAAGCTTGCCAATGATACTATGAGAAGTACTCGGGCCAGAACGCGCATTTAAGATACCAGCCGTCACTACTCTTTCCTCAAGAGGGTTATTGTGCTGCGAAACTCTGAAATTAGCATTCAATCCTCTTGCTACTAATAAAGAAAACTCTGTCCTTGTAATCGAATGGGTCGGTTTATATGTACCATCACTATACCCATTGGAGATTCCAGCTGTTGTCACTTTATTGATCGCTTCATATTGAGAGCCGCTGCTTTGCAGATCATCATAATGAACAGGGCTTTGATCACTGAGGGAGAAAGCTTTAGAGATCAGATACGCCATTTCCCCTCTTGTCATCTGTTTCTTTGGACGAAATGTACCATCTGTGTAGCCTGTAATAATTCCTTTTTCATATGCTGACTGTATGTATCCTGATGCATAGGAGTCCGAGTCTACCCCATAAAACACAGTATTCCTGCGATCTCCATCCAAACCTAGTGCTCTTCCGACCATCGTAGCCGCTTGTTCCCGTGTTACAATCTGGTCCGGTGCAAAGTCGCCCCCTGGTACCCCTTTGACAATTCCCCGGTCAATTAAATACCTGATTTCTGTCTCATATTTACTAGGGACATCATGAAACGCCAATGCCTTTCCCTGCGGAATAAGCACCCCTACTACAAAAAGTAAAATACCAAAAAATCCATATAACCATTTTTTTGACATGTTCGACTACACTCCTCCTTTATTTTGCGAACCTATGTATATACATATCTATTATACTATTTTTCATCCGCTATAAAAGGGGATAAATAGACTTATTTCGATATTTTTCCAACATTCCCTACAATATCCCCCTCCAACGGTGGGAACAACTCACCTCCCAGCGTCCTTCTCTATACTGAAGTACATAAGCCTTAAACACCTGAGAGAGATTTCGTTCCCCTCCATGTGGCAATGAGTGAATGGTCACCAGAAATCCATTTTGAATGAAGGTTCCGATGCACTCATAATGCAAAGGGAGACTTTTAAGATGGACCTCTGTTGCTTCCACGATGAGCGTTCGGTGGTGACTCCTGCGGGAAAAGCGCGAGCTGAAGATCCACTTGGTCAAGTGTTCTTCTTGACCAAGTTAGCTGAGGCCGTGCCCGCGGCAAGCATCCACCGAAAAAGCGATTCGTGAGAAGCAACAACAAACTTTAGCAGCTCCTCTAGATTGAACCCCTACCTCCATCTAGATATCGGAATTTCAAATCAAAAAAAGTGGCCCATTCAGTAGAATGGGCCACCCCTTTATTCACTTATTGCTTGAAACGATCATCTTCCGCTCTTGCTAAGAACATAGCAAACTCAGAACGTCTCGTTTCATTTCCCGGCTTGAACGTACCGTCTGTGTAACCAGTCGTAATCTTGTTAGCTGAAAGCGTGTTGATGTAAGGCGCCGCCCAACTATCAACAGCCACATCTTTGAATCGTTCAGAAGTACTTCCCTCAAGGTCATAAGCTTCTACAACGATCTTCGCCATTTCCGCACGAGTAAGGGTCTTGTCAGGCATGAATTCACCTTTATCAGATCCTACCATAATGCCGGCATTAGCAATGGCTGCGATTTCTTCATACGCCCGGTCTCCTGGATTCACATCAGACAATCCTGGATTCTCTGGGTTTGAAGTATCAAGATCGAATGCGCGGACGATCATCTGCGCCGCTTGACGACGGTTGATTGGATCGTTGATTCCGAAATCACCATTCGGATAACCATTGATGACTCCAGCTACATTCAATTTCTGAATCGCTTCTTTACCCCAGTAGCCGTCAGAAATATCGTTGAAGTCCACTGGTTCCTCATCGGAGTGGTAAATCGTAACCGTTTGCTTTGTGACATTACCGCCATAGTCGACAGCTTCTACTTCAAACGTATTTTTGCCGTCTTCCAGTTGGACTGTGTGCTGATACTCTTTATCCAATGCTCTCATTTTAAATGGCTCTTTGAATTCTTTGGCAAATACTTCACTGCCATCGACATTCAAACGTAAAGCATCAAAATTATCTTTCACATGAAGATTTAAGTCTACTTCACTTTCAGATGTTACATGAGGACCTTCTACAGTCAGCTCAGCGCTTGTAGAGTCAATCATGAAACGACGAGTGAAGGAGATGTCATTGCCACTGTCATCGACAGCTGCAAACTCAAGCTCTTTAAATCCGTCTGTCTTAAAGCTGATTTCTTTATTGAAGTTGTAACGTTTGGTCTTAGAATCCCAAGCCAATTTCACATCTTCGCCATTGATTGTTAGGGATTCGACTTTTGAGTCATCCGTGACATGACCAACGACTTGTACTTTTTTATCGTTATAAACTTCAAGAGCTTCTGGTGTCAATGCGATGACAGATGGTATTGTGTCATCTTCACTTTCCATCGCACTGTCTGTCGTCACGTTACCCGCATAGTCATGGGCAATGACTTTAACACTTTCGACTTCTTCTGTTTCAAGTGTATAAGATTTTTCATCAGCCGCTAGCGGTTGTTCCAGGACACTCTCACCATTGACAAGGACATCATAGTGGGAAATTCCGGCACCCTGGTCAGCTGCCTGCCATGACAATTCCTTGCTGGAAGCATCATAGTCCACCTCAAGAGAAGGTGTTTCCGTGTCGACTCTGACTGGAATCACTTTCGACTGCCATTCAGCGTCTGGATAGTCTACGACAGATTTGATTTCATAATAGTAAAGTCCATCTTCCACGACTTCACCTTTCACTTTTCCATCCCAGGAGCTCTGGTCAAATACCGTGTAGCTCGGGGACGCTCCGCCGTCATAATAGTGTTTTCTCACTTCATCCTGTGTACGGAGAGTACGTAATTTTTCCTTATCTTCATTCAAAATGTTGAACTCGACTTCTTTGGCGTTTCTCAGGAAGGAGACAACAGGTAAAACCGTGTCTGCCAATCCATCTTCATTAGGTGAGAAGCCGACATTCAATTCTGAACCAGTCAGAACTTCTTCTTCACCAAGTAATGGATCGACCCCCAGATAATGAAGTTCCGCTCCTAATGGTGTTAACAAACCTGTTTGTCCATAGAAGGATTCGCCATCGACTTCATAAATCGTGTCATCAACGATTGGAGCTTCATCCCATTCGCCATCAAAACCGACATATGGAACGTTGATTTCCGGGTTCGTATCATTCGGATCTTCCAGCGTAATGAAGCCTTCTACGAAATAGCCATTTTCAAAGATTTCATCAAGTGGCTGATTTCCGAACCAGTCAATTCCACCTTCTAAATCGACGGTAACATCGATTTCAATAGAAGAGTTAGCTGGGACAATGACCTGGTAGTCATCATTGACTTGGCTTCCGTTAGCTGAAGTGATTTCAATCGGGAATTCACCAGCATATGGTTCCTCTTCACTGATGGTACCTTCTTTGTAGATTCCTTGTGTTTCCCCTTGGTTCTGACCATCAGCGACTAAATCTGTTTGGACAGTTCCTTTGACATTATAGGCAGTGTTTTCATCACTGAAGTTATCTACCGTCAATGTGAATGATTCTTTTCCATCCATTTCTTTCAGTGCCACTTTACCAAGACCGGTTTCTTTCTCAGTTGCTACAACCGGTGTACTCATGGCTGCATGCAAGTCCATCAATCCAGCACCCTGCCTTCTTGGTGAGAAAGCTAAACCAGATTGGTAGAAATCGTTATATAATCCAGTATCGAGCTGTGGTACGGACGTGTTCATCAAAATGTTCTTCGTCATTTCGACACGATCCTCACCAGCAAGATCGAAATCCTCTTCAATGCGTTGCATAACAAGTGCAGAACCACCCGCAACGTGTGGTGCAGCCATTGATGTACCACTCATCAAGCCATACTCATCGTCTTGAAGAGTCGATAGGATGTTTCCACCTGGCGCTGTGATTTCCGGTTTGAAATCAAGGTTCGGTGTCACACCCCAGGAAGTGAAGGATGATAGGTTTCCGAATTCAGGGTTGATCGATTTGACTTCTTCCCCTGTAAAGGAAATTTCAACCGTTTTTCCTGCTTGCAATTGATCACGCAGCTCTTCCCCTTGGACTTTCAAAGTAGAAAGTTGAGGAATGTTAATTTCTCCACTAGAGGCCATGCTGATATAGCCTGCTACATTGTTGAAAATGATGACACCTTTCGCCCCGCGTTCCTGAGCGTTCAATGTTTTACTTACGAATGTAGATTCCCCACGTTGGATCAACGCGATTTTGCCTTCTACATCCACACCTTCAAAGTCATTGGCATCAGGGTTTACATCAGAATCACCCGGCGTTCTGCCTAAGCCGGCATACACTACTTCATGGTAACCCTCGTCCAATGAATTCGGTGACACTTCACTCGCCGATAAGAAAGGTACAGGGAGACCTTCTTCTCCATCGACCTTCGTGTTGAAAGCATCAAGCATCAAATATTCGTTCTCGAAAGAAGCGACTTGCAATGAATCTGTAGATAGTCCAGGAGCACCGACAAGACCGATGTCAGGGTTGGACGCTAATGGATTGCCGAAGCCTTCTCCGAATTTCGCAGAGTTACCTGCAGAGATGGCCATCATCACTCCATTATCAACAGCTCTTGCAATCGCCTTCTGTTCAGGATCTTCAGAATCTACGAAACTAGCTGTCGATCCAAGGCTCATATTGATGACGTCTGCTCCAAGAAGGATGGCATCGTCAATCGCCTTCACATAAATATCACCATAGGTTGATGGCATTTCAGGGTCATTACCGAACACTTTCAATCCGAGGATTTGTGCTTCTGGTGCTACCCCTTTGATTCCGCCATTTTCTTCATCCCCATTGGCACCGACTGTTCCAGATACGTGCATCCCGTGCATGCTGGCTTCCGGCCCAAGGTCCAATACGGTATCATTTTCATCCGCATAGTTGTAACCATAAGGGACTTTCTCCGTAAAGTATTTCCCTTTCAGTTCTCCTGATGACTTCAACGCATCGACATCATCTTTACTGATCTCAGGATCTGTTTCATCGCTCAAGACCATATCTCTATGTTCTGGGTCGATTCCCGTATCGATGACACCTACCGTCATGCCTTCCCCTTTATAGCCATAATCCTGCCAAGTTTTCTGTGCATTGACAAGCTCTTTACTATAAAGCATCTCCGGCTGTTCCGTCGGACGCTCGTATTCGTTTGTGATATGTACTTTGCCAACGTTCGGTAAGCTTTCTATCACATCAACGGATTTGTAGGAAACTGTGCCACTGAATCCATTGACGACGGTTGTAAAGCTTTGTTTGTAATCCATCGGAATGGATTGGCTTTGAATGGATGATTTCACTTGATCCTGGGCATCCAAAGCTGCTTTTCTCAACTTATCCTTGTTGGAATCTGATAGTTCACTAAAGCTCTTACCTAAACTCTGTGCAGAATAAATCGTTGGCTCATCTTCCAATTCGACGATGATACGGACCTCTTCATTCGCATCATACTTCTCATCTTCTCCATCAGCCTTCAGGACATTTTCTGTCACTTTCTTAGCCGGCGACGATTCTCCTAAACTCTTATTCGGGAGACCCGATGCGGCGAAAGCGGAATTCGAAAATGCTAGAAGAAAGATGAAGAACAATACTAAACTCTTTTTCACGTTCAAATGACATCCTCCTCGTAAATTTTATCTTTTTACTGAAAATTACACTCCTTTCTTTATTTTACATTCCTAATTATATTCAAATTATTCACACAAATCAATCGATTCGACAATATATTTAGAGAATCGAAGTATATTAGATGGGAGCATTGTAGAAAAGAGGACTTCTAACATGGTAGACTGTAAGATAATGACTACTATTTCAAGGAGCGTCTAATAGATGATCGAATCGATGAAAAAGATTTTACCAGCCAAGAGCGACCGCCAACTGAAGAAATATTACCAATCTATCCAGTCGATCAACAACCATGAAGAGGACATGAAAGCATTGACTGACGAGCAATTAAAAACGAAGACCACAGAATTCCGCACCGCTCTACATAATGGAACAACGATTGACGAAATCAGAGAGGAAGCGTTTGCCGTCGTTAGAGAAGCTGCCAGACGTGTACTGGGTCTGCGCCACTTCGATGTACAGCTGATCGGCGGCCTGGTTTTGACAGATGGCGACATATCGGAAATGGCGACAGGAGAAGGAAAAACCCTCGTCGCCACCCTTCCCAGCTATTTGAAGGCACTCGAAGGAAAAGGTGTCCATGTCATTACTGTCAACGAATACTTGGCACGGCGCGACTTTGAAACAATGGGTCCTGTCCACGAATTCCTCGGACTGAAGGTCGGCTTGAATGTTCCGCAAATCTCCCAAGCAGAAAAGAAGGATGCCTACCAGGCTGATATCACTTACGGGATCGGGACAGAATTCGGCTTCGATTTCCTGCGCGATCATATGGTCAAAGATATCAACGAGAAGGTTCAACGCCCTTACCATTTTGCGATCATTGATGAAATCGACAGCGTCCTGATCGATGAAGCGAAAACGCCGCTCATCATCGCGGGAAAAATGGAGTCAAGCGCTAATCTACATAAAGTCGGTGCAAAACTCGCTCGTTCATTTAAAGCAGAGGTTGACTTCCAATTTGACCCGGAAACGAAAAGTGTCACCTTGACGGAAGAAGGCATGACAAAAATCGAGCGCGCTTTCGGCATCGACAATTTATTCGATATCGAGCACCAGACCCTCAATCATTACATGGTCCAGGCACTCCGGGCTCGCGTCATGTTTGAGCGCGATGTCGATTATATCATCGAGGATAACGAATTGAAGCTTGTCGATATGTTCACAGGACGCTTAATGGAAGGCCGGACGATGTCGGACGGTCTGCATCAAGCGCTGGAAGCGAAAGAAGGTTTGGAAATCAGTGAAGAAAACAAACCACAGGCATCCATCACGATTCAAAACTACTTCCGCATGTACCCAACACTCTCAGGGATGACAGGGACTGCCAAAACAGAAGAGAAAGAATTCCAGACGGTGTACGGAATGGATGTCATTCAAGTACCGACGAATAAACCCGTGTTACGCGAGGATCGAACAGATAAAATTTTCCTGACAAAAGAGCAGAAATATCAAGAACTCGTCCGGGAAGTGAGAGATATCCATCAAACCGGCCAGCCGATTTTGATCGGGACGACTTCCATTCTCCAGTCAGACAAAGTCGCCGGATATTTGGATGAAGCAGGCATTGACTACGAGTTGTTGAACGCAAAAAGCGTCGAACAGGAAGTCCGATTGATCTCCCTTGCCGGTCAGCAAGGTACGATTACCATTGCCACGAACATGGCCGGCCGTGGGACTGACATCGTTCTTGGTGAGGGAGTGACCGAGCTTGGCGGACTGCACGTCATCGGAACAGAACGTCATGAATCCCGCCGGATCGATAACCAGTTGAAAGGAAGATCGGGGCGTCAAGGCGATCCCGGCTCTTCGCAGTTCATCATTTCCCTTGAAGATGACATGATCGAACGCTTCGCCCAAGTCGAACGTGATCGTAAAATGAAGACACTGAAAACCAATGCCAATGGCAAAGCGATGAACAAGGATCTTCATAAATTCATTGATACCGTTCAGAAAATCAGTGAAGGCAGCAATTATAACATCAGAGAATATACATTGAAGCTCGATGACGTCATCAATGATCAGCGCAAAGTGATTTATGACCTTCGCGATCGAATTTTAGTAGATGAAGATATCATCAAACTGCTTGCGCCAATGGTGGAAGATTACGTCCACCATACCATTGACAAATTCTGTCCGGACACCGTGGTCCCGGAAGACTGGCCGCTTGAACATTTACAGGCTGAATTACATCGCGGCATTCCGTTCATGACAGATATCGATATATCTGAACAAACCTATGAAAATGTAGAAGATTTAAAAGCAGACCTCCATCCGGTTTTAGAGCGTTATCATAAACATCTGAATGAAACCGAAGCTTCAACAGCTCTTCAAAGCCGCTGGAAGCAGGGAGCTGTCATCATTCTCGATAAACTGTGGGTCCGTCACCTTGAGATGATGAACCGTCTTAAAGAAGGAATCGGTATCCGCCAGTACCAGCAAGAAGATCCGCTGCGTCTTTACCAAAAAGATGGTTTCGACATCTTCCAGCATAATTTCTATGAAATCAGAAAAGAGCTTGTCGTTCTGATGGCCGGAATGCTGCACGCAGCCAACAAGAAGAGCGCAAAGGAGGGGAAAGCTGATGTTTAATTTTCTGAAGAAAAAAGAAACTGAGGATCACGTCCAATATGATGAAAGTGGTATCGATGCCGGAGAACTCGTCGATAAAAAACGCCTTTCTGACAATAAGGACGAAGAAGTCTTCACAGATCTTTCGATTCATCCTGAATGGCAGTTGCCTGAAGAAGAGGTCTATGTGTACCGCTTCCTGAACAATGACCTCCCCCCTCTCCGGCCAAACCAGGTAAGTGTGCACGGGGTTGAAATCAAACCGAAAGATGGCGGGCTCGTCGTCGAATCGTTCGTCCGGAATTCACTGGCTAAAGGCATCCAGCTGAAGCCCGCTGCGATCCTCGTCCTCGATAAGCAAGGCGAAACGGTGGCCCGAAAAACCTTTGATCTGAATGCCGTCGGGACCATCCCGGGGAGATCAAGCCGACCATGGTCATTCCTGTTCCCCCCTTCAAGTATCATCAACAAGGAAGGCGAGATCCCTGTCCACGGCTGGCGCCTCGCAATCGAATTGAAGAAGAAACCAGCCAAGCATAAGCTTGATTTGGAAGAAAGCTGGAGCGAGACATTGGAAAGTGAGGAAGTCGAGAAGCTCGACCGTTTTGTCGATTCCATCACGCCGCCCAAACCGGGCGAAATGAATTTTCTCAGCCTGGAAGCCAAACAAGTCGACACCGGCGACCTCCACGTAACACTGCTGCTTCGTAATGGAAGCGACCGGGACCTGGCCATGAAGCATCTCTCCCTACGGGTCGAAGATGCTTCTGGAGAAGTCGCCGCAGAAGGAGGGTTCAAGCTGAAAGACTTAGAAGTGAAAGCAAACACAAGTAAGCCATGGACCTTTATCTTCCCACCTAAGTCCATCAAGAAAGATGAATTGGATTTATCGAAATGGAAAGCCTACCCACTGCAAAAGTAATCCCCTTTTGCTTAGTTTGCTGTTCCGTCACCGTGTAAAAGTAAAAGGTGGCCGGGAAAATAACTCGCTTTCCGTGGGAGTCCGGTGAGTCTCCTCAGGCTATGCCTTGCGGGGCCTCACCATGGACTCTATTCCCACAGGAGTCTCGTCATTTTCCCGACCACCTTACCATGGGTATGAATGACGGAACACACTTTAAAAATCAGAAATACTTTCCTGCGAAACTACTGGGCTGTTAAATAAAAGTAAAGTAGGGGCAAGGAAAATAGAGAGACTCCCTGGAGGAGAAGCGATTCAGTTGAGACCACACAGGGCGTATGCGAAGCTACTGAAGAACTGTTTTACAAGAAAATCACTCTTTTTAGATAGACCACTGTTGTTTCCACGATGAGCGTTCGATGGTGACGCCTGCGGGAACAGCGCGAGCCGAAGATCCACTTGGTCAAGTGCTTTTCTTGACCAAGTTAGCTGAGGCCGTGCCCGCGGCAAGCACCCACCGACAAGCGATTCGTGCGAAGCAACAACTAACGTTAACAGCTTCTCTAGATTGAAAAGGTCTTTTCAGTGACTTTGGCGTAGGTCCGAGTAAACTCATAACGCCCTCGGAAAGCGAGCTGTTTCCCCCTCCCAAACTCCATACGGTAAATCGACCAACACAAAAAAGAAGCACGCTGATCCTTGAGGAGGATCGGCGTGCTTTATTTAATTGACCTTGTTATCAGTCATTCTTATATTGGTTTTCAAGATTAGTCTTTATCATTTCATACATGTTGACCTGCTTGGAAGCGGAAGAGCTTTCTGCGTGGTTTAATTGATGAAGGAAGAATTGCGCAGAAAATGACAGGAAGGCACTCTTACTGATTCCCAACTCTTTAACCCTCTGTTCTAATTCATTGTTCAAACGTTCGTCCAATCGAACACTGACCTGTTTCTTCATTAAATGGATCCTCCTACAAAAGTCTAAGGTGTAAATCAAATCTCGGAAATATTCATCATGATCATTTATGCACCTTTTCTATTATACTTAGTTTTCCATTTATTTGCTAGTATTCCATGGATATTCGTTCCGCATCCATCCATAATATGGTACTCTAGGACTAGAGAGTTTATAGATTGAGAGGGGACTTACATATGAAACGAATCATTACCAGTTTACTAGCCTTTACAGGAGTATTCTTTCTCTTTTCCGGGCAAGTAAATGCGGAGAGTACAATTGCAGAAAAATGTGGACTTGAAAAATTACCGGAAGAAAACCCTGACCTCCAAGTCACGAATTGTTTATTAACAGAAGCCGCTTTGAAATACGACATCCCGCCGGAAATCGTCAAAGCTGTTGCTGAAGAGGAAAGTGGAGATTGGCAGCACTTCAATGATGAAGGCGAACCGATTGTTTCTGATGACGGCGGAATCGGTCTTATGCAGGTGACCAATA
The DNA here is from genome assembly GCF_052246715.1 of Halobacillus sp. H74. NCBI lineage: Bacteria > Bacillati > Bacillota > Bacilli > Caryophanales > Bacillaceae > Halobacillus > Halobacillus sp. H74. Next base: position 43,883 of record NZ_JBQQCI010000004.1, on the reverse strand, counting down.
AACCATTGTTGGATGAAAAACGCCTGAAGTATGACCTGCCCTATAACATTGAAGCAGGCGTCCAAATCTTGAATGAGATGTTCGACCGTAACGACCTGCCGACAATCAACGGCGGAGAAAGAGATGTTATTGAACATTGGTATTTCGCTGTGATGGCTTACAATGGCATCAAACCAGTGAACAGTCCGATCGACCGTGATGGGAATTATAACGCTGATGCCTACCAGGAGCGGGTGCTCAATAATATGAATACGTTCGGAAGCGTCCATCCTGTCCCAATGCCTTTTGAAAAAGATGATTTTGATTACGAGCGCAGCAGCAGTGATAACATCACCTTCAATACGATGAAATACGAATTCAACCTGCCTTTGAATAAATCGAGACACCTTCTTGAAGACGGCTACCAGGCAGAAGCGGTCACCGATACAAAAGTGAGAGAGCTTCCGACGAGTGATAGTCAGGAAATCACAGAAATAGCACAGGGCGAAAAAGTCGAGATTACCGGCCCATTCGTCTATGAATATAATGGAGAACGGAAAAACCATTTTGTCTGGTATCCTGTCGAGACGAGTGAAGGAAAAACCGGCTTCATGACATCCAGATATATAAAATTCTCATTCAGTGATGTGAGTGATGGTTACTATGCAAGTGAGGAAATCAATTATTTATACAATCGCAACATCATCAACGGAATTCCCGGCGGTAAATTCGGAATCGGAGATCCTTTGACACGTTGGCAAGCCGTATTGCTGATTACAAGAGCGAATTATACAGAACTCGGTGACAGTCCTGATCCTGGCTTCAGTGATGTGCCACAAGATTACACCTACTATGAAGAAATCGCGGCTGCCGTAGATGAAGGTTTATTTGAAGGTACGGGTGACGGTAAATTCAAGCCTGGTGCTACCTTGACACGTGCGGAGATGGCCGTTGTCCTTCAGCGCTTGTATGAATTTCCAGCCACAGATGCCGGGAACCCATTTACAGATGTACCTGATTCATGGTATACAGAAGAAGTGAATCGCTTATACCATGCGGGCATCACCAACGGGTATGGAAGTCCATCGACTTTCGCCCCTTCTGAGATTGTGACGCGCGATCAATTCGCTGTCTTCATGACACGTTCCATCGCTGACGAGTACCGCATCCAATAATAGAAACATAGAAGAAGCCCCAAACGTTTTGGGGCTTTTTCCATGTTCATGATCCAGGAGGAACCAGGGTGTCGAAACAAAGAATAGACTCGATATTTTTATTAAGGACGATGGCCATGATGATGGTTGTGCTCGTCCATGTCACAGCCACCTATCTCAGCGCACTGCCTGACGGGAGCTCGATCTATCAGTTTTACCATTTCGTGAATTGGTCGATCCGGGTCGAAGCTGGGGTTTTCATCATGCTGACCGCCCTTGTATTTTTCTACAAATACAAGGATCAGCCCATGGATCGCGCCGAGCTGATCACCTATTACAAGAAGAGAGCGCTGTACATCGTGTTACCCTATCTTATCTGGGCGCTGTTTTATGAGGGGTATTCGATTTGGACAGGAACGAGGAACTTTGATTGGATTGCGATTCTCTCAAGGATCGTACAGGGAAAATCCTACTATCAGCTTCACTTCATTTTTCAAATTGTTCAATTGTACATGGTTTTCCCGCTTCTTTTGTACGTCATCCAGCAGTCCTTCTTGGTGCGGAAATATCTCTGGCTCATCGGACTAGTGCTCGAGGCGGGCTTCCATATTATCAGTGAACGTTATTCACTGCTTCCTCCAGAACTGTTCGTCGGTCATATTGGTACTTATTTCCTGGGCGGGTGGATCGGTCTGCATTATGTAACGCTGAAAGAGAAGTTGAGCCTCACCAGGAATCTTTGGTTAACAGCGGCAACCGTCGTGTCAGGATTCATCTTTCTCTATACAAGCTATTACATTTACACCTACGATATTCACCTGCTATCAAGAGGGATTTACTTGATCGGCAACATGCTTTATTTGATCAGTGGCAGCTACCTGCTATTCCAGCTCAGTGAATGGATATCGAAAAAATTCCCACCATTCATTGCCTCTATCCGCAACATCGCGATTTATTCTTTCGGTTTTTATTTATTGCATCCGGTAGTATTGAATGGGGTGAGGAACTTCATTCCGATTTATCCGGGGGGATGGTTTCACCTGACCATCCTATTCAGATTTTCAGGTACGATTCTGTTTTGCTTTATCATCATCTGGACCTGCCATCGCTTCTTTCCATGGCCGGGGCTTTTCTTCGGAAAACTGCCCGAACGTCCGAATGTATGGAAAAAGCGAGGCGCTCTATAACAGAGCCCTCGCTTTTTTCATTTTCTATCCTTATTCCCCTGCTTCATCGACAATACGTTCTTCGGTAACAGGTGTGACCGTTCCCTGTTCTGCTACATAGTCACGGAAAACTTCCCAGTCGGATTGACCAAGGTCTGTGACACGACCTTCATCATAAGCATCCGCAAAGACGTCATATCCATCTCCACCTTTAGCAGTGAAGGCATTTGTTGCGATCACGTATGTCTCATCATCAGCGAGAGTGACCCATTCGCCGTCTTTATTCACGGTAACACTCTGGACACGCTCACCTGCATCAAGAGAGCTGTCATACGTAAAGTTCAGACCGGATACTTGCAAGAATCCGCCGCTTTCTTCTGGAGCATTGCTGACACTATGCTCCAATGCTTCTTTCACTTCCGCTCCTGTCAATTCCATCGTTGCCAACGTATTACCGAAAGGCATGACTGTCAGAATTTCACCGATCGTAATTGGACCTTCATCAATGGATGTACGGATCCCACCGGAGTTTTGGAAAGCAGCGATCGTATCCGGATTGAATTCTTTCGCTTTATCCAGCATACCATCTGAGATCAAGTTACCAAGAGCTGTTTCACTGTTTCTGACACTGACAGTGCCGCCGTCCCCTGTACGTGGATTCGGGAAGGCTTCCGCAGCAACCCCTCCACTTTCTTCATTTCTGACTTCTTCAACTTGAGAAGAATAACCTTCAAGGATCTCAGCCGCTTCCGGATCTGCTTCTTTGTCAGAGACGTCAATCAACTCACCTGCATAGCCGACAACGACACCATCTTCGTCAAACTCGACGTCAAGTGTTCCTAAATCGCCACCATACTGCCCTGCCTGGACAATAACCGTAGGGTCTTTCGGATCGCCGTTTTCATCTGTCGTCACTTCTGTAGGTTCATCTAACGCTGTATGACTGTGGCCGCCGACGATAACGTCAATCCCGTCAACTTCCGCGAGGAGCTTATCATTGTCATAATCTGGATTATCATCATAGCCGATATGAGTAAGGGCGACGATTTTGTCGACTCCTAACTGTTCCAATGCTTCCACACGATCTTCAGCTGATTCAATATACTCGTCAAAGGTGATTGCTTCAGGACTTGAAATATCTGCTGTTTCTTCTGTCGTCAATCCGAAGAAACCGACTTCTTCTCCATCCACTTTTTTGATGATGCTGTTGTAAGCCATCCCATCAGAAGGAAGTTTACTTACATACTTCTTATATAAGCCGTCCATATTCTCATCATCTTTGAAATTCACATTTGAACTCACGAATGGAAACTCTGCTTTTGTTACGAAATCAGCCAGTGCCTGATGTCCTTCAGGGCTTGAACCGAGATCGAACTCATGGTTTCCGAAGGTCATCATATCGTAATCCATCATGTTCATGAATTCCAAATCTGCTTGTCCTTTGAACTCGTTGAAATACAGTGTACCTGAGAAGACATCACCAGCATCAAGAAGAAGAGCTTCAGGTTTCTCTTCCCTTACTTCTTCTACAGCTGTCACACGTTTGGCGATATCGTCGAGGTGGCCATGGGTATCGTTCGTGTGCATGATGGAAAGCTCGAAGTTTTCTTCTTCCGGCTTAGGAAGCTTGTCCCCGAATTTGTAATCCGTCGTTGCCAGTAACCACGCGAAATCTCCACGCTTGATCTTATGGTCTGGTCCGAATTCCGTTTCAGAAAGACCGGAAATCAGTCCATTCGCGTAAAGCGTTTCAACAGCTGACTCATACCAGGAGCCTTTTTCCAAATCTTCAAAAGGATGTTCGATTTCTTTTCTTTCCATATCATAAGCATCTACGATCAATTCAGCAAACTCCGCACGGGACATCTCTTTCTTAGGAGCGAACATGCCTTTGCCGACACCATCGATGTACCCGGCTTCATGCAAAGCATTAACCGCCCCTGCATACCAGGCACCTTCATGGACATCAGAGAAGGAGGATTCTGTCTCACTTGTATCTAAATCAAGCATGCTCGCCATCATCATCGCAGCCTGGGCCCTTGTGACCGGGTCTGCGGAACTGAACGTTCCATCATCATACCCATTGACTACTCCAGCCTCATGTAAGTCATTGATGACGTCATGGTACATGTGATCATCCGATACGTCCGGGAAGATGTGGTCTGCGGAAACGCTTACAACAGGTGTTACAGCAGCTGCCAATAGTGCGGCACTCGCAGATGATAAATACAGTTTACCCTTATGTTTTTTCAAGTTCTTCATTGTGATGATTCCTCCTTGAATAGTTTAGAAAAAGCTCAACGTCCCTTCATACGGAGAGAAAACCTATGTATGTGGATCGCCCCTCAGATCGCTCAGAAACTATGAACCTGTAACTCTTATATTACAAGAATTTTCATTTAATTCCTACATGTTTCTCATAATTTTACAAGGAGTTTACTTAAAGCGCTCCCAAAAGATAGGTAAAATGATAGATTTCACACATAAAAAAAGTGGGATCCGCATTCACGGATCCCACCTTTAGTTAAAGGGTATTTTTTTAGACGTCAGTACCACCAGTGGATGCGTCCACTTCAAATACCGCACCGTCGTCTTCATTCTTGAACACGTGGATATCGGTATTGTAAGATTCTCCATCCATGTCCTGTACTTCTTTTTCGTACGTGCGCACGAAAGTGACCTCGTTCACATCAAACTGATCATAAATTCTCTGCTCTGCCTGTTCTACAGTCAGATCCAGGTGACGATCAGCGTCAAAGACTTCACCGTCAATTCCATCCAGCTTCCATTTGCCGTCCTCTTTGATCAGAGTAACCGTTTCAAATGAACCCAGGTATGTGAAAGCTTGGAGCTGTGCCGTTTCAACGACGACCTTATTGCTGTTATTCTCAGTTACATCCATAAGAATATCCCATGCGAAGTTATTGTCATAGTACAAAGTATCACAGCTTAAGCATGCTTCATAATAAGTTCCTTCGACTTCTTCGTTGAAGTCACTTGTTACATACTCAGCCATTTCATCTTCAATTCTTTGATAATCACGGTCTTCACTGTCCGCACCGTGTTCCTTCAAATCACCGTATAAAGTATTGAAAACTTTCTCCTGCAAAGCTTCCGTTTTTTGAGCGATTTCATTCTCACTCAATTGATCAGATCGGAAGGAAGGCTCAATCGTTGCAGCCAGTACTTTTGCGAATGACGCACGCGTAATATCTTCAAAAGGAGCGAACGTTCCATCAGGTTTACCATTGATAATATGCTGGGAAGTCAAATCAAGGATGCTTTCAGTTGCCCAAGGAATATCATCAGAGTCAGGGAAACCATCGACCTCTCCATCTCTTTCAATGTCATAGGCCCGATCAACCATAACCACTGCTTCTGCACGGCTGATTGGATCTTCAGGTCTCATGTTTTCACCGTCACCTTTGAGGATGCCTTGTTCATAGGCGACAGATACTTCATCATAATAATACGCACCTTCAGATACATCGTCGAAGGGTACGTCCCCTTCATGGGTCTGGTTTGGATACATGTCACGGACTATCATGATAGCCACCTGTGCGCGTGTCACATTTTTCATCGGACCGAACGTACCATCCGGCAATCCGTTAACAATTCCTTCTTCATTCAAATAAGTTATTTCATCCTTTGCCCAGCTTGCTTTATCCAGGTCCGGGAAAGAGTCTGCAGCGCTTACACTTGTAATGGAAAGTGAGAAAATAAACGACAGTGATAATGCCAAAGTCAAAAGTTTCTTCATACGTACACATTCCTCCTTACAATTTTTTACCAATTCCATTGTACTACAAATTAAGGAAAAGATGCCATACTATTCATATATTCGTAGAGTATTAGAGTGAACTGAATAAATAGACTTAGTTATATATTCACAAAAAACAGTTCAGGATATAAGGTGGACTTACATTTTTTGCACCATTAACTGATCTGCTATCTGTCTCATTATTTTTCTATATCGTCCGCTTGCTGATGAAACTGTTCAAACGTCCTTTCTTCAAATGTGCTGTCAACGATCCCCGTCTCTTCAACCTCATTCCTGACAGCATCAATGATCCGATGAAGATCTGATAAGGTATTTACATCAGAAAGATCCTTGAGGAGTAACTTTTCCGCCACTTTACCAGCTAACAGGTCACTCTCGAATGTAATATCCAATTCTGAAAGCCGCCCCATAAAACCTTCCGCTTTGTCGTGTTCCTTCATTAAAAAGAGATGCTCTTTCAATAACAGGATTTTCTCATTCAACTGGCTTTCGATTTCATGTTCAGGCGCTGACTTGATCTCTTCCTCGACAAGCCGCTCCACTACCCATTTGCGACCAAATGAGCCGATATTGATGAAACTCTCGATCTTTTGATTGATCAAAAAATCCTGGAGCGTCTCCGGCTTCTGATCTACCTTTTGATTTTGATTCGCTTTTACTTTTTTCTTCAGCTTACGCAGTTTGAATTGGCCTTCTGCATACTTATCTGAATCCGCGGCTAGACGTTCCACCATTGAACGGAATTCATTCAATTCTTCAGTGGTGATGTTTTCTTGATTGTAGAGCGTTTTATAGCTTTCAACCATAGATGAATACAGACTCTGTGGATTGGAGTATGGGGTAGATGTAACAGTTATGTTTTTTAAATTTCGATCGATGGGTTGAGTATGGACTGAAGCTATGGTTCCAGTCTTCGTTGTATTGGCAGTCATCCGATCAGCTCCTCCATTGTATGTAAGTAAAGAAGCCAACCAATTAAGGTTGGCTTCTTAAATATAAAGTCTAGATTAGAAGTTTGCAACGATTGAAGAAATGGAAGTGTATCCATCTTCAGGTTGGTTGTTCCATACGTTTTCAGCTGCATCAAGTTGCTCAGCAGCAGAAAGTGCTTCGTACTCTTCAATGTTAAGAGCTTCTAAGGCTTCATCTGTAGTAGTAATAGAAGTTGCTCCGTTAACATCAGCAAGTAGGTCTAGGTAACCATCTCCGTCAACGTTAGAAATTTCATCTGAAAGGTCAGTAGAAATTACTGTTGAGTCAGAGTAAGCTGGGTCTTGATCTTCTACAGTAGTCATGAACCACTCAGCAACTTCTAGACGCTGTGTGCTAGTAAGGTTGTTGAAATTATCATTTTCAAGGTTTACAAGTGCTGTTGCAAGATCTTCAGCTGTTTCAGCATCGTTTATAGAACTTACAAGCTCAAGCTCTGCAGTTTCAGTTTTAAGAGCAGTTGTCGCTGATTCAATGTCAGCTTCTACTTGTGGATCAGCATCAAGTGCGTCAGATACAGCTTGATAAAGACCATCCTCTTCATCGCCACCTGCAGCTAGATAAGCTTCCTGAGCAGATTCAGCTGCTGTTACAGCTTCATTAAGAGATGCCATGTTATCAGTAGCAGTTTCAAGCGCTCCAGTTGCAGTAGTAAGTTCACCAGTTGCTGTGGTTAGAGATGTTTCGCTATCGAAGTCTACATTTTCAGCATCTTCAAGTTCAGCTTCTACATCAGTATAAACTGTATCTTCTTCGTCACCACCAGCTGCAACATAAGCATCAAGTGCAGCTTCAGCAGCTGTTACTGCTTTAGTTAGATTTTCAGTAGCTTTAGCAAGGTCTTCGAATGATTGTTGGTAAACCGCAACCGCGTCAAGTAGTGCTTGTTCTTCAGGGGTTGCTGTTGAATTACCATCTTCATCTTCTTCACCAGTCATAGGTACTAATGCTTCTAGAGCATCAATGTCTTCTTGTGTAGTGTCAGCGTCAACTTCAAATGCATCAATTGTTTCGGAAGCATTCACAAAGTTAATCTCATACTGCACTTCTTCAACAGTTGTGAAATCTGTGAAATTATATTCACCGATGTTCTCTTCAACAACATTGTCAAAGTTCTCTACAAGAGCATTGTATAGATCAACCTGATTACCAGCATCTACTACTGGTTCAACAACGTTCTGGTAGTTAGAAGCAAGCTCTACAGCTTCATCCAAATCATTTTGTAGAGTTTCAGCTAATGGAGCATCATCGTCTTCGTCTACTTTATAATCAGAAGGCAGCTCATCGATAGCAGCTTGAGCTTCGTTTACTAACACATCGAAGGCATCTTGATCGAAGTTATCAGCAGTAAAGTCAACTGCTTCTACACTATCGACAGCATCATTAGCAGCGTCTACATCAGATTTAAGCTCTGCATCAAGGTTAGTTTTGTTTACAGCATCGATTACACCTTGGATATCAGCAGCTGTTTCGAATTCACCATTAGCTGTTACATAGTCATCAAGGGCTGTTACATAATCAGTGATGTAATCTTCGTTAACATTTTCAAATGGTTTCACATCAAGAGCGCGGAAAGTTTCTAGCTCACCTTCTGCTGTATTCACTGTTTCAATGATGCTATCCAATTGCTCTTGTACATTTACAAGACGAGCGTTCAATAGAACTTTATCGTCAGAGTCAGAAAGCTCAGCAACAAGCTCTTGAGCGTCAGCAAGATCTTCTTCTAGAAGAGTTTCTTCAGCAGTTTCAACTGCTTCCGTAGCTTCTGCTACTGCTGCAGCTTCTGCTTCAAGTGCTGCAATCGTTTCTTCTGCTGTTACTAGAGTTTCAAGACCTTCGATTTCAGCATCTTCGTCAAGTTCATAAACAGCTTCTACAAGTGCGCGAGCAGCTTCTACTGTTTCAGCGTCTTCTAGAGTCAATTCTTCTGGAAGTTCAGCAATTGCTGTTTCTGCCGCTTCAACAGCTGGAGTTACTGCATCGTAATTAACAGTTACAGTGTACTCTTCTCCATCAACTTCGAAAGTTACTTCGTTTTCACCGTTAACTAGAGCTTCTTCAAGGTTTACTTCTGTAGTTTCACCATTGCTCCAAGTAACTTCAAGAGTATCAGCATCAACGACAGTTGTGTTTTCTACAGTCATATCTGGTGTTGGCTCGCCCATCGCACGGTAAACCATTACCGCGAAGTCTTTACGAGTAACTTTATCTTCAGGCATGAATTCGCCTTCGCCATTACCTTTGATGATTTCGTTCTCGTAAGCAATTGCGATATCATCTTCAGCCCAGCTGCCTTCTTCAACATCAGAGAATGGGTGATCTTCTCCGCCACTCAAGTCATAAGTACGAACGATGATCGCTGCTGCTTCCTGACGAGTAAGTTCACGATCTGGTACGAACATACCATCGCCGTTACCTTCGAAGATTGCAGGAGAAGTAGCGCGGACTGCATTGTAGAACCAGTCATCTTCATCTACATCAGAGAAATCTTCAGTTCCTCCAGGAGTAAGACCCTGTGCTTTCATTAGTACTTCAGCTGCTGAAGCACGGATGATGTTTCCGTCTGGATTGAATGTGCCGTCCCCAGGTCCCTGTAGGACTGCATTGTCAGCAAGATACTGAACAGCATCAGAATAATATTTCCCATCTTCAACGTCACTGAAGACGTGATCTGCGGATACTGCAACTGGTGCTACTGCAGAAGCTACCACCGCTGTAGTAAGGGCTGTTGCGTAGAATTTACGATTTGATTTAGGTTGGTAAGACATAAAATTTGTTTCCTCCTAAAAGATATTTTCAACTAATCCTATTCAACCTCTTTTTTAGAAGGATGAGGAAGATTAGTAGATTTCGCTAAGTCATTAAACCCAGACCACCATATTTATGTAGGTTTCTCAGGTGTCATATAAGCATATATGTTCAACAAATTGGTTTATTTTGTTTTTGGTGGGTTAAAATTCCTCACTTGTTAATGATACAAGATTTCAATTTTATTTCAATAGTTTCGCTCATATTTTTCAAAAAACACTGAAATATCGACATGGTATTTCTCTCAACCACTAGTTATATCGGTGTTTTTATTAACTTTTTAACAAAAACCTAAAAATTTTCATTAAATTTATTTTCGAAACCAGCACGTAACAGTTCAGAATATTAAGCAATTATTAAGAGTCTATCAGCACAGGTCTCTAGTCCCCACTATTCAAATCTTTTCTTTCAAACCTTCATTCTTTGACAAAAAGTGATAAAATATAGATTGGGAATTTTTGTCCTATTTCCACACATAATGACAGTATATAATATATTCAACAGACTTCCGCCCCACTCCCATACACCCCGTCTATTAAAAAACGAGGTAAACCGAAAAGTATGAGGAAAGGGACAAGTTAAGCTAACTTCAAGTCTCGATGCTTTGCTCGCTGGAGTCTCTCAACCTTGCAATCTAATAATTAATTAGGTTTTCCTCTATGTTAAAGAGTTCTTCACCTTGTTCAGATATTTTATAGGTTCCGTTTTCCTTCAACGCAAAGGACGGTGGGAAACAAGCGAGGCACTGCTCTTTCTTTTTTACAACAACGGAAGTCTTGTATAGGAAAGAAAACCTGGCGTTGGCCGGGGTGGAATGTGCGAAACTCCTAACTTGAAAGCGAAAACACTCTTTTAAGATGAACCACTGTTGATTCCACGATGAGCGTTCGGTGGTGACGCCTGCGGGAAAAGCACGAGCCGAAGATCCACTTGGTCAAATGATCTTCTTGACCAAGTTAGCTGAGGCCGTGCCCGCGGCAAGCATCCACCGATAAGCGATTCGTGAGAAGCAACAACCAACGTTAACAGCTCCTCTAGATTGAAAAGCGTTATCCAGGGGCTTCGCGAAAAGCTCGAGGAGGCTCAGCGTACGCCCACGGAAAGCGAGTCGTTTCCCTGAGCCCTTTCCGTTTTTTAAATCAACGGAACCAGTGTTTCGAACAAAGCCTACATAAAAGGTGGACACAACATGGTATTCAGTAACTTAGTCTTTCTGTTCTGTTTCTTGCCTATCATTCTAATGGCATACTTCATCTCGCCTAAACCTATTAAAAATATCATCCTATTGATCGCCAGTCTGTTCTTTTATGCCTGGGGAGAGCCAGTCTATATTTTTCTCATGCTCTTCTCCATCCATATGAATTACTTTCTTGGCAGAATGATCGGCAAGGATACAGCACGGAAGAAGGCTTACTTAGCTTTAGCGATCATCGGAAATGTGGCGATTCTCGGTTACTTCAAATATGCCGATTTCTTCATTACAAATGTGAATCGCTTATTCAACACGTCATTGGAATTGACAGAGCTTCCGCTTCCGATCGGGATTTCCTTTTTCACTTTCCAGGCGATGAGCTATGTCATTGATGTTTATCGCAAGCAGGTAGAACCGCAAAAGAACCTGATTTCTTTAGCTCTTTACATATCCTTTTTCCCGCAATTGGTCGCCGGACCGATTGTCAGATATAACACCATCAATGAACAGCTGATGAAGCGGAAGGTCACGTTGGATAAATTCTCTGATGGTGTCAGACGTTTCATCATCGGCTTAGCAAAAAAAGTCCTGCTTGCGAATGCATTCGGTGAGGTCGCTGATGGAGTCTTCACGAGTTCGACAGATGATTTGAGTTTAGCTACGGCGTGGATCGGTATTCTCGCTTACACCCTGCAGATCTATTTCGATTTCTCCGGGTATAGTGATATGGCGATCGGTCTTGGTAAAATGTTCGGCTTCGACTTTCTCGAGAACTTCAACTTTCCTTATATCTCATTGAATGTCACGGAATTCTGGAAACGCTGGCACATTTCATTAGGAGCCTGGTTCCGGGATTATGTATATATTCCTTTGGGTGGGAACCGGAAAGGCGGGGCTAAAACGATCCGCAATTTGTTGATCGTCTGGACGATCACCGGCTTCTGGCACGGAGCCAGCTGGACCTTCATGGCATGGGGGTTTTATTATGGGGTACTGATCACTCTGGAACGGCTCGGGGGAGCGAACCTTCTCTCGAAATTGTGGCGTCCCTTCCAGCATCTTTACCTTCTATTGATTGTCATGATCGGATGGGTTTTCTTCCGTGCCGATGATTTCACCTATTCCCTCTCCTATCTCGAGCGGATGTTCGGGATGGGGATCAACGGGCTGATGGACAGCCAAAGCTACATCTATTTGAACGATTACTGGTATATCTTCGCCTTAGGGATTCTATTCAGCATGCCGGTTCTGCCCTATTTGAAAAAGAAGACCAGTTCCATCCAGAAGAAAAAGCCTTTCCAAGTCACTTTTCCATGGATGTCGACCGCTTTTTATATGCTATTGATGATCGCTTCTATGATCCAATTGGTGAATTCGACTTATAACCCATTCATTTACTTCAGATTCTAGGGGGGAACGAGATGAAAAAATTGAGGAATGCCCTTACTTCCATCGGATTTGTAATCGCGCTTTTCACAATCGGTCTTTATATGATTTTCAGTCCAGTCAGAGAAACATCTTATATCGAAAACCGCTCGCTCGCTACAGCTCCCCCTATAGAAGGAAATCAAATTGTGAACGGGGAATTCATGAAACGGTTCGAGCAATTTTTCACCGACCAGTTCCCGGGCAGGGATGTTTGGCTGAAGGCATATTTGAACATCCAGTCAACTCTCGATAAGACCTTTTTATTGGGATACTATGTATCTGAGGATGCGTGGATTACGACAGAACCGGATCATTCCTTCCCTGAAGATCAATTGGCAGAAGGAGCCGAGCACGTCAATGCCCTCAACGAGGAATTACAAAATAAAGGAATGGATTTCTACTATATCAATACGCCTCATAAAGTGACGAACATGCAGTTCCTGCTACCTGATTACATTGAACGGGGCGCATACGACCAAGTCCGGCACTACTTTTTGAACTCTTTGGATCGTTCAGTGGAAAAAATGGACATGATCGAACAGTTCAATGAAGACTATAGTGATTCAGAGATGAAGCAGCTATTTTTCAAAACGGATCACCATTGGAACAGCTATGGCGCCTTTGAAGGGTACCGAAAAATCATTGAATGGCTGGCTGAGCAGAACCAGGAATTTTCACCGGTTACAGAAAAGCTTACACATGATGCCTATGAACGTTCCTGCCTTTCTGAGAAGGAATTCGTCGGCAGCTTCAACCGCCAGCTGTATTTATCTGTCGATACCGAAGAAAGAAAATGTGCGTTTTTCCCTAAAGACGATGCCTATGATGATTTTGTAGTAGAAAATGAAGGAGAGCGTGTCGATAACCAGAACATCTACGGCCGCGCCTTCCACGATACCGAGGAAAAAGTTTATTATAGTACCCTCCATACGACAGATTTCAGGGAATTGAAAATCACCAACCCTGCTCGACCTGAAGGTGAAAAAGTGCTGATCATCAAGGATTCTTATGTCAATGCGTTATCATTCCTGATGGCCCAGCAATTTCAGGAAACAACGTATTATGACCCTCGTCATAACAAAGACCGCTCCTTAATGGAGTATATTGAGAACCACGATTTCGACATCGTCATGGTGATGTATAATGACCCATCAAGTGCTGGAGCGATTTACGAATTCAATCAGCCTCCGGAGTCCCAGGACTAAAACATCATGGTGCACTTAGCCATGGTGGCTCATTTGGAGCAAAAAAACTCATATATAAAAACGTCCTCCCCGTAATTACCGGAGAGGACGTTTTTCATGTGTTTATTCAAGTGCCCGATCTAAAACGGCAGCAAGTTCAGAACGCGTGATGTTTTCATCAGAACCGAATGTGCCGTCAGGGAAACCATTGACGATTCCTGCAGAAGCTACAGCTGTTACCGCTTCATAGCAGTAGCAGTCTTCAGAAACATCCGGGAACGAGACTGTTGTGTCTGGAGAAAGTTCAAATACCCGGTCGATGATGACGGCGACTTCGCCTCGGGAAATCTTCTGTTTCGGTGCAAATGTACCATCAGGAAGACCTTTGATGAACCCTTCCTCGACCGCCGATGCGATATAACCAGAGCCAAAGGTGGAAGCATCCACATCAGGAAAATGGGAGGCCCGTTTTGTTCCGTCAAGACCGATCGCACGACCGATCATCGTCACGACTTCTTCGCGGGAAATTTCACCGAGTGGTGCATACCTTCCGTCTGCCACTCCTTTGACGATTTCCTCTTTATATAAACTGCGGATGTATGGATAATGCCAATCACCAGGACGGACATCTGCAAACGGACGATCTAGCGATTGAACCAGCCCATATCCGTAGTCGAAATCTTTTCCAGCTTCACCAAGATCGATGACCCTGTCAACAAGGAGGTCTTTCACTTCTTCCTCTGTGGCATGAGGATAAGCCTCTAGTGTCAAAGCCAAAACCCCGCTCACATAAGGAGCTGCCATCGATGTACCATTCATACTCCTATAGCCATCCGGGTGTTTATCTGTCGTGATGTAGGAACTGTAAATGCTTGTCCCGGGAGCTACAAAGTCCAAAGATTCGCCGCCATAGGAAAATAACGCGCGTGCATCCTTCTGATCGACAGCGCCGACACTGATGACACTCTCGTAGCGTGCTGGATACATGACATCATTCAAATATTCCCCGCTGCAGAGAATTCCGTTTCCTGAAGCTGCGACAACCGTGATTCCAGCATTTTCTGCGCGCTCAAGTGTCTGCTTCATTCCAGTGGATGGCTTACAGGAAGTCAAGCTCAAGTTGATGATATCAACCTTCTGCTCGATCGCCCACTCGACACCTGCGACGATTTCACTTTCCCAGCCATCCCCTTCTTCATCAAGGGCTTTGACGGCATAAATTTCTGACTGTGGTGCAACACCTACGATTCCTACATCGTTATCCTGGGCACCGATCACTCCTGCCACATGGGTGCCATGGCCATTGTCATCCTGCCAGCTGTCTGTTTCATCCAAAACACTGACACCTTTTTTAATATTCAAGTCGGGGTGACTGCTATCTACTCCTGTATCGACAATAGCGACTTTGACCCCTTCACCTGCGAGGCCCCATTCCCTGGATTGTCCGATTTTCGTAGTTTCATAGCCCCATGTCTGCTTTTGAGCACTCGTTTTCACTTTCTGATCTTCTTCGAGCCATTTCACCTCTGGATGTGAACGTAACTCTTTGACTTTATCCTTTTCGAGGGATGCAGAAACAACATTCATTTTTTCATATGTATGATGGACCTCGGCGGAAATCTCTTCTAGCAGTCTTTCATCGATAGAGTCTTCAAATCCGATCATCATTCGCTCAGATGACGGTAAACTTTCAGCTGAGGCCGTAGTCCCTAATGATGAGACCAGCAGGATGATGAAAAAACCAAGCCAAATCTTGTGTGCGTGTTTCATGAACATTTCCCCTCTCGGATCCTAAAATAAATAGAAGCGAACAATATGTTCGCTTCTATTCCTTATTCTTTCCAATTATAATAGTCAACGATTCCAAGAGCAACAGCTCTGGATGCTGCTTCACGATACTTCTGAGTTTTAAGTTTAGAAGAATCTTCCTCATTGGTCAAGAATCCGATTTCAGTCAGAACAGCTGGTAGTGGATTCGCTTTGACGACACGGTAGCCGACGTTCTTCACACCACGGTTCGACATATCCATTTCCTTGTACAGACGATTGTTGATGAATGAAGCCAGCTTCACACTCGCATATTCGCGGTCGGATAAGCCCGCAGCATAATAGAAAGTCTCCACTCCAGTTGCACTGCTAATGAAGGCATTGGCGTGGATGCTGACGAATGCATCGGCATCGTTTCTCGTAGCGATCGCCACCCGGCCGTCCAGTGATGGATACCAGTCAGACTGACGTGTCATGACGACATCAATTCCTGCATTTTCTACAATTTCTCTTGTTTTCAGACCAACATCAAGAACGACATTTTTCTCAATCAATCCATTCGCACTTGCGCCAGGATCACTGCCGCCATGTCCTGGATCCAAAGCTATTTTCCAATTCTTCGTCGGTTTGTCAATTAAATAGTAGGAATTGACATATCCTTTCGTGTTTCCAGAGGAGATGTAAACCCAATCTCCTTCTCTTTTGTAAACAGAAACTACCTCACCCGGATCCAATTTACCGACTTTTTCGTGGTTGACACCAGGGCCTTGGCGGACATTCAGGAAATCCGCGTCGACGACTTTTTCATCAATCACCTCTAAAGGCTCTTCCTCTTCTTGGGAAACCTTGAAGTCCGGGTTCATCCCTCTAGCTACGAACAAAGCGAATTCTGTACGTGTGATTGTTTTTTCCGGCTTGAAATACCCGCCCGGCACACCTTCAGAGATTCCAGCTGTTGTAAGCAGGTTGACCGAGTGATAAACATTGTTCTTATTGCTGACATCTTTATAGGAAACATCACTCGTCTCTTTCAAGTTGAAAGCATTAGAAATCAAATAAGCCATTTCACCACGTGTCATAATTTCTTTCGGTTTGTAGGTACCATCCGGATAACCCTTGATGACTCCCTCTTCAACGGCAGACTGTATGTACCCAGAAGCAAATGAACCTTCGTTTACATCAGGAAAGGAAGTACTTCTTTGCTCCCCGTCAAGATCCAAAGCACGTCCGACCATTGTAGCCGCTTGTTCTCTTGTCACTTCATCAGAACCATGGAAAGCACCATCAGGCATACCCTTGATGATCGATTTCCCTGTCAGATAAGTGATTTCATTTTCATAAGCAGATGGAATACCCTCTATTGACGATGCTGAAACTTTATCATATTGACCTAAAACCAAACTCAGTAAAAGAAGACCTACAAGCAAACCAGACATTTTCTTTACCATTTATAGTCGTACTCCTTTATGTATTTTATCCCCGTAAGCAGAAACAGCAGAAAAATGAATTTCCTAGAGTTCTCCTCGTACCACCTTTCCGAATTACAATAATTGTCATTGTAACCATCATCTAGTTGCTTATTATATCGGAAAATACGACAGGTTTTTTATCCAACGAATTTCCTATTTTAATATTTTTGTCATAAAATCTTAAAATTTAAGTTTTTTTGGCGATAAATCTGGGTAGGAAAGATATTTTTCTCAAAGGCTGATATTTTAGTAAAAATAGGTAAATCGAGCGCTATTCAGATTTCGGAATTTTTGTTAGATTAAGAGATGATTACAAAACATGACAAGGAGGAAACAATTATATGAAGAAAATACTTCTAATGTGTCTGACGGTCGTCCTTTTTGTCGGAATAACGACTCCAGCAACTGCCTCGGCAGAAGACGATATTACAGGCACGCTATTTGAAGAAGAAATGAGAGCCCTCGTAGAAGCGGGCATCATGAAGGGTTACGGTGACGGTACATACGGACCAAAAGACAAGGTGACACGCGCCCAATTTACGACATTCATCGTAAGAGCGCTCGACATTCAGCTCGGAGAAGATACAGTTGCTGATGTGGCCGCTTCTGAAGATTATAATTACGGGGATGTCGATCCGCAGAAATGGTATTATCCATATATCATCGCTGCAAGTGACGAAGGTCTGATCAAAGGGTATCCGAACGGAAACTTCGGACCGACCGATTACATAACACGCCAGGATATGGCAATGATTATGGTAAGTGCCGCCGAATTGAAAGGTGTCATTAGTGAAGCAGAGGACCTTAAGTTTGAAGATACGGATGAAATCAAATCTTACGCAAAGGATGCTGTCAAACGATTGACGGACCTTGGCATCATCAATGGGAAAGAAAGAGATGGAAAAATTTATTTCGCACCTTTTGACAAGACTTCCCGTGGAGAAACTGCGGCTGTCATCAACCGCCTGTTGAATGTGCTCGAGCCACCTGAAGAGTTGGATTACCGGGTAGCTACTCTATCTCAAGATGACGATCCTACGATTCACGGAGACTATGAAACATACGAAGAGGCCGTTGCTCATGCAGACGGAGACCAGGTCGTCCTGAAAGGAAGTAACATTGTTTGGATCAATGAAGGAAAAGGAACAACCAACGCCTTTACGATTCTATATACTTCTGAATCTATGACATCTAACACCACCTATACAACGAGTGGAGTAGATGTAGAAGTCCTCGAAATCAGTGAAGACTGGGTTAAAATCCGCCTTGCTGATACAGTTGGCTATGTCGACCCGAAAAAAGTCAACTTGACGCCAGATCATATGGTCAAAGATGAATCCTATTACTATGTAAGCGATGGTAATCTCTATCACCGCTTGTACAATGCCATTACAGACCGCACATCCTCGTATATGTACGGTGCTGCACCAGACTTCATGAAAGAAAATGCGAGATACTACAGTGAAAACGGAAATACATTCTACAATCAATCAGGGACGTTGGCAGGCGAAGCTTACCAATACTTCAACAGAATGCCCCTTTATACAGAAACAGAGTATACAGGCGAACAGCTTGATGAGTATGTAGCACACATGGTCCCTGATAGTCCATTGATCGGTACTGGAGATTCTTTCAAGAAAGCGGAAAAAGAGCATGGCACAAACGCCCTTTATCTTCTTGCCCACGCAATCCACGAAAGCAGCTGGGGCCAAAGTAAAATCGCGAAAGACAAAAACAACCTGTTCGGAATCGGAGCAAACGACGGAAACCCTTACGAAGATGCTTGGGAATATGAAAGTTACGAAGAAGGTATTCTGGAAGCTGCAGAAGAGTTCATCGTACCCCGTTACTTCGATTCAAGCACTTCCATTTACAATGGCGCGCACCTCGGCAACAAGAGCAGCGGAATGAACGTGAAATACGCTTCTGATGCTTACTGGGGTCAAAAAATTGCCGGTCATATGTATCGAGCAGATCAGTACTTGAGCGGCCAATATGAAACCGGACCAGAAGGGGAAGCCTATGAACTTGCTCAAACTGTTGCTTCTTACGTAAATGTCCGGGCGAATCCGGAGGTTGGCGACAATAAGCTGTACCAACTGCCAAGAGTGGGGACGACAGTTCAAATCCTCGATGAAATCGAAGCGAACGGCACTTGGTATGAAATTGCACCTAAGAATATCGGCGAAGATTCATATGAAAAAACATTCGCCTACAGTGATGGTTTCTCCTCCTACGGAACCAGCTTCAAAAAGCTGCCTGTCGCAAAATAACCATGTTTATAAAATGAAGGAGCAACAACTATATTGTTGCTCCTTTTTTATGTTATATTATGGAGAGCAGGAATGTGTTAATTAAAGGAGTCACATCATAAAATGAAGCAGGTAAATATATTAGGAATACCTTTCACAAATATGGACCACGTCACTCTAGTCCAACAACTACAACAACATATCGAGCAAAGGGAAAAATCTTTCGTCGTCACCGCTAACCCCGAGATTGTTATGCGTGCTCATGACGATTCCTATTATATGGATTGCTTACAAGCCGCTTCGTACATAACTGCTGATGGGATCGGCATCGTAAAAGCTTCTAAGCTCCTGAAAGATCCCTTGCCTGAACGGGTGACCGGTTATGATATTATGATGGAATTCCTCCAAATAGCCGAACAAAAAAAGTACCGCGTCTTTTTACTGGGCGCCCATGAAGATATATTGCAAAGAGCCGTCCGCAACATCAATGCCCATTACCCTAATATAGAAGTAGTCGGTTCACGGAATGGCTATTTCGAGTGGGACGACCATACCGTTGCTGAAGATATTCACCAAGCCCAGCCGGATATCGTCTTTGTCGCATTAGGTGTCCCTAAGCAGGAAAGATGGATTGCTGAGAACTATAATAAATTCAATCAAGGCGTCTTCATCTGTGTCGGCGGAAGTATCGATGTCGTTTCTGGAGATGTGAAGAGGGCACCGATGCGGTGGCAGAACATGAATTTAGAGTGGCTGTACAGACTTATGAAACAGCCGAGCCGCTGGAGAAGAATGCATGCTCTCCCCCGCTTCACTTACAAAGTCCTTCGGCAAAAGGCCGGGAAACAGCCATGAAGCCTTCCCTGTTTCTTAAGAGTACGCTCATTCTGACCATTGCGACGTTGACTTCCAAGCTTTTAGGAAGCCTTTTCCGCGTACCGCTGCAAAACATCGCCGGAGATGAAGTGTTAGGAATTTTCAGCCTTGTTTATCCAGTTTATATGGTGGCCCTTATCCTGTCAGTTGCAGGCATTCCGATCGCCATTTCCAAGCTGATTGCTGAGGCACGTTCGTCTGGAACAGAAGCTGACATTCACCACATTCAAAAGACTGCACGCATTTTGGCCCTATTGCTTGGAATAAGTAGTATGGGCTTTCTTTTGGTGTTCTCACATCCGATTTCGCAAATGATCGGTGGAAGCGCGACCGAGCCTTCGTTGATTGTTGTATCCTTCACCCTGCTGGTCGCTCCTTATATGGCTGTCGACCGTGGCTATTTCCAAGGCTTTGAAGACATGCGTCCAACAGCCATCTCTCAAGTGATCGAACAATTTATCAGGGTGCTCATCATCTTAGCCGCTGCCTACGCGTTAACAGCGATGAATTATAATGACACGACGATCGCTGCCGGCATTATGATCGGCTCATTTATCGGGGCAACCGCCTCATTGATTTATTTAAAAAAACGTTTGCAGAAGTCCACGATTCAAGTCCAGGTTGTGCAAGGATACAGTTTTTCCATTTTTAAAAAGTGGGGGAAGAAGATTCTTTCCGTATCGCTTCCGATTGCCATAGGCACCCTGACTATGGCTCTTTTTAACGTCGTCGACTCGGTCACAGTTCCTTATAATCTGCAGGTCCACCACGGAGGAGATGACCAGGTCACCTTCCTTTATGGAATCTATGGACGAAGCCTCGCCCTTGTTCAGATCGCGACAGTTTTTGCTACATCAGTCATACTCCCTCTGATTCCTTCTTTAACGAAGCACGTCAATGATGGAGAGCTGAAGGAGGCCGGGGCTCTGATCGAAACCACCCGCGGGCTGACTCATGTCCTATCATGGCCTGTCGCCATCTTACTGATCGTCCTGACGGTTCCGATCAACATCGCCCTCTTCACTGATACGGAAGGAAGCCTGATGATCAGTATAGTAAGCTTGAGCTCTGCCTTCATTTCCTTGACGCTCGTCGGTACAGCGATCCTGCAGGGAATGAACGCTACCCGAATCGCTGCCATCATCATCCTTGGTGGTGCCGCTGTCAAAGGGATCAGCAACTTCCTTTTTGTCCCCGCGTTTGGTATTGAAGGAGCAGCACTCGGATCGCTGGTTACTTATATGCTCGTCGTCATCATCAATAGCCGGATGATCCAGCAGCGCATCCAACTAAATCCCGACCATGGAAACTTAGCGAAAGTCATAGGGACAGCCACCATGCTTGGGGGAATCACAGCACTCACTTACCTATTTATAGAACCAGCTGAATGGTCACGTGGCGGGGCTCTTCTTTTCGTTGTGCTCGCTTCATTCACCTATATGATCCTTTACGGGTTCAGCTTGTTGCAGTGGAAAGCCATCGATCAGCGCATGTTACAACAGGTTCCATTCTTATCTAAATGGAAACGTTAATACCACAAGGAAGGGAGCCGGAAAATGAAAATCGTCCTATCCGGTTATTACGGCTTTGACAATACTGGAGATGAAGCGATCCTAAAGGCAATGATCCAGCAGTTGAAAGCTATCGAACCGACCATCCACATTACAGTACTTTCTCAAAACCCCGCCCATACGGTGGAAACGTATGGCGTCGATGCCGTAAACCGATGGCGATTCAAGGAAATCGCTAAGGTTTTGAAGGAGTCTGATGGGTTGATCAGCGGCGGGGGAAGCTTACTGCAAGACGCGACCGGTCCAAGGTCCGTGCTTTATTATACAGGGATCATCCACCTCGCCAAATGGCTGAAGAAACCCGTCTATGTCTATGCACAAGGAATGGGCCCCTTCTATAAGAAATCGAGCCGCCGTTTAGTGAGGTTCGCTTTGAATCGAGTCGACGGATTATCCGTCCGGGATCAACATTCACGACAATTATTAGAAGAAATCAAAGTCTCCCCTCCGGTCCACCTTTTCCCGGATCCTGTTTTCGGTTATGACTTCCATCCGCAAAGCATTGGAAAGCCCGCGAAAAAACCAGTGCTCGCCGTCAGTATTCGTGAGTGGAAGGGCGGAGAGAAATATCGCGATAAGCTGACATCAGTCCTCGACCATTACAGTAAAAACGGTTTTGTGATCCATTTCGTTCCGATGCATGGCACGTCCGATGAGGCATTTTCTGCAAAGGTGGCCGCCTCCCTCAGCGAGGAAACTGTCGTCCATTCCGTGGATCTGTCCATCGATGAGAAGTTATCGATCATCTCCCGATCCCATCTGCTGATCGGGATGAGGCTCCATGCGCTTATCTTCGCAGGGATTTGCAACGTTCCTTTTGCAGCCCTTTCCTATGATCCAAAAATAGATGCGTTAGCCGAGCAGCTGGACTTCCCTGTCACCGCTCACGTCGACGATGATTCTTGGTCCCCACAATCGCTGATCGAGGAAATCGACCGCCTTTATGCCAGTCTGGAATTTTATAAAGAGAAATTGAGCGTCAGGGTGCGTCCGCTACGCTCAGAAGCCACTCAGGCAGCCAAGGAAGCGCTCGCCTGTTTCAGACATAAAAAATAGAGAGCATGCCGTCCCCTTGACGGCATGCTCTCTATTTTCTTGATTTCCAAACTTTCACTAAGAAAGTAGGAAGCTTTATTTGTCTTTTGATTCTCCACGGTTCCTTGATCAAACGATACAACCATTCGAGGCCGACTTTTTGAAAAGCACCAGGGGCGCGCTTCACTTTTCCTGAAAGGACATCAAACGATCCACCTACACCCTGGAAGACCTTCACATCCAATTCATCCATATGATCGACAATCCAATGCTCCTGTCTGGGGCTACCGAGAGCAACAAAAATAATATCAGGTTTTGCTTCATTAATTGTTTCCTTGATGTATTCATAGTCTTTCACATACCCATCAAGAACTCCTGCGATTCTTAATTCTGGGTACATTTCTCTAAGACGATCTTTCGCTTCATCTGCCACGCCTGGCTTCGCACCATATAAGAAAACGGATTTATCATGGAGGGAAGCTTGCTCACAAAGGGCAAGCAGCATATCAATACCAGTGACCCTTTCTCTGATCGTCCCGCCGTTGAGTCTGGAAGCAATAAGTATACCTACTCCATCCGGTATTTGATAAGTGGCTTGATTCAGGAGATACAGCAAACTTTCATCCCTTTGCGCCTGCAGAATCTTTTCAGGGTTGATGGCCACAATAAAGGACTTCCGGTTCTCATCTATATCCGTTATTATATTTTCTTTAAGCTGATCGTATGTGAAATTACTTACGTCAACCCCTAAAAACTTTTCCTTCATGTTTTCACCTAGACCCTTATCCGTTTTTTGAATCTCCTAAGCGTTTCGCTATGAAGCCAGCATTTTTCCATTCATCTAACGATAACGCATTTTTCGTATCAAAGACAAGTCTATTCTTCATTTTACCTTTAATATTTGCAGGATCAAGTTGTTTGAATTCATCATGGTCAGTCAGGATGACAAGGATATCTGCATCTTCTAATGCCTCATCCATACTCTGTGTCTGATTCGATGCGACATTTTCTTTGATATGCGGGTCAAAGGTCTTGAAGCTGATACCTTTTTCAACTAACTCCATAATCACCTTAAGAGACGGACTCTCTCTTTGGTCGTCGATATTCGCCTTGAAAGAAAGGCCGAACAAAGCCACCTTCGGGTCATGGATGAATTGTTCTTTGGCGATTTTTTGGATTTGTTCTGCCGCATAAACCGGCATATGGTCGTTCGTGTTGCGCGATAGCTGAATGATTTTGGAAAGGTCCGGCTCGATCTCAGCCAGGAACCAAGGATCGACTGCGATACAGTGACCGCCCACTCCCGGTCCTGGGGTGTGGATATTCACACGCGGGTGATAATTCGCCAGTTTGATTGCTTCCCATGAATTCACACCGATTTTATCACTGATCAGTGCGAGCTCATTAGCAAATGCAATATTGACATCACGATAAGTATTTTCAATGACTTTAGCCATTTCCGCTGTCGTCGCATCCGTCAGATGGATGTTCCCTTTGACAAAAGATTCATAAAGCTCTTTTGTCATCGTTGAGGACGTTTCGTTGATGCCGCCTACGATGCGATCATTGTCCACCAGCTCTTGGAAAACTTTCCCCGGGATCACGCGTTCTGGAGAATGGGAAATGAACAGCTCTTTTCCGATATCCAAGCCCGTCTCCTTCAAGACAGGGACCATGACGTCTTCCACAGTTCTTGGCGGTACCGTCGATTCCAGGATGACAAGGTTACCTTCTTTCACAAATGGAACAATAGCTTCCGTGGCTTTTCTTACATAATCAAGATTGGCTGTCTTATCTTCACGAATAGGTGAAGGGACGGCAATCACAAATACGTCCGCTTCCACTGGCTCAAGCCCTGCCTTGAAGTTTCCAGCATCCACAGCTTCCTCCAGACGTTCCTGTAAACCATTCTCTTCAATATGAAGCTGTTTGTTATTAATCATTTCTACAGCTTTATGGTTAACATCCACCCCGTGAACTTGGTGGCCATGAATTGCAAACATGACAGAAGTCGGAAGGCCGATATAACCAAGCCCTACGACGCAAAGTGACTTCTTCATTCCATATACTCCCTTTCTCATTCCAGGCATTCTTAGCTGTTGATCTATATATTTAAGTACATAGTTATCCTGCCGTTCCACCTGACCCGTGGCGGCAGTTTGAACCTATGCAGTTGAAAACCCCTGACGTTTCCTATAAAAGTGATAGCTGACGAAACACTCCATCATATTGTTCGATATCTTTTCATCTTTATGACGTTTGAGCAATAATATTCTTAAGCTGACACTAGATAAAAATCCAATCAGAATGTAAGATATACTCAAAAATCAATTGTATCTTATTTTCCATCATTTTTCTATTATGATCACTGATTCACATAACTCAATTATACTTCCTTTTCCCTCTTCGATTCAATAAAAACTTCATTAACTAATTATCTTTACACAGGCTGGATTATGGATAGACAGTGTCTTGTTAATAGTTTATACTTCAATGTGGCTTCTACCATTACTTAGGATCAATTTATTGGGGTGTTCTATATGTCCAAACTGATTAACAAAGATCTCTTTAAAAAGCTGTTATTGCTTTTTATCGTTCTTCAACCGATCTTAGATGTCCTCACATACTTTTCACTGAAGGCGACGGACTTGAGCTTGACCATCGGCATCATTGTCCGCGTGCTTTTCATGGGAGTGTCCTTGTGGTTCATCTTTTTCGGTAATTCGAGTAAGCTGAAAAAATATGTCATCGGATATTTAGTTGCTCTAGCTGCTGTCTTAACCATCGGCCTTGTTTACAACTATTTCGCAAAGCCGATCTTCGACCCATTCTTAGAGCTTCAATTCTTAGCTAAAACAGTCTATTTCCCAGTGATGCTGGGTGCCTACCTCTTAATGTTTACCACAATGAACCAGGTATCATTCATGCGTTCACAAATACTGAAGGCTATTTCATTAGCCATGCTTATTGTATCTTTATCTTTATTCCTGGCTATTATCACAGGAACTTCTTCAGATACTTATGAGTGGAACAAATTCGGCTTCAAAGGCTGGTTCAATTCAGGAAATGAACTTGGATCGATTGTAGCGATCGCTTTTCCACTCGTCTATATATACACATTGAATAAAGTCGACCACCTGCGTAAATGGTATTACTTCATTCCAATGTTGATGCTTGCCTCTGTCTCTATTCTACTTGGTACAAAAGTCGGCTTCTTTGCCGTCTTAGGTGCTGCGATCATTGTATTTGCCAGTTACTTGATCTATTGGATCATCTATCTGATCAAGAAAAAAACAAAAGAGCCTCACCTGCAATTGAGATTGATCGCCTCGCTTCTGTTCTTGGCTATTTTCCTGATTGCTACTCCATTCTCTCCTACTTTCTCCAACGTTTCCGGAGATGTCGGACAGATCAATGAGCAACGGGAAGAAGCTGAACAAGGCGGCGAAGGTGGTTTCGGAAGTGAAGACGGAGAAACGGATTCAGGAGAAAACGGCGGAACAGTCGGCGGTGACGATGCTGCTGCAGCGCTTGGAGAGCAGAACTTGATCCAATCGCCGATTTTGAAGATTATCTTAAGCTCACGGAATATCTATTTCACCCATATATTCGGGATGTACGAGGAAGCTGATGTGATTCAGAAAACATTCGGCATGGGTTATGCCGGAAACTACGAAGAAATCCGCAAATTAATTGAAATGGACTTCTTTGATTTGTTCTTTTCATTCGGGATTTTAGGAATAGCTTTGATTCTGCTGCCGTTCTTATTGATCGCCGGTCTGGTTATCAAGTTACTCTTCCAGGCTCCTGGCAGGGTGCTGCATCCTCAAAACATACTGATCATGCTATCAATCGGGTTCGGAACAGGGATCGCCTTCTTGGCTGGCCACGTCTTATACGCACCAGCAGTAAGCTTTTATTTGGCGATCAGCATGGTGCTGCTTCTTACCAACATGCTTAACTTGAACAAAGAAATCCGCAAGTCAAAAACATCTGCATAAATGAACGTAAGAAAGGAGAGTACCACTATAGAGGGTCTCTCCTTTCTTTGGATTATATAGTTACAAAAGAAAGGAAAGAGATCTCCCATGACAGTCAGACATTACCGGAGCGGGGATGAAACTCTCATCCAGTCCTTGTTCCAAAAAACATTCGATCAGGAAATGACTTTTTCAACGTGGAAATGGAAGTTCATCGACAATCCTAAACAAAAGCAGCCTTTCATCCTTGTTTATGAAGAAAATGGTCACATCCTTGGACATATCAGCTTATGGGTGACAGACGCCTTTATCAATGGAGAAAAAAAGAAAATCGGTTTACGTGTCGACACAATGGTGGACCCGGATGCGCGTGGAAAAGGGATTTATAAAAAACTCAACACTTCACTAATCGAGGAAGCAGACCAGGCAGGTATCGATTTTCTCTATGGATTCCCTGCCCCGAAAGCCAAGGAGTTGTTTCTAAGATACACTGGTGGTACACATATGACAGACATGCCTCGCTGGATGTATGTCCAAAAGCCCATGTCGCTTTTGGCATCAAAGTTCAAACCGTTGAAATTACTGCAGCCTTTAGACCGGCTCTACACCAGCATCCGCCAATCAAAACAGGTGGAAAGTGACTATGAAATCCGCACCATCCATCAATGTGACGAGACTTTCGATCAGCTGGCCGAGCTGGCCAAACATCAAAGCCATGCCATGATCGTGCGCGATTCCCAGTATTTGAATTGGCGTTTTTTCGACCATCCTACCAAAGATTACGTCATGCAAGGCTTATACCGCGAAGACGAGCTGCAAGGTTATGTCGTCACCCATCAAGCGCAGGGCGCCTTTCACAATGGACTGATCATTGACTGGCTCGCCATTGAAGAAGCTACATGGCCGCACCTCCTTCACCACGCCATGAACGAATTGCATCAGACGGACGTCATTCAAACATGGGCATTGACCCATACGACAGCGGCAAAAGCTTTAAAAGCAAAAGGGTTTGTCCATAAAGACAGCCCGATGCCTCTTGTCGGTAAAGAGGTAGCAGGCCATGCTGCAGAATTGAATGATGCTGAGAAGTGGTTCATCACTCCAGGGGATGTCGATTCATTTTAAACGAAATAAAGCGCAAGCGCCCTGGGGATGACCAAGGCGCTTGCGCTTTTGATTCAATTATATTTTCTATAATTTCCTAGAAAATAAAAAAGGAGCATGCTGACGAATGAAGTCAGCATGCTCCTTGTATTTATGATTTTTCTTTTTGTTTCTTCTTTTCTTCCCTGGTGAAAAGTCCAATCAGTGGACGTTTCCCCCTGTAAACGACTCCAGTCATTTCCGCAAACAAATGAAGGAGCAGAAGGATAACGAATGTAATGATCAATGATATTCCGAATGAAGTCAAAGAAAACAGCAAAGCTAACAACCCGAAAACAGCACTGAAGGCATAGATAATCAAAACAGTCGTCCGGTGACTGAAGCCTGCCGCTAAAATCTGATAGTGGATATGCTTGTTATCAGGCATCATGATTTTCTGTTTGTTGATCAACCTTCTTAAAATCGAAAACAATGTGTCGAAAACCGGAATAGCCAGCACGATAATCGGGATGACGAAGCTGAATAATGTAACGTTCTTAAACAAGCCGACCATGGAAATTACCGCCATCGAATAGCCTAAGAAAAGGGATCCCGTATCGCCCATATAAATGCGCGCCGGGTAGAAATTATGGAACAGGAATCCGATGTTACTTCCGATAAGTACAACACATAAATAAACGATAGCAATTTGAGGTTCAATGGCCAGCGCCATTACTGCAATACTGATCAGGGAGATCGTAGAAACACCTGCAGCTAATCCATCCAGTCCATCGATCAAGTTGATCGCATTCGTAATCCCGATAATCCATAGGAACGTAAAAATGATGCTGATCGGCTCACCTAAAGAAACCATTCCGATAAACGGGATACTCATCACATCAATTTTCAAACCGGAAAGAATCAAGACTGCAGCAGCGGCTACTTGACCGGAGAGCTTGAAAATCGGGCGGATTTGATAACGGTCATCAAGCAGTCCTGTCAGAACGATAAGGAAAGCGCCGATACAAATAGGAATGATATATGGAAGGTCCGGACGGATATAGAGCATTCCTGCAACAGCTCCACCGAAGATTGCAAGACCTCCCATCCGCGGAGTTATCTCTTTGTGGATCTTTCTCAATTCTGGATAGTCCATCATCTTCCATTTCACCGCCAGACTCATTACTGGAAAAACGAGCAGATAGCTGACAGCCATAGAAAGAAGAATGGCAATGGTTATATCTAAGTATATGTTCATAAAAATCCTCACTTACTTATTAGGTTTACATCTTTGTGGCGGTTTCATTATATCACACGCGTGCAAGAAAATTGTCAAACGTTGTCTTGATTTTTTCTGACACCGGCTGATCTTTTTTCATATTTGAAGGAAGTCGACGGCACTTCTCAAAAAATCGACGCCCACCTAACCGGTGCGCGCCTTATTTCACTTTAT
Organism: Halobacillus sp. H74; assembly: GCF_052246715.1. Taxonomy (NCBI): domain Bacteria; kingdom Bacillati; phylum Bacillota; class Bacilli; order Caryophanales; family Bacillaceae; genus Halobacillus; species Halobacillus sp. H74. The sequence continues at coordinate 14,715 of NZ_JBQQCI010000004.1, read as the reverse complement.
ATATTAACGCTGCAACTGTTCAATCAACTGATCAATGACTTCTTTTGATGATAGCAATTCCGAGTCTTCTGTTTTCTGAATGATATTTTGCAAAATTTCTTTTAAATTATCCATGCTACCCACCTTTTCTTGGAAAAATTCTATTACTCTTCTATTTACTTAAATCTTCGTTTCTAAACGACTTTTTCTGACGGCATCCTATGTATCTAATCCATTAGACGGTTCGTCCAAGGAAAAGTTTCATATTTTCATTATTTCCGGGGAAATATGCCAAAATGTTTCAATTATCTTCATTCATCCTATACTATTTCTCGATAGAAGAAAAGAAAATTTTTATTTTGCTATCAATATATGAATTTTAAAAGACATTGTGATACAAACAAGGATAAATGCGCGAATGCCCTGTTCGCCCGCCCACAAACTTATGCCATAACAGCGGGAACGATGCATTCAGGTGTCAACCTGCTTATGTAAAGCCTAGCCCATGAGAAAGCCTGACTCTTGTAGTTCCAGAGCCAGGCTTTTTACGAATAGCTATGAGACGGTCGCCCATGTCCTTTGTAAAGTTTTTAACGTGTAACTGACATAGGCGAAGCGATGGACGTGCTTCTGGATCACTTCCAAGCCCTCTTGATGATATGTGAAAAAAATGACGGCGGGATGCAACAACGAATCGTAAAAGAAGATAGGGTTGAAGCTGCGCTCTAATTTCCCGAACCTCCAATGACCGAATAAATCGAGCTGGCAGATGTATGAATCATCGAGAATAGCTGTCGATATGACATCTGTTTTCCGATTGCTATATTCCATCAGATGGTGATAACAGACCGCTGCTTGCAGATAGGAAAGCGGAGATTCATCTCCCATGATTCCTTCCATGATTTCTGCCTCGGGGATCGTCCTTCCCTCCGCTTCCCCATAAACTTCCCCATCACGGCTGAAAATCTTCCAGCCAGCTCTGAGACGGAGTTGTGAATACTGGTCCACGATCGAACTCAGTTCACTGACCAAACAAGAGCCTTTCATATAAGCTGGAGGACTCTTCGCAGTGATATTCTTCCGTGCGGCTTCCCTTGTAAATACCGTTTTATTCCTCAACACCACCATCCTCCTTATTGTTTATTTTTCACGAGATCCGGGACTCTCCCTTCTTCCAGGAAGACTTGGACTTCTTCCATGCTGAGTCCCAACTTTTTCGCTTCTTTTATCAATAACATCCATTCTTCATCGTATTCCTGAAGGTCCCGTCGCACCATAACCTAACCCCTTCAGTCGTATCACTTCCACTCTCTCTATTTATTGTTATTCGCATACTTGTGAGTCAATAACTCTTCTAAAGGGACATCCAATGTCTTCGCCAATTTCCCCATAACAATCAATGATGGGTTTTTTTGGACCCCTCTTTCTATATTGCTGATATAGGACTTTGACACGCCGGATTTTCGAGCAAATTCATTAACTGATAACCCTTTTTCCATGCGTAACACTCGTATTTTCTCTCCGATGGGCGACAATAGCACCTACCTCACCTTCTCTAGTCAGCAGCCTGACTTTATTAACGTTCGTTTTATTTCGTTCTCTATTAAGAATATTATAAACTTATCGTTCTTTAAAATAAACAGTTAAATTTCTTTATTAAGAACAAAATACTGCTAATTTCCTTTATTTCTCTCATTATTCCTTTATTTTATCCTTTTTTTAGAATACAAACTTATTTTAAAGTGGTAAAACTAGATGCTGCTATCTTAAAATCGGCACAATTATATAGAAGTATTCATGAAGACCGATTCCGAAATGTTTTGGAGAGATAGGGGCTACGGAAAACGGATCGCTTTCCGTGGGGCGTGCGCTGAGCCCACAGGGCGCAGTGAGTCTAATGAAAGAACTGCAACTTTCTGAGTTATCCATCAAAGAAAAAAACGAGTAGGACGATTTTATCGTTCAACCCGGCTTCTTCATTTCGCTGAAACATTTGGGCTCTTGCTCCCCCGTGTGCTTTAGTATTCATTTGAGAGTGACGGTGAATATAGCCACCGTCCCTTGTACTCGCAGAGTGATTTTCTTTTTATTAATCAAAGGAAATCCCTCTTTTTAGATGGACATCGTTGCTTCCACGATGAGCGGTCGGTGGTGACGCCTGCGGGAACAGTGCGAGCCGAAGATCCACTTGGTCAAGTGATCTTCTTGACCAAGTTAGCTGAGGCCGTGCCCGCGGCAAGCATCCACCGACAAGCGATTCGTGAGAAGCACATCAAACGTTCACAGCTCCTCTAGATTGAGCTTTTATGTGAAGAAAAAAACCAGCCGGTGTCCGCTGCCCGGCTGGTTACTATTCACTTGCACGATATTTTTGCCTGAACTCCTTCGGCCCTATCCCCTCGACACTCTTGAAGACCCTTGTAAAATAACTCTGGCTATTATAGCCGAGCAGAATACTGATTTCCATCAGCGAATGGTGCGAAATACAGAGAAGTTCTTTCGCCTCTTTGATCCGCTGTTGATTAATGAAATGAGTAAGCGGAATCCCCGTTTCCTTCGTAAATACACCTGATAAATAATTCGGATTGACATTGAGGGATTCTGCGATATCTTTCAGCGTCAAATCCGTGGTGAGGTTTTGAAAAATGTAACGCTGCGCCCTTACAACAAGTGGAGAATGTTGAGGCGGATCTTCCAGCTTCCTTGCTCTTTCCAAGAAGGAGCGGAGAATGTTGATTTCCAGAGCCTGTAAATCATCGATCTTTTCTTTCGTTTCCAGGAAGTTGACATAAAAATCACTGAGCGATTGAACCTCATCCACTTGTGCCCCCAGTTCTTCACATACAAAGCTTAACTCTGTGACAAGACGGATCAACTGATTCTTAAAGGCTCTTACGTCTTCTTGTATGTCAATGAAATGTTTTTTATAAGATTGATAGGCATCAATCGCATAGTCGTCCCCTTTTTTGAACCACTGCAGGAAGGCTTGTTTAGAAGCAATCGCTTCAGAATACGAAGGTTGTGTTTGCGTATACGCCTGGTACCGTTTACGCATCTCAGGTTCTTCTCTTAGTGAAGCCTCTTTCTCGTGATTTTTCTTAGGCAGTAACGTATGCAGCAAACGTTCAATGGAGCTTATTTGAACTTGATTCATGATGGGAATCTGTTCGAAATATCGGATAAACTGTTCTTCATAAGAGAGATTCAATTTATTCATAACCAGGTGCATTTTCACCTGCATCCTACCGATTTCGTGCTGCAAAAATGGACCGATGCCTATGACTAACTCCTGACCCTTTTGGTTTTTGAGTGGATAAAGGAACAATTGCTGGTCATAAGGATCTGTAAAAGTTTGCAATGTATAGGGGAGTTTACGACTTTCTTCTATATAGTTCTTATGTAAATCCCGCAATACTTTAGGCGGTTTTTGAAAGCTGTCAGGAAAGTAATAGATCAGCTTATTTTGTTGGTTGATCAAAAGGACCGGGGTTTGAAGCGAGATCGAACAATCTTTAAGCAGGTTGATCAATTCATAGTTAGTCACCATCATAATTCCCCCTCATCCTTTATGAATCTTTATACTCATTATACATGCTCACCAGGTTGAAAGGGAAGGCGTATGGCAGTTATTGGAAAGGGGATATATACTTTTGTTCTTTCTACATATCCATCCCTTTTCATACTGAAGTAAGGAACATCGGTTTTTATGCCATTAAACAAAGAACACCCCTTCAAAAGAAGGAGTGCTAGACAGTCTTTCTGTTTTTTGAACCATTTCTCAAATAATTTTTGACCTCTTCTGCACTCAGACCGAGATCCTTAGCTTCCTTCAACAATGAAACCCACTCATCATCTAATTTACGATTTCTAGGCAGTGTTTTCATTCGGTCAACCTCCCTAATTATCAAATCGTTGCGTATAGCTCCATGCTTCGTGTTTTTTATCTGTCACAGAGCCCGATAATTTCCTATACCTGTAAGTCTATTTCTATTATAATGGACAAATACAGAAAAGATTTTAACTAAATTCACTATTCTAGTACTTTTTTCAGATAATTTTCAATTTTCATTATAATAATGTTGTAAGATTTTGTAGAATGTAGTATTAGGACAAAATGCTTAAAAATTTGCCATCATGTTCAGCATCTATGCCTGATTGTTTTCACTTTTATTATTTTTCCACGAGACACAAAAGAACCAGGTATGCGTTCATACCTGGTTCTTTCATGAGTACATTTTATTCCACTTTTGTGTAAGAAGACGGAAGGTGTCTTCATCTTTTTGATCGATCGCCTTATCAATGAGGCGACGAAGGTTGTTTCTTTCTAATTCGCGGATGATTTCTTTCACTTCTTCTGATGATTGCTGACTAATTTCAATCCCCTCTTCGTAATACGGCGACACAATCGTGTGGAGGTGCGTCAAAAATTCCGGGAGCTGTAACAAATCGGCAACTGAGACATAGACCATATTTTTGCCTCGTTGAAAGACGAAAATATCAAAGACGTTATGCACCCGTTTACGATTGCGGTCGATAATGATTTCTCTAGACTCCATAGGAATGAACTGATATAGCTCGTTATCGATGAACATTGAAAAGTACTGGTAGGCGAGCACCACTCGAATGAAGCGTTTGTCTTCCTTAACATAATATGGTTTCAACATTTTTATGTTCAACACGAGGCCCACCCCTTTTGAAATTAAATCTGAATTTTCAGTATTTTATTCTATTATCGCTTATTTGTCAATAAAATGAAAGCCCTTTCTCTTTATTCTTTGGATGTTTGATACTTCACCTGGGCAGTAGCCTGAATACCAGTCATTATGTCCAGATGACTGAACGCTCCGCTGTTGCGCCATGGTGTTTAGAAGGAAAGTGACCTGATGAAGTACACCTCGTCATTTCTCATTCCCGCTTCGAAAAGCCTAGAAAAAAGTCCAGCTTCCGACGAGGGAAGCTGGACTTTATCATTAAATCAGAGCATGTAAGCGTTCGTTGACAGTGGCTTTGACAGCTGCCAGCAATTCTTCGCTTTCTTTCTTCGCTCCGGATTTCACACCATAATAAAATTTGATTTTCGGCTCTGTACCTGAAGGGCGCAGGCAGAACCAGCAGTCATCTTCAAGAGTGAATTTCAAGACGTTAGAAGATGGCAAATCGATGACTTCTTGTTTATCTTCCTGCACGTAGTGACGAACAGTCGTTGCGTAATCTTCGACGGTGAGGACTTTCTTGCCACCGGCTTCTGCGATATCTGCCTCACGGAAGTCGTTCATGATCGTCTGAATCGTGTCTGCTCCTGATTTCCCTTCAAGCTTCATGGATTGAAGGTCTTCAAGGAAATAGCCGTGTTTCTCATATAAGTCATCAAGAGCGTCAAGCAGAGTCTTGCCCTGGTTCTTCCAATGGGCACCGACTTCTGCAATTAAAACGGCTGCCTGCACCGCATCTTTATCACGGGCGAAGTCTTTGACGAGGTAACCATAGCTTTCTTCATAACCGAACATGAACTTGTGGTCACCTGTACGCTCATATTCACGGATTTTCTCACCGATGAATTTGAAGCCTGTCAGTGTATCAAGCGTACTGATGCCATAGGAATCAGCAATGACGCGGCCGAATTCGGAAGTAACGATCGTTTTGATCAATTGTCCGTTTTTCGGTAAGCTTTTTGATTGACCAAGGATGTAATCAAGCATCAACGCACCTGTTTGGTTTCCTGTAAGCACTTTATATTCTCCATCGCTGTCCGGAACAGCTACTCCGAGGCGGTCTGCGTCAGGGTCTGTCGCCATCAGCAAGTCCGCTCCAATCGCTTTTCCTTGTTCAATGGCCATTTCAAAGGCCTGGTGTTCTTCTGGATTCGGCGAGGCGACTGTTGAAAATTCCGGGTCAGGCTGCGCTTGTTCTTCGACAATGTGAATGGAGGTGAAGCCGCTTTGTTCCAACCCTTTTTCAACAAGATGACGGGCCGTGCCATGAAGGGGTGTGAAAACGAGTGAAAGGTCCTTCGGAATGTCCGGCTGGACGGTCACTGTCTTCATTGCTTCCAGATAAGCGGCATCCACATCTTCGTCTACCCAGCGAAGTAAGCCGTCTCCTTCCAGCTGTTTCTGATCAGCGACTTCTACATTCAGTTCATTCTCCACTTTATTGACAAAGTCGATCATGATTTCCGCCTGTTCAGGAGGGAGCTGACCCCCATCTTCATTATAGGCTTTGAAGCCGTTATATTCAGGAGGGTTATGACTTGCTGTGACGACAACACCGGCCGCTGCATTCAAGTGACGGACCGCAAATGATAGTTCCGGCGTCGGTCTTAATGAAGTGAATACATAAGAAGGAATGCCGTGATGACCAAGGACCCTAGCTGTTTCAACAGCGAATTCTTTTGACATATAACGTGAATCGTAAGCAATCGCTACACCGCGATTCGATAGACCCTGATCGTTTACGTATGTGGCTAATCCTTCGGCAGCTTTACGGACGGTATAAATGTTCATCCGGTTCGTCCCTGGACCGAGCTTCCCTCGCATCCCGCCAGTACCGAATTCTAAGTTTTTGTAAAAAGCATCTTCTAATGATTGCTCATCAGACGTCAATTCTTCTAGTTTTTTTGAAAGATCTGCATCGAGATCCATAAATTCTTTCCAGCGGTTGTAACTATTTTTCCACATGCAAACACTCCTTTGGTTTATTTGTCTTTATTGGAGGTGGAAACGATCAAGGATGCGTTTCCTTTCAAATCGAATGAGTCGACTGTAGCAGGAATAATCAAGTGATCCCCTTTTTTGAAAGGATAGGAACGGCCTTCAATGACGACCTCCCCTTGTCCCTCAATGACACTCAATAGTAAATAGGGGTCAGTGAGCAAGCCTTTGCATTCGCCCTCAAGGTCCCAATGATACACAGAGAAATATTTCTCCTCGACCAATTTTTCTTTTCTGAGATCTTCATGGTATAACTGGGTACGTTCAAGGCTTGGGTCCTGATGAGGAACATTGGTGACTTCCAATGATTTCTCTAAATGCAGCTCACGTTTCTGACCGTCTTGTCCGACACGATCATAATCATAGACACGGTAAGTGATGTCTGAACTTTGCTGGGTTTCAAGAATTTGAATCCCTGCCCCGATGGCATGAATCGTTCCACTCGGTACATAGAAAAAGTCGCCCGCATTCACTTTGATTTTACGTAATAAGTTCTCCCATTCCCCATTCGCCACCATACCCTCTAAATCCTGTTTATTCGCGGCATGATGGCCAAAAATAATTTCTGCGTCATCTTCGCTATCAATGACATACCAGCACTCGGTTTTCCCATAATTCTCTCCCTCGACATAACGGGCATATGTATCATCAGGGTGGACCTGGACGGATAGATCTTTTTTGGAATCTAAAATCTTCACTAATAGAGGAAATTCTTCCCCTTCTTCATTTGCGAAAAGCTCACGGTGGTCGTTCCACGCTTCCGCTAATGTCTGTCCTTCTAACGGGCCATTTTTGATTTTATTCGGGCCATTATGGTGCCCGGAAATGCACCAGGCTTCTCCTGTTTGCTCAAAAGGAATCGCATAGTCAAAGATCTCTTTCAACTGTGTCCCGCCCCAGAGGCGTTCTTTGAATTCTGGCTGCAGGAAAATCGGTTCGTTGTACATGAAGTCACCTCTCTACCAGTAATTTTTACAATCATTGTATCACATCACAGCCCTGAAGAAGCGAAAAAATAAGACCAGGCCACAGATGGAAATATCTGGTTGACCTGGTCATCTAAGAATTTACAGTTCTATCGGTTTGAATTGATGAACCATTTGGAAAATAATGTTATACCTGAGGTGGCAAATAATGTTATACCTGAGGAAGAACTTATTGGTCTTCAAGCATTTTGTCTGTGTAGCCGAAGATCCACGTGAGAGCGAAGGCGACTCCGATAGCGATCAGGTTCGTCACTAAGTAGAGGACGAATGAACTCATCTCATCGATATAGAGAAGGAAGCCTGGCAGCACAGTGATCGCCATACCTGAGGCCGTGATATTCGTCAGGGAGGCGAAGAAACCGCCGGCAGCTCCACCGATCAATCCCATGATGAATGGACGCATATAACGCAGGTTGACACCCAAGATCGCCGGCTCAGTAATCCCCAAAAATGCGGATAATGCGGAAGGTAAAGCCAATGCTTTCATTTTCTTAGCTTTTGACTTCATACCGACAGCCAGTGCCGCACCGCCCTGGGCAGCGATCGCAGCTGTAATCAGTGGGTTGAAAGCATTTTCTCCCACACGCTCAAGCAACTGGATTTCAAGCAGGTTGAAGATGTGATGGACCCCTGTGATTACGATCACCTGGTGCAGCCCACCGACGATCAGTCCACTCAAACCTAGTGGCAATTCAAGCACAGCACGTGTACCTGCAAAGATTCCGTTTTCTACGATATGGAAAATCGGTCCGATAACGAATAATGCTAAAGTAATCATAATCAAAAGGACTAAGAAAGGCGTCAAAATCAGGTCAAGGGCTTCAGGTACCTTTTTCCTCAACCCTTTCTCTAACTTAGCTCCGACAATACCTGTGATAAAGGCTGGAAGTACAGAACCCTGGTAGCCGGTAACAGGGATGAAACCTAGGAAGGTCAATGGCTCCGCATCCCCACTTGCTATGTCCCATGCGTTCGGCAAAGCTGGTGAAACGAGCATGAGACCTATGACAATACCGAGGATCGGGCTGCCTCCAAACACTTTGAATGTGGACCAGGCGACAAGTGCCGGCAGGAAGATGAATGCTGTATCCGTCAATACTTGTGTAAACAAAATGAAGTTCTCTGGAATGCTCTCCGGTGTCAATCCGAAGAAGGCTAAGATTTCAGGTTGGGTAACGAGACCACGCAATCCCATGAACAGTCCTGTCGCAACAAGGGCTGGGATGATCGGCACGAAAACGTCCCCGAATGTCCTGATCCAGCGCTGGAAGGTATTCCCTTGTTTCTTCGATTCTTCTTTCACTTCTGCCTTGGAAGCCCCTTGCACTTCTTGCTTTGTCACTTCTTCATAGATGCGGTTGACCGTACCTGTTCCGAAAATCACTTGCAATTGTCCAGAGTTATAAAAAGCACCTTTGACCTTATCGATTCCTTCAATCGCAGAAATATCCGCCTTCTCTTTATCATGCAGCATAATCCGCAAGCGAGTAGCACAGTGTGCTACAGACGAAATGTTCTCCTGCCCACCAGCAGCTTCGATGACCTGCTTAGCAATCAGTGAGTTATCAGTCATTTGATCACTTCCCCTTCCTAAATATAATTTGCACATGTAATCGATTACACATTTCATAAAAAAAAGAAGATAGTGTATATCTTATAAATATAAGTGCTGTAATAGAATGGTTCGCTATGTCTGTATGAACCATGTGTGAACGATTACATGTTTGCGCTTTCAACTAGCACTATACACTATCCCTTATTATGAGTCTATAGGTCAGATCGAATTTCTCGTTTGAATTTTGTTTCTTTATTTGGCTCAATAGCATCTTAGCAGCTTTCCTGCCGGCTTCTTTATTATAATAATCTACGGTTGTAAGAGATGGGCTGATATACTTAGACATGTTTGAAGCCCCGATGCCGACAACAGCCATATCTGCTGGAATCGCATACCCTTGCTCCTTCAAATATTCCATTGCCCCGATCGCCATGCGGTCGGTAACAGCAAAAACAGCCGTCGGCCTGTCCTCTCTGCTGTTTTTCAAGATGCGTTTCATCGATTCGTATCCTGACTCGATGCTGAAGTCCCCTTCATCGACCCACTCTTCCCTAATGGTAAGGTTTTTCCTTGTCATCATGTCACGGTAAGCTTGCTCCCGCTGCTGACCGACGGATGGGTCTTCAGGATCCACACCGATGAATGCCACCTTTTCATGACCTTTGTGAATCAGCATGTTCGTCAAATCACTGGCGGCATGGTAATCCTCATATACGAGCGAAGTGACCCCGGGTAGATCTTGTCCAATCGCTAAAAATGGGATGCCGGTATGATGGATGGTGTCGATCAGCTCATCATTCACATTCGTAGCAAGCAGGATGATGCCATCAACATGGCGGCTTTTCAGCAGTCGGATGTATTCGATTTCTTTTTTCTTATCAAGCTCTGTATCTGTCAACAGAATTTGAAAACCTTCTTTGGCTAATGTTTCATTGATGCCATTCACTACCCTCGTTGATGTTTCTGTACTAAGCCGTGGCAGTATGATGCCGATGACGCCCGAGCGTTTCGTACGCAGTGATTTGGCAGATTGGCTCGGCATATAGCCTGTTTCATCGACAATCTTCATGATTCGGTCTCTCGCTTCTTCACTTACATACCCACTACTGTTCAAAGCTCTTGAAACAGTGGTGCGTGAGACACCGGCAAGCTCGGCAATATCATTGATTGTTGTCATTGCTTTCATCCTCCATGGAATCCTTTTCACACCATATCGTAGTGAAAATATAGGCTTTTGTCCAGAAATTAAAACAGGAGAAGGTAAATGATGGAATGCTAGTCGGGGGGAATTGAAGAGATCAAAAGATGTAAAACCCCAGAAACAAAAGTCCCCAGGGAGCTTATCAACCCTATGAATACTATTATTACACTTGAACGACGATGAATTTTAGAAGATGGTTTTTGATGCTCCTGTAAACAAATGTATCTTTAGCTGCTTCATTCATTTTTGAATATAATTCATTTTCAATGTTATAAATAGCCACTTTCCCCTCCCGGACAAACTCATCCGTTTTCCCCGTCACACCCAAATCCCAGATTACTTCCTTAATCATCGGTTCATATTTACGAAGTGGACCCGGCAGTGGACCTATACCAATTTTCATCCTCCTCGACCTCCTCATTTACATATTATGGTTCTTTTGTCACAAATTATTTATAATCTATCTTCCATTATTCGTCAAGTTATCCCTTTTTTATTAAAAAAGATAATTTATTAGAAATTTATGTCGAATTCCTGACAAACCATCTATTTTCCTTTATTTCAAGCTGTGAATCTAAAATTTTTGCACTTTGTTCATTCTAAAAGGCAAATTCACTTCCTTGATATATTTTTCAAAGATACTCTTTTCTTCACGGAATATTATATTTAATTGGAATTGTCGGATAATTCACTCTTGTACAATGATTCCCTTTCCGTTACAATGTCCTTTATATAAAGAAGCATGTATATTTCAAGTGGACAGGAGTGTGAACGATGAAAAATACCATTACCGTAGGACTACTAGGATTAGGAACGGTCGGAAGCGGAGTCATTGAAATCCTTCGCGATCATAAGGAACGCATTGAACATAAAACAGGGTGCGACGTCACGATTAAATCAGTGCTTGTCAATGATTTGTCGAAACCGCGCGAACTCCCGGCTGATACCCAGTTGACGGATCGCTCTGAAGATATTACGAGAGATCCAGAGATTGACGTCATCGTAGAGGTAATGGGTGGGATCGATCACACATTAACCATATTATTAGAAGCGATTGAACATGGAAAACATATCGTCACAGCCAACAAGGATTTAGTCGCCCAGCATGGTGAACAGCTTTTCGAAGCTTGTCAAAAACACAAATGCGATCTCTATTATGAAGCAAGTGTCGCCGGAGGCATTCCGATCATCCGTTCCATCATGGATGGGCTTTCGTCTGATCGGATCCGTAAGATGATGGGAATCGTCAATGGTACGACAAACTATATCATGACGAAGATGGCCCAGGATGGCGTCGATTTTGACAGTGTTTTAAAAGAAGCTCAGGACTTAGGTTTTGCTGAGGCGGATCCGACAGCAGATGTCGACGGTCTGGACGCGGCCAGAAAAATGACGATCCTTTCGATCCTCGGTTTTTCCATGCCTTACAGTTTAGAGGATGTCGATATTAAAGGCATTCGGGGAATCTCTTCCGATGACATCACTTATGCGGAAGAACTGGGTTACCGCATCAAACTGATCGGCATTGCTGAGAACGATCACAACGGTGTGTCTGTCAGCGTAGAACCGACGTTGCTGCCGATCCAGCACCCGCTTTCTTCGGTCAACGATGAATACAACGCGGTCTATGTCCATGGAGACGCCGTCGGGGAAACGATGTTTTACGGCCCTGGGGCAGGAAAGCTGCCGACAGCGACAGCGATTGTTGCCGATCTTATCGCCGTACTGAAGAACATTCGTTTAGGAACGACAGGGACAGCTTATGTCCAACCTCAGTTCCCTAAACAGGTCAAAACCAAAAAAGAACAGCTGACAAAGAAATATATCCGTCTGCATGTTGATGATCAAGCAGGCATGTTGAATGATTTGACGAACATTTTTGCAGAGTATGATATTTCCTTCGATCAGTTCATCCAGCGGCCCACCGAGCAGGAAGGTGAACGCGAATTGATGTTGGTCACACATCGAGTGAGTGAGGAAGATTTTGAAAAAGCACGTCAGGACCTTGAGTCACTAACATCCGTACGCAGTATCAACAGCATATTCCGAGTAGAAGGAGGCGAATGAGATGTGGAAAGGGCTGATTCACCATTATGGTGAGTTTTTACCGGTTAATGAAAAAACGCCACGTCTGACATTACATGAAGGAAACACACCTCTCCTCCCGATACCGACGATCTCCCAAGACCTCGGTATCGAAGGATATGTGAAAATCGAAGGGGCCAATCCAACGGGATCGTTCAAAGACCGTGGGATGGTGATGGCGATGGCTAAAGCGATTGAAGAAGGTTCGGAAGCTGTCATTTGTGCGTCGACCGGCAACACTTCAGCTTCGGCTGCTGCCTTCGCTGCTCGTGCAGGTTTACGCTGCATCGTCGTTATACCAGATGGAAAAATTGCAGAAGGCAAACTTGCGCAAGCCGTCATGTATGGTGCTGAAATTTACGCCATCAAAGGGAACTTCGATGACGCCTTGAGAATGGTACGTAAAATTGCGGAAAGTGAACCGGTCACATTAGTGAATTCTGTGAACCCTTACCGGATCGAAGGACAAAAGACAGCTGCCTTCGAAGTTTGTGATGAACTAGGAGAAGCTCCTGACATACTCAGTATCCCTGTCGGCAACGCCGGAAATATTTCAGCTTACTGGAAAGGCTTCAAAGAATATCATGAGCGCCATGGCTATGGCCTGCCTAAAATGATGGGCTTTGAATCAAGCGGTGCAGCGGCCATCGTCCACAACCGGGTGTTTGAAGATCCCGAAACACTGGCGACAGCAATCCGCATCGGTAACCCGGCGAGTTGGAATCAAGCACTTGTTGTGAAGCAGGAGTCCCAGGGGCTGATCGATGAAGTAACAGATGAAGAAATCGTCCAGGCTTACCAGCTGCTAGCTGAAAAGGAAGGAGTATTCGCAGAACCCGCTTCCTGCGCTTCCATTGCTGGTATGATCAAAAAAGTGAAGGATGGCACGATCCCGCAAGGTTCTAAAATCGTCCACGTCCTCACAGGAAACGGATTAAAAGATCCGACAACAGCCATGGAACAGAGTCCTGTCAAACCGGCGAAAATTGAAAATGATTATGACAAGTTCGCTTCCCTGGTAACAGGAGTCCAATCATGAGCGGCTTTCAAATCCGGGTGCCTGCAACCTCAGCAAACTTAGGTCCTGGATTTGATTCTGTCGGCATCGCCCTTTCAAAATTCGTCACCCTCGACTGCCAGCCTGGTGAGGATTGGTTTTTTTCCGTTCCTGTGGAGGACCAGCCCTACATTCCTTCAGGGAAAAGTAATCTGATCTATAAAACGGCGCTTCAGACAGCGGAGGCATTCGGTTATGAGACCCTCCCTCCCACTCATGTGGAACTGACCAATGATGTGCCGATCGCCCGCGGGCTTGGAAGCTCATCTACCGCTGTTGTAGGTGGGATAGAACTGGCGGATCAATTATTGAACTTAAAGCTTACGAAATATGACAAATTCAAAATCGCCTGTGAAATCGAAGGTCATCCGGATAATGTCGGCCCTGCCATTTACGGTGGTATCATGGTCTCCAACTATGATGGAGACCACTTGGATTACGTCCACTTCACCGAAGGATTAGATGGGTTGACTTGGCTTGCAATTGTGCCGAGCTATCATTTAGAAACAGAAAAAGCTCGTGGTCTTCTGCCCACAGAAATCGATTATAAACAAGCCGTCAAAAACAGCAGCAGCGCCAATGTATTGATCGCTGCCCTTGCCACGAAAGATTGGGTGCTTGCAGGTAAGATGATGAAAAGCGACCGATGGCATCAGCCCTACCGCCAAGCTTTGATTCCTGGTTTTTCAGATGTCACGGAAGCACTTGAACACGAAGGCTCGCTTGGTCACTACATCAGTGGAGCCGGACCGACGATGGTCGCTGTTTTCGATGAATGGTCAGCAGCAAAAGAAGAGAGACTGAAAGGTGCGCTTCCCTCTTATCTAGTCGAACCTTTGCAGGTGCATCTCACAGGGGTAGAAACTTTTCAGAAGAAAATGTGCTGATATAGAGGATTCTTTTTCACAATGAATCAAACAAAAACGGATCAGCGGAATAATAATCATCCGCTGATCCATTTTCTATTTTCCAATGACTTTGTTAAAGGTTGTTGTTGATTTTTCATATGAGATTGATTCAGTTATATAGCAGGATTCTTGAAGACACGATTTCGAGATACTTTGTGAGAGGATCGGGGCGGCGGGGAATGCTTCGCTTTCCGCGGGAGCGCGTTGAGCCTCCTCGGACGCTGTCCTGTGGGG